>NZ_JACAWW010000016.1:0-24329 GCF_020075515.1 Bacillus sp. KS1 | reverse complement strand
GTCAGCCGCACATACGGCGCCGCTTATGTCCTCAGCATTCATTCCGCCATACAGCGTCACGTATCTGAAAGACTCTTCTTGTCCGCCGCCTTCATTCGGCGGTGATTCCTGCCACTTTGGCTGAAGCAAGAGCGGTTTTCCCTCCGTTTCCTCTTCCAGAAAACGGGCGGTGAGCCCCGTCAATCGGACACATACCGCACCGTTTTCATCACACAGCTCAATATGATAGGCGCCGTCCGCTGAGGAAAGCACCGCCCACATCGTCTCCCGGCACGCAGAAAACACCTGCATATCCTGGAGGGCAAACGGCAGAAACGGCCGTCCGGACGCGGAACCGTCTGAGAGCACGAGGCCGATAGAAGCCTGAAGAGCGGCGTCCAGCATGCTTGGATGCAGGATGAACGGCTCCTTTTCCTCGCGGGCGGACGGCGGAAGAGTGAGCTTTGCGAGCACTTCTCCGCTTCCGGCATAGACGGCGTCAAGCGCCTGATGAGACGGTCCGTAGGTGATGCCGAGGCTGTCGAACGCTTCATAGCACTCAGCCTTTGACATACGCCGGCCGCTGCAGCGCGCCTGAACCGCTTCCACATCGAGAACAGGAGCACGCTCCGTCTCTTCGAGCACGGCCTTTCCCTGGAAAAAGACAAGCGGCTCTTCTCCTTCGGCATACGCTTTAAAAGCGATGTCTCCGTTTTCTTCCGGCTGAAGTCTTACATGAAGCGTCACTCCTTCAGAAAGCGCCGTCACCGGCCGGAGCCAAACGATCTGTTTAAGCCGGACACCCGTTTTCCCGCCGGGCAAATCTTCAGCGGCAAGTGTAACGGCGGCCCGGGCCATTTCTAAAGCAGCCGCGCCCGGAAGCACCGGTTTTCCATTGACGATATGATCGGCAAAAAACGGTTCCTGCCCAGAAAAAACAGAAGTAAAACGCTGGGCGGTAAAGGTCGATGTATTCGCATGGAGCAGCGGGTGAAGCTTTTCACGTTCAGCTGAATTCCGGCTTTCAAGCTCTCTCTGAAGACGATCGGATGCCCAATACGTCTGTCTGGCAAACGGGTAGCCCGGCAGATTGCCGATTCGCGGCAAAGGTCCGCCATAAAGCAAGTCCCCTTCGATTTCATAACCTTGACAATAAAAATCTGCCAGCACGCATAACAGCTCCTGATACTTTCTATGGTCAGAATATGAGGCGCTGCACTTGCCGAGCACTTCTATTATGTGCTCCTGAATATGCTGACGGCCTGCAAAGTGCTGCGGTACTTTTCCCGAAAACACATAAGGATGATGTTCATTAAGCTTTGCCTGCTTCCATACATACACTGCGTCATCAGCATCTTGCACTACGATGGCGGCGCGATGGTTAAAGTGATGCCGTCCTTTTAACAACGTATAGCTGAGCTGGGCCAGATCATTTTCTTTCAGTCCGCCATTTTCCGCCCAAGTGATCATATCTTCGATTTTTTCGTGAAGAGCCTCCTCTGTTTTTGCAGACAAAGTCAGTAAATATGCAGGGGCATCACGATGAGGTGAAGCGCTGCGCTTATAGCTTTCCATAACGACATGGGCGTTTGTTCCGCTCATCCCGAATGCGCTGACTGCCCCCATTCGGTTTTTACCCGGCAGAGAAGGCCACGGTTTACCCGTTTTATTCACATAAAAAGGACTCTTCTCCCAGTTGATATAGCGGTTTTCCCCGCTGCAATGCAGACTGGCGGGAATCATTTCACGGGAGAACGCCTGTAAAAGACTGATCAAACTGACAATGCCTGATGCGGCAAACGTGTGGCCGATATTGGTTTTAATTGATGTGAGCGCGCAAAATGCTTCTTCGTTTGTATAGGCAGAAAATGCGTCATAAAGCGCGTTAATTTCCACCGGATCACCGAGTTTTGTACCTGTGCCGTGTGTGACGATATATTCGATATCTTCAGGGTTGATACGCCCCCGGTCATAAACGGAAGTAAGCAGCCGGGTCTGCGCGACGCCGCTCGGAGCGGTAATTCCGTTTGTTTTCCCATCATAATTGATGCCGCTCGCCCGAATCACCCCGTAAATCGGATCACCATCCGCTTCCGCCTCTCTCAGCGGCTTCAGAACAACCGCCGCGGCCGCTTCCCCCGGAACCATGCCGTCAGCCCTTTTATCAAACGCGAAGCATTTCCCGTTTTCCGACAGCATTCCGGCTTTATCTATCGTTTCAAAAAAGTCCGGGGTATTCATGATATTCACCCCGGCCGCAACAGCTGTTGTGCACTCTTTATTCTGCAGGCTTAATACCGCCTGATGGACAGAAACGAGTCCCGAAGAACATGCTGTATTTATCGCCATCACAGGACCTGATAAATTCAAGTGATAAGCCAGCCGCGCCGCCAAAATACCGTTATGATGAGACGTGACATTGCCTTTGTCCCGTGTTAAAAGGTGATAATCTCCTTCTTCCGCCCCCACAAACATACCGATCGTCTGCTGCCTGATGTGACTGGCGCCGTAGCCGGCGTCCTCAAGGGCCCTCCACGTTTCCTGAAGAAGCAGCCGCTGTTTCGGATCCATCGTTTCAGCTTCCCTCGGCGATATTTCAAAAAATAAAGGGTCGAATTCGTCCGCCCCCGGTACAGCGCCGAGTTTCCATTTTGAACTTGTGAAGCCTTTTTTTGCGACCGGTGCGACAACATCCTTTTCCTGAAACAGAATGTCCCACAGCTCGTCCGCCGTGCGCGCCTGAGGAAATCGGCCGCTCATGCCGATAATGGCAATGGAATCAGCTGCCTGACTGCCCTCGGTTCCGGCGTTCAGCTTATTTCTTCCCCTCTGCTTCTTTCGCTTTTCCGTTCCTGTCTTTTCAAAGACAGATTGATCTGCGGATTCAGGTTTCTTTTCTTCATAGACATGCTCCATGACGGACTTGTGTTCCGTCAGAAAATAGCGGACGACCTTCTCCAGTGTGGAATGTCCGAAAAACAGGGCCGGTGTCACTTCAATTCCGTAATGAGCGGACAAAGAAGAGGCGAATTCCGCCAAACTGATAGAATCAAAGCCGAAATCAGCCAGATTGTCAGCGTCCGTCAGTCTGTTCTTGTCTATTTTCAAAAGCCTCGCCGCCAATTCTTTCACATCCCAGCTTACGCATTCTTCCAGTGTAAAGCCTTTCATTTCACTCCGCCTTCCTGAAAACGGGACGTTCCTGTTTACAGAACCCGAAATCGGCCGTTCGCCTTGGTCTATCTGCAGGAAGCGTTTGGCCCTCGACGGAAAACCGGCCAGGACGAGATACTGGCTGGACGGCTGGACTAACAATGTTTCAAAAGCGTCGAGTCCTTCCTCTGTGTATAAATAACGCTGTCCGCTTGATTTTAAGTACATATCGGTGCTTTCCGCCGTGCCGACATGCATCCCCCCTTCTTTCCAAAGCGGCCAATTGATTGCAAGTGACTTGCCGCTTCTGAGTCCGAGGCTCACAAGTTTATCCCGATGACGGACAAAAGCCATTTGGAAGCGGTTCCCCATCGCGTAGTCACAAGAACCGAAGTCTCCTAAAATCGCTGAAGAAGAAGAGAAACAACAGAAGAAGTCAAGCGGCTCCCGTGACAGAACCTGATCTAACACCGCGGTGCCGTCCGCTTTTGGCGATAAGACTTGCTGAAAGGTTTGCAGATCTTTCTCCAGAATGCTTTCAGTGCCTTGAAGACCTGCAGCGTGAATGACACCGTGAATCGGCCCGCATCCTTTCTCTTTCGCTTCTTGCAAACCTTTCTCCATCTGAGCCTGATCTGCGGCATCCGCCTGCACGTAAAACACCTTGGCGCCTGATTCTTCCAATCTCTTTATCTTGTTCAGCACCGGGCCGCCTGCCGCTGATCTCCCCGTCAAAATGAGCGTAACCGGTCCTTTTTCAGCAAAATATCCGGCAAATAACAAGCCTAAACCCCCGCATCCGCCGGTAATCAAGTACGTTTTCCCGCTTTTTATCACACGCTTCTCAACAGAGGCAATATCCGTCTGCTTCATTTCCATGACGTGACGGATTTCCCCACTGTACATGACACTGCGGAACGACTCGCTGTGAAGTTCTTCACATACGTTATGAATCAGTTTTTCTAACGGTCCTTTTTGTCCAAAATAAACCGCGGCCGTATCCGTCTCCGGCAAAATCAGTTTCAGCGACCGTTCCAGCCCGATCCATGACTCGGCGTAACTGATATCGGTATCGATCCCGCACTGAGCGGAAAGAAGGATTCGCCTCGGTTTAGAACGCAAAGAAGCAGCTGCGCGGATCACATGATACAGAATGGAATAGTCTTTCACGGCCTTTTCATCTTCAAGCGGCCATCCATATAAAACGGCATCCGCTTTGCCTGCAGCCGTATCAATATGCCGAAACGTTTCTTGATATGCTTGTCCGTCAGTAATTTTAATTTGATAATGCGTGTTTGAAAGCTTTTGAGTTTCCTCACCCTGTGAAATAAAAAACACGCCGGCTCCCGGATAAAGGGATTGTAAAGACTGATAAGCATGCTTTCTGGCAGCTTCTCCCGTAAGAAAACAGATGACCGTTTTCAGCTCTTCATGAATGGATTTCTTCAGAGGCTGCTGCGTCCACATTTCTTCAAATATCATCATCTCGGATTGTTCCTCTTGTCCGTGATCCTGCTGAGACGGCTGTCTCATTCTTATCCCTTTGATTTCTGCGCAGACAATGCCGGTTTCGTCACAAAATTGAATGTCACAGCCGGTTTGATTCTTTTTATTAATATACATCCACATGCCGGATGAGCACGGACGCATGACGCGCAGTTCTTCAACCGCTTCAGGCACGATATGGACTGACGGCTCCGTTTTTGCCAGGACATGAAAAGCTGCGTCCAGAAATTCCGGCGGTATATGATATCCCGGATTACGGCCGCTTTCATCTATAAGAGCAAGCTTCGCCCAAACCGCATTTTCTCCCGCATAAAGCTTTTCAACGGTGCGGAACTCCTTACTGATCGTTACACCTGACGTGCCTGGTGTTTCATAATCGAATGACAGCGGGCGGCAGTCTTTTTGTAAGGAGGCAATATCCAGCACGCGGGATGGCTGTATGTTCCCTTGTCCGATGATTCCATAATGATGCAGCTTCTCTTCGTCACTGTATATTTCATAATGGATGCCTTCCTCGTCTTCAGACAGAAGGGAGAGATTGACGCCCGCACCGTGATGTCCGCCGGTAATCGGGTTAGTCCATGCCGCCGTTCGGATCCATATCTCTTTTTCTTCAGAGCTGTCTGCCGCATGATGATAAGCCGCAAGCGCCATTTCAAAATAAACGGCTGCCGACAGAACCCGCTCCCCTCTCACATCGTGGAAAACGTGTTCCCGGCCTGTAAAAGAAGTATGATAGCTTTGCACCGCCAAGGTTGACGTATTTTCATGCAGGAAAGGATGCACATATTCAGTTGTTCCTGTTTTTGGTTCTTCCCGCTTCATCCAGTAGCTTTCTTTTGCAAATGGATAAGACGGCAGACTGATACGATGCGGCAGCGCCCCTTTATATAAAGATGGCCAATCGACGGGCGTCCCGTGAACCCAGGCATTCAAAAGACTGTCAAATTGACGTTTTTCCATCCAATCACTGACTGTGCCTTCCGTCTCCGTGACAGCACTATCACCCCGGCCTGTAAACACCCCGCTTACAGAACCAGCATGATTCAGAAAAGCAGTCAGCTTCTGTTCCAATTCAGAAACAGAGTCCGCTGTCATCGCCAGCCGTTCTTCCATCGGGACCCTGCCGACTTGAAGGGTAAATGCCGCGTCAAGCAGGTTCGCATCTGTAATTGTTCCGTTTCCGGCGGCATCCGACAGCAACAGAGCCCGCTCGCGCAAACGGTCTTTATCTTTTGCCGATAAAACAAAAAGCGCCGGACGGCCGGTGTCTTTCGAACTCATTTCAGCCGGTTCATACTCTTCTATCAGCAAGTGGGCATTTGCACCGCCCGCTCCGAAAGAAGATGTACCCGCGATTCTCGGATATTCCCGTGTTACTCCTTCAGATTCTATGACCGGCCGTCTCCATTCCGCCGTTTTCTGCTGCACGATAAAAGGAGAAGTTTCAAAATCAATTTCCGGGTTCAGCTGCTCTGAATGCAGCGACGGCACCAGATATCCGTGTTTCATCTGAAGAAGAATTTTGGTGACCGCAGCAATGCCCGCCGCACTTTCCAGGTGTCCGATATTGGATTTAACAGAACCGATGGAACAAAATTGCTTTGCATCCGTATAGCGTCGGAAAGCCTTGGTTAACCCTGCGATTTCAATCGGATCTCCCAAGGAAGTGCCGGTGCCGTGGGCTTCCAGATAGCTGATTGCTCTTGGATCAATCCCTGCCCGCTCCATCGCCTCTGCGATCACTTCTCCTTGTGCATTCGGATTCGGAACGGTGAACCCGTTCGTTTTGCCGCCGGCGTTCAGAGCGCTTCCTTTAATGACACCGTATATATGATCATGATCTTCAACAGCCTTTTTCAACGGCTTTAACACGATACAGCCGACGCCCTCTCCGTCAACAAACCCGTCAGCCTTATCACCGAATGCTTTGCACGCGTTTGACGGTGACAGCATTCTCATAGAAGAAAGTCCGATATAATGAACCGGGTCTGTAATCAGGTTTACGCCGCCGGCAATCGCGCATTCAGATGCACCTGTTCTGATGCTTTCTGCGGCGAGATGAACGGCGGTTAAGGATGAGGAGCATGCGGTATCGACCGCGATGCTCGGACCGTGAAAATCAAACACATAGGATACGCGGTTCGGGATAAAGTGGTAGTGGGCTCCTGTCGGATAGTTGCCGTTCATGACACCCGCAAAGACACCAACCTTTTTACGGGCGCATAGTGAATCAGGGGTATATCCGGCATCCTCAAGAGCCGCATAAGCGGTTTCCAGAAACAGTCTCTCCTGCGGGTCCATGCGCTCCGCTTCTTTCGGGGAGATTTTAAAAAACAGCGGATCAAATTTATCAATATCTGTTAAAAAGCCGCCCCACTTTGTATACATCCGGCCTTCCTTACCTTTTGTCTCATCATAGTAGTCCCGCCAATCCCAGCGGTCTTTCGGAATTTCGTTGATTCCGTGTTCACCGGTCTTTAACCGTTCCCAGAACTCATTAACATTTTCAGCTCCGGGATACCGTCCGGCAAGACCGACAATTGCCACTTCAAGGTGTTTTGACGGCGGTTCGGAAGCGGGCGGCGCTGTTTCAGAAAAAGATGCCGCTTGGCGCTTCGTCAATCCGGCGCTTTTTTTGCGGCTTTGCTTTTTCTGTAATGTGTGCGGCGCCTTTTCGGCTTCTTTATTTGTCTTGAAAATCCCAGCCATATCATCCTGTCTTGAGCTGACGAGATATTCCGCTAATCCGCCGATTGTCGGATACTCGAAGAACAAAGTGCTGCTGATATCAGGTACGTCTTCCCGCACGCGGTTGGTCAGCTGTACGATTAAGATGGAATCGATTCCGTATTCTTCAAGGGGCGTATGGGCTTGAACGTCCTCAATCGGCATCTTTAAGATGGCGCTGACGATCTGTTTCAGGTACTCTGTGCTTTTTTCAAGCAAAGTGCCGGATGATGCCGCTTCAGTATGACGGACTTCTTCAGAAAATCGCGCATGCAGTTCGCGCTCCTTCGTTTCAGTCAAGTATGCGGCAAGCTCTTCTATCGTGCGGTATTCAAAAAACAGCGTGCTGCTGATATCAGGGACGAGATCCCGCAGCTCATTCGTCAGCTGAACGATCAGAATAGAGTCAATGCCGTATTCATCCAGAGGAGCCAGCGGATTTATCTCTTCTGCCGGCATTTTTAATACTTTTGCCGCAGCCCTTATCAGAAAAGCCGCTGTCTTTTCCGAAAGCCCCTCTCCCGCTTGTTTGATGGGGAGCTGACGATCAGAGGATGTTTGCGGTACGTTTGATTGGCGCTTTTGCGCGGTGTAAGCTTCCCTGCTCTGCCTGATGACTCCGTTGCTTTTCGCCGTGATAATCTGCTGGGTGTGCAGACGTTCGTTTTCAGCCGGAAATTGAATGGAATGAAAACCTTCAGCCATTAAAACGGATTTCCATGTTTCCGGATAAAGACCGGGGCACCCCGGAATCCGCAGCGCCTCGTCTTCGTACAGCCACCAGCCCTCTAATAAGCCGAATGTAACATGTGTAAACGGCGTATGCCCGCCCAGTTCATTAACAAGCAGCAAACCCTCCTTTTTCAATACGGCTTTTGCCGTCCGTAATGTTTTCCGGATATTTTTGGTGGCATGCAGCACGTTTGCGGCAATAGCGATATCGTAGGTTCTCAGATGGAATCCCTGGCCCGCCGCAGGCTGCTCCACATTAAACAGCTGATACGTCAAATACGGATTGTCCGCGCCGTATTCCTTTTCGGCATGCATTAAAAAAGCTTTTGACAAGTCGGTATAACAGTATTCCTGAATATGGTTTTGATAGAGGCGGAGCTTTTTAAACAGTGTGCTGCTCGTTCCGCCGGTGCCCGCTCCGATCTCCAGCAGACGGATGTTTGCCTCAGGATTGTTTTTAATTACATTTTCCACATAAATACACGCTTCATTTGCCAGCACATCGTTGTAATAATCAGCGAGAATGTTATGCTTATAGATTCCTTCAACAAGCTCCATTGAAGAATCGGGAAACATCACATCAGTGGCTTTTATTTTGCCTGTTAAAATGTCAGGCAAAGCTTGAATGACGGTATCCGCCAGCAGAACCTGCGCTTTCATATCCGGATCTTTCAGCCATTCGTTTTTCTTCTTATGCCACTCTTCCCAAACCGCAGCCGTTTCACCGCTTTTAAAATCGCTGTCTAAAAGACGGATGCTTTCTTCCAGCCAGCGCTCATATAAAGGCAGACAGGAAGCCGCCGGCGCTTCGCCGGTCAGACCCATTGAACGCAGCGTCACCCGCAGCACTTGCAGCAAAAGCCGATTCAATTCTTTCATTTGATTGCTTATTTCTGTTCTTAAGGATAACTGTGTACGGTCTTTTTGTTTGTCTCCCTTACCCAAAACCTTATCCTCCTAAGAAAATTAAATTTGCTCCGTCATTTTGACAGGCAATCAGATAGTCACAAATTCATGAGGGTTCATTCCCTCGATCGGAATCGGCTTGGTCAGCTTCATCAGTCCCATACGGGAGATCGGCTGCGTCAGCAGAGTTTCCAGCGCCTGCATCCCTTCCGCCCGGCTGATCAGCCCGAGACCGATTGCACTCAGTCTGTCAAACTCTTCAGAAATGTGATTGTCAGCCCGCTCCCAATAACCCCAGTTCATCACTTTGACCCGGCATGACAGCCGTCCGGAAAGCTCATGGGCAAATGCGTCTTTAAATGCGCACCCCGCCGCATAATGACTTTGATTCGGATTCTTAATATATGAAATAACCGAAGAGAAAAAGAGAATAAAGTCCAAAGACTCTTTCGCAAATACTTCGGCAATGTTGACGGAAATATCCACTTTCGCCGCAAGGCCGGCGTGAAACTGTGATTCTTCCATATCTTTTACGCTTTCATTCGCAAATACCATCGCTGAATGAACGACGCCGCTGATGGTGCCGTATGTGTTTTTAATCTGTTCATAGGCGCGCTGAAGCGATGGAAGATCAGAAGCATCTGCGGCTATATATTCGGGAGCCGGGCCTGATGACCGGTACCGGTCTATTTTTTGGCGTATCCGGCTGTCCAGCGGCCTCCTCCCGATCCAGACGACTCGGGCTTTATACGTCGTCACCATATAATCTGTCCAAACCTCGCCGATGCCTCCCGCACCGCCGATGATGACATATA
The DNA here is from genome assembly GCF_020075515.1 of Bacillus sp. KS1. Classification (NCBI taxonomy): domain Bacteria; kingdom Bacillati; phylum Bacillota; class Bacilli; order Caryophanales; family Bacillaceae; genus Bacillus; species Bacillus sp. KS1. Next base: position 14,508 of record NZ_JACAWW010000016.1, on the reverse strand, counting down.
CGCCTCCATAGCGGTAAGGAACACTTTCAGACGGCCCGCTTTGGACCGGAAGCAATTGAGGCCGGTACCATTCCTGATGTCTGCGCACCCATGCTTTACCCGTACGGTCGCGGGGCAGGCTGAATATGTCTTCTGCGGGGAAATCCCCCCCGTCTTCAAGATCGGCCAGACGGATGTGCCAGCTCGGATGTTCTTTTGCGAGAGACCCGACGAAACCGTGTACACTGGAATGAGCGGGACGCACCTCATCATATTGAGTGATAGGCTGTGCTTGGTGCGTAATTACCGTCATCCCGAGCTGCTCTTTTCCATACCCGAGACCGATAAGAGCTTTGGCCGCTCTGAAAATTTGCAGCACCCCGCTTTTTTGATCATGGCTGTCAGAATCAGCCGACTGAGGGGCAAACCAGATCATATGCTGAATCTCACCGAGACGGCGGAGCCGATCAGATATCACTTCAACGGAAGCACTTTGGTTGCTATCAAATCGCACAGCTTTAGGAAACAATCGTAAAACCGCGGCCGCCTGCCCGTCTGTACCGCCTATGATGACAGCTTTTGCTTCAGAAATGGGGAAGCCGGTTTGGTTGTCTATCGGTTCCGTGTCCCATACCTGCATCAGTTTGACGGCTCCGGTAAGGTTACCCGGCAGATCGTGTTGCTTATTATCGGTTACGGCCGGCGCACTTTCGGCCATCCGGGCAGAAAATCCTTTTATCCTTACACACACATTGCCGCGTTCATCACATATATCAATGTCCATTCTTCGTACGGCCGGTGTTTCATGCGTCACAAATACGGCCGCCCACATGTTTGGACTGCACGGATGAAAAACGGTCAGTTCATGCAATTCAAAAGGCATTAACGGCTGCTCCGGATAACCCGCTTGATCTTCATTTATAACGCCGATGGCCGCCTGAAAAGCGGAATCAATCAGACTCGGATGGAGCACAAACTGTTCGGCTTCATCAGAAACGGAAGCAGGGAGCACCAATTTAGCCAAGGCTTCTTTCTCCCCGCAATAAATGTGATCAATTCCTTGATGTGAAGGTCCGTATACAATTTCCGCCTTTGCAAACGCCGCATAGCAGTCTTCTTTTGACAGCACTTTTTTGCGGCATCGCGCTTTCAGCTGTTCAATATGCAAAACCGGCGCCTCAGACAGCGGCTCAATCACAGCACTGCCTTCACAATAAATGTCTGAATCATTTTCATTGTTGTACACTTGAAATGAAACATTGCCGTTATCCTCCAAAGAAAGCCCTGTCGTCATACGCAGCGGCTCTTTTTTATGAACGGCCTGGCGTATCCAGCTGATATACCGCAGCGAAATGCCGGTTTTAGCCGTGTATCCAGCGGCTAACGGCGCGGCAGCCAGTTCAGCCGCGGCTCTCGCCATTTCAAGATAAGCCGCCCCGGGGAGAACACGCTTGTTTCGGACGATATGATCGGCTAAGAAGAATTCATCTCCGTTCAGTATCGTACTGAATTTTTGTTCTAACAAATCTGATGTATTGCGGTGAAGCAGCGGGTGAAGCCTGCTTTCTGTATTTACAGAAGTGACGGGATGATCGGGCTCCGGTATCCAATATCGTTCCTTTGCAAACGGATACGTCGGCAGACTCATCCTGCGCGGTTTCTCCTCCTGATACAGCCGCGTCCAGTCTATCTCAAATCCTTTTGACCACAGCTCCGCAAGTTTTTTGTAAGTGCCGCTGTCCATCCATTTTCGGATCAGCTCCTCCGTATCCTGATCATTATTCAGGAAACCCCTGATTTCCGTTCCGCTATCAGACCGCCCTTGAAAGCAGACGTCAATCTGCCGTTTCTGTTCTGTAAATTCAGTTAATTTCCTGATCAGGTCTGCTTGATCGTTCACTAAAAAAACAAGCCGTTCTTCCATTGCCAGCCGTCCCGTTTGCAGTGTATACGCCAGTGACCGCAGGGAAAAAGGTTCATCAGGCTGCTTATCTAAGCCGGACTGACCGAAAAGACCGGAAAGAATATTCTTATGTTTCTCATCGTTTGTAAGACATTCTGCTAAAGTCCGGACGGAAGTATGCTGTATGAGATCAGTCATGTCTATTGCCAGCCCGTATCGATCCGTCATCAGCTCAGAAAACTGTGCCAGCTGCATGACATCCAAGCCGAATTCCTTCCAATCCTGTTCACCATCTACCGAGCCGGCCTCTACATGCAGAACATCCGCCAGAACGCTGCGTAACGCATTTTCCAGCTGATTTTGCATTGTATCTCTTTTGTCATGAAGCGGCCCGCTTCCTTTAGGCGCTTCATCTTTGAGAAACATCAGCAGGCGGGCAGCGTATTCTTTCAGCCGCTCCGGATTTTTCGCTGACAGAGGCACAATATACGGTCTCTCTTGATTCTCCGTAATGCCGGGGCTTTTGGGCCTGTACTCTTCTAAAATGAGATGAACGTTTGACCCCGTCGCCCCAAATGAACTGATGCCCGCGCGTCTCGGACAGGCATGTTCACGGCCGTTCTCTGTATACGCCGGCCTTTTCCATGGCTCGGTTTTTTGCTGCACGTAAAATGGCGAGTCCTCTAAATGGAGATACGGATTCATCGTCTCTGAGTGCAAAGAAGGGACAAGCGTTTTGTGAAACAGCTGCAAAACCGTTTTATGAAGCCCGCTGATCCCGGCGGCTGATTCCGCATGTCCGATATTCGATTTAACGGAACCGATCGCACAAAATTGCCGATCCTCCGTAAACGTGCGGTAAGCTTTAACAAGACCTTGTATTTCAATCGGATCTCCTAAAGAAGTTCCGGTTCCGTGCGCTTCCACATAAGAAATCGTCCGGGGATCGATCCCCGTCTTTTCAAGACATTCAGCTATCATATCCCCCTGCGCCACGGGGCTCGGCACGGTAATCCCGCTGACGGTCCCCACGTGATTGACGGCGCTGCCTTTTATCACCGCATAAATATGATCCTTATCTTCTTCGGCCTTGTGGAGCGGCTTCAGCAGCACGGCTCCGATGCCGTCAGCTGAGACATAGCCTGTGCCTCCTTCGCCGAACGTGCGGCACAGCCCGTCACTCGAATGCATATCCATCAAGCCGTATGTGATATATTTTGTCGGGTGCAATGATAAATTGACGCCTCCGGCAAGAGCTGCTTCACATTCACCGCGTCTCAGACTTTCCGCCGCCATATGGACGGCCGTCAGAGATGACGAGCACACTGTGTCAACCGCCATGCTCGGCCCGTGAAAATTGCAAAAATATGAAACCCGGTTTGCGATCGGCGCATAGTTCAAGGGATAAGGAAAGACCAGCCCTTTGGCCGCAGCTTCAGCGCCGGCGAGAGAATAATCCATATGCATCACCCCGGCAAACACACCGACGTTCATTCTCTTATTCGGCCCTTTCGGCTGAACGATTGTTTCCGGGGTGTAGCCCGCATCCTCAATCGTTTCCCAGCATGTTTCTAAAAACAAGCGTTCTTGCGGATCTTTAGCTTCTGCCTCCCGCGGAGAAATCCGGAAAAATTTCGCGTCAAAACAATCCGGATCGTCTATAAAACCGCCCCATTTGGAAATCGGCTTGCCGGACGGCGATCGCAAATGCTCATATGTCCTCGTATCCCAGCGGGAACGAGGCACTTCCGTTACGCTGTTTTCTCCATTTTTTAAATTTGTCCAAAATTCACGAAGATTTTTGGCGCCGGGGTACCGTCCCGCCATCCCGACGATGGCAATATCTCCATTCTGCGTTCCGGCTGACGCCGATTTTTTCACGCGGATTTGGGTCGTCCTCTTTTTTTCCCGGTGCAAAGGCTCAGCACTTGAAGGCCCGCTTTGAGCATGACCGAAACCGGCTCCGTAATGTTCGCACAAATATCCCGCCAATTCCGCGATTGTCGTGTATTCAAATAACAGTGTCGGCAGAAGCTGCGTTCCGATTTTTTGTTCAATTTCCTTTACCATGTCCAACAGCCCCGGAGAATCCAGCCCCATTTCATAGTAGCCGACATCCGGGTCAATCTCTTGCACAGGTTTGTTCAATCGGGCGGCAAGCAATTCTTTTAAATAAAGGATGCACTGTTCAGTAAGGCCGGCGGAAGCCTCCGCACGGCGGGGCTCAGAAGGCGCCGGTTCCGCTTGCGGAGCCGGGACGGCATTCCGACCGTCAGGTTCTTTCTTTTGCCGTTTCTGATTGATCAGTTCCGGGTCCCTCACCAGTTTATTGGCGAAGTTTTTCAGTTCGCCGACTTTTCTGCCTTCCTCATTGAAAAACTCCATTGTCACGTAAACGAGATCTTTCTTACGGGTGACGGATTCTTTTTTTATCTTGGTGATACATGTTATCTGCAGCAATTCGGCGCAATAAAACGATTCATAAAACAGCGGCAGAAATAATTGCCCCTCCTCCCTCGTCAAAGGAGCGAGATATACATTGGAGCCGATGCTGCTCGCATCTATCAATGCGGGATGAAACATCGCCTCTTCTGCATGTTCCAGCTGATCCTTTTGCACCGACAGATCAATATAAATCTCTTTTTCAGTTTGGTAGACGCTTCCGCAGCCTTTCATCATTCCTGAATGAACCAGTTCTTGATCCCTGCATTCCGCGTAAATGTCCTCAAGCGGTATTTCTGCCGCCGTTTGTTTTACGGCATCCATCCGGACGCTCTCTTGGAAGCCGGCGGGCTTGACGGAATGCATTTGCGCCGCGGCATATACCTTTGTCTCTGCTGCTTCGTCACCTTGTTTTTGCCCTTTCACCTCTACCTTCCACTGCCCTTCGACGTTCTCTGTACAATCAACGGAAAGCAGGATTGTTTCTCCCTGTTCAGGAGCTAAAGGGTGAAAAATCGATAAGTGCCTGAGTTCAAGGCCGGCATGAAAAAAACCGTTTTCTCTGAAAGTCTGATAGATCAGGTCAATATAAGCCAGACCCGGCAGCAGTTCCTTTCCATAGGCTTTATGATGTTTCAGAACGGGATGCTGATTGTTAATAAGAAGCTGCTCTTGCATATGAACTTCCTCCATATCGACGTTCAATTTTCAGCGCAATCAGTAAGTCTTCATTTGTTTCCAAAACGTATTCGGACGGGATTTATGTGCGTTTTCATGCAGGCTTTCGGCTTTGTCCGGACGAATGGGCCGGCGTTTTAATTCCTGTCTCGGCAAAGGCTTTCTGACCGGGGTATACGCCTCTTGCTCCCAGGCTTCCACTATGACATGGGCATTCGTCCCTCCGTCAGCGAAGCTGCTGACGGCGGCAATCCGCTGTGAATCCGTCCATTCACGCAGCGCGTGCGAAAAATAAAACGGCGAGGCGGACAGATCGTAATGCGTCATCGGCTCTTTGCCCGAAAGGAAAGGCACACGCATTCGGTGCGAGAGCATAAGCACTGTTTTAATAAATCCGGCAATCCCTTCAGCGCATAACGGGTGTCCGATATTCGGCTTCATCGACCCCAATTCGCAAGGCGCGCTGTTTTGCATACGGTACACCGCTTCAATCGCCCTCAGTTCCAAAAGATCCGTTACTTCAGAGCCAGAACCGTTTGCTTCAATGTAGCTGATATCCTCCGCTTTTCTGCCGCTTTTGGCAAGCGCCTTGGCCATCACTTCTTTCTGCGCCTGTATATTCGGTGTGGCAGGCCCCGCGGTTCTGCCGTCATTGTTTACGGAAATGCCTTTAATGACCGCATGAATCCGGTCCCCGTCTTTTACAGCCTGGGCCGCTGTTTTTAAATACACCATTCCGACGCCTTCTCCCAATACGATGCCGCCGGTGCGGCGGTCAAAAATATGAAACGCAGGCTCTTCGCTTAACAGATTGCGAAGTTCGAACATCCGGTGGGTTTGACCGGATTCCAGCAGACTGACTCCCCCGACCACCGCTGAGTCGATTTCACCGCAAGAAAGCGCCTGTATCGCCATATTCATACCGACAAGCGCTGAAGAACAGGCCGTATCCAAAACAAGACTCGGCCCCTTCAAATCAAAAAACTGAGAAAGATTGGCCGCTAAGTAATTCGGGCCGGCGGCGACTATCGGATTTTTTGCATGCTTCAGACGGTTTTCGTCAGGCATACTGCCGCCGCGTCCTCCTAAATAGACACCGGCTGCCCTGCCTTTCATTTCTTGTAAAGAGTAACCGCTGTCTCTGAACAGATGAAGCGCCTCTTCTAATATAAGAAAGGACTGGATATCCATTGCCTTGATGTCTTCTTCGGGAATAAGGAAAAACTCCGGGTCAAAATGCGTTACATTTTTTAAAAGGCCCGCATAATCCGCCTTCTCCGTTTTCCAGCGCTCTTTCGGCACCCTTTGAATGGCTGACGTTCCTTCAGACAGCAGCTTCCAATAAGCTTCAATTGATTCAGCTCCCGGAAAACGGCAGGACATTCCGACAACAGCGATGTCTTGCGCCGCTCTAGCACCAGAAGGCTGAATAACAGCAGCTGCTGTTTGTTTGGGAACGTCCGGGATTACAGGCTGAATCGGTTTTGAAACGGCAGCTTTGATTTCCGGATATGCTGTTTCAAGCCATCCGGCCAGCGCAGCAACCGTAGGGTATTCATACAGCACCGCCGGGTCAAGGTCAGCTTTGATCCTCTTTCCGATCGCTCTGGACACTTGGGCAAGCATGATGGAATCGGCTCCGTAATCTTGAAACGGTGTATCAGATTCAAATCTTGACGGCTCCAGTCTTAATTCCCGGCAGCAAATGCCCGTCAGCCACTCCTCAACGCTTTCTGTATCGGCCTGTTCCTGCCGCTTTGTTTCAGTAAGGCCGGATGAAAGCAGCAGACGGTCAGGCTCCCATTTTTCCGGGTGAATGACGGCCGGCATAATAACAGATCCGCAATCGCCTGTTATGATGGCATCAAACAGGCTCAGCCCTTCTCTGTCAGTGATGCTCTTTAAACCGCTTTTCAGATAGGCCCGGCTTTTTGATTCGCCCATACCCGTTTCTTTCCAGCTCGGCCATTGAATGCTCAGCACCGGAAAACCTTTTGCGGCCGCAAAATAATCCATATAGGCGTTAGCCATGGCATAATCGCTTTGCCCCGCTCCTAATTCCGGCATCACGCCGGACACTGAAGAAAACAGCGCAAAAAACCGGAGAGGCTCCTTGTGCAGCGCTTGATACAACAGGTCCAGTCCGTCTGTTTTAGGCTCAAGCACGGGCATCATCTGTTCTCTTGTTTTGCGGATAAAGGCCGGATGATCGAGATCTACGGCTCCCGCTGCGTGTAACACGCCTCCTATCGGCCCCATTTGATCTTTCACCCGGCTGACGGCCTGCTCATATTCTGGGCCGGATGATACAGACAGCACTTCCGTTCGGACACCTTTTTGTTCGAGCTCTCTGATTCTTCTCACTTTTTCGGAAAACGGAGAATTCCGTTTGACATGATCATCCCACTCCGCTTTCGGCGGCATGGTTTCTTTTCCGGTAAGCACGAGTTTCGTGACTCCATATCGTTCGGCAAAATGCCGGGCGAATAAATATCCGAGTCCCCGGGTCCCCCCGGTGATCCAGAGCACATGGTCTTTCGGAAATGAAAATTCTTTTTCAGCTAAGCTGTTTGTTTCCTTTAACCTCGCGTGATAGCGCACACCGTTTCTGTAACACACTTCGATGTCTTCAGAATCGCGAAAAAACTCCTCTGCGATCTGGTTTGCCAGCTCAGGATCTTCGGCAGTCCGTTCTGCATCCATATGCCGCGAGCGGATATCCTTATACTCACTTTGGAGCATCCGGTACAATCCGGCCTTTTTTGCACCTGAGAGATTTATCGTTTCATTTGCAAAAGGTTCAAGCCCTTTTGTCACACAAAGCAGCTGAAGCTTTCGGCCGCGGTTTCTGTTGTCAATGAGAGACTGCAGACGATGAATCCAGCCGTCATCATGATTGGTTTCCGTTCCGCATCCGGTCACATCAATCAGACCGCCAAACCGGGACGCGTCCCCGGATATTTCCGATGATGCAGAGTCAATGATTTCAGACTCGGAGAAATAACGGGACAGCTCAACGGCCAAATTTCCTGTCTGGTGATCGGCGGCTATTCCGATGACGCCCCGCACTTCCTTAACCGGAACACTGCTGCTTTCTGCCCAGCTTTTCTGTAAAAAGCGGGTTTCACGAAATGTTTCAGAATGTGTTTCAGCACCGCGAACATTGCCCGGCGCTGCATCGTCCGGCCAATACCGATCCTTTATAAATGGATATCCGGGAAGGCTGATGCGGTGCGGCAGGCTGCCGTTATAAAGTTCTGACCAATCAATCTTCAGCCCTTTTACCCAAAGTTCCAGAAGCTTCGCGAATTTTTTTCGTTTCATCCATTTACGGACGGCGTCCTGCATATCTTCATCCTTAAAAACGGCTAGAATGTCTTTATACTGTTTGCTTTTTCCGATAAAACAGCCGTCTGTCCCGCCGTCAATAAAACGCTGCAGTTTTTCCGCTAACTGCTCTGTCGACGTTACGATAAACGCCGCACGTTCTTCCATCGCTTCTCTTCCGGTTTGAAGGGTGTAAGCCGCATCCCGGAGACTGCGGTCTGTGACGTCATTTTTTCTGATCGCTTGAAGAAGCTGCTGCGCCCGCTGCTTCAAGCTGGCCTCCTGTTTGGCGGATAATAAAATGACTGCGGGATCTTCATCTGTGAATGGCTCAGAAATCTCCCTATCAGGTTCAATATATTCTTCTATCAATATGTGGGCATTTGCCCCGCCCGCGCCAAAAGAAGAGATGCCCGCGATTCTCGGAATCTCTTTCTGCGCTCCGTTTTCCTCAATGACCGGCCGTTTCCAGTCTGCCAATTCACGCTGCACCACAAACGGCGTCCGGTCGAATACAATATTCGGATTCAATTTCCGGCAATGTAAAGAGGGGGCCAGCTTGCGTTTTTGAAACTGAAGCAGCAGTTTCGTTACACCGGCAATGCCTGCCGCGGCTTCCAAATGCCCGATATTGGATTTAACTGAGCTGATGGCGCAAAAACCTTTATCTGACGTTTTCGTTTGAAATGCGCGGGTCAAACCGTCAATCTCGATCGGATCTCCGAGTTCAGTGCCCGTGCCGTGGGCTTCGATACAGCTGATCATCCGCGGATGTATTCCTGATTTTTCAAGCGCGCCGGAAATTACGTCAGCCTGGGCGCTCGGACTCGGCACTGTATACCCGTTTGTTCTGCCTCCGTGATTGATATGAGTGCCGCGAATCACACCGTAAATATGGTCCTTATCAGCCATCGCTTTTGACAGCGGCTTTAACAGCACGGCTCCGACGCCTTCACCGGGAACAAATCCGTCCCCGCCTTCACCGAAACTTTTGCACGTTCCGTCTTTTGAAAGCATTCGATAGGCGCTGAGCTCCGCATAAGCCGAAGGATGCGTATACACATTCACACCGCCGGCAATCGCCATGTCGCATTCGCCGCGAAGGATGTTTTCACACGCTTCATGGATTGCAGTCAGCGAAGATGAACACATCGTGTCGACCGGCATGCTCGGCCCTTTCAGATTCAGAAAATAGGAAACTCTGTTGGCCGCTGAACTGAACGACGTTTTCGGCTGCAGGGTCCCGCCGTTTTTCCAGTACATTCCGTACCCGTTTTTCGTAATGCCCGCAAAAACGCCGACCCGGCCGTTATACAGATTCTCAAGCTGTTCCTTCGTATAACCGGCATCCTCCAGCACCTGCCAGCACATTTCAATAAAGAGACGCTCCTGCGGGTCCATATTCAAAGCATCACGGGGTGAAATTTGAAAAAACAGCGGATCAAAGAAAGCGGCATCTTTCAGAAACCCGCCCCGCTTACTGTAACTTTTCCCTTCTTTCACGGCCTCTTCGGGATCAGGGTTGTAGTACTTGTCCTTTTCCCAGCGCTCTTCGGGAATTTCCGTCACACAGTCTTTTCCGGCTGCTAAGTTATCCCAGTACGCTTCAAGTGTTTCAGCTTGCGGATAACGTCCGCTGACTCCGATAATCGCAATCCCTTCTTTTGTCTGGTTCTCATTGGATAAAGAAGGCCGTTTCTTTTGCTTGATAAACGACGGAAGCACCGGAAAATCTTCATTTGCCAAAACCTGTTCTGATATGCCTGAACGGTGCTCATCATCATTTGTCCACTTTCGGCATTCTTTTGGATAATCCGTGACAAAGTGAGCTGCCAGGGAGCCCAGTGTCTTATATTCGTAAAAAACCGTTTTGGAAAGGTCACCGAAAAGCAGAGACAATTCGCGGTTCAATTTCGTCACAGTGACTGAGTCGATTCCGTAAGTTTCCAGCGGCTCTTCAGTATCTATGTTGGAAACAGCAATTTTTGTAGTCAGGGCAAAAAGCGTTTTGAGCTGAAGAAGCGTTTGTTCATACAAACGTTCACTGCGGTGTTCGGCATTGGTTTTTCCGGGAGCGCCCGTCTTGATGACAGGCTGCAGCTTCAACCCCGACAGGGAAGCCCATATTTTTCCTTCTTCGTCACATAAATCAATATAAAAGCTCCCCGCCTTCTCTTGTATCTCGGCCCATACCTTGTCAGGACAAGGTTCATAAAACAAAAGCTCGTCCAATGAAACCGGGGCGAGCGTTTTATATTCTTTGCCGCCAAGCAGCGCGCATGCCTCTGTCACACTTTGCATCACACAGGGAGGGAGGCCGAATCGGGCGGATTCTTTTTGGTTTGTCAATGGAATTGATATGTCTGCCAGCATCCGTCCTGCTGAGGCGTAAATACACTCAATTCCTTTCATGTGCTCACTGTATTGAACGGTATCGTTCTGAGTGATGGCTTCAATTTGCTGCTGATCCATCAGGAAGCCGCTGTTTTCCTTCAAGCGGCTGATATCCAGCATGCCGGGCGCAGCATCAACTGGCTGAAGCGTCCCTTGGCTGTACACATCATGATGACTGAAATCGGCAGAAAATGGATTATAAATCTCAAACCTTTTGGCTTCACCCTCTGCGGGTATCAGCCTGATTTCGATATGGAACGGCTCAGCCTCAGTCAGAATGGGCTTTGACCACACGATATGCGTCAGCCGGACAGCCTCAGTCTCCTTTACTGTCAAAACAGCCGCAGCTCTCGCCATTTCCAAAAGAAGTTCTCCGGGCATAAGCTTTTTACGCTGTAAAGAAACATCAGCGAGAAAAAATTCCCGGCCGCTGAAAGCTGCCGAGAATCCCAGTCCCGTTTCATCGGAAATATGCTGCTGAGCAACCGGATGAAGGGAATCCGCTTGGCGAAGTCCCATCCGCATATCATAATCGCGCAAAATGCCGATCGCATCCTGTTTTGTCATTTTTTTATTTTTGACGTCAGAAAAAACCCGGTGCAGAAACTCTTTCATATGGTTTCCTCCATTACGCTAATCCCTGTAAAAACCGATCGTTCTTTTTACAGCGGCTTCTATGCTTATTTCGTTTCTCTCCAATTCATCAAGCAGGCGCTCATAAGTCTCAAGCGGGGACATATCAGTCTCATAAGTCTCCCGGTGCCTTATATGCTGCGCACTGTGCGGTATCCAGCAATGTGTTTTCGCAAAAGGATAGACGGGCAGGCTGACTTTTTTTGGCCTTTCGTCCGGATATAATTTATTCCAGTCGACATGCAAGCCTTGCACCCATAATTTTGCAAGCATTGCATACTTTCCTGCTTCAATCCATTGATCTATGGTCCCGCTCATTTCTGTATTGTCCGTCATCTCTGTAAACAGCTGTTTCATCGCTTTGTTCCGGCCTGTAAAGAAATTCTGCCCCGCCTCCTTGCCGCTGAGGAAATCATTCAGCGCGTTCGTAAGCTCTTCTTTTGTTTCAGCAATGACGGCAAGGCGCTCTTCCATTTCATCCCGGCCAAGCTGAAGCGTATAAGCGATATCCGCAAGAGCTCCGTCAGCTGAATGTGTCTTTTCCAAATATCTGCTCAGCTGTTCCGCACGTTCCTTCAGCTGTTCCGCCGTCTTTGCCGAGAGAATGAATAAGGACGGCTGAAGTTCACCGGCCGTCCATTGTTTCTCTTCAACAGGAGAAACATATTCTTCGAGCACGACATGAGCGTTGACACCGCCAAATCCGAACGAGCTGACACCCGCTCTCCGCGGCAGTTCATTTCCGCTATCATCAGTCGCCGCTTTCCACGGCTGAGTGTCGCGGACGAAATAAAACGGGCTGCCGTCGAGGCTGATATACGGATTAACGGTTTCACAATGCAGACTTTTAACGAGCGTTTTGTGCTGCATCTGCAAAATAATTTTTAAAAGCCCGGCCATGCCGGCGGCAAGCTCTGTGTGGCCGATATTCGTTTTGACGGAACCGAGGCCGCAATGAGGCTGATCGGGTGCCGTTACTCCGGCTTTCTGATAAAGCGCTGCAAAAGCCGCTTTGAGTCCGTTGATTTCTATCGGATCTCCGAGCGCCGTTCCCGTGCCGTGGGCTTCAATATAACTCACTGTACGGGGGTCGATGTTCGCTTGCTGATACGCTTTTATCATGACTTCTGTCTGTGCTTTCGGATTCGGCGATGTAAGGGAAGCCGCCCTTCCGCCATGATTTTCCGCCGTTCCGCGAATAACGGCATAAATACGGTCGCCGTCACGTTCCGCATCGGATAATGTTTTCAAAACAATCATGCCGGCACCTTCAGCTCTGACATACCCGTCCGCTTGATCGGAAAATGTTTTGCAGCGCCCGTCTTCACTGAGCATTCCCGCTTTATTAAAGCTGATATGCATATCCGGCGACACAATAGCATTGACGCCTCCTGCAATCGCGATGCCGCAGTCTCCGGCCTGAATTGCCCTGACCGCACGGTGAACAGCGACCAATGAGCTTGAACAGGCGGTTTCTATCGGTTCGCTCGGCCCATGTATATTCAGAAAATAGCTCATGCGGTTCGGACCGATTGACGGAACCGTTCCGGCGGCGGAAGAACCCTCAATCTCTATATGGAACTTTGAAGCTTCCTGGGCGTAACCGCTGTTTGTCGTGCCTGCAAAGATGCCTGTATTTGTACCTGACAGGCTTTTGGCAGAGCAGCCGGCATCTTCAATCGCTTTCCATACATGCATCATTAAAAGCCTTTGCTGAGGATCCATCATTTCGGCTTCATGCGGAGAAATACCGAAAAATAACGGATCAAATTGAGCGGTTTCAGCAATGAAGCCGCCCCACTTTACATTGCTCGCATTTTTATCTTTCTGCGGATCTCCGTAATACTGTCTCCAGTCCCAGCGCTCCGGCGGTATTTCAGAAATGCAGTCCTTTTCTCCGGCTAAATTCTCCCAAAACATTTCCGGATTTTCAGCCATTGGAAATGCACAGCTGATTCCGATTATCGCCACGGGCTCAGGTGCAGCTGCGGTTTTTGTTTTAGGAAGGCGGGACTGAATCGAGAATGGCTCCGTCTTCATTTTTTTACGCACAACCGGTTTCTCCGTTTCTGTTTCTGCCTGTGAGCCGAATGTATCCGGATGTTCCGTCAGCAAGTATTGGGCAAAACTAAAGACTGTCGGGTATTCAAAAAATACGGCCGGTGTCAGTTCAAGCCCATACGTTTTATTTAGTTCATTTGCAAACTGCGTGAATGAAACCGAATCAAAGCCATAATCTCTCATCTCTGATTCAGCATCTATCTCGTCTTCTTTCACCTTCAGAATGCCTGATATCATATGTTTGAGTTCCGCTTGTACTTTATTCGGCATATGGACGGGCGTCTTCCTTGACACATGAATGCGATTGGACGGTTCCGGCGTTTCAGGCATCAGGTTTTTTCGAATCCGTTTTTCGTCGCCCTCTGCCACCATGACCTGGTGTTCTCCTGAGGCAAAAGCGGCGTAAAGCGCTTGGATGCCTGAGGCCGATCGCATGGCTTTCATCCCGGTCTGTTCATACATCAGCCGTTCGGTCTCTTTGTCCACGCGCATACCGCCTTCTTCCCAAAGCGGCCAGTTGACAGACAGGGTCTGCCCGCTCCGCTCGTTGTCCCTCACAAGACGGTTCCGGCGGGCTGCATAAACATCCATAAATGCGTTGGCTGCCGCATAACCGGCCTGCCCCGGATTTCCCATGCCTCCCGCCAAGGAAGAAAACAGAATGAAAAAGTCCAGCCGCACATCTTTCGCTGCTTCATCAAGATTGATAAGCCCTTTCACTTTCGGCGCCATGACGGTCTTCCGTTCGTTTTCTGTCTGGTTCAGAATGTAATTGTCGGCGATCACACCGGCGCCGTGAATGATCCCGTCGAGTGTTCCGTGCTCCTCCTGTATGCCGCGGACGAGGGCGATGACCGCTGCCCTATCTGTCACATCAACCGGTTTATACAATACGCGGGCGCCCGACGCTTCCAAGCGCCGTAAGCGGGCGGAGCGCTCTTCATCAAGCACTTCTGCCCTCCCCGTTAATACGAGGACGGCGTTTTTGACGCGGGAAGCTATTTCTTCAGCGAAAATCAGGCCGATGCCGCCCGCTCCCCCGGTGAGGAGGTAGACCCCTTCGTCTTTCCACGGAACGGCGCCGCTTTGAG
>NZ_JACAWW010000015.1:0-726655 GCF_020075515.1 Bacillus sp. KS1 | reverse complement strand
GTCACCGCCCGGACTGAACACGGCGAAACCGCGCTTTACGCCTATATCGAAGGACGGGAAAGCGATGACGTGCGGGCGGAGCTTGCGACACGCCTTCCGGCCTACATGATGCCGGCTCAGTTTATAGAGATGAGCGAATGGCCGGTCACGCCGAGCGGAAAGCTTGACCGCCGCGCGCTGCCGGCTCCCGGCGGAGCGGCAGACAGACAGGCGTACACCGCTCCGCGGAACGTCACGGAAATGAAGCTTTGCGCCCTTTGGGAAGAGGTGCTGAAAAACGGCCCCGTCGGCATCCGGGATCACTTTTTTGAGCGGGGCGGCCATTCGTTAAAAGCGACGGCTCTCGTCTCCCGCATCGCCAAAGAGTTCGGTGTTCAGGTGCCGTTACAGGACATCTTCGCCCGGCCGACGGTGGAAGAGCTCGCTTCGGTTATTCAGGACTTGGAAGAAAGCCCGTATGAAGCGATTCAGCCTGCACAAAAACAGGACACCTACCCGGTGTCTTCGGCGCAGAAACGGATGTATGTGCTCCAACAGCTTGAAGACGGCGGTGTCGGCTACAATATGCCGGCTGTGCTGGAACTGACGGGCCCGCTTGACCGCAGCCGGCTGGAGGAGACGTTCCGGCAGCTTGTGGAGCGGCATGAGTCGCTCAGAACGTCCTTTGA
Organism: Bacillus sp. KS1; assembly: GCF_020075515.1. NCBI lineage: Bacteria > Bacillati > Bacillota > Bacilli > Caryophanales > Bacillaceae > Bacillus > Bacillus sp. KS1. The sequence continues at coordinate 725,987 of NZ_JACAWW010000015.1, read as the reverse complement.
AACGGGGCCTGACGGCGAACCGGTGCAGCGCATCCATGACAGCGTACCGTTTCAGCTGGATGAGGCCGAGTCAGCTGACGCATTCGTCCGGCCGTTTTGTCTGGAAGAAGCGCCGCTCTTCCGTGCGGCTCTCGTGAAAGAATCAGACGAACGTCACCTTTTATTAACGGATATGCATCATATTATTTCTGACGGTGTGTCCGTCAACACCTTGATTAAAGAATTCGGCGAGCTGTACGCAGGCCGTTCGCTTACGCCGATGCGCCTTCAATATAAAGACTATGCCGTCTGGCAGCGGTCGTTTCAGGAGAAAGAAGGATATCAGAAGCAGGAAGCGTATTGGCTGAAGCGGCTTGAAGGAGAGCTTCCGGTGCTTGAGCTTCCGGCTGACAAGCCCCGTCCGGCGGTCAGAAGCTTTGCGGGCGGCAGCGTATCGTGCACGCTTGACGCTGAAACGGCATCCGGCCTTCACCGCATCGCCCGGGATCACGGCTCTACTTTGTATATGGTGCTTCTCGCCGCGTACAATACGTTACTCGCGAGATTGAGCGGGCAGGAAGACATCATCGTCGGCTCGCCGATTGCCGGGCGTCCGCACAAAGACCTTGAACCGATTCTCGGCATGTTCGTCAACACGCTCGCCATCAGAACGGAGCCGAAAGGAGACAAACGGTTCACCGATTACTTGGCGGAAGTACGCCGGGCGGCGCTTGAGGCGTATGAGAATCAAGACTACCCGTTTGAAGAGCTAGTGGAACGGCTCGGCGTACAGCGGGACACAAGCCGCAATCCGCTGTTTGACGCCATGCTTGTCGTCCAGAATATAGAGCATGAGGAACTGCGGTTGGACGGTTTGCATATTCAGCCTGCGGATGTGTCCCGTCCGGTTTCCAAATTTGATGTCACTTTACAGGCTTCTGAAGGCGGGGGACAGATTCATTTTCTGTTTGAATATGCGGCGTCTTTATTCCGGAGAGAAACAATGCAGCGCTGGGCTTCCCACTTTATGACGATGCTTGAACACATTGTCCGTGAACCGGAAACTTCTTTACAAGCGATCAGCATGCTGACTGCTCCGGAACGGAACCGGATTCTTTCAGACTTTAACGGCTTGATGGATCAACAGCTGCCTGAAAAAACAGTTCATGAACTGTTCATCACCCAGGCGCGAAAAACACCTGATGCCGCGGCCCTTATCAGCGGGGAAACATTGATCACATACAAAGAATTAGATGACTGGTCGAATAAAATCGCCAGAGCTCTGCAAAAACGGCAGATCGGACCTGATGCAGCCGTCGGCATTGTGATACCAAGATCGCCGGAACAAGTAGCGGCAGTCTTCGGGGTTTGGAAAGCCGGAGGAGCCTACGTCCCGATAGATCCTGAATATCCGGAGGAACGCAAGCAATATATCATCTCAGACAGTGGCACAGCGCTTCTCCTTACCGCACACGGTGCGATAGAACAAGTGCCTGATCGTTTTAACGGTGAAGTGCTCGCACTGGAGGATATCCAAGAACAGGATGCTTCGCCGGTCCAGTCATTATCAGCACCGGAAGATTTGGCTTACATCATTTATACATCGGGAACGACAGGCAGGCCGAAAGGGGTTATGGTCGAACATCGATCCGTCAGCCAAACCCTTCAATGGCGGAGCGGATTTTATGATCTGAATGAGAAAGATACGATTCTTCAGCTCTTTTTATTTTCATTTGACGGTTTTGTAACAAGCATGTTCACACCGCTGATTTCCGGTGCGAAAGCGGCCGTTTTAGCCGAAGATGAAGCAAGAGATATTCTTGCTATTAAACACTATCTTGCATCTTACCGCATCACTCACATGATCATTGTTCCCGTACTGTACCGTACACTGCTTGACGTACTGGAGCCGGGGGATGCAGAGTCTCTCCGGATTGTCACATTAGCTGGAGAAGCTGTCGACCAAAACATTATCAGTCGCAGTTTATCAGTTTGTCCTCACACTGAGCTTGCCAATGAGTACGGCCCGACGGAAAACAGCGTCGCCACTACAGCGGCAAGACATATAGAACAATGTGAGAACATCACGATCGGCCGTCCGATTGAGCATTCACACGTTTATATTTTAAACGGAGATCATCCGCAGCCGATCGGTGTAACGGGAGAACTTTGCATCTCGGGTTCCGGCCTTGCAAGAGGGTACCGCAATCTTCCTCAGCAAACGGCCCAAGCCTTTGTCCAAGACCCGTTCCGGAAGAACCGGCGCATGTACCGCACGGGCGACCTGGCAAAATGGCTGCCGGACGGCACGCTGCAATATATCGGCCGAATGGACGAGCAAGTCAAAATCAGAGGCTACCGGGTGGAACTGAAAGAAATTGAATCCGCCTTAACAGGCATAAAAGGTGTCAAAGAAGCAGCCGTCACCGCTCATACCGCATCAGCAGGCCAAACGGAACTATGCGCTTATATCGTGACAGAAGAAGGAACAGAAAGTGAATCCGTGCAGCAGGCACTCAGAAATGAAATGCCCGCTTATATGGTGCCGGCGTTCTTTGAAACACTTGAAGCCCTGCCTGTCACACCGAACGGGAAGCTTGACCGCCGCGCGCTTCCTGAGCCGCGGAAAAAAGCGCACACCGGACGGGCATTTACCGAGCCTGAAAGCGACATGGAAAAAGAGCTGTCCGCGATTTGGAGCGAAGTGCTCGGAACTGAAAACATTGCCGCGGATCAATCATTTTTTGAACTGGGCGGCGATTCCATCAAAGCCCTGCAAGTATCAGCCCGATTACATCAGGCTGGAAAACAGATCGCCGTAAAAGATATTTTCAGCCGGCCGACAATTAGGGAGCTGGCGCCTTATGTCCGTACAGAGCGGCAGCCGGTCAGCCAAGCTCCTGCAGAAGGAGAAGTGAAGTGGTCGCCGGTTCACAAATGGTTCTTCACACAAGACATGAAGGAAGCAAATCATTTTAACCAGTCCGTCATGCTGACGAGAACAAATTCAATAGATGAAGAGATCCTGAGGAAAACGTTAAAAGCCATTACCGTTCATCATGATGCCTTGCGCCTTGTCTGCAAAAAAGACGAAGAGAAAGGTCTTCTCCTTTTCAACAGACCGGCTGACCTCGCAGATGAGCAGCTTTACAGCCTGACCATTTTAGAAACGGAAGGCGATGAGCATGAGAAGGAACGTTTTGTAAAACGCCGCGTCGCAGAGCTTCAGAGAAACATGGATTTAGAGAATGGGCCGCTTGTACAGGCGGGGCTGTTCCGCTCTGAAGCAGAAGATTACTTGTTTCTGACGGTCCATCATCTCGCTGTCGACGGGATATCATGGCGGATTTTATTGGAAGACTTGGCTTCTGCTTATGAGCAGGCCGTCTCTGGACAGGAAATCAAACTCCCTCCGAAAACCATGTCATTCAAAACATATACGGAGCAGCTGGCCGATTATGCCGAAAGCAGACAGCTTCTTCAGCAGGCGGAGTATTGGCGGGAGATTGAACACTATGAAACAGAAAGTCTTCCTTACGAGCAGGCAGATCTATCTCAAACTCCTGCAAAAAAACGGAACACAGTATCCTTCACTCTGACAGAAAATGAAACGGACGCCCTGTTGAAAGATGTGCACAGCGCCTACAATACGGATACGCAAGATGTGCTTTTGGCTTCCGCCGTGCTTGCCATTCAAAAGTGGTCGCCGCGGCACGCTTTGAAAATCGCCCTTGAAGGACACGGACGCCAATCGGAGCAGGCAGGTGCGGACATCAGCAGGACAGTGGGGTGGTTCACTTCCATTTACCCGGTGCTTTTCCGGAGCGGAGTTTATGAACCTCATGAAGAATATGAAATTCGCACATTGAAAACCGTCAAAGACACATTGCGGCGCATTCCGGATAAAGGGAACGGATACGGCGTCCTCAAATATTTAACACCGCCGAAGCTTACCGGGATGACTTTCGGAAAAGCACCGGAGATCAGCTTTAACTATCTCGGACAATTCGATGCGCCCGGCGGGAATCCGGCAGAAACGGAACAGCCAGACGCGTTTCAGTTTTCTCCTTTGGGAGGCGGAGATGATGTGACAGATACATGGAAACGGGAGCAGTCACTTGAAATCAGCGCGATTGCGGCAAAAGGCCGGATGACCGTCAGCATTTCCTATGAAACGGAGCGCTTCCGGGAAGATACGATCGAACGGCTGTCCGAAAGCTGCCGGTATTATCTCCTGAAACTGTCGGAACACTGCCTCAGCAAAACCGATACGGAGAAGACCGTCAGTGACTTTGATGATCGGGAGCTGACTGAGGAAGCCTTGCAGGATATTGCCGACTTACTCAGCTTCCACTAAAATCGAGCGGGAGGAACACATGGACAAAACGAAAAATATCCAAAACATTTATCCCCTCAGCCGAATGCAGGAAGGAATGCTTTTTCATTCCTTTCTGCAAAAGGAGGGGGCTGCATATATCGAGCAATCCGTCTTCACCATAAAAGGCCGGCTTCGTCCGGAATTGTTTGAGCAAAGCGTACAGTCTGTCATCAGCCGCCACGATATTTTCAGAACGGTTTTTTTACCTCATGTCGCTCAGCTGAACGGCCCCCGCCAAGTTGTGCTGCGTGAGCGGGAATTCCGGCTGCACCGCGAAGATCTTACACATTTGGACGAAGCGGAACAGAGCATCTATTTACAGCGATTTAAGGAACGTGACCGCTTAAAAGGCTTTGACTTGCAAAAGGATATGCTGATGCGTGTTTCTTTGTTTAAAACGGGTGACGAAAAATATGTATGCGTCTGGAGCCACCATCACATCCTTATGGACGGCTGGTGCCTCGGCATCGTCCTTCAGGAATTCATGCATATGTACCGGGCGATTGAATCAGGCTCACCCGTCACACTGGCGCCCGCAAAGCCTTACAGCACTTATATTACATGGCTGACTGATCAGGACAAAGACGCGGCTTCTGAATATTGGAAAGGATATTTAGCAGGCTGCGAGACACCCACAGGACTCCCGAAAATATCGGCCCGTCCCCAGGAAAAAGGCTACCGTAAGAAAGAGCTCCTGTTTTCTTTAGATCAAAACCTGACAGACAGGCTGAAAACCATCGCCAAAGAAGAGGGGGCTACGCTCGCGGTTCTTATGCAGACTGTATGGGGCCTGATGCTGCAGCGCTACAACCGGACGGACGATGCCGTATTCGGCGCGGTCGTATCAGGGCGTCCTTCGGTCATTGACGGCGTGGAAAGCATGATCGGGCTGTTTATCAATACCGTGCCGGTACGCATTAAAACGGGTGACGAAAGCTTTAGAGAACTGCTGGGGCGCTTGCAGAAAGAAATGCTTGACTCAGAGGCGTTCAGTTATCATCCGCTTGCTGACATCCAATCGCAGACTGAGCTGAAACAGGATTTAATCGACCATATTATCGTGTTTGAAAATTATCCGATCCAGCAGCAGATGAAAGACGCGGAAAAGGAATCGGATGCACCGTTCCGGATCGGGAATGTCAACGTTTCGGAACAATCGGGCTACGATTTTAACCTCATCATAGCGCCTGGAGATGAGCTGCTCATCAAATTCAGCTACAATGCGAACGTTTATGACGAAGTATGGATAGAGAGCGTAAAAGGACACTTGGAAGAAGCTCTGCGCGGCGCCGCCTTCAATCCCGATGTTCCGGCTGATCGGCTTCCGATGCTCGGACAAAAGGAAAAATCAAGAATAATCGGCGAATTTAATGACACGAAAACAACTTATGAAAGAGATGAAAGCATCATCAGCCTGTTCAGCCGACAGGTGAAGAAAACCCCGGACCATCAGGCGCTTCACGCCGGCGGGCTGACGATGACGTACAGGGAGCTCGATGAACGGTCAACTGCATTCGCCCGCACCCTGCTGGAAAACGGTTTGGCGCCAAAGGGAATTGCCGGGATTCTGGCCGAACGCTCACCGGAATTTATCATCGCTGTTCTCGCTGTATTGAAAGCGGGAGGGACGTACCTTCCTCTTGATGCAGAACTGCCATCCGACAGGATCGCCGATATGCTCACTGAGAGCGGAGCACAGCTGTTAACGGTGCAAAAAGGGATTGAGACTGACATTGACTTTTCTCACATCATCTCTATCCCGGCTGCAGCTGAAAAACAAACAGCTGATGCGGGAAAACTGAATACCGATACAGCACCTGATGACCTTGCCTATATTATGTATACATCCGGTTCAACAGGAAAACCGAAGGGCGTGATGATTTCCAACCGAAACGTCGTATCGCTCGTGTCAAACAGCAATTACACGTCGGCCGGCATGTCGGACCGCCTCATTCTGACAGGGTCCATCGGTTTTGACGCAGTGACATTTGAAATCTTCGGAGCGCTTTTGAACGGGGCCTGTCTTCATGTGGTTGACCGCTCGACAATGCTTGCCCCTGAGAGGTTCGGCAATTATCTTTCTTCCAACCGGATTACGATTCTGTTTTTGACGACGGCGCTCTTTAACCAGTTTGCCCAGGCAGATCCGGAGATGTTTTCTGGGTTGCACACCTTATATGTCGGCGGAGAAGCATTGTCCCCGGCGCTCATCAATAAGGTCAGACACCGCTGTCCGAATCTCAGCCTTTATAACATATACGGACCGACGGAAAATACGACATTTTCCACCTTTTACGAAATCAGGCATGACTTTTCTCAGCCGATCCCAATCGGAAAACCGATCAGCAATTCAACCGCGTATATCATTGATAAAAATGGCGGACTTGCGCCGATCGGCGTGCCCGGTGAGCTTTGTGTCGGCGGTGACGGGGTTGCCAAAGGCTATTTAAACAGGCCTGACTTAACAAGTGAAGCATTTGTCAGCCATCCGGTTCATCCTGAAGAAAAGATCTACAAAACAGGCGACTTGGCACACTGGCTGCCTGATGGAAGCATCGGATACATCAGCCGTATCGACCGCCAATTCAAGATTCGCGGGAAGCGGATTGAGCCGGCCGAAATTGAAGCACGCTTGACTGAAATAGATGGAATCAGGGAATCGGCAGTCATCGCAGCAAAAGAAGGACAAGAAGCAATCCTTTGTGCGTATTATACGGGCGCGCCTGTTGAAGAAAGAACGATTCGATCTCTATTGGCCAGGTCGCTTCCCGATTACATGATTCCGCAGTATGTGATTAAGCTTGACCGTATGCCGCTTACCGCAAACGGCAAAGTGGACCGCCGCCGGCTGCCTGCGCCGGAACGGAAAAAAACGTCATCAAAAGCCGTTCCGCCACGAAACTGGGTAGAGCGTGAGCTGATCGACATTTGGACGCCGATCCTCGGCTGCGGGGAGCTGGGCATACAGGATGACTTCTTTGAGCTGGGCGGCCATTCTTTGAAAGCATTGCAAGTGATTCATCAGCTGAAGACCAGGCAGCAGATGGATGTGCCGATTGAAATGATATTTGAATATCCGACAATTGAACAATTGGCTGAAAAGCTGTATTCCAGCACACTGTCGGAAGCTGCCGAACAGCATATCAGCAGACTGAATCAGCCGAAAGGCCGCAACCTATTCTGTTTTCCGCCTATCTCAGGTTTCGGGATTTTCTTTAAAGATCTTGCGGCGGCATTAAACGGACGGGCTGCTGTGTACGGCTTTAACTTTATTGAAGAAGACAGCAGAATGGAACAATACATTGATAAAATGCTGGAAATCCAGCCGGAAGGCCCTTATATCCTCTTCGGATATTCAGCGGGCGGCAATACGGCATTCGAGGCGGCAAAAGCGATGGAAAAGCGAGGCTTAGAAATCAGCGACGTCATTATCGCAGACGCGTACAGAAAGCTTGACGCACTGCCGCCGCAGCCAACAAACGCAACAGCCGAAAATGTCCCGGAAGCCGTCAGGGAAGCGGTCATCAGAAAAACAGAGTGCTATCAAACGTACTGGGCGGAACTGATAAATGACGGCCAAATCGCGGCAAACCTCCATTTTATCGAGGCCGGTATAAAGGAAGAGCACAGTGATAAGACCGAGCCGATGAAGTGGGAAGGCGCCACAACGGGACTCTATCAGGAATATCAAGGCGGGGGCGCCCATAAAGATATGTTTGAACCCGCCTATGCACAGCAAAATGCTGAGGTCATACTGGACATCATTGCAAACAGCGGAAGACGCTTGGCGCGGAATCTGTAACATCCGGCAGAATGGCTGAAGAAGACAAAGGGCAAGATAGGGGAATCAAACTCAGTTTTTTTGGAGGCTTTGAGATGACGAACCTATCTTGGCTTACGTATGTAATGATCATTCTTGCCAGCTACCGGCTGACCCATTTGATCGTATTTGATAAGATTACGGAATTCATAAGAAAACCCTTTATCAAGCAAGAAAAAACCGTCGATCAAAACGGGCGCGCCGTCCAAAAAAAAGTCCCTTCCTCCGCATTCGGTTATATGCTGCAATGTTATTGGTGTGCAGGCGTCTGGTGCGCCATATTGATCGGCATCTGCTACTTGGTCTGGCCCCGCTATGCACATCCGGTTATTTTCATTTTGTCCATCGCCGGAGCGCAGGCCATTCTTGAAACATGGGTCGGCGTCGGAACGAAGGTCATTGACGTGCTCGCCGCCATAAAACATAAAAAGTCCTGAAGCGTTTTATTCGCTTTAGGACTTTTTTCTTTCCCTTTTAGGCTGAGAGGAGCAAAGCAGGCTTTCTGATTCACCGCCCGGAATGCTTCGGAATACCGTAAAGCAGAGAGGGGGAAAAACATGAAAAGCTGCCGTTTTAGCATGATATGGTTTTTGGCTGTTGTACTGACAGCCGGCATCTTTACATTCTCAGCATCCGCACAAGCAAGCGGCACTCAGCCGGAGAGAGAAATGAGAGCCGTATGGATCGCGTCTGTCACCAATATCGACTGGCCCTCTAAAAAAGGGCTGTCGCCGGAAGAGCAAAAAAGAGAATACAGCAAGCTGCTGGATGACGTTCAGGAGATGGGAATGAACGCCGTTATCGTCCAAATTAAGCCTGCGGCTGATGCTTTTTATCCATCAGATTACGGGCCTTGGTCAGAGTATCTGACAGGAACACAAGGCAAAAATCCCGGCTACGATCCGCTTGCTTTTTTAGTTGAAGAGACACATAAACGGAATCTTGAATTTCACGCTTGGTTCAATCCTTACCGGATCACGATGAATCACACAAATTTGAATGCGCTTTCAGATGATCATCCCGCGCGTTCCCATCCGGACTGGGTCGCTGCATACGGAAAACAGCTGTACTATAATCCGAGCATTCCGGAAGTAAGACAATTTATAACGGATGGAATCAAAGAGGTGGTCAGCCGTTATGACATTGATGCGGTTCATATGGATGATTATTTTTATCCTTATAAAATTGCCGGACAGGAATTCCCCGATCAGGCGGAATACGAACGGTACGGAAAAGCTCACTTTGCATCAATGGATGACTGGCGCAGGGATAACGTCAACCGGCTTGTAAAAGAAATCAACCAAACCATCAAACGAGAAAAACCTTATGTCAAATTCGGAATCAGCCCGTTCGGCGTATGGAGAAATGCCGCAGATGACCCGACAGGCTCCGAAACGGCCGCAGGGGTGCGGAACTATGATGATTTATATGCTGATACGAGAGAATGGATCCAAAAAGGATACATTGATTACATCGCACCGCAAATTTACTGGAGCATCGGATTTAAAGCGGCGGCATATGACGTCTTAGCGGATTGGTGGGGAAAAGAAGTGAAAAATCGGCCGGTGCATTTATATATCGGGCAGGCAGCCTATAAAATCAACAACAATGCTGATCCGGCCTGGGCCGACCCGGGGGAATACGGAAGACAGATTACTCTAAACAGGGGATCAGATTGGATTAAAGGAAGCATGCATTTCAGTTTAAAGGATTTAAACCGTAATCCGCTCGATGTGAAAAACCGTTTGATCAAAGACATGTACAGCCGGCCCGCATTAATTCCCGAGATGCCTTGGCTCGGACATTCCGCTTTAAAAAAACCGTCTGTCAAACGGGCGGAGAAGATTGCTTCAGGCCATACACTCTATATTGAAGATGCGAAATCCAACGGTAAAAAAACGGCTTATTACGCCATTTACCGCACAGAAAAGGGAAAGCAGCCTTATTTAGTGGATACAGTCAGAAAAACATCGTCACGGACGCAGACATTTTCAGATACTGATACTCGGGCGAAAGGAGCCTGCACCTATATCGTTACTTCCGTTGACAGGCTTCACCATGAGAGCCGTCCCTCCGCAAAACGGACGGTTAAATAGCATTATTAATAAAACTGACAGTTGCGGGGCTGTCAGTTTTTTTGCAGTGGATGAGTCCGAATGTTCAGACTTCATTTGGATGGAATGAATAAAGACCCCCATTAATAAAATGTAGAAAGCAGCAGAAGGAGGAAGGTTAATGAATTTTCAACTGACAAAAGAACAGCAGATGGTACGCGAAATGGTCAGAGATTTCGCCAAAAATGAAATTGCCCCGAAAGCCCATGAGGTTGATCAATCAGCCGTCTTCCCGATAGACACATTTAAAAAAATAGGCGAACTCGGGCTGCTCGGAATTCCGTTTCCGGAAGAATACGGCGGGGCGGGCGGTGACACCATTTCATATGCAGCAGCGGTCGAAGAAATCGGAAAAGCCTGCGGCAGCACTGGGCTGAGCTACGCGGCAGCCGTGTCACTCGGCGCAAGCCCATTATACTATTTCGGTACTGAACAGCAAAAGCAAGAACATCTTATTCCGCTTGCTTCGGGAAAAGCGCTCGGATCATTCGGACTGACGGAGCCGAATGCCGGTTCCGATGCCGGCGGAACCCAGACAAAAGCCGAGAAAAAGGGCGATGACTATGTGATAAACGGAGAGAAATGCTGGATCACAAACGCAAATTACGCCCGCACTGTCATTGTCACCGCCGTTACGGGAAAGAACTCCGACGGAAAACCGATCATTTCAGCTCTGATCGTCCCGACAGACACACCGGGATTTACGATCACAAATCCGTACGACAAGATGGGTGTGAGAGGGTCGGATACGGCCGAGCTTGTGCTGGAGGATGTCAGGGTGCCTGCCGATAACCTGCTCGGTGATCCTGAAAAAGGTTTTAAACAATTTTTATATACATTAGACGGCGGGCGGATCTCGATTGCGGCACTGGCTGTCGGTATCGCTCAAGGCGCACTGGAGGCGTCGCTGTCATATGCGAAGGAACGCAAGCAGTTCGGCAGTCCGATATCGTCATTTCAAGCCATTCAATTTAAGCTGGCCGATATGGCGATGGAAATTGACCTTGCTAGACAGATGGTGCTTAAAGCGGCATGGCTGAAGGATCAAAACCTGCCATTTACGAAAGAAGCGGCATTCGCCAAGCTTTATGCTTCAGAAATGGCCGTCAGAACATGCCTTCAGGCCATCCAAATTCATGGCGGTTCCGGTTATATGAAGGAATGCGGTGTCGAACGTATGCTTCGTGACGCAAAGCTGATGGAGATTGGCGAAGGAACGTCAGAAATTCAAAGAATGGTCATCGCAAGACAGCTTTTGAAGTGAAATGAAAACGTTTACTAAGACAGGGATGGAAAGGGGCAGGTCATATGGCTGAACTTATCCATTTAACAGCCGGAAAGCTGCTTGAGCGGACCGCGGAGCTTTTTCCGGATCGTGAAGCGGTTGTTTACCCTGAGCGCGGCCTTCGTTATACGTATGCCGAGTTTGATCGGTTATGCCGGCAAACCGCAAAAGGGCTGATGAAGCTGGGAGTTGAAAAAGGAGATCATGTGGCCATATGGGCATCCAACATTCCGGAATGGCTCGCGGCGCAATTTGCAACGGCGAAAATCGGCGCCGTTCTGGTCACCATTAATACCAATTTTCAAATCGCAGAGCTCGATTATCTGCTGGCACATTCAGACGTCTCGGCCCTGATAATCATGGATTCCTACCGGCAGACATCTTATGTTGAGATAGTGAATAAGCTGATTCCGGAGCTGAAAACGTGTGAGCGCGGCAGGCTGCGTTCGAAACGTTATCCCTTTTTACGGACGGTGTTATTTATCGGTGATAAAAGCCCGCCCGGGATGCACCGGTGGGATTCTTTGCTGATGGATGCTGAGTCTGTAACGGATGCAGAGCTTGACGGAAGGATGGACAGCCTGAAAAAGGATGATTGCATTCATATGCAATATACATCAGGTACGACCGGATTTCCGAAAGGCGTCATGCTCTCACATTTTAATATCGTAAATAACGCGGCCAATATCGCAGAATGCATGAAGCTTACTTCAAGTGACCGTTTATGTATTCCCGTGCCGTTTTTCCACTGCTTTGGGTGTGTGCTCGGCGTGCTGGCATGTGTTTCCGCGGGTGCGGCGATGATTCCGATCGAACAGTTTTCTCCGCCGGCCGTTCTGAAAACGGTGGAGCAAGAAGCCTGCACGGCTCTGCACGGTGTACCGACGATGTTTATCGCCCTCCTTCATGACAACCGTTTTTCTGAATATGATCTTTCCCACGTCCGAACCGGTATTATGGCAGGCTCGCCATGCCCGGCGGAAGTCATGAGAGAAGTGATCGGCAAAATGGGGATGACTGACATTACCATTGCCTACGGACAGACCGAAGCATCACCTGTCATTACGCAGACAAGAACGGATGATTCATTTGAAAGAAGAGTGGAAACAGCGGGGCGCGCGCTTCCCCATATCGAAGTCAGAATCGTTCGGCCCGGAACATCCCAAGAAGCCGACCGGGGCGAACAAGGAGAGCTCTGCACCCGCGGATATCATGTCATGAAAGGCTATTATAAAAATCAAGAAGCGACCGAAGAAGCGATAGACAAAGACGGCTGGCTGCATACCGGTGATTTGGCGGTCATGGACGAGGACGGGTACTGCAAAATCACGGGCCGTCTGAAAGACATGCTGATCAGGGGCGGCGAAAATATCTATCCGCGCGAGATTGAGGAAATGTTATATCGGCATCCCGCGGTAGCAGACGTTCAGGTCGTCGGCGTGCCTGATCCGAAATACGGAGAAGAGGCCGCGGCATGGGTCAGGCTCAAAGACGGACAAACCGCTTCCGCAGAAGACATCAGAACCTTTTGCAAAGAACATATCGCCCGCTATAAAGTCCCCAGGTATGTTTTGTTTACAGATGAATATCCAATGACAGCCTCAGGAAAAATTCAGAAATTCAAGCTGCGGGAAAAAACGATTGAAGAGCTCAAGTTAACTTAATGAAAAAGGAGTGCTTCACATTTGTTTAAAAAAGTCCTGATTGCCAACAGAGGAGAAATCGCCTTAAGAATTATCCGCACCTGCAAACGTCTCGGCATCCCCTCGGCAGCTGTGTATTCAGAAGCCGACCGGGACGCGCTGCACGTAAAAACGGCTGATGAGGCCTATCCGATCGGTAAATCGAGAGTAAATGAAAGCTATTTACATATCGACAGAATCATAGAAGCCGCCAAATCCGCCGGAGCGGACGCCATTCATCCGGGCTACGGGCTTCTGTCAGAAAACAGCCTGTTCGCCGAACGCTGCCGGAAGGAACAAATCACATTTATCGGTCCGCCCGGTGATATCATCGCCAAGATGGGCAGCAAGATAGAAGCCCGAAAAACGATGCAAAAAGCAAAGGTCCCGATCGTTCCCGGTGTTTCAGAGCCATTGCCCGATGTTCACTCCGCCTTAGCCGAAGCCCGTGCCATCGGTTTTCCGGTCATGCTGAAAGCGTCCGCAGGAGGAGGCGGAATCGGCATGCAGATCGTACATTCAGAAGAAGAGCTGGCCAAAGCGTTCGAAGGCAATCAAAAGCGGGCCGCCTCCTTTTTTGGAGACGGCGCAATGTACATGGAAAAGGTCATTGAAAATGCCCGTCATATTGAAATTCAGATACTCGCAGATTCTTTCGGCAACACCGTTCATCTGTTTGAACGTGACTGTTCAGTCCAAAGGCGCCACCAAAAAGTGATAGAAGAAGCGCCGTCGCCGTTTGTTGACGATGAATTAAGACAAAGACTCGGTGAAACCGCCGTTAAAGCCGCTAAATCGATCGGCTACCAAAATGCAGGCACAATAGAATTTCTCGTCGACCAAAAGAAACAAATCTATTTTTTAGAGATGAACACAAGACTGCAGGTGGAGCATCCGGTGACAGAAGAAATTACAGGACTGGATCTTGTGGAAGAACAGCTGAAAATTGCCGCTGGGCAGGCGCTGACTTTCTCGCAGAAAGATATCAACCACCGCGGTCATGCGATTGAAGTGCGGATCTATGCGGAAGATCCGGTCACCTTTTACCCGTCACCCGGTACCATCTCGTCTTTTTCCGTTTTAAGACACCCGTCAGTGCGACACGAATGCGCCGTCGAAAAGGGAAGCATCATTTCTCCGTTTTATGATCCGATGATTGCCAAAATGATCGTCACGGCGAATACGAGAAAACAAGCCATTGAACAACTGAAAACCGCCCTTGGCGAATATCATGTAGAAGGGATTAAAACCAACATTCCGCTGCTGACAAAAATTGCCCTTTCAGAAGTGTTTGAAAAGGGTGAGGCGACAACCGGTTTTTTACAAACAATGAACGAGGGGGCGTCAAAATGAGCGTTATAAAAATTCAGATGGCGGGAAACCTGTGGAAAATTCATGTGAAGCCGGGTGATGTCATTGAAGAAGGACAGGAAGTGGCCATCTTGGAATCTATGAAAATGGAAATTCCGATTATCGCTGATGCAGCGGGTACGGTGAAAGAAGTGAAAAAATCAGAAGGTGATTTCACTGATGAAGGAGAGGTCCTGATTGAACTTCAATAAAAAAGGAGGTGCAGCATGAACTGTCCGAAACATGTCCGCATCAATGAAGTAGGACCGCGTGACGGCTTGCAGAATGAATCGGTGTGGGTGGATACAGAAGATAAGATTGAGTGGATCAATATGCTGTCAAAAACAGGCCTTCCCTATATCGAAGTGACATCATTCGTGCATCCGAGATGGATTCCGGCTCTTCGTGACAGCCTGGACGTCGCAAAAGGCATTGCCAGATCTGAACATACGGTCTACGCGGCTCTCGTTCCGAACCTCATCGGACTGGAGCATGCGGCAGAAGGCGGAATCGATCAGGCATGTGTATTTTTATCTGCAAGCGAAACCCATAACCAAAAAAACGTAAACAAACCGATTGACCGGACCGTTCAAGAGCTCAGGCGGGTTATTACTGAAGCAAAAGCTGAAAAAATGGCGACGAGAGCTTATCTGTCCACTGTGTTCGGCTGTCCGTACGAACAGAACGTGCCGGTCGAACAAGTCATCCGCCTGTCAGACACCCTGCTCGAAATGGGTGTTGATGAAATATCGATCGGCGACACGATCGGCGCGGCAAACCCCTTGCAGGTCATAGCCGTGCTCGAAGCCCTTTTGCCGAGAATTCCCGCCTCAAAAATCGCACTCCATTTCCATGATACAAGAGGAACGGCTCTAGCGAATATCATTCCCGCTCTTGATATGGGCATCACATCCTTTGATACTTCCTCAGGCGGGCTTGGCGGCTGCCCGTACGCCCCTGGATCAGCAGGCAACGCCGCCACAGAAGACGTCATTTATATGCTCGAACAAATGGGGATTGATACCGGGACGGACATGAATAAACTTCTTTATGCCGCCGGCTGGATCGCGGATAAAATAGGCAAAGACCTGCCAAGCAGAAACCTGCAGGCATTCAGAACGAAATGAGAAAGGAGAAGCCATGGGAGATTGCGTCTTGTATTCCGTCTGTCAAGAAACGATCGGTCTGATCACGCTGAACCGCCCGCATGCGGCCAACTCGCTGTCTTCAGAAATGATTGATCATTTACAGCGTGTGATTAAAGACATCAAAAACTCGCCATTCATTCGTTGTGTCATTCTCACCGGCACCGGGAACACATTTTGCGCCGGTGCTGATTTAAAAGAAAGAGCGGGGATGAATCATGAACAAGTCAGACAAAGCGTCAGGCGTATCGGTGAAACGGCCGCGTTCATTGAAGCTCTCCCGCAGCCGGTCATTGCAGCGCTGAACGGAACCGCTGTCGGAGGAGGCCTTGAACTCGCTCTCGCCTGCGATATCAGAACAGCCGTCAGCCGGGCGGGCCTCGGCCTTCCTGAAACAGGGCTTGCGATTATTCCCGGGGCGGGCGGAACGCAGAGACTGCCCCGGCTTATCGGCCCCGGCGCGGCAAAAGAATTGATCTATACCGGCCGAAGACTTTCTGCAGAAGAGGGAAAAGACATGAAGCTGATCGAGCATGTTTGTGAAGCCGATGAACTTATGGAAAAAGCAAAAGCACTGGCCGGCCGCATCGCCGCTAATGGGCCGATCGCCGTCAGACAAGCAAAATCCGCGATAAACAAGGGTCTGGAGACAGATCTCAATACAGGACTCGAAATCGAACGAAAAGCATATGAACAAGTCATCCCCACACTTGACAGAGAAGAGGGCCTGCGCGCTTTTAAAGAAAAAAGGCCCCCTGAATACAAAGGAAAATAAAACATGGAGGGACTCGGATGGATTACGAAAAAGAACGGCAGACACGCAGCAAAACGATAGAAAAGGGAGGAGCCGCGAAATATCACGCAAGCAACGAAAAGAAGGGAAAACTTTTTGTAAGAGACAGGCTGAAGCTTTTATTCGATGACGGCATATCTGTTGAAGACGCTTTTTTCGCCGAGTGCATGTCAGACGGACTGCCGGCTGACGGGGTCGTTACCGGGATCGGAACCATCGGCGGCAGAACCGTTTGTGTGATGGCAAACGACTCAACCGTAAAGGCGGGCTCGTGGGGCGCGAAAACGGTGGAAAAAATCATCCGCATTCAGGAGACGGCGGAAAAGCTTCAGTGTCCGCTCTTGTACTTAGTCGATTCCGCAGGTGCGAGAATTACAGATCAGGTCGACATGTTCCCGGGCAGAAGGGGAGCCGGCCGCATCTTTTATAATCAAGTAAAGCTATCGGGCCGCATTCCGCAAATCTGTTTATTGTTCGGCCCTTCCGCTGCGGGCGGCGCTTACATTCCGGCCTTTTGCGACATTGTCATTATGGTCGAGGGCAATGCATCCATGTACTTAGGTTCTCCGCGTATGGCAGAAATGGTGATTGGCGAGAAAGTATCGCTTGAAGAAATGGGCGGCGCCCGTATGCATTGTTCCGTATCAGGCTGCGGTGATCTCCTCGCCCCGACGGAACAGGAAGCAATCATGATGGCGCAGACATATCTCAGCTATTTTCCGGCAAATTATACTGAAAAAGCGCCCGTCAACAATTCTAAGAACCCGAAAGCTTTTGAAAAACCGCTCTCAGATGTCATCCCGGCACACCAAAACGCACCGTTCAACATGATGGATTTAATTGAACGTGTCATTGATGAAGACTCATTTTTTGAGATTAAGCCGTTATTTGCGCAGGAATTAATAACGGGGCTTGCGCGGATTCACGGACAGCCGGTCGGCATTATCGCCAATCAGCCGCGTGTCAAAGGCGGGGTTTTATTTCTCGATTCGGCGGATAAAGCCGCAAAATTTATCGCTTTGTGCGACGCATTCCATATTCCGCTTCTGTTTTTAGCAGACATTCCCGGATTCATGATCGGAACGAAGGTTGAGCAGGCGGGCATCATCAGGCATGGCGCAAAAATGATCTCCGCAATGGCGGAAGCGACTGTTCCGAAGCTTTCCGTTATCGTCAGAAAAGCCTACGGTGCCGGATTATACGCGATGGCGGGGCCTGCTTTTGAACCGGACTGCTGTTTAGCGCTTCCGACTGCGCAAATTGCCGTAATGGGTCCTGAAGCAGCGGTGAATGCGGTCTACGCAAACAAAATCAGCGAGCTCACACCTGAAGAAAGGCCGGCTTTTATTCAAGAAAAGCGTGATGAATATAAGGAAGACATTAACCTTTACCGGCTTGCTTCTGAAATGGTGATTGACGGCATTGTTCCTGCTGATTCCTTGCGGGAAGAACTCAATAAACGCCTCACTGCTTACATGTCCAAACAACTGACATTCACACACCGGAAACACCCCGTATACCCGGTTTAAATAAAAAAAAGACTGCATAGATCCGGCTCGCAGCCGTTCTTATGCAGTCTTTTTTCATATTCTTGATCTCATTTTCTTCACAACGAAATAAACAACAATAAATACGAGAGCCAATATAATGATCGGAGTTGTATACATTCCGGCATAGCTGTCTACGTCTTTCCACTGTCCCCCGAGCTGATACCCGAGATAAACGAAAATGACAGACCACGGAATAATGGCGAGTGTCGTCAATATGACAAACTTGGAAAGAGGCATTTTCGCAAGGCCGGCCGGGATGGAGATCGCATGTCTGACGACCGGGATAAACCGCGC
The DNA here is from genome assembly GCF_020075515.1 of Bacillus sp. KS1. Lineage (NCBI taxonomy): Bacteria > Bacillati > Bacillota > Bacilli > Caryophanales > Bacillaceae > Bacillus > Bacillus sp. KS1. The sequence goes on along the minus strand of NZ_JACAWW010000015.1, from coordinate 707,597 downwards.
CGAGAACACAACACCGGCGCCGTAACGGCGAAACCAGTTTTCCGCAACATCAACATGATGCTTTTTCAGAAGTAAGTACTTGCCGTACTTGTCCAAAAACGGCCGTCCCCCATAACGGGCGATCCAGTAAATAAAGCACTGCGCGATCGTTCCCCCGATCACACCGGCGACAATGGCGCCGATAAAGCTGATCGTGCCTTCTGACACCATATAGCCTCCGTAAGCCAGAACGATTTCACTCGGAATGATTTCGATCATTAATCCGAGCGCAATCCCTAAATAGCCCATACTTGTCAGCCAGGATAATATTTCACTAATAAAATTGCCCACACTGTTCACAACCTCTTTATCTTTTTACCCAATTATATGACTGATTGACAAGCAAAATGGTTACAAATTATTTTTTAACGCACGATTTCTTCAGATTCTCTTTTTAACACCTCTTCTAAATAAGCTAAAAGTTTCGGTCTCATTTCTTCCCGCAGAAGCCCGATCTCCGTGCCGGCCTTAAAACAGCCGAACTTATCTCCTATATCAAACCGGCTTCCTTCAAGCTCCCGCGCGTAAATGCTTCGGGTGCGGCACACTTCGCGCAGCGCGTCTGTCAATTGGATTTCGTTGCCCGCGCCTCTTCCGATCGTCTTCAGCGTTTTAAAAATAGCAGGGGTTAATATGTAGCGGCCCATCACGGCAATATGAGAGGGCGCCTTTTCAACAGCCGGTTTCTCAATCAGATCCTCAACCTGGTACACATGACCGCTCTGCCGCCCCGTCTGTATAATACCATATTTGCTGACATCAGCAGGATCGACGGGCTGTACGCCGATCGTTTCTGTACCGTGTTGGTTATAGACGTCTATGAGCTGTGAGAGAGCGGGAGTGTCAGATACCATAATATCATCACCTAAGAGAACGGCAAAAGGCTCATCTCCGATAAAATGCTCCGCACACAGCACCGCATGTCCTAATCCGAGCGGTTCTTTCTGACGGATGTAATGAATATTGGCCAAATCGGCAATCCGCTGCATTTCCTTCAGCGTCTCCGTCTTGCCTTTTTCCTGCAGATTGAATTCCAATTCCGCCGACCGGTCAAAATGATCTTCAATCGAGCGTTTGTTTCTCCCTGTAATAATCAATATATCTTCAATTCCTGCCGCTGCGGCCTCTTCGACAATATATTGGATGGCCGGTTTGTCGACAATCGGCAGCATTTCTTTAGGCTGCGCCTTAGTCGCCGGCAGAAATCTCGTTCCTAAACCTGCTGCGGGAATGACCGCTTTTCTCACTTTTTTTCTCATTCATCTTCACTCCTGATCCTGTATGTTTTTCAGCGAATCTCAAAATACCCAGATTCGGTTTCCGATAAAATTCATCATCATTCCGCCGATAGTGGCGGCGAACTTACTCACCAATAGCGAACAGCCGCCTTTTTGAAACGCGTAAAGCAGCAAAAAGGTGATTCCCGACGCGGCAAGATTAATCATGAGAAATCGCATGATCTCTTTCCCGTCAGCCTTGCGTTTTACACGAAACGTCCACTTCCGGTTCCATACATAGCTGTTGATGATCCCTGCCGAATAGGAGCAGATCTGCGCCGGAAGATAGGGGACATGACAAGCGGCGAGAAGAAAGAAGACACCAAAATCAATCAGCGTATTGCCGACGCCTACAGTGCAAAAACGGCCTGCTGTCTTTACTTTTTCTTTCAGCATAACGGTGACCTCCCCTCATAATAAGATGCGGTTCGCTGTCCTATTTGTTGATATGGATTACTTTAGCGGACAGTGTTGAATAAACAATTACTAAAATATGAACAAAACATGAAAACGTAATGAGGCTTTGCAAAACTCATTAAGTTAACATTTTGATAGTTTAGGTTGACATATTCCGTGGAGGGCACTAATATTCTGTATAAGTGTTAACCTTTAATTATTTTGGTTAACATTAAATTTCAAAGTGAAAGAAAGGAGGGGAATATATGCGGGAAGAAACCTATTACAGCGTCAGAATGAGAGCTTCCCGAAACGCCCCCCATGAGCAGGGCGGAAAACACATTTCCGGCGGAGAACGGCTCATCACTTACGGCGGTTTACAGGAAGCGGTAGATGGCTTATTACATAAAGGCTTCTCACACTCAAGAGGGATACCTGATTTTATGCAGATTCAGCTTGAAAGCGTTAATGAACCGATCGAAACGATCCGCCCTTTGCCGGTTGCTTTCCATCAAACAGACACGCCGGAAAAAGGACAAGCAATCGCCCGCAAGCTTCTGCAAAAGGCGGGGATTCCCCCGCACATGATAGAGAAAGCGTATGAAAACATTGCGGAATATGCAGAAGCAAGAGGAGCGGTTCTGTTTGATATCCGGGCAGGAGAACGCATTGACGGCAGAGGAAATAGAGGTGTGCGGGTATCCCGAGTGGATTGGCCGTCACATGATTTTCAAAAATGGGCTTTTACGCACAACATGCCGGAAAATTCACGAATAAAAGAAGCACATGCCATCGCGGCAAAAGTTTGCGCATATCCAGAGATTATTGCTGAATTGTGCTGGTCGGATGACCCTGATTACATAACAGGCTATGTTGCCGCAGAGAAGCTGGGATATCAGCGGATTGCCAAGATGAAAAATGCCGGAGATGAAAGCGGCTGCCGGATTTTCTTTACAGATGGCTCCATAGATACGGAGAGCTGTATCCATTTTTTAGAGAAGCAGCCTGTATTCATTCAGCGGGAGGAGAAATGATGAAACAATCAATGATTGAAAAAAGCAAAAAGCATCTTTGGCTGCCTTTCACACAAATGAAAGATTACGATGAAGATCCGTTAATCATTGAAAGCGGAAACGGGATCATGCTGAAAGACATCAGCGGCAAAGAATATTATGACGGCTTTTCTTCAGTATGGCTCAATGTACACGGCCACCGCAAAAAAGAAATGGATGAAGCGATTCAAAAACAGCTTGAAAAAATCGCTCATTCAACCTTGCTGGGTATGACGAACGTTCCCGCAACAGAACTTGCCGAGATGCTGACAGGTATCGCACCGGAAAAGCTGACACGCGTTTTTTACTCCGACAGCGGAGCGGAAGCAATGGAAATCGCTCTGAAAATGGCCTTTCAATACTGGAAAAACATAGGGAGACCCGAGAAACAGACATTTATTTCTATGCAGAACGGCTATCACGGCGATACGATCGGAGCCGTCAGCGTCGGCTCCATTGAACTCTTCCACCATGTGTACGGCCCGCTGATGTTTGAAAGCTACAAAGCCCCGATTCCGTATGTATACAGATCTGAAAGCGGCGACCCTGTACAGTGCCGGGATGAATGCCTTCACGCGCTCGAACAGCTGCTTGCAAAGCACCACGAAGAGATTGCCGCACTTACGATTGAATCGATGGTGCAAGGCGCATCCGGGATGATCATCATGCCTGAAGGCTTTCTGGCAGGCGTACGAAAGCTGTGTACGGCATATGATGTGTTAATGATCGTTGACGAAGTGGCGACGGGGTTCGGCCGCACCGGAAAAATGTTTGCCTGTGAGCATGAAAATGTCCAGCCGGACTTGATGGCGGCAGGGAAAGGCATTACGGGAGGCTATTTGCCGATCGCTGTGACGTTTGCCACAGAAGCCATTTATGAAGCCTTCTACGATGACTACGACAAAATGAAAACATTTTTCCACGGCCATTCCTATACAGGAAATCAGCTTGGCTGTGCCGCGGCAATTGAAAATCTGCGTTTATTCGAATCAGAGCGCATCGTTGAACAAGTCGCCGAAAAATCAAAAACGGCAGCGAAATTTCTTCATGATCTGAAGCAGCTTCCTCATGTCGGCGATGTCCGCCAGCTCGGTTTCATGTGCGGCATAGAGCTTGTGCAGGATAAGGGGACAAAACAGCCTTATCCGCCTGAAAAGCGGATGGGATACAAGGTGTCCTTGAAAATGAGAGAGCTTGGTATGCTGACACGGCCGCTCGGAGACGTCATCGCCTTTCTGCCGCCGCTTGCCAGCACAACCGATCAGTTACAAGCCATGATCTCCATTATGAAAGAAGCGATAGCCGAGGTGACCGGCCGTAGATTTTGACGGATGGCTCCTCGGAAGGCTCGATGCGGTGAAAAGAGACGGGCTGTATCGGACGCTGCGAACACAAGATACCGCTCTCAAAACCAAAGGGCAAAAGCGGCAGACCTGGGCGTCCAATGACTATTTAGGCCTGTCAAAAGATGAGCGGCTGATCACAGCCGCGCAAACGGCGCTGAGCCGGTTCGGAGCGGGAAGCGGCGGCTCACGGTTAACGACAGGAAATACTGTGTGGCACGAAAAACTTGAACAAACAATCGCGGACTTTAAACAGACGGAATCGGCTTTATTGTTTTCAAGCGGTTACTTGGCGAATATCGGCGTGCTTGCCTCACTGCCTCAAAAAGGCGATGTCATTTTAAGCGATCAACTGAACCATGCGAGCATTGTTGACGGCTGCCGTTTATCAAAAGCGGAAACCATCGTGTACCGCCATATTGATATGGCTGATCTTGAGAAAAAACTTGCCTCCGTCCAGGCTCGGAACCGCCGCTTTATCGTCACAGACGGCGTCTTCAGCATGGACGGCACCATCGCGCCTCTTGACCGCATAATGGCGCTTGCAAAGCAGTACCAGGCATTTGTGATAGCAGATGACGCGCATGCGACCGGTGTACTCGGGGAAAACGGCGGGGGAACCAGTGACTATTTCGGTGTTTGTCCGGATGTTGTCATCGGCACATTAAGCAAAGCTGTAGGAACGGAAGGCGGTTTTGCTGCAGGATCAAACATTTTCATTGATTTTTTGCTGAATCAGGCGCGGACGTTTATTTTTCAGACGGCCCTCCCGCCGTCAATTTGTGCGGCTTCACATACGGCATTTGACATCATATCAGATATGCACGATACGCGCCGTGAGCTGCAATCATCTGTCAAAACGATAAAAACGCGTCTGGCCGATATGGGCTTTACCGTAAGAGGCGGAGATACACCGATTATCCCCGTTATCATCGGTGATGCAAAAACAGCGGTTTCAGCCGCTGCGCTGCTGGAGAAAAAGGGAATCTGCGCCCCGGCCATCCGCCCGCCCGCCGTTCCGGAAGGCGAAAGCAGAATCAGACTGACCGTTACGGCGGATCGCAGCTTACAGGACATAGACGAGCTGACAGAAGCATTTGACTCCATCAGAAAAGAGCTGAATATAAACAAATGAGAAGTTTTTTTGTTACAGGAACAGATACCGGCGTCGGAAAAACCATCATTTCTTGCGGACTTGCCGCGGCATTCCGGCAGAAACAGGCGGATATCGGAGTGTTTAAGCCGTTTTTAAGCGGCGTGCCGCGGACTCATCCGGAAAGTGACACCTCGCTCTTGAAAGACATGTCACAAACCGCACTGTCTCATGAAGAAATCACGCCATTTGAATGGAAAGAGCCGCTTGCGCCGTACACGGCCGCCATGCTTGAGGGGAAATCCGTGAGCATGGCGGATGTCATGGCACACTGGAGTAAGATCAAAAATCGTCATGAGTGTTTCATCGTTGAGGGGGCAGGCGGCATTTCCGTTCCGCTTGGTGAAAATTACTTAGTCAGTGATCTGATAAAAGCCTTGGAATTGCCGGCAGTGATTGTGGCCAGGCCTGATCTCGGAACCATCAACCACACATATTTAACCGTTGAATATGCGAAAAACATGGGGATAGAGGTTCTCGGCATTATTATCAACGGCGTAAAGAGCCGGCCGGGGCTGGACGAAAAGACAAACCCGAGCATGATTGAAACATTATGCAAAGTTCCGATTTTGGGAATCACACCGAAGCTGGATCACGTTTCACCGGAAAACATTCAACACATGATTGAGAAACATATAGATGTTTCCTCTTTCATGAATCTGACACAAATGGGGAGATAAACATGAATCAATGGATGGATCTTGCAGAGAGAGTGCTGGACGGGGCGGAAGTAACGAATCAAGAAGCGCTGGCCATTTTAAATTGTCCTGATGAGGATCTTTTATTGCTGATGCATGCCGCTTTTCATATCAGAAAACGATTTTACGGAAAAAAAGTAAAGCTGAATATGATTATGAATGCAAAATCAGGCCTGTGTCCGGAAAATTGCGGGTACTGTTCACAATCTTCAATATCAAAAGCGCCGATTGAGTCTTATCGGATGGTGGATAAGCATATATTGCTTAAGGGGGCAAAACGCGCCCACGACCTAAATATAGGGACATACTGCATCGTCGCCAGCGGGCGGGGACCGTCAAACAGAGAAGTAGATCAAGTTGTTGATGCTGTCAAAGAAATTAAAGAAACGTACGGTTTAAAAATCTGCGCATGCCTCGGTCTGCTGAAGCCGGAACAGGCAGAGCGGCTGAAACAAGCAGGAGTAGACCGGTACAATCATAACATCAATACATCACAAAGGAATCACTCAAACATTACGACCTCCCACACGTATGACGACAGGGTCAATACAGTGGAAACGGCGAAACAATCGGGGATGTCACCTTGTTCGGGTGTCATCGTCGGCATGAAAGAGACGAAACAGGACGTCATTGATATGGCGAAAAGCTTAAAAGCGCTTGACGCCGACAGCATCCCGGTTAATTTTCTGCATGCGATTGACGGAACTCCGTTAGAAGGGGTAAGCGAATTACATCCGATGTATTGCCTGAAAGTGCTCGCCTTGTTCCGTTTTATCAATCCGTCAAAAGAAATCCGTATCTCAGGAGGCCGGGAAGTCAACCTTCGTTCGCTGCAGCCGCTGGGACTTTATGCCGCAAATTCGATTTTTGTCGGAGATTACTTAACGACAGCAGGGCAGCATGAAACAGAGGATCATCAAATGCTCCATGATTTAGGTTTTGAAGTCGAATCCGTTGAAGAAATGAAAGCCGGCCTGCAATCCGCCTGCAATACGGAGGTATGAGATGACGGCAGGCCTATCGATTGCACATCCATCTCTCCATGCGGATTCGGATTTTTGGAATGACCCTTACCTGTTTTATGACAAACTGCGATCCATTGATCCTGTTTATAAAGGAACCGTATTAAAATATCCGGGCTGGTATGTCACCGGGTACAAAGAAGCGGCAGCGATTCTGAAAGACACGCGATTTAAAAACCGTATTCCTCTTCCGGAAGCTTCAACGAAATATCAAAATCTATCGCATATCCAGCACGATATGCTGTTATTTAAAAATCAATCAGACCATAAACGGATGCGGATGCTTATCGGTAAAGAATTTACCGCAAAGACGGCGGAATCACTTCGCCCCTGTATAAAAGAAACGGTTCATGACTTGTTGGATCAAGTCCAAATCAAAAAAAACGCGGACCTTGTTTCAGAGTTTGCCTTTCCATTGGCAAGCCTTATCATTGCGGAGATACTCGGAGTGCCGAAAGAGGAGAGATATCAATTCAGACAATGGACGGCAGACGTCATTCAGGCCATTGATCTTACCCGATCAAGAAAGACGTTAGTCAGAGCAAGCGACACCGCAGGCAGGCTCACGTCATATTTCAGAGATTTGATTCACAAGCGGAAAGCTCACCCTCAGCAAGACTTGATCAGCAGGTTTATTATGGAGGAACAGCTTTCAAAAGAGGAAGTGCTCGCGACATGTATCTTACTTGTCATAGCCGGACACGAGACGACGGTAAACCTCATAAGCAACGGTGTGTTTACTTTATTGAAACACCCTGAACAGCTTAGCGCACTGAGAGAAAACCCCTCGCTTATTGAAACTGCAGTTGAGGAATGTTTGCGCTACGACAGCCCCGCGCAGCTGACGGCACGCACCGCCTCAGAAGACTGCGAAATAAATGGGAAGACCATAAAAAAAGGAGAGCAGGTATATATCCTTTTAGGGGCAGCCAATCGCGATCCAAGCATATTCGATCAGCCTCACAAAATGGATATCCAAAGAAAACCGAATCCGCATCTTGCATTCGGAAAGAACGCCCATTTTTGCATAGGCTCCTCATTAGCGCGCATCGAAGCACAAATTGCAATTCTCACACTGTTTGAGCGGATGCCTAAACTTCGGCTGGCCGCACACCGCCTTGAATACCGCAAGCTCATTGGTTTTAGGTCGCTCAAAGAGCTTCCGGTTGTTATTGGCTGAATGACCATGCAGGAGGGCCGGATTTTATCGGTTCCTCTTGCAGGAAATAAATGAAAGAAAAAAGAATACATATTTATAAAGCAAAAATCCTCTCTGATCCATCTCACTATCCCTAAAAAAACTCACTGCTCAGCCAATCAATATAATGCAGCAAGGGTCTCCTTTTCTTTCGCCAAAACGGAGAATTCACCATAATGCACATTTTTTCAGCCTCAAAAACTGTGCAAAACCGGCATGTTTTTGCTTTATTTTCTTGATTTTTGTAAGCGCTTACTAATATTGAGCAGAAAAGAGGGGGATTTGTGGACATTGTTATTATTTTATTGGCATTAGGCATGCTGATGTTTGCGGCTTACCGGGGCTTTTCAGTCATTTTATTCGCTCCGATTTGTGCACTGTTTGCCGTGCTTCTTACAGATCCAAGCTTCGTACTTCCTTTCTTCTCGAATATATTTATGGAGAAGATGGTAGGATTTATTAAGCTGTATTTTCCCGTATTTCTTTTAGGGGCCGTTTTTGGCAAGGTTGTTGAAATATCCGGGCTCGCCGAGTCGATTGCAAAAACAATCGTCAGGCTTGTGGGAGCAAAAAGAGCCATTCTCGCCATCGTCTTAATGGGTGCGATTTTAACGTACAGCGGCGTCAGTCTCTTCGTAGCGGTGTTTGCCATTTATCCGTTTGCTAAAAACCTATTTATGAAAGCTGATATTCCCAAGCGTCTGATACCCGGTACGATTGCATTGGGCGCCTTTACATTTACAATGGATGCGCTTCCCGGCACACCGCAAATTCAAAATGTCATTCCGACCGCTTTTTTTAAAACAAACATTTATGCCGCTCCCTGGCTCGGACTGATTGGTGCAGCATTTGTGCTTACGGCCGGAATGATTTATTTAGAATCCCGGCGCAAAAAAGCGGCCAATGCCGGAGAAGGCTATGCTGGATTTCAATCTGAAGTTTCCGCTGCAGAGGAATCCTCAGGTCTGGCTAATGAAAAACATACGCCTGTTTTACCCCAGGAGACAGAACCCAGCCTCGCGCGGCAAGTGCTCGCCTTTGTTCCGCTTATCCTTGTGGGGGTCATGAACAAATGCTTCACGATGTGGCTCCCGCATTGGTACCCTGACGGATTTGATTTTGCGCCGCTCGGCTTAGAAGCGTTCGGGAAGATTGACCTTTCCGCCGTCACTGCGATCTGGTCAGTAGAACTCGCACTGTTCATCGGAATCATGACAACGATTTTGTTCGATTGGAAAAAAGTCCTCTTCAATTTGAAAGAAGGACTGAATGAGGGCATCGGGGGCGCCTTGCTGGCGTCGATGAATACAGGAGCCGAATACGGATTTGGCGGCATCATTGCGGCGCTTCCCGGCTTTAAAATGGTCAGCAGCGGCATATCGCAGACGTTTACAGATCCGCTCGTCAACGGAGCGGTGACGACCACTGCGCTTGCCGGGATTACAGGCTCGGCATCAGGAGGAATGGGCATCGCTTTAAGCACGATGTCAGCAGCGTATACAGAAGCAATCAATACATTCCACATCCCGCCGGAGGTCATGCACCGGGTAATTTCGATGGCCTCCGGCGGGATGGACACTCTTCCGCATAATGGCGCCGTCATTACGCTGCTCGCGGTCACCGGGTTGACCCACCGCCAATCCTACAGGGATATCTTTGCCATTACCGTCATTAAAACAGCCGCTGTGTTTGTCATCATCGCCATTTACAGTCTGACGGGCCTTGTGTAGCCAAAACAGAAAGGGGAAACGAATATGGGAAAAGGAAAAGTAATGGACTCTTATCAAGATGCTGCTGCACTGATCAAGGACGGAGACACCCTCATCGCAGGAGGCTTCGGCTTGTGCGGCATTCCGGAACAATTAATTCTCGCGATCAGGGACAGCGGCGTGAAAAACTTGACCGTTGTCAGTAATAACTGCGGTGTTGATGATTGGGGGTTAGGCCTCTTGCTTGCAAACCGGCAGATCAAAAAAATGGTCGCATCCTATGTCGGAGAAAACAAAACCTTTGAACGGCAGTTTTTAAGCGGGGAGCTGGAAGTCGAATTGGTGCCCCAAGGAACGCTCGCAGAAAGAATTCGCGCGGGAGGGGCGGGCATTCCGGCGTTTTATACACCTGCGGGCGTCGGAACATCAGTAGCTGAGGGAAAAGAACATAAGACATTTGACGGGCGCACCTACCTTCTGGAGAAAGGGATTACAGGGAACGCCGCCATCGTAAAGGCCTGGAAAGCCGATCCTCTGGGCAACCTGATGTTCAGGAAGACGGCAAGAAATTTCAATCCGCTCGCTGCAATGGCAGGCAAAGTGACGATTGCAGAGGCTGAAGAAATCGTCGATGCCGGAGAGCTTGATCCGGATCAAATTCATACGCCGGGTATTTTTGTGCAGCACGTGCTGCACGGCGGGATTCATGAAAAACGGATTGAACGCCGCACCGTCCGGCAAGCATGATAAAGGAGGCTGACAGAATGAGAGATAGCAGAAAACGAATGATCAAACGGGCTGTAAAGGAAATTAAGGACGGAATGAATGTGAACTTGGGGATAGGGATGCCGACGCTTGTAGCCAATGAGATACCGAATGATTATAACGTCCTGCTTCAGTCTGAAAACGGCTTGCTCGGGATCGGGCCTTATCCGGCGGAAGGAACGGAGGACCCCGATCTGATCAATGCAGGAAAAGAAACCATTACCGAGGTAAAGGGAGCCTCGTATTTTGACAGTGCCGAATCCTTTGCCATGATTCGCGGCGGCCACATTGATGTAGCGATCCTCGGCGGGATGGAAGTGTCCGAACGGGGAGATTTGGCGAACTGGATGATCCCAGGAAAAATGATCAAAGGAATGGGCGGGGCCATGGACTTGGTCCACGGAGCAAAACGGATTATTGTCATTATGGAACATGTTAATAAATATGGGGAATCTAAAGTGAGAACGGAATGTACGCTGCCTTTAACCGGCAGGCAGGTGGTCGATCGGCTGATCACAGATTTGGCTGTATTCGATTTTCATGATGGCCGTATGACGCTCACCGAACTGCAGGAAGGTGTAACTATGGAGGAGGTCTTTGAGAAAACAGAAGGTCATTTTACTGTCAGCCAGTCGTTAAAAAACGGGGTCAGACCAAAATGAGGAGGTGCCGTCATGCATTCATTGCTTATTGAAAAAACAGCCGTTGTAACAGGAGCAGCCGGAGGAATCGGGCTTGAAATCGCAAAAGAATTCGCCCGTGAAGGAGCAGCCGTCATCATCTCTGATGTAAACGAACAAGCAGGGAAAGAAGCGGCGGCAAGACTGACAGATGAAGGCTGTGAAGCAGTCAGCATCACATGCGATGTAACAAATGAAAAGCAAGTGGCCGACATGCTGCAGACGGTCGAGAAACAATTCGGACGTCTCGATATTCTTGTGAATAATGCCGGCATTCAGCATGTCGCGCCCATCGAGGAATTTCCCACCGAACAGTTTGAACGGCTCATTCGTCTCATGCTGACCGCGCCATTTATCGCAATGAAGCATGCATTTCCCATTATGAAAAAACAGCAATTCGGTCGAATCATTAATATGGCGTCTGTCAACGGACTGATCGGTTTTCACGGGAAAGCGGCATATAACAGCGCCAAGCACGGTGTCATCGGTTTAACGAAAGTCGGCTCACTTGAAGGCGCGGCTGACGGCATTACCGTCAACGCGCTTTGTCCGGGATATGTGGACACTCAGCTTGTCCGCAATCAGTTAAAGGACATTTCCGCAACAAGGAATGTACCGTACGAGCGGGTGCTTGAGGACGTCATCTTTCCGCTCGTTCCCCAAAAACGGCTGCTGTCAGTGAAGGAAATCGCTGATTACGCCGTATTTTTGGCCAGCGACAAAGCAAAAGGGGTCACAGGTCAGGCCGTAGTCATGGATGGCGGGTATACCGCTCAATAGTTCTTATACTTTTTTAAAAAACAGCCGCTCTGAACGGCTGTTTTTTTATGCCTGAAAACCTTGTTCACTCAATAGGCCGATTACTGCGTCAATCGGTATCCAGTCTGGGTCATTCACATGTTCTGCGGCGTATTTCGCCCTTGCGGATTTTCCCCATCCAGATCCATCTCTTGCGCCGCATTTATAATCAAGCGCAATCAGTTTACAATCCTTCACAGATACACAAATGAATTTTTACAATAAACAGAAAATATGTAATTTCTGACACAATAATGCCAATAGCCCTAAAACATATGAAACATGAAGAGCGCGTTCTAAGTGAAGAAGAGCCGGTAACAGGCTCCACGCCGGCTTTCATCATCACTCTTTAAGACTGATTTTCGGTGAAACCCCCATGTTTTATTTTATGAATAAATATATCTAATTCGTTTGTGAAAACGAACAATAACTCCTCCGAAAGTATTCTATACACATTTGTTATAATCATGCTAGGATGTTAGATAAAGGGATATTTTGTAGGATATTGTATCCCTTGTTCAATATGATCGGAGGAATCTCATGAACAATCTTGCCTTTTTATTTCCTGGACAAGGGTCTCAATTTGTAGGAATGGGCAAACAATTTTGGAATGATTTTGTGCTCGCAAAGAGATTGTTTGAAGAAGCGAGTGATGCGATCTCCTTGGATGTAAAAAAACTGTGTTTTAACGGAGATATGAATGAATTGACAAAGACAATGAACGCGCAGCCCGCTATTTTAACGGTCAGTGTCATTGCTTTTCAAGTGTATATGCAGGAAATAGGGGTGAAGCCACGCTTCCTGGCAGGCCATAGCTTAGGCGAATATTCAGCGCTTGTCTGTGCCGGCGCCCTTTCTTTTCGGGATGCCGTTACACTTGTAAGGGAGCGGGGAATTCTTATGCAAAATGCGGATCCTCAGCAGCAGGGGGCGATGGCCGCCGTGACTCACCTCTCTCTTCAAACCTTGCAGGAAATATGTTCGAAAGTGTCGACGGAAGACTTTCCGGCAGGAGTAGCCTGCATGAATTCAGAACAGCAGCATGTGATTTCCGGCCACCGGCAAGCTGTGGAACGTGTCATCAAGATGGCGGAGGAAAAGGGTGCGGCATACACTTATTTGAATGTCAGTGCGCCTTTTCACAGTTCGATGATACGATCAGCCTCCGAACAATTCCAGACTGTATTACACCAGTATTCCTTCCGAGATGCCGCGTGGCCGATCATTTCAAATGTCACCGCGCGCCCTTACAGCAGCGGAAATTCGATCAGCGAACATCTCAAGCAGCACATGACGATGCCGGTTAGATGGACAGAATCGATGCATTACTTGCTTTTACATGGAGTCACAGAAGTCATCGAAATGGGTCCGAACAATGTCTTAGCCGGTCTGCTGAGAAAAACAACGAATCACATTGTACCTTATCCCTTAGGACAGACATCTGATGTTCCCCCGCTTTCCAATTCAGCGGAAAGAAAGAAACATATTGTCCATTTACGCAAAAAACAACTGAATAAATTGATGATTCAATCCGTCATTGCGCGAAATTACAACAAGGATTCAGCGGCTTATTCCAATATGACGACGCCATTATTTACGCAAATCCAAGAGCTGAAAGAGAGAATGAAAAGGCATGAAGACGTGCTTTCAGAACAAGAACTCGAACATTCGATCCATTTATGCAAATTAATTTGTGAAGCTAAACAGCTTCCGGCTTGGGAAGAATTGCGGATTTTAAAATAAAGCGCCCAGGAGGGGACCTATGTATACCAGTCAATTCCAAACCTTAGTAGAAGTCATTCGGGAAAGAAGCAATATCTCTGATCGCGGGATCCGTTTTATCGAATCCGATAAAAACGAGACGGTTGTCTCTTATCGCCAATTGTTTGAAGAGGCGCAAGGGTATCTTGGCTATTTACAGCATCTCGGCATTAAGCCGAAGCAGGAAATTGTATTTCAAATCCAAGAAAACAAATCATTTGTCGTTGCTTTTTGGGCTTGTATATTAGGAGGAATGATTCCGGTGCCGGTCAGTATCGGAGAAGATGATGACCATAAGCTGAAGGTCTGGCGCATTTGGAATATATTAAATCATCCGTTTCTGATTGCCTCTGAAAAAGTATTGGACAAAATAAAGAAATACGCTGCAGAACACGATTTACAGGATTTCCATCATCAATTAAACGAAAAATCTGACATCATTCAAGATCAAACCTACCATTACCCCGCTTCGTTTTATGAACCTGATGCGGATGAACTCGCCTTTATCCAATTTTCTTCCGGATCGACAGGAGATCCAAAAGGAGTCATGTTAACGCATCACAACTTAATACATAACACATGCGCCATTGGGACTGCCCTAGCCATTCATTCGAAAGACTCTTTCTTATCATGGATGCCTTTAACACATGATATGGGGCTCATCGCCTGCCACCTTGTTCCCTTCATAACCGGAATCAATCAAAATCTAATGCCTACAGAGTTATTTATTCGCAGACCTATTCTTTGGATGAAAAAAGCTCATGAACACAAAGCCAGTATTCTATCATCTCCTAATTTCGGGTACAACTACTTCCTTAAATTTCTGAAAAACGAACCAGACTGGGATTTATCCCACATCAAGGTCATCGCAAACGGTGCAGAACCGATATTGCCGGAGCTGTGTGACGAATTTTTGAAAAGATGCGCAGCATTCAATCTGAAAAGATCCGCCATTTTGAATGTTTACGGTTTAGCGGAAGCTTCGGTTGGAGCAGCGTTCTCTAAAATAGGTAAAGAATTCGTTCCCGTTTATTTGCATCGTGACTATTTAAATCTTGGTGAAAGAGCTGTAAAAGTCAGCAAAGAGGACCAAAATTGCGCTTCATTCGTCGAAGTGGGACAACCTATTGACTATTGTCAGCTTCGGATCTCCGATGAAACAAATGAAAGAGTAGAAGATGGAATCATCGGCCATATCCACATCAAAGGAGACAATGTGACGCAAGGGTATTATAACAACCCCGAGAGTACGGAAAAAGCGCTGACTTCTGACGGCTGGGTAAAAACGGGAGACCTCGGATTCATTAGTGAAAGTGGTAACTTAGTCGTAACCGGAAGAGAAAAGGACATCATTTTCGTGAACGGAAAAAATATCTATCCGCACGATATTGAACGGGTCGCGATTGAAATGGAAGAGGTTGACTTAGGAAGGGTTGCCGCCTGCGGTGTATATGATCAAAAGACGCAAAGCGGAGAAATTGTGCTCTTTGTTGTTTACAAAAAATCACCTGAAAAATTCGCACCGCTTGTCAAAGAGATAAAAAAACATTTGTACAAGCGGGGCGGCTGGAGCATAAAAGAAGTCCTTCCGATCCGAAAACTCCCTAAAACAACCAGCGGAAAGGTTAAACGCTACGAACTTGCCAGACAGTATGAGGCAGGGAATTTTTCAACAGAGTCTGCCGCTATCAATGAATGTTTGGAGAGCAGCCCGGAAACATCCGGACAGACACCCATTCATGAGATAGAAACGGAATTGCTGTCTATCTTTTCCGAAGTGCTCGATGGAAAAAAGGTTCACCTCGCTGACAGTTATTTTGATATGGGAGCAAATTCATTACAGTTATCGCAGATTGCCGAGCGCATAGAACAGAAATTCGGACGCGAGCTTGCCGTTTCAGATCTCTTTACGTATCCTTCTATCACTGATTTAGCGGCATATCTGTCTGAAAGCCGGGCTGAAATCAAACAGGACGCGGCAGCGAAACCAAGCCATGTGACACCGAAAGATATCGCCATTATCGGGATGTCGCTCAATGTCCCGGGAGCGTCAACGAAAAGTGATTTTTGGAATCTGCTTGAAAAAGGTGAGCACAGCATTCGAGAATACCCCGAATCCCGGCTGAAAGATGCGGCGGATTATTTAAAGTCCATCCAAAGCGAATTCAATGAGAGTCAGTTTGTGAAGGGCGGCTATTTAGATGAAATCGACCGCTTTGACTATTCGTTCTTCGGTTTAGCTCCTAAAGCGGCTCAGTTTATGGATCCTAACCAAAGACTGTTTTTGCAGTCTGCATGGCATGCGATTGAAGATGCGGGCTATGCCGGCGGCAGCATGAACGGGAGCCGTGTCGGGGTATATGCGGGGTACTCGAAGGTGGGCTACGATTATGAACGTCTCCTTTCTGCGAATTATCCGGAGGAACTTCATCAATATATCGTGGGCAATCTCCCTTCCGTGCTAGCCAGCCGAATCGCTTATTTCTTAAATTTAAAAGGGCCGGCGGTCACAGTGGATACGGCATGCTCCTCATCGCTTGCCGCCGTTCATATGGCATGTAAATCTTTAATGTCCGGCGATTGTGAAATGGCTCTTGCCGGCGGTATCCGGACATCGCTCTTGCCGATCTGTATCGGACTTGATATGGAATCTTCGGACGGGTACACGAAAACGTTCAGCAAAGATTCAGACGGCACGGGCACAGGTGAAGGCGCGGCCGCAGTCCTGCTAAAACCTTTGCAGGATGCTGTTCGCGACGGAGACCATATTTACGGCGTAATCAAGGGAAGCGCGCTGAATCAAGACGGAACAACCGCCGGGATTACGGCACCGAATCCGGCAGCTCAGACTGAGGTCATTGAGACGGCCTGGAAAGACGCGGGCATTGCTCCTGAAACGCTATCTTTCATCGAAGCGCACGGCACCGGAACGAAGCTCGGCGATCCGGTTGAATTTAACGGGCTTTGTAAAGCGTTTGAAAAGTATACGGAAAAAAAACAATTTTGTGCGATTGGTTCTGTTAAATCGAA
Organism: Bacillus sp. KS1; assembly: GCF_020075515.1. Classification (NCBI taxonomy): domain Bacteria; kingdom Bacillati; phylum Bacillota; class Bacilli; order Caryophanales; family Bacillaceae; genus Bacillus; species Bacillus sp. KS1. The sequence goes on along the minus strand of NZ_JACAWW010000015.1, from coordinate 690,676 downwards.
CATCGGCCATTTGTTTGAAGCGGCAGGCATCGTCGGGCTGATCAAATCTGTCCTCATGCTGAATCACAAGAAAAATCCGCCGTTAGTGCACTTTAATGAACCTAATCCGCTCATTCATTTTCACTCATCACCATTTTATGTGAATCAGGAAGTTTCGGAGTTCACATCGGGTGATGAGCCGCTGCGAGGCGGAGTCAGCTCATTTGGCTTTAGCGGAACGAACGCTCATGTGGTACTGGAAGAATATATTTCTCAAAGTGAGTATGCACCCGAGGATGAACATGGGCCGCACCTATTTGTTTTATCCGCTCATACTGAAAAGTCACTCTATGAACTCGCACAGCAGTACCGGCAATATGTATCGGATGACAGCCAAGCTTCATTAAAGTCCATTTGCTATACAGCCAGTACGGGCAGGGCTCATTTGGATCATGGCATTGCCATGATTGTATCCGGTAAGCAAGAATTATCGGATAAGCTGTCCCGCCTGATTCAGGGAGACAGAAACCTTCCCGGTGTATACATCGGTTACAAGAATATGAAGGAAATGCTGCCTGCTCATAAAGAAGAGCTGAATCAACAAGCAGCCGCTCTGATTAAGCAGCGTTTACGTACGCAAGATGAACGGATCACATGGCTGCATCGCGCAGCCGAATTATTTGTGCAAGGAGCCGTTATCGATTGGCGCGCGCTTTATTCCGGTGAAACTGTACAAAAGACGCCATTGCCCCTGTATCCGTTTGAACGGAGCCGATGCTGGGCTGAAGCTGACCAATTGCGCTTAAACGAGGGCGAAAAGAGAGGAGAAGCGGCATTGAATATCAATCAATCGAAGGCGCATATTGAATCCTTCCTGAAAACTGTAATCAGCAATGCTTCGGGGATCAGAGCGGAAGAACTCGATCTGAATGCTCATTTTATCGGGCTCGGAATGGATTCTATCATGCTGTCACAGGTCAAAAAAGCCATCGCGGACAAATTTGGGGCAGATATCCCGATGGATCGTTTTTTTGATACGTTGACCAACCTTCAAAGTGTCATAGATTACTTGGCTGATACCGTTCCATCGTCCTTTGCATCCGCTCCGCCTCAAGAGAATGTTCCGGCGCAGGAAAAACAGGTCATTTCAGAAGCGCAGCCAGAATCGGATCGCAGGGATGGTCATCAAGAGCATACGCTCGAAAAAATAATCGCATCCCAAAATCAATTAATTCAGGATGCCTTGCAAGCTCAATTAAATAGCTTTAATTTGCTGAGAAACAGCGGACATCATTCCGACGAGAAAGAATACGCTAAAGCGCAAGAGAAATCAATTCCTTCTGTCAAGCAGGGGCCTCCGACCGTCAATGCAGAACAGAAAGCGGCTCAAGAAGCGAAACCCTATGTTCCTTTCCAGCCTCAGAACCTGAATGATCAGGGACACTATACCGCACGGCAAAAACAATACTTAGAAGATTTCATCAAGAAATATGCAGATAAAACGAAAGGTTCCAAACAATATACGGACAACACCCGATTTGCTCATGCAAACAACCGCAATTTGTCCAGCTTCCGTTCGTATTGGAAGGAAATCGTATACCCGATTATCGCCGAACGTTCTGACGGTTCTAAAATGTGGGATATTGACGGAAATGAATATATCGATATCACCATGGGATTCGGGGTTAACCTTTTCGGGCATCATCCTTCCTTTATTACACAGGTTATCGATGATTCAACCCGTTCATCATTGCCTCCGCTCGGCCCGATGTCAGATGTCGCCGGTGAAGTTGCCGACCGGATCCGCACATGTACCGGAGTGGAAAGGGTCGCTTTCTATAATTCCGGAACAGAGGCCGTCATGGTTGCCCTGCGTTTGGCGCGGGCGGCAACAGGAAGAAAGAAAGTCGTGGCGTTCTCGGGATCTTATCACGGCACGTTTGACGGCGTATTAGGGGTTGCCGGAACAAAAGGCGGGGCTGCGTCTGCGAATCCGCTGGCTCCGGGCATACTGCAGAGCTTTATGGATGATTTGATTATTTTACATTACAACAATCCCGATTCGCTGGACGTGATCCGCAGTCTTGGTGATGAATTGGCAGCCGTACTGGTGGAACCGGTACAAAGCCGCAGACCGGATTTGCAGCCGCAGGCATTTTTGAAAGAATTACGGGCAATCACGCAGCAATCCGGAACAGCTCTGATTATGGATGAAATTATTACCGGATTTCGGATCGGTCTCGGCGGCGCACAGGAATGGTTCGGCATTCAGGCTGATTTAGTGACCTACGGAAAAATCATCGGCGGCGGACAGCCGTTAGGGGTAGTTGCCGGAAAAGCTGAGTTCATGAATGCGATCGACGGGGGTACCTGGCAGTATGGGGACGATTCCTACCCGCAAGACGAGGCGAAACGCACGTTTGTGGCCGGCACCTTCAATACTCACCCGCTTACCATGAGGATGTCATTAGCCGTCCTTCGCCATTTACAAACCGAAGGAGAACATCTGTATGAGCAGCTTAATCAAAAAACAGCCTACCTGGTCGATGAGCTGAATCACTGCTTCGAACAAGCGCAAGTGCCTATCCGCATGGTTCGATTCGGTTCTTTATTCCGGTTTGTCTCATCGCTTGATAATGACTTGTTCTTTTACCATCTCAACTATAAAGGGGTCTATGTATGGGAGGGACGCAATTGCTTCTTGTCTGCGGCGCATACCGAGGATGATATCGAAAATATTATTCAAGCGGTGAAAGACACGGTGGAGGATCTTCGCCGAGGCGGATTTATTCCGGAAGGCCCGGATTCCCCTGATGGCGGAGGCCGTAAAAAGTCCGGGACGCGCGAGCTTTCACCTGAACAAAAGCAGTTGGTTATGGCATCCCATTACGGGAATGAAGCTTCCGCCGCTTTAAACCAGTCCATTATGCTGAAAGTGAAGGGCGAACTGCAGTATACATCATTAAAACAAGCCGTCCGGCATATCGTTGACCGTCATGAAGCTTTACGTACGGTGATTCATCCCGATGATGAGGTACAGCAAGTGCAGGAAGGGATGAATATAGAAATACCAGTCATTGATTTTACCGGTCTCCCGCATGAACATCAGGAGCCGGAAATCCAAAAATGGCTGACAGAAGATGCCAAGCGGCCGTTTCATTTCCATGAACAAAAGCCTTTGTTTAGAATCCATGTACTTACATCGGCTCACAATGAACATCTGATTGTGCTCACGTTCCATCATATCATTGCCGATGGATGGTCAATCGCCGTTTTTGTTCAAGAACTGGAGAGCAACTACGCGGCAATAGTACAAGGAAAATCGATTTCACCGAAAGAGGCAGATGTTTCGTTTCGCCAATACTTAGACTGGCAGCAGGCACAGATTGACAGCGGCCAGTATGAAGAAGGGGTCCGTTATTGGCGGCGTCATTTCTCTGAACCGATACAGCAGCCAATTCTGCCGAGCACAGATTCTGTCCGTTATCCGGACGGGTATGAGGGAGACCGGTGTACCGTCAGGCTTGGACGGCCATTGAGCGAGGCTTTAAGGTCATTAAGCATTCAGATGAAAAATAGCGTATTTGTGACAATGCTGGGCGCATTTCATCTTTTTCTGCACCGGCTTACCAAACAGTCAGGCCTTGTGATCGGGATCCCCGCTGCAGGTCAATCGCATATGAAACAGCATGATCTGATTGGAAATTGCGTCAATATGATTCCGGTGAAGAACACATCTTCTTCAGAAAGCACTTTATCCGGTTATCTTGGCAGTATGAAAGAAAGCGTGAACCTTGCAATGCAGCACCAAGCCGTCCCAATGACATTGGTGGCCAGAGAGCTTTCGCACGATCAAGTGCCGCATATGCGTATTATCTTTAATTTAGACAGGCCTTTTCGAAAGCTGCATTTCGGAAAGGCGGAGGCGGAGCCCGTTGCATACCCGGTAAAATGCACCCTGTACGATTTATTTCTGAACATAACTGACGCGCATCAAGAATATGTTCTTGATTTCGACTTTAATACGAACGTCATCAGTCCGGAAATCATGAAAAAGTGGGGAGCGGGTTTTACAAAATTGCTGCAAAAAATGGTTGAGGGAGATTCAATCCCTCTTGACGCCATGATGATGTTTTCCGATGAAGAACAGCAAGATTTACAAGCACTTTACGCCGATCACCAGAAGCGGGTCTCTTCAATAGCAAGCAATACGGCAAATTTTACTGAAGCCTACGAGGCGCCGGTAAATGAAACGGAGCGGCAGCTGGCACGGATTTGGGAGGAGCTTTTCGGCCTTGAACGGGTCGGCAGATCAGATCGCTTTCTGGCTCTGGGAGGAAACTCACTCCAGGCGACGCTTATGCTTTCCAAAGTTCAGAAGACATTTCATCAAAAGGTTTCCATCGGACAATTTTTCAATCACCAGACTGTTAAGGAATTAGCACGTTTCATTCAGAACGAAACGAAAGTCGTGCACCTCCCGATGAAGGCTGCCGAGAAAAAAGCGTATTACCCGACATCGCCGGCGCAGCAAAGAGTATATTTCCTGCACCAACTGGAACCGGATCAGCTGGCGCAAAATATGTTCGGCCACATATCAATAACAGGGAAGTACGATGAGCAAGCCCTGATCTCATCTCTTCAACAAGTGATGCAGCGGCACGAAGCGTTTCGCACGTATTTCGACATTATAGATGGCGATATCGTTCAGAAACTTGAAAACGAAGTTGATTTTAACGTTCATGTCCGGACAATGAGCCGGGATGAATTTGATGCCTATTCAGACCGGTTTGTAAAACCGTTCCGCCTGGACCAAGCTCCGTTAGTTCGTGCGGAGCTGATCAAGATTGAAAACGAGCAGGCCGAACTGCTCATCGATATGCATCATATCATTTCGGACGGTTATTCCGTCAACATCCTTACAAATGAATTGCTGGCTTTATATCATCAGAAACCATTACCGGACATTGAATTTGAATATAAAGATTTCGCAGAATGGCAAAACCAACGGATGAATGACGATGCCATGAAGCGGCAGGAGACATATTGGCTGGAACAATTTCAAGACGAAATTCCCATCCTTGACCTGCCGACAGACGGTTCAAAAGCGGCAGAACGGTCTTCTGAGGGACAGCGTGTGACATGCTCCTTACAGCCGGATGTCATCCGTTCGCTTCAAGACTTGGCACAAAAGGCGGAAACGACTCTCTATACGGTGCTTCTGGCCGCCTATAATGTGCTGCTTCATAAATATACGGGACAAGAAGACGTTGTCGTTGGCACGCCTGCTTCAGGAAGAAATCATCCGGATATCGAAAAGATCATCGGTATTTTCATACAAACCATTGGAATCCGGACGAAGCCGCACGCCAATAGAACGTTTACGGATTATCTGGAAGAAGTAAAGCGGCAGACGCTTGACGCTTTCGAAAACCAAGACTATCCATTCGACCGGCTTGTGGAGAAATTAAATGTACAGCGGGAAACAACCGGAAAGTCTCTGTTTAATACGATGTTTGTGTTTCAAAACATTGAATTTCATGAAATCCGGCACAATGAATGTACATTTAAAGTGAAAGAACGAAATCCAGGGGTCTCTTTATATGATTTGATGCTCACGATCGAAGATGCCGGTCAACAGATAGAGATGCATTTTGATTATAAACCTGGACGATTCACAAAAGACACCATTGAACAGATCACCAGACACTATACCGCCATTTTAAACAGCCTTGCTGAGCAGCCGGAGATGACATTGTCTTCTGTTCCTATGCTGTCTGAAACCGAACGTCATCAACTGCTGACGGAGTGTAATGGCACAAAGACGCCGTATCCGCATAAGGAAACGGTATATCGGTGGTTTGAAATGCAGGCGGAACAGAGTCCCGATCATGAAGCCGTTATTTTTGGCAATGAGCGGTATACGTACAGACAGCTCAATGAACGGGCGAACCGATTGGCGCGGACGTTACGGACAAAAGGCGTACAGGCGGATCAATTCGTTGCTATCATCTGCCCGCATCGGATCGAGCTGATTGTCGGAATTTTGGCTGTTCTGAAAGCCGGCGGCGCATACGTGCCCATTGATCCTGAATATCCGGAAGATCGGATTCAATATATGCTGAGAGATTCAAGAGCGGAGGTTGTGTTGACACAGCGCAGCCTGCTGGATCAATTACCGTATGATGGTGACATTGTGCTTTTGGATGAGGAAAACTCATACCATGAGGATCACTCGAATCTTGAATCGGACAGCGATGCGCATGATTTGGCCTACATGATCTATACGTCAGGTTCCACGGGAAATCCAAAAGGTGTACTCATTGAGCATCAGGGGCTGGCTGATTATATTTGGTGGGCGAAAGAGGTTTATGTAAGAGGTGAGAAAACCAACTTCCCATTATACTCTTCCATCTCTTTCGATCTGACTGTGACCTCGATATTTACACCGCTGGTTACGGGAAATACCATCATTGTCTTTGACGGCGAAGACAAAAGCGCTGTGCTTTCTGAGATTATGAGGGACTCAAGAATAGACATGATCAAATTGACCCCGGCACATCTGCACGTTATCAAGGAGATGAACATCGCTGGCGGCACCGCAATACGGAAAATGATTGTCGGCGGAGAAAATTTAAGCACCCGTCTGGCCAAAAGTGTCAGCGAGCAGTTTAAAGGCCGGCTGGACATTTTCAATGAATACGGACCGACAGAAGCTGTCGTCGGATGTATGATTTATCACTTCGACGCAGAACGGGACAAGCGGGAATTTGTACCGATCGGCACCCCGGCTGCCAACACGGATATTTATGTGGCTGATGCAAGCAAAAATCTGGTTCCGATCGGGGTAATCGGCGAAATATATATCAGCGGACCGGGTGTTGCCAGAGGGTATTGGAACCGCCCGGATTTAACGGCAGAGAAATTTGTTGAAAACCCGTATGTCCCGGGAGCGAAGATGTACAAATCAGGGGATTTGGCTAAGCGATTGAAGGACGGAAATCTTGTATATATTGGGCGCGTTGATGAACAAGTCAAAATCAGGGGACACCGAATCGAGCTTGGTGAAATTGAAGCAGCATTGCATAACGCGGAAGCGGTGCAAAAAGCCGCGGTTACAGTGAAAGAAGAAGAAGACGGCTTAAAACAATTATGCGCGTATTACGTAAGCGACAAGCCTATAGCGGCTGCGCAGCTTAGGGAACAATTGTCATCGGGGCTTCCGGACTACATGGTTCCGACCTATTTTGTCCATCTGGAGCATATGCCGTTAACATCCAACGGGAAAATAAACCGTAAGGCACTGCCTGCACCGGAAGCGAGTCTGCAGCAGACAGCTGAATATGTTCCGCCGGGTAATGAGACGGAGTCCAAACTGACAGATTTATGGAAGGAAGTGCTCGGAATAAGCCATGCGGGGATCAAACATAATTTCTTTGATCTCGGAGGCAACTCCATCCGAGCGGCTGCCTTAGCCGCCAGAATTCACAAAGAGCTGGATGTGAATCTGTCTCTCAAAGACATATTCAAGTTTCCTACCATTGAACAATTGGCTGACAAGGCGTTACACATGGACAAAAACCGATATGTACCGATTCCGGCTGCAAAGGAAATGCCATATTATCCGGTTTCTTCAGCTCAGAGGCGTATGTATTTGTTAAGTCACACAGAAGGCGGCGAGCTGACTTACAATATGACGGGTGCCATGAATGTGGAAGGGACGATCGATCCCGAACGGTTAAACGCCGCTTTCCGAAAATTAATCGCGCGTCATGAAGCGTTGCGGACCAGCTTTGATTTATATGAAGGCGAGCCGGCACAGCGTATTCATCAGAACGTCGACTTTACGATAGAACGGATTCAAGCAAGCGAAGAAGAAGCGGAAGACCGTGTGCTTGATTTCATCAAAGCGTTTGACTTATCCAAACCGCCGCTGATGCGGGCCGGACTGATTGAAATTGAACCTGCGCGGCACGTGCTTGTGGTTGATATGCACCATATCATTTCTGACGGCGTGTCCGTCAATATTCTGATGAAAGATTTAAGCCGAATCTACGAGGGGAACGAACCGGACCCGCTCTCTATTCAATATAAAGACTTTGCAGTTTGGCAGCAATCGGACATTCAGAAACGGAACATCAAGAGCCAGGAAGCGTATTGGCTGGATCAGTTTCACGGTGATATTCCTGTACTGGATATGCCTGCGGATTATGAGAGACCTGCCATACGCGATTACGAAGGCGAATCATTTGAATTTCTTATACCCGAACACTTGAAACAGCGTTTAAGCCAAATGGAAGAAGACACAGGAGCAACACTGTATATGATTTTATTGGCAGCCTATACGATTCTTTTATCCAAGTACAGCGGACAAGAAGATATTATCGTAGGAACGCCGTCTGCCGGGCGGACTCATTTGGATGTAGAGCCGGTCGTGGGAATGTTCGTCAATACGTTAGTCATTCGCAATCACCCGGCGGGCCGTAAAACATTTGATGCCTACTTAAACGAAGTAAAAGAAAACATGCTGAACGCTTATAAAAATCAAGACTATCCGTTGGAAGAATTAATTCAGCATCTGCATCTTCCAAAAGATTCAAGCCGCAATCCTTTATTCGATACGATGTTTGTGCTGCAAAATCTCGATCATGCTGAATTGACTTTCGATTCTCTTCAACTCAAGCCGTATCCATTCCATCATCCGGTTGCCAAATTCGATTTGACCTTGTCGATTCAGGCGGACCAAGACAACTATCACGGACTGTTTGAATATTCGAAAAAACTGTTTAAGAAAAGCAGAATCGAGGTTTTATCAAACGACTACTTACACATTCTATCGGCGATTTTGGAACAGCCAAGCATTCTAATTGAACATATCGGATTGAGCGGCAGCAATGAGGAAGAAGAGAACGCGCTTGATTCTATTCAATTGAACTTTTAGGGAAAAGCATTATTTCTTTAAATTATATAAAATGAGGTGCTCCAATGTCGGTATTTAAAAACCAAGAAACGTACTGGGAAAACCTGTTTGATGAAGAAGACGGACTAAGCGCATTCCCTTACTTTAAAGCAGCGGATAAAGCGTCGTTGGCCCGTACCGGCTACCAGGAAAAATGCATCTGCCGTTCCTTATCTCCGGAAGTATCCCAAAGAATCATGACAATGGCGAATCATTCCGATATGGCGGCCTATCTGATTTTATTGGCGGGTATTGAATGCTTGTTATATAAATATACGGATCAAACGAGCCTGATTCTTGGCATTCCGACGGTATCGAAGCAAAAAGCCGGCCAGTCAGCCGTTAACAACATTGTCCTCTTAAAAAATACGCTTTCAAACGAGAGTACATTTAAAACCGTATTCGGGCAGCTGAAAGAAGCCGTTAATGATTCTCTGAAAAATCAAAACCTGCCGTTTAGAAAAATGGTTCAGCATCTGAGCGTGCAATACAATGACGAGCATCTGCCGTTGATTCATACCGTCGTTTCGCTTAACGAAATTCATTCCTTGCAATTTAAAGAAGATACTGCAGCCGATACGCTGTTTCACTTTGATTTGGAGAACAACGGGGTTCATTTGAAGCTTTTTTATAACGGCAATCTGTACGATGAGCGCTATATCAATCAAATTGTATCCCATTTGGATCAGCTGCTGTCTGTGATCCTGTTTCAGCCTCAAGCCGCGATCCATACGGCAGAGATTTTACCGGAAGCGGAAAAACAGAAGCTATTGTTTGATTTTAACGACACCGTCAGAGATTTCTCCGGGAGCAGAACAGTCTATCAATTATTTGAAGAGCAAGCAGAAAGAACGCCTGAGCATGCGGCCGTCAAGTTTAAAAACGACCATTTGACGTACAGGGAACTGAATGAGAAGGCGAACCGTTTGGCAAGAACATTGCGTAATTGCGGGGTTCAACCCGATACGTTAGTCGCCATTCTCGCTGATCGTTCATTAGAGATGATCGTATCCATTATAGCCGTTTGGAAGGCAGGGGGCGCTTATGTGCCCCTGGATCCTGAATATCCAAAAGAGCGGCTTCAATATTTGCTTCATGATGCGGATGCAGACGTTCTCCTTGTTCAGCGTCATTTAAAAAACAGTCTCACCTTTGACGGCCCGGTGATTGATTTGAATGATGAAACATCATACCATGCCGATAGCTCATTGTTATCACCAGCAGCGGGACACAGCCATTTAGCCTATGTCATTTATACGTCGGGTACAACAGGAAAGCCGAAAGGAGTCATGGTTGAACACGGCGGCATTGTGAATTCGCTCCAATGGAAGAAGGCGTTTTTTAAACATTCTCCGCCGGATCGCGTGCTTGTCTTGTACCCGTATGTTTTTGATGCGTTCATTTTAAATTTCTTCGGCCCGCTCATCTCGGGGGCAACTTTGCACCTATTGCCTAATGAAGAGAATAAAGAAACTTTCGCCATTCAAAATGCCATAAAACAAGAGAGAATTACTCATTTCTCAACCTCTCCCCGTCTTCTGAAAACGATGATCGAACAGATGAATGCAGAGGACTTCATCCATGTTCAGCATGTTGTTGTAGGCGGTGAGCAGCTGGAAACAGATACAGTTGAGAAGCTGCATTCTCTGCAGCCTCGCATTCGGATTAATAATGAATACGGACCGACAGAAAACAGCGTGGTATCTACATTTCACCCTGTTCAGTCCGCTGATGAACAGATCACAATCGGCAGCCCGGTGGCCAACCATCAAGCTTATATTTTAGGAGCGCACCATCAAATCCAGCCGATCGGCGTACCGGGAGAGCTGTATGTCGGAGGAGCGGGAGTGGCCCGCGGCTACCTCAATCGCCCTGAATTGACGGAGGAAAAATTTGTGGAGCATCTGCATGTCCCTGGTCAAAAGATGTATAAAACGGGGGATCTCGCCAGATGGCTGCCGGATGGAAGAATCGAATATTTAGGCCGGATTGATCATCAAGTAAAAATTCGCGGCTACCGGATTGAGATCGGCGAGGTAGAGGCAGCCATGTTCAATCTGGAAAACGTTCGTGAAGCCGCAGTCGTCGCGCGGGAAGACGCAGACGGGTCCAAACAATTGTATGCCTATTATGTCGGCGAGCCTTCTTTGACAGCAGCGCAGTTCAGAAAAGAATTATACCGGGAACTGCCCAATTATATGATTCCCTCCCGCTTTATCCCATTGGAACGCATTCCGCTCACTTCCAATGGGAAGATTGATCTGAAAGCTTTGCCTGCTGCTGACGAAAATACGCGGGCGGAATACGAATACATAGCCCCGCGGAACACAATAGAAGAACTGCTGGCGTCTATCTGGCAAGAAGTATTAGGGGCAGAACGTATAGGAATTTTGGATAATTTCTTTGATTTTGGCGGAGATTCGATTAAATCAATTCAGGTATCATCCAGATTGTATCAAGCCGGATACAAGGTTGATATGAAGCATTTGTTTAAACACCCCTCGATTGCTGAACTTAGTCAGTTTGTAGCGCCGGTCAGCAGGGTGGCTGATCAAGGAGAAGTGAATGGCGGAACCAAGCTGACCCCGATACAGCATTGGTTTTTTGAACAAAACATGCCGCATGCACACCATTACAATCAGGCCGTCATGTTATATTCGGCGGAATGCTTTAAAGAGGCTCCGCTTCGCCGGACGATAGAACAGATCGCGTCGCATCACGATGCCTTGAGGATGATTTTTGAAAAAACGCCGGATGGATACGCTCCGCGAATTACAGGAACAGATGAAAGTGAACTATACCATCTGGAAGTGATGAATTATAAAGGGGAAACCGATCCGGCTCAAGCGATTGCCGATAAAGCGAATGAGATTCAAAGCAGCATGGTATTAGACAAAGGGCCATTGATGAAGCTCGGTTTGTTCCAATGTCCGGACGGAGATCATTTGCTGATTGCAATTCATCATTTGCTGATTGACGGAGTATCCTGGCGTATTTTGCTCGAGGATTTTGTAAGCGGTTATGAGCAGGCAGAACGCGGACAAACGATCCAGCTCCCGCAAAAAACAGATTCGTTTCCATTCTGGGCCGATCAATTGTCCAAGTATGCGGCGGAAACCGATATGGAAGAGGAGATTGCGTATTGGACTGAGCTTTCAAGCATAAAGCCTCAGCCATTGCCTAAAGACACTATCAGCGAAGGATCGTTATTAAGAGACAGCGAAGAAGTGACGATTCAATGGACAAAAGAGGAAACGGAGCAATTATTAAAACAAGCGAACCGCGCCTACAACACGGATATCAACGATCTGCTGCTGACTTCGTTAGGGCTGGCCGTTCACAAGTGGACAGGCACGGAAGACATTGTCGTGAATTTGGAAGGCCACGGGAGAGAACCGATTATTCCGGATGCTGACATTTCCCGCACGATAGGATGGTTCACAAGCCAGTACCCTGTCGTCCTGAGAATGGAAGCCGGAAAAAACCTGTCGCAGCGGATCAAGATCGTGAAAGAAGGGCTGCGCCGGATCCCTGATAAAGGAATGAATTACAGCATCATCAAATATATATCCGGGCATCCGGAAGCCGACAGCCTGCAGCTGAATCCGGAGATATCGTTTAACTATTTGGGACAATTTGACCAAAACCTGAAGCATCAGGCTTTGCACATATCGCCATATTCCACAGGGTTATCGATGAACGAAAACCAAGAGAGAACGGCCGTGCTTGATTTGAACGGCATGATTACCGAAGGGACATTATCACTGACACTGAGCTACAGCAGCAAACAATACGAAAGATCTACTATGGCGCAATTTGCCCAAGGGTTGAAAGAAAGTCTGCAAGAAGTCATTGCACATTGCGTAAGCCGGAAGCAGACTTCTCTCACACCAAGTGACATCCTGTTAAAAGATATCTCAATCGACGAACTGGAACAGCTTTTGGAGCAGACGCGTGAATTAGGCGAAGCGGAAAATATTTATCCATTAACGCCGATGCAGAAGGGCATGCTGTTTCACAGCTTATTTGATCCGAATTCAGGTGCTTATTTTCAGCAAACGATGTTTGATCTGCATGGAGATCTGGAGATTGATTCATTTTCAAAAAGCTTGGACGGCTTATCGCAAAAATATGATATTTTCCGCACGAATTTTTACAGAGGCTGGAAGGATCAGCCGCTCCAAATCATATTCAAAACGAAAAAAATCGGTTTTCAATTCAATGACTTACGAGAGATGAAGGAATCACAAAAAGAAGCGATGATTCAGCAGTATGCCAGAGAAGATAAGATGCGGGGGTTCGACTTAGAAAAAGGCGCGTTAATGCGGTTATTCATCCTTCGTACCGATGAAAAGACATACCGTTTTATCTGGAGTTTCCACCATATTTTGATGGACGGCTGGTGCCTGCCGCTGATTACAAAAGAAATATTCGAGAATTACTTTGCCTTGCTTCAGCAAAAGCAGCCTGAACAATCATCAATTACTCCGTACAGTCAATATATTGAATGGCTCGGCCGGCAAGATGCGAAAGAGGCCGCGGCTTATTGGGATCAGTACTTGGAGGGATATGAGGAGCAAACCGGCCTTCCTAAGGATCACCATGCAGCGGAAGACGGACGATACGTTCCTGAAAAAGTGACGTGTGACATAAGCTCCGATCTCACTTCGAAAATGAAGCGGACGGCAGGCAAGCATCATGTCACGCTGAACACGCTGCTGCAGACGGCATGGGCGGTTTTGCTGCAGAAATATAACCGTAGCCGGGACGTTGTGTTTGGAAGTGTTGTATCCGGAAGACCTGCTGGAATTCCAAACGTGGAAACCATGATCGGCTTATTCATTAACACCATTCCCGTCCGGTTCCGATGTGAAGCCGGGACAACGTTTGCTGAGCTTATGAAAGAGGCGCAGGAAAGGGCTGTAGCGTCTCAACAATTTGAGACACACCCGCTGTACGATATTCAAGCGCGTACAACGCAAAAGCAAGATTTAATTACACATTTAATGATATTCGAAAATTATCCGGTTGATCAGTATATGGAAAGTATAGGCCGCCAGAACGGAACATCCATCAAAATTTCCAACGTACAAATGCAAGAACAGACCAACTACGATTTTAATTTGACCGTTATACCGGGCGACGAGATGAACATCTCTTTTGAATACAATGCAAATGTGTATGATCGGGCAAGCATAGAGCGGGTTCGGGAACATTTCATGCAAATCCTGCATCAAGTCGTGACAAATGCGGATATCCGGGTGGATCAAGCGGAATTGTTAACGGAAGGCGAAAGAAGAACCCTTCTGCAGACGCTGAACGACACGGCCGCGCCGTTTCCGCAGACGCCGGTTCATCAATTATTTGAAGAGCAGTCGCAGCGTACGCCCGATCAAGCAGCCGTCATTGATAAGGACAGGCAGCTCACGTACGGAGAGCTCAATAAGCGGGCCAACCGACTGGCGCGAACGTTAAGAGCGAAAGGAGTGCAGACGGATCAGCCTGTAGCCATCATCACAAGAAACAGCATCGAATCGGTGGTCGGAATCCTTGCCGTTTTAAAATCAGGCGGAGCCTATGTCCCTATAGATCCGGAATATCCGCAAGACCGCATCCGGTATATGCTGGATGACTCCCAAGCCGGAATCGTTTTAATGCAGCGGGACGTCAGGAAACAGCTTGCCTATGAAGGCGCCACGGTTTTACTTGATGATGAAAGTTCTTATCACCAAGATGACTCTGATCTTGCTCCGATAATTGATGCGAGCCATTTGGCATATGTCATTTATACGTCAGGTTCCACAGGCCGGCCAAAAGGCGTACTAATCGAGCACGGAGGCTTGACCAATTATATTTGGTGGGCGAAAGAGGTTTATGTAAAAGGCGAGAAAGCCAACTTCCCATTATATTCGTCAATTTCTTTTGATCTGACGGTGACTTCTATTTTCACGCCGCTTGTCACAGGAAATGCAATCATCGTCTATGACGGAGAGGATAAAACAGCTCTGCTTGAATCGATTGTGCGTGACCCGAGGGTGGATATCATTAAATTGACCCCGGCCCATTTGCAGGTTTTGAAAGAAATGAACATTGCCGATCAAACGGCTGTCAGAAGAATGATTGTGGGCGGGGAAAACTTAAGCACCCGGTTAGCCCGCAGCATTCATGAACAGTTCGAAGGCCGGATTGAAATATGCAATGAGTACGGACCGACGGAAACCGTTGTCGGCTGCATGATTTACCGTTACGATGCCGCAAAGGACAGACGGGAATCGGTACCGATCGGAACCGCTGCGGCAAACACGAGCATTTACGTTCTTGATGAGAATATGAAACCCGCGCCGATCGGAGTGCCGGGAGAGATCTATATCAGCGGCGCCGGTGTGGCTAGAGGATATTTAAACCGTCCCGAATTAACGGCGGAGAAATTTGTCGATGACCCGTTTGAACCCGGAGCGAAGATGTATAAGACCGGAGATTTGGCGAAGTGGCTGGCGGACGGAAACATTGAATATGCGGGCAGAATAGATGAACAAGTGAAAATCAGAGGCTATCGTATCGAATTAGGCGAGATCGAGGCGGCACTGCTTCAAAAAGAAGCGATCAAGGAAGCTGTCGTTACAGCCAGAGAGGATGTCCACGGTTTTAAACAATTGTGTGCATATTACGTGAGCGGCGGGCAAACAACGGCAGCCCGGCTCCGGAAACAATTGTCTCAAACCCTTGCAAGTTATATGGTTCCGGCTTATTTTATCGAGCTTGATGAAATGCCTTTAACTTCTAACGGAAAAATAAACAGAAAAGGGTTGCCGGCTCCGGATTTCGAACTGCAGGACAGAGCAGAGTATAAAGCTCCCCGAACAAAAGCTGAAGAAATATTAGTTTCTGCCTGGGAATCGGTATTAGGCGCTGAAAACGTCAGTATTCTTGATAATTTCTTCGATCTTGGCGGGGATTCCATTAAATCCATTCAAGTATCCTCCAGATTAAATCAGCAAGGATACAAAATGGAAATCAAAGACTTGTTTCAATATGCAACAATTGCAGAATTGAGTCCGCATATCAAGCAGAATCTGCGTATAGCCGATCAAGGTGAGGTCAAAGGAAAAGTCAGCCTGACTCCTATTCAGCATTGGTTTTTCGAACAAACAACAACAGATCAGCATTATTATAATCAAGCCGTAATGCTGCATGCGCCGGAAGGTTTTCAGGAAACGCCGCTTCGTCAAACCCTGCAAAAGCTTGCTGAACATCACGATGCGCTCCGCATGACGTTCCGGACTACGGAAAATGGCTGTGAGGCGCAGAATGAAGAAATCGCCCAAAGCGGACTGTACTACTTAGAAGTCCTGAATCTGAAAGAAGATCCCGATCCGGGGCGTACAATTGAAGCCAAGGCTGATGAGATACAAAGCAGTATGCGTTTAAGTGATGGGCCGTTAATGAAAGCCGGGTTGTTTCAATGCGCAAATGGAGATCATCTGCTCATTGCCATCCATCATTTGATTATAGACGGGATTTCATGGCGCATTTTACTGGAAGATATCGTTAGCGGCTACAAGCAAGCCGAGAACGGGCGAGTAATTCAACTGCCGCAAAAAACAGACTCTTTCCAATTATGGGCTAAGAGACTTTCAGAATACGCGCAAAGTGAAACCATAAAACAAGAACAGGAATATTGGACAAAGATCGAACAAACCGAAGTCAAACCGCTGCCTAAAGATTTTCATGAAACCCATACAACTGCAAAAGACAGTGAAACAGCAACTGTGGAATGGACGAAAGAGGAAACGGATCTGCTATTAAAACAAGCGAATCGCGCTTATAACACGGAAATAAACGATTTGCTTTTAACTTCTCTGGGTCTTTCCATATCGCATTGGTCAGGACTGGAACAAATTCCGATTCATTTAGAGGGACACGGCAGAGAACAGATTATACAAGATATAGATATCTCCCGCACGGTCGGGTGGTTTACAAGTCTGTATCCAGTTGTGCTGCACGCGCAGCCAGGCAAAGAAATCTCTGATTATATCAAGACGACCAAAGAAGGATTGCGTCAAATTCCGCATAAAGGGATCGGATATGGAATAGCAAGGTACTTAAGCGGCGGAATGCCATCGAAACTCAATCCTGAGATCAGCTTTAACTACCTGGGACAGTTTGACCAAGATTTACAGCAGCATGGGGTTCAATTATCTTCTTATTCTTGCGGTTCAGACTCAAGCGAAAATCAAGAAAGACCGTATGTATTGAATATAAACGGAATGATCACAGCGGGCCGGCTGAAGCTTACGATCAGCTACAGCAACAAACAGTACGCAAAAGAAACGATCATGCGGTTATCGGAAACGATTCAAAGCCGCCTGCGGACCATCATTACGCATTGCGTTCATAAAGAACAATCGGAACTGACGCCAAGCGATATTTTGTTAAAAGGCATGTCCATTGACGAATTGGATCAGCTCCTCATTCAACTGCCGCATGCAGGTGAGGTTGAAAACGTGTATCCGCTCACTCCGATGCAGAAAGGAATGCTCTTCCACAGCCTGCTGGACGAGGCCTCAAGTTCTTATTTTGAACAAGCATCGTTCGATTTGCAGGGAGAGTTAAAGATTGATTGGTTTAAAGCAAGCCTTGAACGATTATTTGAAACATACGCCGTGCTCAGAACCCGTTTTTACAGCGGCTGGAACGATACTCCTTTACAAATTGTCTATAAAACGCAAACACCGCAAATTCATTTTACAGATTTGCGTGATATAGAGGAGCACCGGCGTGAGGATGCGATCGCAGCCTATCAAAGAGAGGACAAGGCAAAAGGATTTGACTTGGCTCGGGATCCGCTGATGCGCATAGCGATTTTCCGTATGGAAGACCGCAAATATCATTTGATTTGGAGCTTCCATCATATTGTGATGGATGGCTGGTGCCTGTCTCTTATCACGAAGGAAGTGTTTGATCATTATCGCGCCTTACAGGAAGGCAGAGAACCAGAACCGCCATCGGCAGCTCCTTACAGCGACTATATCGAGTGGCTTGGCCGCCAAGATCAGGGAGCGGCAAAGCGGTACTGGAGCGGGTATCTTGAAGGATATAAAGGTGAAACCACGCTTCTTCATAAAATAGCGCAGCATGAACAAAAAGAATACGCCTATGCCAATGTGACCTGCCGATTTGATCACGAACAGACAAAACAATTACAGCAGATCGCAAATCAGCATCAGGTTACATTAAATACGTTGATCCAAACGTTATGGGGAGTATTATTACAGAAATACAGCGGGTCCGCAGACGTTGTCTTCGGCAGTGTCGTGTCGGGAAGGCCGGCGGAAATTCCTGATGTGGAACAGATGGTCGGCCTGTTCATCAATACGATTCCGGTTCGCATCCGCTGCGAGGAGGACAGCACTTTTGCTGATACGATGCAAATGGTTCAACAAAACGCGCTGGCTTCCCAATCGTACGATACCTATCCTTTATACGAAATTCAGGCCCAAACGGAACAAAAGCAAAACTTAATTGATCATATCATGATCTTTGAAAATTATCCGATAGGGCAGCAGGTCGAAGAGACGGGACATCATGGTACGGAGCTGAACATTACGAATTTTCATATGCAGGAACACTCCCACTATGATTTGAATGTGGTTGTTATTCCTGGCGAACAGCTGGCCGTTCATTTCGGTTTTAATGAAAATGAATATGAAAAATCAGAAGTGGAACGGCTCTGCGGACATTTTGAACAGCTCATGCAGCAAGTATTACAGCAGCCGTCTGTCAAAATAGAAGAATTGGAGCTTCTCTCTCAACAAGAAAAAGAACATCTGCTCAGCCGCTTTCAGTCTAATGACATGCAATACCCGCGTGAAAAAACGATTCATGAGTTGTTCGAGGAACAGGCGCAACGTACTCCGGACAATACAGCGGTTGTATTCGAGGATAAACAACTCACCTACGGAGAACTGAATCGGCGTGCCAATCAGCTTGCGCGAACCTTGCAGGCAAAAGGTGTGCGGAACGATCAGCTTGTCGGTATTATGACTGAACGCTCGCTTGAGATGATTGTAGGCATCTTGGGAGTTTTAAAAGCGGGCGGCGCATATTTGCCGATAGATCCTGATTCTCCGTCTGAACGCATCCGTTATATTTTGAGTGATTCAAGTCTCAGCGTATTGCTTTACCGCGGGAAGCTGCAGGATGACATCGGCTTCTCAGGAACATGTATCGAACTCATGGAGGAACATTTCTATCACGAAAAAGACAGCAGTCTTGCACTCTCTTATCAGTCCAGTCAACTGGCCTATGCCATTTATACTTCTGGTACGACAGGCAAGCCTAAAGGCACGTTAATTGAACATCGCCAGGTCATTCACCTGATTGAAGGACTTCGACGCCAAATTTACTCTGCCTATGAGGCGGAGCTGAATGTAGCCATGCTCGCTCCATATTATTTCGATGCTTCTGTTCAGCAAATGTATGCTTCCTTGCTGTCAGGACATACCTTGTTTATTGTGCCGAAAGAGATTGTGTCAGACGGTGCTGCCTTATGCCGTTACTACCGGCAGCATTCGATTGACATCACCGACGGAACACCTGCCCACTTAAAGCTTTTGATAGCTGCAGGTGATTTGCAGGGAGTCACGCTTCGGCATCTTTTAATCGGAGGAGAGGCTCTTTCCAAAACGACGGTAAATAAGCTCATGCAATTATTCGGCGATCATGGCGCTGCGCCTGGGATTACCAATGTATATGGGCCTACGGAGACTTGCGTAGACGCGTCTCTGTTCAACATTGAATGTTCTTCCGATGCGTGGGCACGCAGCCAAAACTATGTCCCTATAGGCAAGCCGTTAGGCAGAAACCGCATGTACATTCTTGATTCAAAAAAACGGCTGCAGCCGGCGGGCGTCCAAGGCGAACTGTATATTGCAGGGGACGGTGTCGGGCGGGGTTACTTGAACCTGCCGGAACTGACGGACGAAAAATTTGTTGCCGATCCGTTTGTACCGGAGGACCGAATGTACAGAACCGGTGATCTGGCCCGCCTTCTGCCGGATGGAAATATTGAATATATCGGCCGGATTGATCATCAGGTGAAAATTCAAGGTTTTCGGATTGAACTCGGTGAAATCGAATCGGTGATGCTGAACGTTCCTGATATTCAAGAAGCCGCCGCAGCTGCCCTTAAAGATGCAGATGATGAATATTACTTGTGCGGATACTTTGCTGCGGATAAGACAATACAGATCAGTGAACTTCGCGAAAGAATGGCCCGGCATTTACCGGGATATATGATCCCGGCTCATTTTGTTCAGTTGGATAAGATGCCGCTGACGCCAAACGGGAAGTTGAATCGCCAGTTATTGCCAGCTCCGGTCAAAAAGCGTGACAGCGGCATAGAGTACGTCCCGCCGCAAACTTCGGCAGAAATCCAGCTGACAGCAATTTGGGAGGATGTCCTCGGATTAGAGCAGGTGGGGATCAGAGATCACTTTTTTGAGATCGGCGGACACTCCCTGCGGGCAACGGCGCTGGTTGCAAAAATACAAAAGCAATTGCATGTCCAAATTCCTTTGCGGGACGTCTTCCGTTTCCCAACCATTGAACAGCTCGCACAGACGATCACGAAGACGGAGCTGACCGGATATGCTGCGATTCCTGCAATTGAAAAAAGACCTTATTATCCGGTATCCTCAGCACAAAAACGGTTGTACATCCTGAATCACTTGGAAGGCGGAGAACTCAGTTATAACATGCTGGGACTGATGGCTGTCGAAGGCAAGCTTGACCGTGACAAACTGCAGCAAGCCTTCCGCACGCTGATTTTGCGCCATGAATCTTTGCGCACCGGTTTTAAAATGGCTGACGGAGAACCCGTTCAGTATGTCTTGGATCATGCAGCGTTTGAAACAGAGTGGTACCAAGGGGAAGAAGATGGTGCGGACCTTTATATCCGCCAATTTATTCGTCCTTTTCACCTGGATGAGCCGCCGCTGCTTCGCGTGGGGCTGATTGAACTTCAACCTGACCGCGGAATTCTGATGTTTGATATGCACCACATTATTTCTGACGGAACGTCCATGAGCGTATTGATCAAAGAATTTATCCGCATTTATGAAGGAGAGACATTAACGCCCCTCCGCATCCAGTACAAGGACTACGCAGTATGGCAGACCGGCGAAGCGAGATTACAGCAGATTCAAAAACAAGAAGCCTATTGGTTAGAGCTGTACAGCGGCGACGTCCCTGTCCTTCATCTGCCGACCGATTATATCCGGCCGTCGGCACGGGATTTTGCGGGAGCCACAATGCAGTTTACGCTTGATAAGCAAAAAAGCGATGGGTTAAAGCAGCTGGCATCCCAAACTGAATCGACTTTATATATGGTGCTCCTTGCATCTTATACATTATTGCTTTCAAAATACAGCGGCCAGGAAGACATTATTGTCGGCTGTCCTATAGCGGGAAGACCGCACGCCGATTTGGAACCGATTATCGGAATGTTTGTCAATACATTGGCCATGAGAAATTACCCTGAAAAAGGGAAGACGTTCTCTCAGTATCTGTCCGAGGTGAAGGAGAATGCATTAAAAGCTTATGAACATCAAGATTATCCGTTCGAAGCGCTGATCGATCAACTGAATATCGCCAGAGACTTGAGCCGTAATCCGTTGTTTGACACCATGTTTGTGCTTCAAAACACGGAGCAGGAACAATTAGAGATAAATGACGTCACTTTCAAACCATATCCAAACGGACATACGATGGCGAAATTTGATCTAACTTTAACTGCTGTGGAAGAAGAGGCGGGTATTCAGTTCACGATGGAATACTTGACGGCCCTGTTTAAACCGGAAACGATCGAACGTATGATGGGGCATTTTGTGAAGCTGATTGATTCGATTATTAAACAGCCTGATGCCGAGCTGGCTCGTCTGAATATGATGACCCAGGAAGAGGAAAGAGACATCCATCAGCTCTTTAACGATACTGCAGCAGGAACACGTATTCCGACTACGGTTCATCAGCTTTTTGAGCAGCAGGCTGTGCTTAACCCGGACCATGAAGCCATCATGTTTGGAAATCAGACGCTGACTTATCGTCAGCTGAATGAGCGTTCTAATCAGCTGGCGCGCGTCCTTCAAGATAAAGGTGTTGGCACTGATCAGGTGGTTGCCGTTCTCACGGGTCGCTCAGCAAATATGATCATCGGCATTTTAGCCATATTAAAGGCCGGCGCAGCATTTCTCCCTATCGATCCGGAGCTTCCCGAAAAACGGCGGGCTTTTATGCTGAAAGACAGCGGTGCCGACGTGCTTTTGACTTGTGCAGGTCACGCTATTCCGCCGCTCTTTGAAGAAGAAGTGCTTCTGCTTGATGATCCGATGATATATCAAGGCAGAGCAGACAATCTTAATCTTTCCTGCTCGGAAAATGATTTAATGTATGTTATTTACACGTCAGGCACAACGGGGCAGCCGAAAGGCGTTCAGCTGGAGCACAAGACCATGACGAATCTGCTCGCTTATGAGCAGGATCATACGCAGCTGCAGTTTGACAGAGTGCTGCAATTTGCCGCAATGAGCTTTGATGTCTGCTATCAAGAAATGTTCTCCGCGCTTTCAAGCGGAGGAACACTCTTTATCATCGGCAATGAGGCAAAACGTGACATACGTCAGCTCAATGATTTTGTCAGAACGCACGGGATACAAACAGCATTTCTTCCGACAGCGTTCCTTAAGCTTCTTGCCTCGGAGAAACACTATTTCGAACCATTTGCCGAGTGCGTAGATCACATCATCGCTGCGGGAGAACAGCTCATCGTAACAAGTATGCTGCGTGACAAGCTGGCGCGCCATCAAGTCACATTGCATAATCATTACGGTCCGTCGGAGACGCATGTCGTGACCATGTATACCGTTGATCCGAATACAGATCAGGAGCTTCAGCCGATCGGCAAACCGATTTCAAATACGGAGATGTTCATTTTGAATGAAGCCGGAACGCTTCAGCCTGTCGGAATCGTCGGTGAACTTTGTATTTCAGGAGTGAGCCTGGCCAGAGGCTATCATAACAGGGAGTCTTTGACGCTCGAAACTTTTGTTCCGCACCCATATGACTCGAGTCAGCGGATGTATAAAACAGGCGATCTGGCCCGTTACCTTCCTGACGGAAACATTGAATATGCGGGAAGGAGGGACCATCAGGTCAAAATCCGCGGTTACCGGGTTGAACTCGGTGAGGTGGAGGCCGCTCTTCTCAAGCACGTACAGGAAGCAGTTGTCCTAGCAAAAGAAAATACCGATGGCCAAAGTGATTTATATGCCTATTTTACAGCGGAGCAATCACTCTCGATCAGTCAGCTGAAAGAAAAACTTGCTGGTCAAATACCGGGATACATGATCCCTTCATACTTCATCCAGCTGGAGAAACTGCCGCTAACCGGCAATGGAAAAGTAAATCGAAGAGCATTACCGATGCCTGAAGCAGGTTTGCAAACGGGGACCGATTACGTTGCTCCGCGGACGAATATGGAAGAGCAGCTGATATGCATCTGGCAAGACGTTTTAAAGGTAAAAGAAATAGGTGTAAAAGATAACTTTTTCGATTTGGGCGGCCACTCGTTGCGGGGGATGACGCTCATCGCCAAAATTCATAAGCAATTCAGCAAAAATATTTCATTAAGAGAAGTCTTCCAATGTCCGACAGTTGAAGAAATGGCAAAGGCTATTGCAGAAGCTGAAACCAACGGGCCGGATTACATTCCGAAAGCCAAAGCAAAAGATGTCTATCCTGTATCTTCCGTGCAGAAGATGGTTTACCTGTCAACACAAATAGAAGGCGGAGAACTTAGCTACAATATGCCGGGAATCCTTACATTAGAAGGAAAACTCGACATGAATCGCCTGCAAACCGCTTTCCAAAAACTGATCCAGCGTCATGAATCGCTGCGTACCGGTTTTGTAATGGTCCGCGGAGAACCGGTGCAGGTGATCAAACCGCAAGTGGAGTTTTCGATGGAAAGATACAAGGCAACAGCTGACGAGGTTGAGGAATGTTTCCGCACCTTCGTGCGGCCGTTCGATCTCAGCCAGGCTCCATTACTTAGGGCTGGACTCATCGAGTTAGAACAAGACCTGAATATTTTTATGTTTGACATGCACCACATCATCACGGACGGCGCCTCCATGAATATTTTTGTCGAAGAACTGATTCAATTGTACGACGGCAAAGAGTTAGCTCCGCTCCGTATTCAGTACAAAGACTTTACGGAATGGAAACATCAAAAAGAGCAAAGAGAACGAATCAAGAAGCAGGAAGAGTATTGGCTTGGTGTATTTCATGAAGAGCTCCCGTCATTCGAGCTTCCGAAAGATTTTGCGAGACCGCCGGTTAGAAGCTTTGATGGGAAAAGGCACAATTTTACGCTCGATAAGACTGTCACCCAAGGGATAAAGCAGCTGGAAGAATTGACTGGAACGACCGCTTACATGATTTTATTCTCGGCCTATTCCATACTGCTGGCAAAATACAGCGGTCAGGATGATATCGTCGTCGGCACCCCTATTGCGGGGAGACCGCATGCGGATTTGGAACCCATTATCGGAATGTTTGTCAATACATTAGCCATCCGCACCGCTCCGATGGCAGAAAGGACATTTTTGGATTATATAACGGAAACGAAAGAAACCATGCTGAAGGCTTTTGAACATCAAGAGTATCCTTTTGAAGAATTAGTTGAAAAACTGGGTGTGAAACGGGACTTAAGCCGCAATCCATTGTTTGATACGATGTTTGTCCTGCAAAATACCGAACAAACGGATATTGAAGTGGACTCTCTCGCAGTCAGGCCTTATGAACAAACGGAGACGGCAGCCAAGTTTGATTTACAGCTGAACTTCTTAATAGATCAAGATGAGATTCAGGGCAGTTTTGATTACTGTACAAAACTATTTAAAAAGAAAACCATTGCTGTATTGGCCAAGGATTACGTCATGATCCTTTCGGCGATTATGAGAAACCCATCCATTCCTTTAAAAGACATTCAATTAAGCGAAAAAGTAAACAAAAGTAAACATCTCGCAAGCACAATCAAACTGGATTTCTAATCACAGGGGCAGCGGCTGTCCCGGCATGAATGCCGCGGCTGCCGCCAGCCGCCTGAAAACAGGAATGAAACCAACTGGAGGGATATGAATGTCAGAATTCAAACAACAGGAGTTGTTCTGGGGCCGAATGTTTCACACGGAAGACCGTCCCAGTGCATTCCCTTCGTTTCAAGTGTCCGACTCAACAGTAAAGCGTGATATAACAAGCGGATCTGACTGTATTCACAGTTCATTGAGTGCGGATGTATCACAGCGCATCCTGACGATGACGAACCAAACGCCAATGGCCGTCTATCTGGTTCTCCTGATCGGAATTGAATCCCTTTTATACAAATACACGGGGGAAGAGGGCGTGATTACAGGGGTTCCAACCTTTGAAGACGAAACTGATGAAGATCTTCGTTCAGACCAGCTCATGTTAATCAAACAGCATATCAATTCCGGCAGTACGTTTAAATCAATTTTCCATGAATTGAAACATACGCTGGACGAAGCGATCTTATATCAGGACGTTCCCTTTGATAAAATGGCCGGACAGCTGAGGCTGAACTACAATGCAAATCATTTGCCGATCATCCATACAGTCGTTTCACTAGAGCAAATTCATTCTGATGGTTTCATAGAAACGGCTGCTGCAGATGCTTTATTTCAGTTTGCTATGGGTGAAGACTTGATTGACCTAAAGTTATGTTTTAATGAACAAGTCTATGACCGTCAGTATATGATGCAGGTGCTCGGACATTTAAACCGGATATTTTCTGTCATATTATTTCAGCCTGACCTCCCCCTCGGCCAAGTGAATATTTTGCCAGAATCGGAGACACATACACTTCTCGTTGACAATCAAACTGCGAAAACTGAATATCCGCGGGATAAGACGGTTTATCAGTTATTCGAAGAACAGATGAAACGAACACCGGATCAAGCAGCCGTTATTTGCGGAGAAAAGCAATTCACATATCGCCAGCTCAATGAACGTGCCAATCAATTAGCCCGAACGTTAAGGAAAAAGGGGGTAAAGACGGACCGGCTCACTGCGATTATTTGCGAACATGAGATCGAATTGGTCGTGGGAATACTGGCCGTTTTAAAAGCGGGAGGGGCCTATGTGCCAATTGATCCGGATTATCCAAAGCATCGCATACAGTATATAGCAGAAGACTCCCAAGCTGATATCATCCTGACGCAGAGCCATCTTCAAAAACAGTTGGAACTTGCGGGCACAATGGTTTTCCTCGATCAAGAAAGCTCTTACCACGAAGACGGCTCTGACCTGGAACCGATCAGCAGTACGAAGGATTTGGCTTATGTCATTTATACGTCAGGCTCCACAGGCAAGCCTAAAGGAGTGGCAATTGAGCACCAGGGCTTAACCAATTATATTTGGTGGGCCCGCCGGGTCTATGTCAAAGGGGAAAAAACCAACTTTCCCCTATATTCGTCCATCGCTTTTGATCTGACGATAACGTCTGTTTTCACTCCGCTTGTTTCAGGAAATTCCATTATTGTCTACGGAGGAGAAAACAGTGCTGCCTTGCTTGATTGCATTATTCAGGATTCAAGGACGGATATTATCAAGCTGACCCCGGCGCACCTGCAGTTATTGAAAGAGATGAATATCCCTGCTGAGTGCACCATTCGGAAATTCATTGTCGGCGGTGACAATTTAAGCACGCGGCTCGCCCGAAGCATCAGCGGGAAATTCGGCGGAAAAATCGAAATTTTTAACGAATACGGGCCTACAGAGACAGTCGTCGGCTGTATGATTTATTCCTTTGATCCGCAAAACGACAGACGGGAATCAGTGCCGATCGGAACCGCCGCGGACAACATGAACATTTTCGTGCTGGATAAGAGCATGAAGCCGGTGCCGGCCGGCGTCCCGGGAGAAATCTATATCAGCGGGGACGGCATCGCCAGAGGATACTTGAACAGAGCGGAATTAACAGCGGAAAGATTTTTGCAGCACCCCTTTGTGCCAGAGGTGAAAATGTACCGGACGGGAGATTTAGCAAGGCGACTCCCGGACGGAAATATCGAATATTTAGGCCGGATCGACCACCAGGTGAAAATCCGCGGTTACCGCATTGAAATCGGGGAAGTCGAATCCGCATTTTTCCAAATACCGCCGATTCAAGAAGCTCTCGTTATGGCACAAGAAACCAACGGGGAAACATCCTTGTGCGCCTATTATACCGCACAGCATTCTTTAACCGCAGGCGAAATTCAGGAGCACCTGTCCCGGCAGCTTCCGTCCTATATGATCCCTGCTTATTTTGTACAGCTGGCAGCGATGCCGCTTACTTCCAACGGAAAAATAGATCGCCAGGCGCTGCCTGCTCCAACGGGAAATCTCACTGGCAATCCCTATACAGCTCCGCGGACAGAATTGGAAAAGATACTGGCCGGGGTGTGGGAATCGGTATTAGGCGCAGAACAGGTCGGAATCGATGATCATTTCTTTGAGCTGGGAGGAGATTCGATTAAGTCGATTCAGGTGACCTCAAGCTTATATCAAGCCGGGTATAAGCTTGACATCAAACACTTGTTCAAACACCCGACGATCTCCGGGCTTGCTCCTTTTATTGAGCCCGTTACCCGAATCGCAGAACAAGGGGAAATCAAAGGCCGTACCTTATTGACGCCGATTCAGCATTGGTTTTTCACCCGGCAATACCCTGATCCGCACCATTATAATCAATCTGTCACGCTTTATTTTAAAGAGGGGTTGGACGAATCGAAGCTTCAGAAAGTCATGAAGAAGATGGCCGAGCATCACGATGCTTTGCGCATGGTCTATGTTCAAGGAGATCATGAATACGAAGCCAGAACCCGCGGGATCAGTGAAGGAGAATTATTCAGCCTCGACGTGTTCTCTTTACTCGAAGAAAACAACCCAGCCGAAACGATTGAAACGATAGCCAATGACATTCAGCAATCCATCCATTTAGCCGATGGACCGCTCATGAAACTGGGATTGTTTCAATGTCAAGATGGCGATCATTTGCTGATTGCGATTCATCATCTGGTTGTAGATGGCGTATCGTGGAGGATTTTACTTGAGGATATAACGTCAGCTTATGAGCAGCTCCAAAACGGAGAAGCGATCACGCTCCCTAAGAAGACGGATTCCTATCTGTTATGGGCTGAACGATTGAAACGTTATGCAGAAAGTCCGGAATTTGAAGCGGAAAATCAATATTGGCTTGAGCAGAAACATATCTCGCAACACAAATTGCCAAAGGACAATGAGCAGGAGACCGGTCTGGCCGAAGACCGGGAAACGATCATCGTCCAATGGACAGAGGAAGAAACCGAGCGTTTATTAAAAAAATCGAACCGGGCCTATACGACTGACATTAATGATTTATTGCTGACCGGACTCGGAATGGCTGTTCATCGCTGGACGGAGCATGAAGAAATTCATGTTCATCTGGAAGGACACGGCAGGGAATCTATTTTTCAAGACGTTGATATTTCACGTACGGTGGGCTGGTTCACAACCCAATACCCGGTTTCTCTTCAAATTCAGGCGGACCGGGACATCTCCCAGCGGATTAGGACGGTGAAAGAACAGCTGCGTCAGATTCCCCAAAAAGGAATAGGATATGGCCTGATGAAATATTTGTCCGATCATCCGAAGGCATCAGAATGGACCGGACATCCGGAAATCAGCTTCAATTACCTAGGACAATTTGATCAAGATTTCGAAAATGGAGGAATCGAGGTATCTCCTTACTCCGGAGGGAAAATTGCAAGTGACAGACATCCCATTGCCTATACGCTTGACATTAACGGCATGATCTCAGACGGCCGGCTGTCATTGGCCATCAGTTACAGCGGTAAACAATATCGAAGAGAAACAATGGAAACATGCGCAGCTCTCTTAAAGAACAGCCTAAAAGAAGTCATCGAACATTGCGCAGCTCAAGAAGACATTCACCTGACGCCAAGCGATATCTCGCTGAAGGACATAACAATCGAGGAATTAGATCAATTTGTTCAGCAAACACAGCATATCGGCGACATTGAAAATATATATCCTTTAACTCCCATGCAGAAAGGTATGCTGTTCCATAGTTTAATCGATTCGGCTTCCAGAGCTTACTTTGAACAAGCCGCTTTTGATCTCAAAGGCGACTTGGATATCGAGGCATTTACAATGAGTTTGTCGCAGCTGGCGGAAAGACATGAGATTCTCCGGACTCATTTTTATACGGAATGGAAAGATCAGCCTTTGCAGATCGTATTCCGAAAAAAACCGATCGAAATAACTGTTGAAGATATTCGAAGCATGAAGAATAAACAACGAAACGAGTTCATTGCTGGCTTTGTACAAAAAGATAAGGCAAGAGGATTCGACCTTACCCAAGATGCGTTAATGCGCGTATCAATCCTTCGTACAGAGGATGACCAAGTCCGGTTGATATGGAGCTTCCATCATATTTTAATGGATGGCTGGTGTCTGCCTCTTATTACGAATGAAGTATTTGAAACCTATTATGCGATTCTTGATAGAAGAAAAGCGGAGCGGGAAGCCGTCACTCCGTACAGCCGATATATCGAATGGCTGGAAAACCAGGATCATAAGCACGCTTCAGCCTATTGGCAGAAATATTTGGATGGTTATGAAGGACAAACCGCTTTGCTGAAAAAAACCGATTCAAACCAAGGCAAAGGATATCAAAAACAAAGGCTTGCAAGCCGGCTCGGAAAACAGCTGTCAGAAGAAATCAGACAGACTGCAAGCAAGCATCACGTCACCGTGAATACATTCATTCAAAGTGCGTGGGGACTATTGCTGCAAAGATACAACAACAGTCAGGATGTCGTTTTCGGGTCGGTTGTATCCGGCCGCCCGGCAGAAATTCCGGGTATTGAATCCATGGTCGGTTTATTTATCAACACCATTCCCGTACGTATTACCGCTCAGCCTGAAATGACTGTGGAACAAGTGTTGAAAATGAGCCAGGAGCAGGCATTGGCTTCTCAGGCGTATGATACATTTCCGTTGTATGAAATTCAGGCTCAAACCGAACAAAAGCAACAGCTGATCAGTCATATCATGGTATTTGAAAATTATCCGGTCGAGAAACAAATGGAGCATATGAAACCGAATCGTGACGCGCTGGACATTATCAATTTCCATATGGAAGAGCATACCCATTATGATTTCAATTTCATTGTCATGCCCGCGGGAGAAATCGACATTCATTTTGTATACAATAGCAACGTCTATGATCATGCAAGTGTCAAGCGGATGGAAGAGCATTTTATGCAAATCATTAAGCAGATGGTGAACAGTCAGGCGATTCGCGTCCAAGACTTGGATATACTTACGGGGGGTGAACGTTCGCTCCTTATAGAGGCATTTAATGATACGGAAGCAGATTATCCAAAGGAAAAGACGCTTCATAAATTGTTTGAGGAACAAGCACAGCGTACGCCTGATCAAACGGCTGTCGTATACGGGGAAAGCCAGCTGACATACCGGGAACTGAATGAAAGAGCCAATCAACTTGCCCGGACATTGCAATCAGAAGGCGTGCAGCCGGATCAGCCGGTCGGGATTATGGCCGAACGTTCCTTGGAAATGATCGTAGGACTCTTCGGAATCTTAAAAGCCGGCGGCGCGTATGTGCCGATCGATCCGAGCTATCCGGAAGAACGGATTCACTATATATTGGAGGATTCGGATACGAAGCTGTTGTTAGTACAGAGTCACTTGAGGAAAAGCGTGCCTTTTACGGGAAAAGTGCTTGACCTGGAAGATCCGCGATTCTCTTGGGAAGATGGTTCAAACTTGAAACAGACGGCCGGACCGAATCACTTAGCTTATGTTATCTATACTTCGGGATCAACAGGCCGACCGAAAGGGGTTATGGTGGAACACCGATCCGTAATCAACCGTCTCGTTTGGATGCAGGAACATTACCCGCTGGATAAGCAGGATGTCATTCTGCAAAAAACCCCAATCACCTTTGATGTATCGGTGTGGGAGTTGTTCTGGTGGTCGATGACTGGTTCTAAAGCGGTATTGCTTCCAAACGGAGGGGAAAAGAACCCTGACGTCATCTTAGATACGATTGCGCAGAAAAATGTCACCGTCATGCATTTTGTGCCTGCGATGCTGCATGCTTTTCTTGAGTCCATGGAGCAGAAATCCGACGAGGAATTAAAGAGAAAGCTGGCATCATTAAAATATGTATTTGCAAGCGGCGAGGCTTTGACGCCTGCGCACGTTGCCGGGTTTCATCGCTTGATCACACCGGCGGGTGAGGTTCAAATCATCAATTTATACGGGCCGACCGAAGCGACGATCGATGTATCGTATTTTGAATGCGAAGCGGGAGAAACGCTTAACTCAGTTCCGATAGGTAAACCGATTTCCAACATTCAATTGTATATCGTACACCCCCAATCGGAATATTTTCAACCGCTCGGTGTGGCAGGAGAGCTGTGTATCGCCGGAGACGGGCTCGCACGGGGCTATTTGAACCGCCCGGAGCTGACGGCTGAGAAGTTTGCGGCTCACCCATTTGAAGCAGGGAAGCGGATGTACCGGACAGGCGACTTGGCAAGATGGCTGCCCGATGGTAATATCGAGTATTTGGGACGAATCGATCATCAAGTGAAAATCCGAGGCTACCGGATAGAACTCGGCGAGATCGAAGCATCTTTATTACAACTCGATGCTGTCAAAGAAGCGGTCGTCATCGCAATTGAAGAAGAGGGCTCAAAGCAGCTGTGCGCCTACTTGTCAGGAGACGGGTCAGTAAATACGGCGCAGCTGAAGCATCATTTACTGAACAAACTGCCCGCTTATATGATACCGGCTTACTTTGTCCAAATGGAGAAGATGCCGATAACCGCAAATGGAAAAATCGATCGAAAAGCTTTGCCGGCTCCTGAGGGAAATAGGCTCACCGGAATCGAATACGAAGCGCCCGGAACATTAATTGAAAAGCAGCTGGCCGAGATATGGAAGAATATTTTAGCTATCAGTGACCCGGGAATTAAAGATAACTTCTTTGACGTTGGCGGCCATTCGCTCAAAGTATTGCAAGTTATTCATCAAATCAACGACCGTATGGGAATCAAAATGCATTATCAAGCCGTATACGATTTCCCTACCATTGAAACAATGGCACGCGCCATACAAGCGGCAGTTTTCGAGTCCAGAACGGATAACGTCTTCGTCAAGATGAATCAGAACGGTTCAATCCCTGTGTTCTGTTTCCCGCCTTTATTCGGGTACGGGCTGGTCTATAATGAAATGGCGAAAAGACTTGACGGCCGCTGCACCGTCTATGCCGCTGATTTCCTAGAAGAGCCGTCTTACGAGCAAGAGATCGTTGACCGGTATGCAGAAAGCATGATAGGCATTCAGGAACAAGGGCCCTTTGTTTTACTCGGGTACTCCTCGGGGTCGAATTTGGCTTTTGAGGTTGCCAAAGCCTTGGAGAAGCGCGGACGCATCGTATCGGACATTATGATGCTTGATTCTAAAAGAGCCGTATCGGTGAATTATATTTCGGAAAAGGAAACCGAAGAGATCATTCATCGGAATCTGGATATCATTCCGGATTATTATAGAGAATTATTAACCATTCCTTCCATTAAGGATAAAATCAGAAGCTATCTCACATATCACAATAAACTGATCAATTCCGGCGCGGTGAACGCCAACATTCATCATTTTCTATGCGGCGAGTTGACCGATAGAGGATGGAAGCAATCAACCGCACAGCATTACCTTGAGTACAAATTAAAAGGAGACCATGTGACGATCTTTGACCCTCACAATATTGAAGAAAATACGGATACAATTCGATCTATTATCAAAAGGATTGAAGAACGGCATCATCACGGACTTGTTCTTGAAGAACAACTGTCAATGGGATCGTTTGCGGGAGACGCAAAGTTTGACAAAATGTAAATGATCAAGTGTAAAACGCCGCTGGCCTGGCACTCAGCGGCGTTTTTATTAAAAAGGCGAGAGTCATACTCCTGTGTTCGCAAGGCTTACTCCAGAGCCGTTCTCCATGACCAGTTGTCATCAAATGGTAAAAAAATCATCATACATTTTAAGGAAAAAGGAGGATGTCAAGTTATTAGAAAAAAGTGTAGCGTATGTTTATAGGTACTAGCTCTATTATTGAGTTGCTTAACTGCGGAGTCTGCTTTTTACTGCCGGTACAGCAATTTGTTCTCTAATGGTAAAAGTTCCCTAAATTTAAAGAAAAAGGAGGAGCGTTAAGTTATGTGTAAAAAATGTTGGGTATGCCTATGGGTCCTTGCTTTATTATTGAGTTGCTTCACTGGGAAGTCTGCGTATGCTGCCAGCACTCCAATTGCAAAACATGTTGGGAATTCAAATCCGCTTATAGACCATCATTTGGGAGCAGATCCGTTTGCGCTGACCTATAACGGAAGAGTCTACATCTATATGTCAAGCGATGACTATGAATATAATAGCGACGGAACGATTAAGGATAATTCATTCGCCAATTTGAATAAAATATCCGTCATATCTTCAGCGGATATGGTGAACTGGACAGATCACGGAGCGATTCCCGCAGCGGGTGCCAATGGGGCGAATGGCGGCCGGGGGATTGCCAAATGGGCAGGAGCATCATGGGCCCCGTCAGCCGCGGTGAAAAAGATCAATGGTAAGGATAAATTTTTCCTTTATTTCGCAAACGGCGGCGGAGGTATCGGGGTTCTCACCGCAGACAGCCCGACCGGCCCATGGACAGATCCGATCGGAAAAGCGCTGGTAACGCCAAATACGCCAGGAATGTCCGGTGTTGTATGGCTTTTTGATCCGGCAGTATTCGTAGATGATGACGGTACCGGTTACCTATATGCCGGCGGAGGCGTTCCGGGCGGTTCAAATCCAACGCAGGGGCAATGGGCCAATCCTAAAACAGCAAGAGTCATGAAATTAGGTCCTGATATGACCAGTGTTGCCGGAAGTGCATCGACCATTGATGCGCCATTTATGTTTGAAGACTCAGGGATGCATAAGTATAACGGGAAATATTACTATTCCTATTGTATCAATTTCGGGGGCGCGCACCCAGCCGATAAACCTCCAGGTGAGATTGGCTATATGACCAGCTCAAGTCCCATGGGTTTCTTTTCGTATAGAGGGCACTTTCTGAAAAATCCGGGAGCATTTTTCGGAGGCGGCGGGAACAATCACCATGCTGTTTTCAATTTTAAAAACGAGTGGTATGTGGTGTATCATACTCAAACTGTCAGCTCCGCTCTTTACGGAGCCGGCAAAGGATACCGTTCTCCCCATATTAATAAGCTTGTGCATAATCCAGATGGCTCCCTGCAAGAGGTAGCGGCAAATTTTGCAGGTGTCAAACAGCTATCCAACTTGAATCCATATAACCGGGTAGAAGCGGAAACGTTTGCCTGGAACGGACGGATTTTGACAGAGGCATCCTCAGCACCCGGCGGGCCGGTCAATAATCAACATGTCACAAACATTCATAACGGAGACTGGATTGCTGTTGGAAATGCAGACTTCGGCTCAGGCGGCGCCAGGACGTTTAAAGCAAATGTAGCGTCCGCTCTTGGCGGGAAAATAGAAGTGCGGCTAGACAGTGCAAACGGTAAGCTTGTCGGAACCTTGAATGTCCCTTCCACAGGCGGAACGCAATCCTGGAGAGAAATAGAAACTGCGATAAGCGGCGCAACAGGTGTTCACAACGTATTCTTTGTATTTACGGGAACTGGTACAGGAAACTTGTTTAACGTTGATTACTGGCAGTTTACACAAAGATAAGCAAAGATACGTTTTCTAAGTCCATAAAAGACATATGAAAGAGAGGAAAAAATGATGTCGAGCGTAAAAAAAACAATTTGTGTATTATTGGTATGTTTCACAATGATGTCCGTCATGCTCTTAGGACCGGGAGTTACTGAAGTTTCAGCAGCGAGTGATGCAACAGTTAATATATCTGCAGATAGACAAGTGATTCGCGGTTTTGGAGGAATGAACCACCCGGCTTGGATTGGAGATTTGACTGCGCCTCAACGGGAGACCGCTTTTGGCAATGGACAGAATCAGTTAGGTTTTTCGGTCTTAAGAATTCATGTAGATGAAAATAGAAACAATTGGTACAAGGAAGTGGAGACTGCAAAGAGTGCGATCAAACATGGAGCAATCGTTTTTGCTTCCCCTTGGAATCCGCCAAACGATATGGTTGAGACTTTCAATCATAATGGTGACACATCAGCTAAGCGGCTGAGATACGATAAGTACGCCGCATACGCGCAGCATCTTAACGATTTCGTTAATTTCATGAAGAGTAATGGTGTCAATCTGTATGCGATTTCTATGCAAAACGAGCCTGATTACGCTCACGAATGGACATGGTGGACGCCCCAAGAAATCCTGCGTTTCATGAGAGAGAATGCCGGTTCCATTAATGCCCGCGTGCTTGCGCCGGAATCATTTCAATACCTGAAAAATATATCGGACCCCATTTTGAACGATCCGCAGGCGCTTAGGAATATGGATATCCTCGGAACCCACCTATACGGCACTCAGGTCAGTCAGTTTCCTTATCCTCTTTTCAAACAAAAAGGAGGAGGGAAAGAGCTATGGATGACGGAGGTATACTATCCGAATAGTGACAACAATTCAGCGGATCGCTGGCCTGAGGCTTTAGGTGTTTCAGAGCATATTCACCATTCAATGGTGGAGGGAGATTTTCAAGCTTATGTGTGGTGGTACATCCGCAGATCATACGGCCCTATGAAAGAAGATGGGATGATCAGCAAACGCGGATACAATATGGCTCATTTCTCAAAATTTGTGCGCCCTGGCTATGTAAGGATTGATGCAACGAAAAATCCTGAACCGAATGTTTACGTGTCAGCCTATAAAGGAGACAATAAAGTCGTGATTGTTGCCATTAATAAAAATAACACAGGGGTCAACCAAAACTTTGTGTTGAAGAATGGAACTGCTTCGCAAGTATCCAGATGGGTCACGAGCAGCAGCAGCAATCTTCAGCCTGGAACCGATCTCAAAGTAACGGACAATCATTTTTGGGCCCATCTTCCGGCTCAAAGCGTGACAACATTTGTTGTAAAGCGTTAAAGGCATCAGCATCGCAATAAGCCAATTTTCTTACTTGAAAAAGAAAATTGGCTTATTTTCTGTGGGGTAGAAGTGTTGATTTTTTTAACGATACACAGACATTGGGTATAATAATGACAATGACTTCAAGGAGTGATCAATATATGTCACGGCTTCACAGCAAAGTATTAATCATAGACGACGAAAAAGAAATTTTGGAACTGATCAAAACCGTATTAATAAGAGAAGGCATTGATCGCGTGATCACCGCTTCGACTGCCCGTGACGGATTGGCTCAATTTCATCAAGAAAATCCCGATCTTGTGATATTGGATATCATGCTGCCAGACGGTGAAGGCTATGATATCTGCAAGCAAATAAGAGACATTTCACACGTTCCTATTATCTTTTTGTCTGCAAAGGGGGAGGAAACGGATAAAATTGTAGGACTTGCCATCGGCGGAGACGACTACATTACAAAACCCTTCAGCCCTAAGGAAGTTGCATATCGGGTCAAAGCGCAGCTGAGACGGGTCTCTTACTTACAGCCTTCTCAAACCGGAACCGTGATAAAAAAAGGGCCATTTGAATTAAACCAACAACAAGCCGAGCTTACCAAAAATGGAGCGGCTATTGAGTTAACACCTAAAGAACTTATGCTTATGACCTATTTTCTGCAGCATCCCAATCGGGTGATCAGTAAAGAAACACTCTATCAAGCTGTATGGGGAGAAGATTTCTTCGGTTCTGACAACACGGTGATGGTTCATATACGCAGGCTCCGTGAGAAAATAGAAAACACCCCATCAAAACCAGACTTTCTCGTCACTGTGAAAGGGTTAGGCTACAAATTTGCTGTAAAGGATGCGTAAGGATGAATTGGCGATTAACAGGCAGGTATATGGTCTCTGTCATTATCGTGACCATCATTACAGTCTTCATTAATTTATTTATTTTTATGTTTTGGCTCGTTTTCCAGGCGAACAGCCAACATGACGAAGAAAGTACACCGGAAACTTTCACAAGATCATTCCGACAATATGTCACGTTATCGAACAATGGTATCACAGTAAACAAAGAGGGCCAAAAAGCTTTAAAAGAGCAGAATGCATGGATTCAAATATTAGATGAAAACGGACAGGATGTTTATCATGATAGAGAACCTAAAGGACTGAAGAAAAAATATACGCCTATTGAAATTGTAAATTTACATAAATATAAGGATGAACGATTATTATCAACCATTTACGCCGGCGGAAAAAAAGTAAACGGCAAGGAGTACAGTTACTTTATAGGGTTTAAAAATCCCTCTCTCGGAAAATATGTCCTCTCATATGATACCAAGGAATTTGTGACGAAGTTCAATGCAGGGACCATCATATTATTATCAATAGATGCATTGATCGCGTTACTCATTGGCTATCTATTCAGCCGGCAGCTCACAAAACCGCTCGGCCGTGTCATTCAAGGAATCCAGCGGTTAGCTAATGGAGATTATACGATCAAAATGAAATCCAAAGGCATTTATAAAGATGTCTTCTATAATGTCAATCATTTATCGGAACAACTATCTTCAAGCAAAAAAGAAAAAGATAAATTAGAGCAAATGCGTGAAGAGTGGATCAGTCATATTTCTCATGACATTAAAACACCATTAGCATCTATTCAAGGCTATGCAGAAATCATCCAAGATCCAAATTACCATCTCACAGTCGAACAGATCAGAGAGTACGCCCAGATCATCGAGAGTAAATCCCTCTATATGAAAGATGTGATGGAAGATTTAAATTTAACGACAAGGCTGAAAAACAACGATGTGATGTTACATACAGAGCGGGTAAACCTTGTATCGCTGCTGCGGGAAACGTTAATTGATATGTTAAACGATTCTAGATATGCGGATAAATCCATTGAACTTCAAACGAACCTGGAAAAGCTGATGCTGAACCTTGATGCGATATTGATTCGGAGAGCGGTCACGAATCTCATTTTAAATGCCCTCGTTCACAATGATCCTGATGTGAAGATCGTTGTACAGCTTGAACAAAAAGAACGAACTCATGTGACAATTAAGGACAACGGCAAAGGGATAGAAGAAGAGGAGCTGGAAAAAGTGTTTGATCGCTATTACAGGGGCACAAATACAGGAACGACGCATGCAGGCTCTGGTCTTGGAATGGCCATAGCAAAGGATATTATCCAAAAGCACGGAGGGGACATCACCATTCACAGCACCGCGGGAGAAGGGACAACGATAGATATACAATTATCATAATGGCTATACAAAAAAAGGTTCTGTTGATCAATAACAGAACCTTTTTTTCCTATTGTTCCGAAAACACTTTGATTCCTTTGACAATGTTCCAAATGAAAAAGTAGATCGCCACAAGGAATGTAACAGCATACGTCGCAAGCAGGAAAGGCCCGGCGTGCCTGATGTCATTCATACCAAGTAAACCTGAAGCGATGATGCCAATTACAAAGATCAAATAAGGAATCAGATGCGTCCACAAAGATTTTTTCGCATGATATTTCACATCGTCCTGACCCAAAAAATAGACGATAATCGGAAACAGAAATGGCGCAAAAAATATACTGAAGTAACATAATGAAGACAAAATTTTATTTTCTCTCAAACCTTTTCACCTCTATGATTTATTGAAGGGGGAATTCTTCTGGCTGAATCCCTCACTGAAGTACAATCTTATTGTACAACTCCAACCTTAACCCGTATTAATCCGAACCTTACATCAACCTTAAATTAACAAGGACGGGCAAGGGCTCGTCTTCTTACAGCAATCTAAGATTCAATGCCATATTGAGACTCATCACATTCAGCGTGTCTACGTTGGAAATAAATTTAATTTTTCGATTCGATTGAAAAATGACGTGTAAAGTCCCGATTCAGTCCGGTTTTCTTTGTACTATATGTGTCAGGTGTGTCTTATTCAATAGAGATAGAGCAAATTGACAGGCTTTTACACCTCCCAAAAACAAGAAATTAGGTTGATAGACAATCATGAGAAAGATTTTTACAATGAGTTCGAGCTCATAAGAAAGAGCCAAAATGATGCGAAGGAGGAAAAGATCAGATATGAAACGGTCAATTTCTATTTTTATTACGTGTTTATTGATTACGGTATTGACAATGAGCGGCTTGCCGGCTTCACCGGTATCAGCAGCAGGGACAAAAACGCCAGTAGCCAAGAATGGTCAGCTTAGCATAAAAGGTACACAACTTGTAAATCGAGACGGCAAAGCGGTACAACTGAAAGGGATCAGTTCACATGGATTGCAATGGTATGGCGATTTCGTCAATAAAGACAGCTTAAAATGGCTGAGAGACGATTGGGGCATCACCGTTTTCCGCGCGGCAATGTATACAGCAGACGGCGGTTATATTGACAACCCGTCCGTGAAAAATAAAGTAAAAGAAGCGGTTGAAACGGCAAAAGAACTTGGGATATATGTCATCATTGACTGGCATATCTTAAATGACGGCAACCCAAACCAAAATAAAGAGAAGGCGAAAGAATTTTTCAAGGAAATGTCAAGTCTTTACGGAAACACGCCAAACGTCATTTATGAAATTGCAAACGAACCAAACGGTGACGTGAACTGGAAGCGTGATATTAAACCTTATGCGGAAGAAGTGATTTCCGTTATCCGCAAAAATGACCCCGACAATCCCATCATTGTCGGAACCGGTACATGGAGCCAGGATGTGAATGATGCTGCCGATGACCAACTAAAAGATGCAAACGTCATGTACGCGCTTCATTTTTATGCCGGCACACACGGCCAATCTTTACGGGATAAAGCAAACTATGCACTCAGTAAAGGAGCGCCTATTTTCGTGACGGAATGGGGAACAAGCGACGCGTCTGGAAATGGCGGTGTATTCCTTGACCAGTCGCGGGAATGGCTGAATTATCTCGACAGCAAGAAAATCAGCTGGGTGAACTGGAATCTTTCTGATAAGCAGGAATCATCCTCAGCGTTAAAGCCAGGAGCATCTAAAACAGGCGGCTGGCCGCTGTCAGATTTAACTGCTTCAGGAACCTTCGTAAGAGAAAACATTCGCGGCAACAAAGATTCAACGAAGGACGGCCCTGAAACGCCAGCACAAGATACTCCCACACAGGAAAAAGGCGTTTCTGTACAATACAAAGCAGATGGGAGTGTGAACAGCAACCAAATCCGCCCGCAGCTTCACATAAAAAATAACGGGAATACCACGGTTGATTTAAAAGGTGTCACTGCCCGTTACTGGTATAACGCGAAAAACAAAGGCCAAAACTTTGACTGTGACTATGCGCAGATTGGATGCGGCAATCTGACCCACAAATTTGTGACGCTGCATAAACTTAAGCAAGGCGCAGATACCTACCTGGAACTGGGGTTTAAAAAAGGAACGCTGTCACCGGGAGAAAGCACAGGGAATATTCAGCTTCGTCTTCACAACGATGACTGGAGCAATTATGCACAAAGCGGCGATTATTCCTTTTTCCAATCAAATACGTTTAAAACAACGAAAAAAATCACATTATATCATCAAGGAAAACTGATTTGGGGAACAGAACCCAATTAGTTAAGCTTTAGGCGGACATCAGCAATGATGTCCGCTTTTATTATCTTAAAACAGCAATACAAGGAGGTTTACGTGGCGGATGAAACTCTGAAACAGTGTATGGGCCTGTACAAATGTTGTTAGCAATCTCAAGAAAGCCAAGGAGTAGCTATGATTCACTGAACATATGATGTAATGAAAAGCGTTTGTAGCGCAATGTATGTATTTCACATCCGCCACTTTTATTACTTAAGGGGGAACAAGAGAATGAAAAGGTATGAGGCGTTTCCAGAGCCAATTGGCGGCTATACTGTCGGCCGAACCCAGATGGATTTTGAGTACACGGCATCAGATCATGCAAAAAGAGAACTGACGGCGTTTGTGTACTATCCGTCTGACAGCAGCGAAGGGAAGACTACATCAACGTACATGTTTCCTGAAGTCTGTGAAATGCTTGATGAGCAGCCGCTTCTCACTGCGTTGAAGGATGCTTACTCTATAGATATCAAGACCCAATGTTACGACGGCCTTGCTCTCTCCGGGATGGAAAAACGCTATCCGGTGTTATTTTATGTTTGCGGCGGGGGCGGTTCTCCAGAATGGGGTACAGTGATCTGTACAGACTTGGCAAGCATGGGATATGTTGTGGTAAGCATCGGCCATCAGAATAGCACGATGTATAAGCGTAAAGATGGGCGCCTGTTTAATATATCAAAGGATTTTTCGGATGTTATTATGGCGTTTTCTGAAGATCCGGAGATGATGGCGTTGGCTGGTAAGATGGAGATGCGTCCTGACGACGAAACTGCCATTGAGATGTGCCAAAACGTGCTTACACTGCCGATACTTGAAAAGTTAACAGAATATAGTGAATTACAGGCAGAAGATGTAAGGTATGCAGCCGATTATCTTGTCAAATTGGACTCTGGAGAGCTGAATTCCATCTTTAAGGGCAGATTGTTGCTTGACATCGGTATGGGCATAGTCGGACATTCTTATGGAGGGGCTACGACGGCGATTGTTTGCCGGGACGACGACCGGTTCGCCTGCGGGATTGGCTTGGATAGCGGAGCGTTCGGCCTTCAGGGCAGCGACCTTAAGAAACCCTTTTTGCTGCTGTTTTCTGAACCGAACTATAACATGAATGCGATCATTGGCGCTAACAATAGCATGGATACCTATTATTTCTCTGTTGATCGTGCTGCGCATTTAGATTACTGCGACATCGTGTTTACCAGTGTGAATGAGGAACTTAGAGGCGAACGGGATGCCATGGAGATGCGAAATCTTGTTACAGACTATACGAAGAACTTTTTTGATCATTATATACTGCAGAAGGCTGCAAGTGTGGAAAGTCTGGGATACGATGGCGTGGACTTGATCAAGAAGACCAGCAACAAGTGACATAACCGATTAAAATACTCAAACTGAAAAACCTTTATGACCAATTTAATTTATTAAGCACGTAGAGATTTTTTAATATTACCTTACAAAAAGGGGATGCTCTTAGAATATGAATCCACTTTTATATTCTCTTCACAATTTCTAGTTTACATAATATATATTCTAGGAAGTTAAATCTTTAATGAAAATTCTGTCTCGTTATCTTAAGTATACTTAGTTGATGAGACAGAATTAAAAAAATAGGATGTATTACGATTTGTATTTATTTCTTACTGCTTTACATAGCATCGATCTTTATAAATTGTTTCACACTTTACTTCTTCCACATCAACTTTGCCATCGGATAATCTTGTGTAAACATAAACCCATTTTTCATTTCCGTTTTTAATAAACATGTCGAATTTAAAAGCGTCAGTATATTTGTCCATGACCCAGATCAATCCCGGAAGAGTTTCTGCTTTTGCTGGCGACACAGAAACCAATAATGCTCCAGCAATTACAGCCGCACCGGCTATTTTTTTAATTTTACTTTTTAACATTAATATTGCCCCCTTATGATTTATTGCCTGCTGCTTTCTCACTTAGCAGGTAATCTGATTTTACCATCTTGTACAAAGGGAATTTGTCATATTTTGTAGATAAGATA
This sequence comes from Bacillus sp. KS1, assembly GCF_020075515.1. Classification (NCBI taxonomy): domain Bacteria; kingdom Bacillati; phylum Bacillota; class Bacilli; order Caryophanales; family Bacillaceae; genus Bacillus; species Bacillus sp. KS1. The sequence continues at coordinate 647,902 of NZ_JACAWW010000015.1, read as the reverse complement.
CTTATTTTCACTAAAAATACATATATTGTGATGAATTTTACCCGAATAAGATCTCTTCTTTTTTGAAAGCGTACACAAAAATAAAATCATGTCTGGTAATACTCCGACGATTTTTTCGCATCGGCTCCTCACATATGAGCTGAGCAAGTATGACAGCCGCCAGCCCGAGCACTGCCGCGAAATAAAATCCGGCCCTGAGCCCCAGCCAATCGTTAAAAAATCCCTCGACCAAAGGTCCTCCGAAAATACCGAGTGCATAAAGCGCCATCGGGCTGATGGTAAAAGGAATGATAAAAATAAAAACGGCTGCGAGTAAATAAAACAGCTTTAATGTTACCCAGTTTCCGCACATGCGAACTAACGTTCCTATCACTAGCGGAGCCAGTGCGTGGGGAGTCATAAACGAAAAGACAACAAGCTGATTTCTTTCTCACTGACACCTATACGCAGCGCATATGCCGTTGTGAAGCCAAACATTTTCGTAAAAATCATGTCATGGGCTAAAATGGATAAAAACGAGATTTTCAGCAAGGACATATGCCCGGCTGCCTTCACCATACCGCTTAATGTAACAGGTATCTTTGCGGTCGTTTTCATTTCGCGAATCATGAAAGACAGGCAAAGACTGGCAAGACCGAGGCTGCGTCCTATCCTCATTCACTGACAACATAACCGCTCATGTCATCCCGGACAGCTGAGCTAACACGAGAATAAATGAGATCCAGCGCATGACTCCTTTCGTGTCATCCGCCGCAAAATAGCTCGCAAATAAAATGGTGAATATAACCCATGTAGATGAGAAAAAGCCGCCTGATGAACAGACGGCTCTGCAGCTTGTTATTTGCTTCGGTTACCTGCGGAAGCATGAGTGATCCGATAATGCACAGTTAAAAATTTCAGTCCGAACAGCCACATATGATGAACGGCCTTCAGGCTTGTTTCGCTCTGGGCTGAAATAAGAAATGTCTCTGCCAGCGGAAGATGACACGCCCCCCATTTCGTCTGCAGATAAATCCCTTCATCACCCGCTCCGCTTTTTCGCCGTCTGCTTGTCAAAACAAGATTCTGCTTACGCGCATAAGGTTTTAAAATGCCCGTCATTTGGCCGTACGGCAGCGGAAGAGAGATATTCATGTATCCTTCTCCTTTTGACCTGTACGCTGAATACAGCGCAGTAAAAACGGTTTCCTGCTTTTCATTTGTTCTGATCCACGCACGGACATTTTTTCTGCCGTCTTTGTCAGAGTCAACTCCTATAATATCACTGTGCATGATATACCAATCCGGATTCATGGACAGGTGAATCTGCCCCGCTCTTCTGCTGAACGGCTCGTACAGGCGCGCGAACGGACGAAACCATCTGCTCCACGTCACTTTTGCCATGATGTCATAATCAATTGTCTCTTCATAAAAGGAAATAACGGCCGGCGCCAGTTTTTCAGTTGAAAAGTCTTCAGAATGCAGTTCTCTCATCTGATCCAGAAGGCCGGTATAATGGATGTCATTTGCTGCATGAATATCAGTCAAAAATTCTTTGCCTATCGTTCTCTTCCCGTAAATACGGCTGAACGTTCTTTCGCTGCCCTCATCAAACGGTCTCGGATTTTCCAACCTCCACCCCGCCAAAGCTGGCAGGATAACGCCGAATGCATTGACGGCCCCGTGAATCCAAATCATCTGGCTGATCGTGAGCGTTGCCTCCTCGCGGTAGACACCGTACGAATATATCAAAGAAAAAGCAATTGTGATCATTAACACAGCCGATGAACTCCTGATCAAGACCCTGCCTGTTTTCGTAACAAACGGTGCCGTAAAGACGAGATATGCATTTACATACAGACCCGCCAGATACAGAGCGACAGCAATCACATCAAGTGTCTTTGAAAATGTAATCCCCAAGGCAATAAGGATCGGCGAAATCAAAATAATGACCGTGCTCCACTGGTAAAGTTCGCGTTTCTCCCGTCTGATCCTGCCGAGCAATCCGTTAAAGATCGGAATGAGGAAAGCGGAATAGTGAAAGTGCACCGCCGTCAGCAGAACGATAAGCGGGCCGAAATTCATGACGGGAATCTCAAGGACATATGCGAAGAACCAGAATCCGCCCCCGGCCAAATAAATGAAACCCGCCATAACAGACATCTCTTCTGTTCTGTGAATATTTGTTTTCATCAGCCGCCGGACAGCATACAGTGCCAGCCCAAGCGTATAAATGAGCCACACAAAGGCAAAAAAACTTAAGTCTGTGACAAGCGCAAGCACCGCACATAAAGCGGCAACAGGATAACTCCGTAATAACACATTCTCTAAGGTCTTTGACGGCCGAAAAGCAAAATCGAATACAGCGGGAACGAAAAAAAGTACGGAAAATAAAACAAACGTCTCAGCAGCTGATATATGCGGAGCTTCAGCCGCCATAAATCCCAAAAAGCAAATCACGCTGACCATGAGATGACGATTCAGCATGTTTCTCCCTCTGTTTCCCGGAAAGTCCCCCGGTAAGAGAAAAGAGTGCCGAGTATCCGGTTTTTCACATGAACCTTTATGCTGAAGCAATTCATTTCCTCATCATAAGCCTCATAAACGGTTGAACTGCCGCACAGCCATGCCGGAAGCGGGATTTTCTTTCCGCCTATCAGGAGCCACTGCCTTCCGGATGTAATAACAAGCCCTCCGTCTGAAGACGCTTCTAAATGCAGTTCAGACAGTAGGATGTGAGGTTTTCCGAAGTAATCAAGAATTCTGTTTTCCCGCTCATCGTATTCCATGACCGCATCAAAAAAACGCGTTTTGCCTTTAAAGAAAAAGGTACGGTTCCATTCCACGCCATTTTGCCTGTTTTTGTTTTCGATAGTGAAAGGGATATCGTTTCCCCTCTCTGAGAAAAAACATCTGAAAAAAACACCTGTCTTTAAAAGCATTCTGACAAGAAAAGAACCTCCCTTTATTTCTGACATAACGCCTTCTCCGCAAAACGTGCGTGATCCGTCAAATCTGTACCGTTTCTGCAGCATCGGGTGCAGTGATTGATAATGAGTAATCGCTTTTTCATACATTGAATCCGTCATTTCACTTCTCTCTTTCGTTTTGTATGCCAGGCGCTCGGCAGCTTGAGATTAAGAATCATTGCGGCTATCGTAAGCACTCCTAATGAGATCAAGAATCCGCCGCCGGAGTATAACAGTGCCGTTACACAAAAGAAGACTGACTGCCCGGCGTGAATCAGCCACTTTCTCCGCATGGGAATCAGCCATAATACCCCTAACCCTGTCTCCAGCGCTCCCCTCACGATCTCTGCATCGGCACAGCCATCATGAAAGCCTTGAAAAAACCAATACAGACTGAATACGAGACACATAAAGACATAGACAAATCCGAAACGGACTGATATCTTCGGATGTCTGTTTTGTTCTATCCAAAGCCGCAACGCATCAAAGCTCCATGCGGTAGCCCAGCTTAGCAGAGGACGAAATAAAAAACGGTCTATCCAGCTTCCCGGCAGACCGCGGGCCGTTTCATATTGATATTGAGTCAAAAATGCGGTTTGTCCGTTATCCCGCTCTATATACTTCCAGTAGCCCCTGCCTTCTTTTATAAGTGACAGCGGATGATCAGAGGCAAAAGCGAGCGAAGACACTCTTTCTGACGAGCGAGGCCTTATGTCACCTATTGATTCGCCCGTGCCGGATACCTTCAGCCCAAAACCGATTCGTGTTTCATATAGAAATCTCTGCGGTTCATCTGGCAGCCTATGAAGATATGTAATGTCAGAAAAACGCAGATCCCATTCCTTATGAAGATGCGGGTTTTGCGTATATTCCCAAAGCGTTTCTATATCAGATGCAATATTGATTTCGACATATATCGGCTTCTGTTTCATGCCCCCTCCTCTTCCCTTCTTTTGTAAACAATTCCTATATTATCATAGGAACAGATCAAGCGGCAGAACGAAAAGGCCATCCCGTTATCGGCAGGACAGCCTCAGTGGCTTTGATGACTTATGAATAAGGTATCGTGTTTTTTTTATCTTCAGAAGCGGATTGAATGATAATCGGACGCACAAAACGGATTACCGCAGCCGAGGCCAAAACGGCTAATCCGCCTGCAAGTAAAAACGCCCCCGAGAATGATCCGCTCTTATCCGCGATAAAGCCGGTTAAAGCAGGCCCGATAATACCGGCCGTGTTTGCAAGAAAATGCATAAAGCCGCCGACTGACCCGACATTCCTTTGATCAACCACATCATGAATCACCGCCCAATAGATAGAGCCCGTTATATATAAAAAGAAAACTGATAAAGCAACGAGAATAACGGCACTTACGGCAGTGGTAACAAGTCCGGCAAATCCGATCAGTACAGCGGAAGCGAACAGACAAGTGACAAGAATGACTTTCCGTGAGAACAAAACCCCTTTTCCGACGGTTTTTTTGAATACATAATCAGAAATCATTCCGCCTGCCGCCAAACCGATAAATCCAAGAATCCAGGGAATAACAGTCACTACGCTCATAAATTCAACACTTAAACCGCGTTCTTTCACCAGATAGCTCGGAAACCATGTTAAGAAGAAAAATAAAATGTAATTGTAGGCGAAAAAGGCAAAAGCCGTGAAGAGAACCGTTTTTTGTTTCAAATAAAAGGTCATCGGGATATGCTGCTCATGCGACTGAATCTCCGTAATCATTGCCGGGGCGTCTTCCGTCGGCGCCGGCCGTTCTTTGACAAATTTAAACCAGATGATCGCCCAGACTAAACCGATGATCATGATCAGGACAAAGGAAACCTTCCAGCTGAACGCCACAGCAATCATCCCGACAATCGGGCCGGAGATCGCTCCGCCGAGCGGCGTGCCGCTGTTTGTCAGGCCGATGACCGTGGCGCGCTGAGACGGAGGAAACCAATTGTTGACCATTTTGCTTATGGCAGCCGACAGCGGCCCCTCCCCCATACCGAATAAAACACGGATAATCAAAAGACTTACAAATCCGAAAGCAAGCGCAACCGCTCCGCTGAAAAGAGACCAAACGATCATCGCCGTACACAATGTCAATTTAGCCCCGTACCGGTCAGATGCAACACCGCCGAGAAAGTTAAACACAGCGTATCCGACAGAAAAACTGCTGAAAATCAGCCCCATTTGGGTTGCCGACAATGTGAGATCCTGCTGTATGAACGGCGCTGCAATAGACAGCGCTGAGCGGTCTAAATAGTTAATCACCCCGGCAGAAAATAAAAGAAGAATAATAGGGAATCTATCCTTTGAGAACATAAAATCCCCCTCTCATCATTTCATAATATTCAGACATTTAAATTGCCGGAGTAAACCGGTTTATGCAATGAAACCGGTTATCCGGATTGCCTTGCGAGCAGCGCCGGTTTATAGCGGTGAATCCGTTTTTCACCGCCATCTTTTTCTTGTATCTGGCGAAGAAGAATGCTTCCCGCTTTTCGCGCCATTTCTGCCGCAGGCTGGACGATCGTCGTAATCGGAGGAGTAAAAAAACCCGCAAAAGGAACTTCATCAATCCCGATGACGGCAGCCTTATCCGGAATTGTCATATCATGCTCCTTCATATATTTCAGCACCTCAACAAGAACAATATCGTTTGCCGCCAATATCGCTTTCGGAGGCTCCTGAAGTGAGAACAGCTCTGACAAAACATTGGAAATATCAGCCGCATCGGCTGTTTTGATATATTCGTTCCGCACCATCATCCCGTGGCGGTCAAGCGCCTTTTTATACCCTTCAATCCGTTCTACCCTCGGACTGATTTCCCGAATAATGGACGTCGTAATAATCGCGATTCTCTTAATGCCGCTCTCGATAAACCGGTCAACGGCAAGACCGGCTGCATGATGGTTATCAAGCATCACTGTCGGAATCCCGAGTTCTTCAATGGTTCTGTCCATAAACACGACCGGAAACGTATCGCGTTTCATCTTTTCATATAAAGAGAGATTTTCGCCCGTCGGAAAAATAATAATTCCGTCCACCTGCTTGGCCCGCAGCATTTCAATATATTTCTTTTCTTTTTCCGGTTCATCATCCGCATTGCAGACAATAATATGAAATCCTTGTTCATGAAAATAGTCTTCAACCGCCCTGATGACCTGAGTGGAAAAGGTGTGAAGAATATTAGCCACCACCACACCTACCGTAAATGTTGATTTCTGTTTTAAGCTGCGGGCGACGAAATTCGGCTGATAGTTCAGCTCTTGAATGGCCGCTTCTATTTTTTGTTTCGTTTTCTCGCTCATATAGTCATAGCGCTGATTTAAAAATTGAGATACGGTGCTTTTAGATACGTTTGCATATTTCGCCACATCAGAAATTGTAATGGTTTTCATAGACTCATCCCCGTCTGTCTTCATTTTTCACTAGTATAAGTCAGAAGTAAATAGTTTACAATCTGACAGGGACATGGATTCTGTCACACTCCGGAATAAGCCATAAAACCTCCGTCGACGGGAACTGTGACCCCGGTGACAAAGCCTGAGCATGAATCATCCGAAAGCCACAAGAGCGTTCCCAGAAGGTCTTCCGGTTTCCCGAAACGTTTCATCGGTGTATGTGCCATAATCTTATTGGATCGGTCTGTCAGACTTCCATCTTCCTGTAATAACAACCCACGGTTTTGCGCAGTCAAAAAGAAACCCGGAGCGATGGCATTCACCCGCAGCCCTTTTTTTGCGAAATGAACAGCCATCCACATCGTAAAATTCTGAATCGCCGCCTTGGCCGCGCTGTAGGCGGGCACCTTTGTCATCGGTGTATACGCACTCATAGAAGAAATATTAATAATCGCGGGACATTCCGCCTTCAAAAGGTCTTTTCCAAACACTTGCGATGCCAGAAATGCACCGGTAAAGTTGGTTGAAAATACGTTGGAAAACCCCGTTTCGTCCATATCAAAAAAGGATGTGCCCTGCTCATCCTCTTCATACGTCTCGCTGGCAGTGATCGCATCAGGGTGGTTTCCCCCGGCTCCGTTAATTAAAAGATTGACAGAACCGAACCGGCTGATAATCTCGTCTTTTGCCTTTTCGAGCGAATCACGGGCTGAAACATCAGCCGGTACAGAAACCGCGGTTCCTCCAGCGTCAGCAATCTCGCCCGCCGCACGCTCTGCTTTATCAGCATTCCGGCTGACGATCGCAATTTTCATCCCCTGCCGTGAAAGCTCCTTTGCCATTGCTGAACAGAGAACACCGCTCCCGCCTGTTATGACAGCGGTTCTTCCTGATAAACGTTCATGAATCGGTCTCATCTCTTCACCTCTTTCTTATGAGACGAGAACGCATCCCACAGTCCGTTCAAGTACATAATTCCTAAGGCACGATCATATAAACCATAACCCGGCCGGCATTGTTCGCCCCAGATATGACGGCCGTGATCAGGCCGTACATATCCTTTATAGTCTTGGCCGTGCAATTCTTTTACCACACCGGTAATATCAATGGACCCATCACTGGTAAGATGCGAAGTTTCCGTAAAATCACCGTTACCGCAGATTTTCACATTTCGTATATGGGCAAACGGCGCAGCTCCCGCATAGTGTTTGGCGATCTTCACCATATCATTGGCGGGATCCGCCCCCATCGAACCCGTGCATAACGTAATACAATTGGCGGGTGAATCTGAAATCTCTCGCAGCTTTTCATAACTTTTCTCACCGGTGATAATACGGGGCAGGCCAAAAATTGACCAGGGCGGATCATCCGGATGAATGGCCATTTGAATGCCGTGTTCCTCCGCTACAGGAAGGATTTCATGTAAAAAGAACTCAAGATTGGCCCAAAGCTGTTTTTCACCGACCGTTTGATAGGCCTCAAACAGTTCCTTGATCCGGGCCATTTTCTCCGGCTCCCACCCGGGAAGCGTCAAATCAGAAGATTCTTCAACCGTGCGGATGAGTTCCTCCGGAGGGAGACTTTCCACTTTCGCTTTTTCAAAAAACAAAGCGGTTGACCCATCCTCCAGCGCGCGGAACATATCGGTACGCGTCCAGTCAAATATCGGCATGAAATTGTAACAGATGACTTTCACGCCGAATTCGGACAGATTGCGAATGGTCTGTTTATAGTGTTCAATATATTGTCCGCGTTCTTCATGACCGAGTTTAATGGCTTCATGAACATTCACGCTTTCCACGACCTCTGCATGAAACCCATAGGATTGAATGTATCTGACTTCCGCTTCAATGTCCTCCTTTTCCCATACTTCGCCCGCGGGTTTCTGGTGAAGAGCCCAGACGATGCCCTTGACCCCGGGAATTTGTCTGACATGTTCAAGAGTCACCGTATCATTACCTTGGCCGTACCAGCGAAACGTGATATTCATGTTACACCCCTGTATATTCGTTTTTTCGGCAGACGTATTCTTTGCTGAGGGATACGGCAGCTTCATAGCCGCCCTTTTGATATGCTTTTGTCAAGTCGCTTCCCACACCGACCGCGACCGCTCCGGCAGAGAGCCAGTCATTCATGCTGTGTAATGAGATACCCCCGGTCGGCATAATGCGGACATTCGGCAGAGGGCCGTTGACCGACTTGATAAATGAAGGGTCAAACGAATTAGCGGGGAACAGCTTTACCACATCACATCCGGCTTCGAGCGCCAAAGCCATATCAGACACGCTCATGCATCCCGGGAGATACGGTACGCTGTACTGGTTGCATAGAGATGCTATCTCTTTTACAAAATGAGAGCTGACGATAAATGAGGCGCCTGATAAAATGGCGTGTCTCGCCGTTTCTGTATCCATTACAGAGCCGGCTCCAAGAAGAATATCTTGATGCCGGAGTTCCTTAAAGACATCTTCCACTTCAGGAGTTGTGTATGTAAGCTCAATGGCGCTGATACCTCCTGAAATGGCCGCTTTTGAAACTTCAAGCGCCTCTTGGCTGTTTTGTCCCCTTATGACAGCCACCACTTGTGCATGCAGAAGTTTTTCGTAAATGGCGTACTTAGGCAGCATTCTCGCTCCTCCTTTAATCAAACGTAATGATTGCTTTTCCCACCTTGCCCGGGTGCTGTTCGATCAACTGAAATGCTTGATGGACGTCATCTGCTGAAAATGTATGTGTAATAAGACCGCCGTGCGTTAACAGGCCTTTATTCAGTAAGTCTGTAATGTACGGAAACTGATTCGTCTGCAATCTTGAACCGGTTATCGTGACTTCCTTTTTTGTGATCGGAAGCTGAGAAATGCCGGCAGTCCTCTCATCAAAACCAAGCACAACCACATGACCGGCCGGAGAAACCGCACCAATGGACGTTTCAAACGTTGAGGGGAGACAGACGGCATCAATGACAACATTGGCGCCTTCATTTTCTGTCCATTCGTTCACCCGCAAAACGGGATCTTCTTTTTGCGCGTTGACGGTAACGTCCGCACCGTTTTTTTCAGCGAATGCCAAGCGTTCCTCATTCAAGTCGGTTATCATGACGGAAGCACCTTTGAACTTTGCCATTTTTAATATGCAGATTCCGACCGGTCCCGCTCCCTGAATCAAAACGGTATCTTCCTTCTCGACACGGCCTCTCCAAACGGCCTGGGCGCCGATCGTATATGGTTCTGCCATGACCGCTTCCTCCCAGGGCAGATCGGGCGAAACGGCATGCAGCTGCTTTTCCGGAACGACGATATATTCCCGCATCCCGCCATCTTCATGAACGCCGAACACCGAAAGCGCTTTGCAGACGTTCGGACGTCTTTTCCGGCAGGCATAGCATGTTCCGCAATAAGATATCGGTTCAACCACTACGCGGTCACCCGGCTTGAAACGCCGGACATGAGAACCGGTCTTTGCGACTTCCCCTGTGACTTCATGTCCGATTACTCTCGGCAGGGACGCTAACGGATTTGTCCCATGATAAATATGCAAATCTGATCCGCAAATTCCGACCCGCTTCACCTTGACAAGAACATCATCCGCATGGACAACAGACGGTTTCTCACATTCCGTCACCACCAGATCAAATGCTTTCCGTACTTGAACCGCTTTCATTTTCTCACCCGCTTTTTAAGTTGTGCTTGCTACCGTTCAATCACAGTCTCTTTGTTTACAAATGACAGAACCTCTTCTAGATAGGGAAGCCCTTCATTGTCACCGGAAACTGTAGTGACGAGCGCACCGACCGCATTGGCAAACTCCAGACGTTTTTCCGGTTCAAAACCATGCAGATAACTGTACAGGTAGCCTGCATTAAAGCCGTCACCCGCTCCTACCGTGTCAACAGGCGCAACCGGGAAAGCCTCTTTGTGAACCCACTTATGATCATGATACAGCGCAGAACCTGCTTCACCGTCTTTTATGACGAGCTGACTGATTGAATAGGTCTCTGCAAACCGGGCTAATGCTTCATTTTCCCCTATACCTGTCAGCTGTTTCATTTCGTCCCGGCCTGCCAGAAGAATATCAGTATGCGGAAAGATTTGATGAAATGCCGCACGCGCCTCCTCAATCGTCCACAGCTTCAGCCTGATATTCGGATCAAAAGATACGGGAATCTTTCTTGCTTTGGCGATGGAAAGCACCCTTTCAGCAATTTCAAGGTTTTTCTTATCAAGCGCGAGGAACACACCGGTAAGATGAACGATGTGAATGCCGGCAAACATATTCTCTGTTATATCTTCCGGTGCAAGAGTCAGAATTGGTGAATTGAAACGGTAATAAAACGTCTTGCCTGAACCGTCATTTCTGATCTCTTTGACATTTAAAGATGTAGGAAAGCCTTCAACATAGGAGACGTCAGTCACATCAATTCCTTCTCCTCTGGCAAACTGATAAATCACTCTGCCGAACTCATCCTTCCCCAGTCTGCTGACCCACTTTGAGTGCAGATTCAATCTGGCGCATGCAATCGCAAAATTCAGTTCAGCTCCTCCTGCTTTTCGTTCAAAATGGGTAACAAAACGCAAAGGCCCTGTGCTTGCGGGATTTAAGGTGATCATCGCATCACCGATCGTAAAAATGCCATAATCAGAAGCCACATCAATACTCCTTTCTTTTAAGACTAAATCGGTTTGGTAAACCGGTTTAGTAAAACTTTATATGAAAACCCTTACACGATCAAGAGAAAAATACAATAAATTCAAAAAAATCTATTTTCGGTAAAAATAACCCGGTTTTTCACATAAAAAAACCCCTCACAACAAAATGTAAGGGGTTTTTGAAAATTGTATGCATGTTTCCTTAGTTAGCAGTCTTACGTTCGGGGCTTGTACCTTCTTCTTCCGCCCATGTTTCAATATGCTTGAGCTCCGGAGTATTCTCGGCTTTGAATACGGGATCAAGACCTTTTTTACGCTGAGCGGCATAATCCTTATAGATCTTGTAGGCTACATTACTCAGCAGTAAGATTGCCACTAAGTTAATGAGAGCCAAGAGTCCCATAAACAAGTTTGCCATATCCCAGACGATCTGGAAGTCAGCCAAACATCCGTATACCACCATCACGACGACGAATACGCGGTAAATATTAAGCCAAGTTTTGCTTGTTTTAATAAATTCAATATTCGTTTCACCATAGTAATAGTTGCCGACGACAGAGCTGAATGCGAATAAAAACATCGCAATTGCAATAAATGTCGATGCCCAGCCGCCGAGGTGGTGCTGCAGTGCGGCTTGCGTCACTTGGATGCCGTCGCCTTTAGGTGTAAAGCTGTACAATAAAATGATAAAGGCAGTCGATGTACAAACGATAAATGTATCAAAAAACACGCCGAGCGTCTGAATTAATCCTTGCTTAGCCGGATGCGTCACATGTGCAGCTGCTGCGGCATTCGGCGCGCTTCCCATACCCGCTTCGTTAGAAAACAGGCCGCGCTGCGCTCCGATAATAATGATGCTTCCTAAGCTTCCGCCGACGATCTGCTCAAGACCGAACGCATTTTTCACAATCGCAGCAAACAGCTCAGGTACCGCCGTAATATTTACAATCACGACATACAGCGCAAGCAGAATATACAGTCCCGCCATAACCGGAACGATTAATTGCGAGACGGAAACAACACGTTTCAGACCGCCGAATATAATGAAAGCCGTTAATACAGCTAAAATGATTGCGATAACTGTTTTATTCACATGGAATGCTTCGTCAAACGCGACAGAAATCGTATTTGACTGCACGGCGTTAAAGATAAGTCCGAAAGAAACGGTAATCAATACGGCGAATAAAATACCGAGCCAGCGGGCGCCCAGTCCCTTTGCCATGTAATATGCCGGACCGCCGCGGAATTCGTCACCGGAACGCACTTTATACAGCTGCGCCAAGGTGCTTTCCACAAAGCTGGAAGCCATACCGACAATCGCTACGATCCACATCCAAAATACTGCGCCGGGACCGCCTGTTGCAATCGCCAGCGCGACGCCGGTCAAGTTTCCGGTTCCGACACGAGAAGCGGCCGAGATAAAGAATGCCTGCATTGAAGACACTCCTTTATTTCCTTGCGGCTTCTCCCCGACAATTCTGAACATTTCAATAAAGTATTGGAATTGAATAAAGCGAAAACGGAACGTAAAGTACAATCCGATCCCGACTAAAATATAAACAAGATACTTCCAAATAAAATCATTTGGAACATTTATGATTTCACTGATGAAAGCCTCCATGTTTAACCTCCCTTTTACATATCTTTTACTGTCATTTTTGCTGCATATGTTAGATCTTTTAACATAACGAGTATTATTATATCACAACAACAGTGGTTGAGAAGTTTTTTTAAGAAAATGTTTCGGTTTCTTCATCACGTCTTTTGCTGTCATGCCCCGTTTTTTATCTTACAGCCCGAAAAATGTTGTCACGTCATAAGGAATGCGTGCATATCATAACAAATAGGTCTTTAAGAAAAAAGAGATGAAAAGATGGATGGAATGGTATATACTTAACCAGGATAATAATTTTTTAAATTTAATAAATAGGTTTACTTTACATTTAAATTAGGGTATTATAATAAAAATATTCAGACTTATGAAGGGGGGAGAACATTTGAAAAAAATCTTGTTTTTAAAAGCTTCTATTTTATTTTTAGCGATTGCAAGCTTTCATTTGCTCTCCATTCCCCATGCGTTTGATACTGCTCATCATTTTAAAGCGGTAGCCGACCAGCAGGAAATGCACGAAATGAAGGCCGGCCAAAATGCTGATGATGAGAAAAAATCGCTGACGGGCTCATATATCTTGACGGCGCTTTTTGCCGCTTCTGTCTCACTGATCGTGATATCAGACAGGAGACGCCCCGCTTCTCGGAGAAGACAGCGAAAGAAAAGCTTTTTAATCGCTAAATTTTATCAGTCCTCGTATTTCGATGAGCTTCATGTTCAACATCGCCTATCTATATAACATAAAATGAGGAGGTTGTTAAACATGTTGTTTATCTTACGAATGGTGATTTTAGGGTTGTTTTCATTCACCGCATTGAATTTATTTGTATGGCAGGGAATCGAAGTCATTCACGCTATCACTGACTTATTCGGCAACCATGAAAGCTAAATAGTAAAACCTCCGCTCAATGAGCGGAGGTTTTTTTTATTTTATTTTTACTCTTAAACATCAGACGCGGGGATACGCCATACATCTGTTACCGGCCCTGTCTCATCTTCATCGGTAAAGAAGGAACCGTTGCTGTATCGGTCATTCGCCCGCAAGGACTTCACGGCGATTTCGATTCTCTCGCCTTTTTCTGTTTCCGCAGCGATCATGTCGGCCAAAGCGCACGCGAATACGCCGACTGCGCGATGCGGGTTCTTTTTAAGCTCACGCAGCATGATGACACCGCGCTTCGCTCTGGATGTTTTTTCGAATTCAGATAGGTTCATCCGCTTGATTGCTCCCCGCTGTGTGACGAGGATAAGCGAATCTGTCTCATGCAGGATTTGTCCTGATACGACGGTATCACCGTCTTTTAAATTTATGCCCTTTACGCCGGCCGCACGGGCACCGACTACATTTACTTCATCTTCACCGAACCATAAGCCGTACCCGAGGCGGGTGGAGATAAACAGCTGGCTGCCGCCGTCTGTGACATGAACATCAATCAGCTCGTCGTCCCCTTTAAGGTTAAGGGCAACAAGCGCTTTCGAGTAACGCTGCGCTTTGTAATGCGTCATTTCAGTTCTTTTCACCATGCCGTTTTTCGTCATAAACAATAAATATGAAGATGGATCAAATTCTTTTACCGGTATAGCTTTCACGATGGTTTCATCACGGTCAATCGTGATGATGTTCGTTACGTGCTGCCCCATGTCTTTCCACCTGATATCAGGAAGCTGGTGAACCGGACAATAAACATAGCTTCCCTTATTGGTAAAGAGCAGGAGAACATCCGTTGTATTCATTTCAAATTGGTGAATCAGCCTGTCAGTATCCTTCATACCGAAATCCTGGCCGTTAGAAGCGGCAAATGACCGCTGGCTTGTTCGTTTTACATAGCCGTCTTTTGTGACTGTCACATATACGTCCTCAGAGGCAACCATGACTTCAAGATTGATTTTAATTTCCTCAATCTTTTCTTCAATGACAGACCGTCTGCTGTCAGCATAGGTCTTTTTCAATTTTTTCAGGCTGCTTGTAATGACTTTTAACAGCTTTTTATCATGACTTAAAATGGCTTCGAGCTCCTGAATTTTCTTGCTGAGCTCTTCCGCTTCCTCTTTTAACGCCGTAATATCCGTGTTTGTCAGACGATACAGCTGCAAGGATACGATCGCTTCGGCCTGCGGCTCCGTAAATGCGAATTTAGACATTAAGTTTTGCTTCGCATCTTTCTTGTCGCTGCTTGCCCGGATGACGGCTATGACCTCATCTAACACAGACAGTGCCTTCATCAGTCCTTCAACGATGTGATGCCGCTCTTTTGCTTTTTGCAATTCAAAAACGGAGCGGTTTGTCACCACTTCCTTCTGATGGGAAATATACGCATCCAGGATGGCCGTAAGACTCATCAGCATCGGCCGGCGATTATGTATGGCGACCATATTAAAGTTATATGTTGTCTGCAGATCAGTGTTTTTATATAAGAAATTCAGGATGCCTTTTGCATCGGCTTCTTTCTTTAACTCAACGACCACCCGAAGCCCCGTGCGGTCAGTTTCATCCCTGACTTCAGAAATGCCTTCGACTTTTTTGTCTATGCGGTATTCGTCCATTTTCTTTACGAGATTGGCTTTGTTTACTTCAAACGGAATTTCTGTAATGACGATCTGCTCCCGTCCGCCTCTTACGGATTCCACTTCAGCCTTGCCGCGGATAATAATCTTGCCTTTACCGGTTTCATAAGCCTTCCGAATGCCGTCGACTCCTTGAATAATGCCTCCTGTCGGAAAGTCAGGCCCTTTAATCACCTGCATCAAGTCATCGACGGTGCAATCCGGAGATTCAATCCGTTTAATCACGGCATCAATGACCTCACCCAGATGATGAGGGGGAATATCAGTCGCATAGCCCGCCGAAATCCCGGTTGATCCGTTGACAAGCAAGTTAGGGAACATGGCGGGCAAAACAACCGGTTCTTTACTAGTGTCATCAAAGTTCGGAACGAATTCAACCGTATTTTTATCAATATCACGCAAAAGCTCTGACGCGATAGAAGATAATCTCGCTTCCGTATAACGCATGGCAGCCGGCGGATCACCGTCAATGCTTCCATTGTTGCCGTGCATCTCAATCAGCACATTCCGCACTTTCCAATCCTGGCTCATCCGCACCATCGCTTCATAAACGGAACTGTCACCGTGCGGATGATAATTACCGATAACGTTTCCGACCGTTTTCGCCGCTTTACGGAAATTTTTATCGAATGTATTTCCGTCTGCGTGCATGGCGTATAAAATTCTCCGCTGCACCGGCTTTAAACCGTCACGAGCGTCGGGCAGCGCCCTGTCTTGAATAATGTATTTACTGTAGCGTCCGAAACGGTCGCCGATTACTTCTTCTAACGGTAAATCATGAAATAATTCTGGCTGTGCCACTATTAAACCTCCTCAGCGACCGACAAGTTTTCATTTTCTAAAATATTGCTTTCCTCATCTAATCCGAAGGCAACATTCTTTTCAATCCATTTTCTTCTCGGTTCTACTTTGTCTCCCATTAATGTCGTTACACGGCGCTCTACCCGTGCCGCATCGTCGATCTTGACTCTGACGAGCGTTCGCGATTCGGGATTCATCGTCGTTTCCCAGAGCTGGTCTGCGTTCATTTCTCCCAGACCTTTATAGCGCTGGATGGTATACCCTTTGCCGACTTTCTTTAAAACGCCGTCCATTTCTTCGTCGGACCAAGCATATTCAATAATCTCTTTCTTACCGCTTCCTTTGCTCACTTTGTAAAGAGGCGGAAGGGCGATGAAGACTTTTCCGTGCTCGATTAAAGGTTTCATATAGCGGTAGAAAAACGTTAACAGCAAGACTTGAATGTGTGCGCCGTCGGTATCCGCGTCCGTCATGATAATGATCTTGTCATAGTTGATGTCGTCTATCTCAAAATCTGCGCCGACACCGCCTCCGATCGCATGAATAATCGTATTGATTTCTTCATTTTTGAAGATGTCTGCAAGCTTTGCTTTCTCTGTGTTGATGACCTTTCCGCGAAGGGGCAGCACGGCTTGGAATTTCCGGTCTCTTCCCTGTTTTGCAGAACCTCCCGCAGAGTCTCCTTCCACAAGATACAATTCATTCTTCGCCGGATTTCTGGAACCGGCCGGTGTGAGTTTTCCGCTCAGCGTCGCTTCTGATTTTTTGCGCTTTTTGCCGCTTCTCGCTTCTTCTCTCGCTTTACGGGCCGCTTCACGGGCTTGGCTGGCTTTAATCGCTTTTTTGACAAGCAGGGTCGCCGTATCGCGGTTTTCTTCCAAGAAATAAGCAAGATTCTCGGAAATGACGGCGTCCGCGGCGGATCTCGCCTCACTTGTGCCAAGCTTCCCTTTCGTCTGGCCTTCAAATTGCAGCAGTTCCTCCGGGATACGCACGGAAATGATTGCGGACAAACCTTCCCTGATATCGGCGCCTTCAAGGTTCTTGTCTTTCTCTTTTAAAAGGGCGACCTTTCGCGCATACTCGTTAAACGCTCTTGTCATTGCCGTTTTGGCTCCTGATTCGTGGGTGCCGCCGTCCTTTGTTCTGACGTTATTAACGAATGACAGCATATTTTCTGAATACCCGTCATTAAACTGAAACGCGAAATCGACTTCAATGTCATGATGCTCGCCTTCAAAGGAAACCACTTCGCATAAAGCGTCTTTTTCCTCGTTTAAATAAGCGACAAATGCTTCAATTCCGTTCTCATAATAAAATACTTCTTTTACGCCGTTCCGTTCATCAATTAATTCTATTTTCAAACCTTTTAACAAGAAAGCCGATTCGCGCAGACGTTCTGACAGCGTGTCAAAATTATAAACCGTTGCACTGAACATTGACGGATCAGGTTTAAAATGGGTGAGCGTTCCCGTTTTTTTGGTCGTTCCGATTTTTTCAAGTGAAGTCACGGGCTTGCCGCCGTTTTCAAACCGCTGTTTATAAACATATCCGTCACGCTCAATAGTAACTGTCAGCCACTCCGATAATGCGTTTACGACAGATGCGCCGACACCATGCAGACCGCCGCTTGTTTTATAGCCGCCCTGTCCGAATTTCCCCCCGGCATGCAGCACGGTGAAAATAACTTCCGGCGTCGGCTTTCCGAGCTTATGCATCCCGGTCGGCATTCCGCGTCCTCTGTCCTGTACAGAGATGCTGTTGTCCTTATGTATCGTTACGATAATATGATCTCCGTAGCCGGCAAGAACTTCATCGACGGAATTGTCGACGATCTCATATACCAGATGGTGCAGGCCGCGTGCGTCCGTCGAACCGATGTACATTCCCGGTCGTTTTCTGACGGCTTCCAGGCCTTCAAGCACCTGTATGGCATCTTCGTTGTAATCAAATTGCTGTTTTCTAGCCAAACGTACAAACCCCTTTCAAAAAACCTGCTCTTAATCATTCTCTTTTTTAAATGTTTTCATGTCTTTGTTTTTCAGTATGCGCAAGCTTCGGTCCAATTCTCCTCGGACTCACAATTATAACCAATATGCTTGATTTCGCAACATATTTAAGTGGATGGCTCGTTTTTTAGGCCGCAAGACATACATTCGAATGGCTTTTCATCTTTTTGGTGCCCTTTTCGGCGGATAAGAACATGAGTTCGCTTTCTATTATATAGCTTTATGCGGGCCATCGCAAACAGACTGTAAACCCCTGTATAAAGGGGTTTCTAAAAAAGCTGTTCATGCTTTATTGTATCTGTTTCATCATCATACGCAAAGAGTATTCTTTCAATAAAAAAGCAAAAACCCCTGATTTGCCAAGGATTTTTGCCTTTTTTGTTCCTATTTTATAACAGCGCGGGCGACTTTTATACATAAATCCATAACAGCCGTCCGTCCTTTGTCTGTAATCATGCGATACGCTTCTTCATTTGCAAGACCCTGCTGCGCCCAAAAAACGGGAGCGTCCGTCTGTAAAAATTCTTCTGCGACGCCGGGAAGCTGCTCAGAGCGTCTGAACACATTCACGATATCAATCGGTCCTTCCACGTCTTTTAATGAAGCGACGGCTTTAACGCCAAGCGCCTCATCAATCGTTGGATTGACGGGAATAATTTCATACCCCTCATCCTGCATCGCTTTGGAAACCATGTAAGAAGTCCGGTCGGGACGGTCTGACAGCCCGACGACTGCGATCCGTTTGCTCCGGTCCAGAATTTCTTTAATCTCTGATTTTGAAGGATTTTGCATCTTTACCATCTCCTTTTGATATATTGTACATGACCGCTTCGCCGGAATCAAAAAAAGCGCTTTGTCAGCTTAATTCTCAAAAAAACTTGTCATCAGACGGTAACAACTCGTGTTAAAATAGAGTGAAGGGACATTGAAAAGGAGAAATGTAGATGTTGATTGCTTTATTGATTATTTTGGCCTATGTAATAGGCAGCATCCCGTCAGGTTTAATCGTAGGCAAACTTGCGAAAGGGATCGATATTAGAGAACACGGAAGCGGCAATTTGGGTGCTACAAATGCTTTTCGCACGCTTGGCGTTAAAGCGGGATCTGTTGTCATCGCAGCTGATATTTTAAAAGGCACCCTGGCCGCGGCGCTCCCATATTTACTGCACGTCCCCATTCATCCTCTTCTCGCAGGGGTGGCAGCAGTGATCGGCCATGTATTCCCCGTGTTCGCAAAGTTTAAAGGAGGCAAAGCCGTAGCCACATCAGGGGGCGTCCTGCTGTTTTATGCTCCGCTGTTATTCGTTACGATGGTTGCAGTATTTTTCGTATTTTTATTCCTTACGAAATTTGTTTCTCTGTCTTCAATGTTAACAGGGATTTATACGATTATTTACTGTCTGTTTGTAAAAGACCCTTATTTATTAATCGTAGTGACGCTTTTGACCGCGTTTGTTATCTACAGACACAGGGCAAACATCAAACGGATTATAAACAAAACAGAACCGAAGATCAAATGGTTTTGATGAAACTTCAATTTTGACATCAAAATGCCATATGCGTTTATAATAGAGATAATTTCTTTATATGAGAAACAAAAAGGGAGTGTTCCGGATGAACATGAAAGTAACGAAAGGCGCGCTGGATTGGTACAAAGAAGAGCTCGATCTGGAAACAGGCGACCATGTCCGTTTCTTTGTCCGTTACGGGGGATGCAGCAACGTTCAGAAAGGCTTTTCTCTCGGCATTTTAAAAGACCGGCCGATGAACATCGGCACCAGCACGGAAGTTGAAGGCATTACCTTTTTTATTGAAGAAAGCGACTTATGGTACTTTGATAATCATGATTTGTCAGTCACATATTCAGATCAGGCGGAAGAGCCGGTATTTGATTACGTGTAAAAAAAAGAACGCAGCAGATGCGTTCTTTTTTTTACAGCCTGAACCTTTTGAGATGATCAGTCAGACGTTCTTTTTCTAATATGCTTCTTTGCGTATCACCGAGCAGGTCAAAGTGGGGAAATTCATTTTTATGGTGAATCCACTCCGGCTTCAGCCCGTACTCCGCTCCCCATCTGATCAGTTTATTGAGGTCGCTTGAACCGGCCTTCGTCACGGTCTTAGCCTCCGGAAAGCGGTCGTCCAGCCAGTAATGCGTTAAAAAAGCGATTTTCCCTTCCGATACATCCCGCTTCCATCTTTCCAGTTCCTTACGCGTAATTCCAAATGCCATAACTTCAGCCGCTCCTTATTTTTTTGCCTTTTCGTAAGCGGCATGCCAATCAGGAAAAGCCTTGCGAAACTGAATCGGTTTGAAGCTCTCTTTATCAACGCATATATGAGAGGATGTCGCTTTGATGGCAAGTTCTTGATCCGGATTATAGATGTGGTAGCCGTAAACGGTTTTAAATCCGTTATATTCTTCAATCCAAGTATGTACGACAGCCGTTTCTCCGTAGCGGAGCGGCTTTTTATAAGAAATGCTGATATCCAATACAGGGGACAGCACTCCTCTATCTTCCATATCCTTGTAAAGGAATCCGAGTTCCTTAATCAGCGCCGTTCTGCCGACCTCCATCCAGACTAAGTAATTGGCATGATAGACGATGCCCATTTGATCTGTTTCCGCATAACGCACTTCTATTTCTTTTTTTGACACATGCAACGTTCTCTGCTCCCTTATTATCAGATTAGCCCCATTTTATCACAACGAGCCGGAAAGAGAAAAAAACCAGGTTTCCCTGGTTTTTATTATGATTGATAGCCGTTTTCTCTTGCAGCCGATTCATCCTGGATTTCACTGCGGAACGATTCAATGCTTTCATTGCGTCTGGCATTCTTCTCTTGAATACGCTGTTTTTCCTCATCTGTCGCAAATTCCATTGATTCTTTGGCTTCTTCTATATTTTCAATTGTATTCTGCACCATATCCTGCAGCTTTTCAACGTTATCGGAGCGGTCATCCGGATTCGGTTTTTGATAATTGTTTGTCATAATGTCTGCTCTCCTTTGATGATGTTATTCGCCTTTCGTCTGCATGACAATCGGATGTCCGTTTGACTTGTCATGAAACTTTTCCCCTTTGTTGCGTTTATATTTAACGGGTTTTGTCCCTAAGTGGCTCGGAGCGTATTGCGGCTGGCCGTCTTTCTTGTTTATGCCCATGTTCATCCCTCCTTAAGAGTATATTTTGCAAAAGGAGGTGCAAACATGACTGCAAATTAAAGGTTATTTTTGTTTGAACCGCTGCTCCAGCTTTTCTTCAAGCTGATTCAAATATTCCGTATTGGTCATCAGCTCACGTTTATTTTCCATAACCAATTCATGAAAAGAACGTTTTCGCATTTTTTTCAATCTTCTCACCTCCGTGTTTTCATTCATTTTTTCCAATTTTTTAAAACCTAAGCCCTTCACAATAAAAAAACTGAACCTCTATTCGAGATCCAGTTTTTCTTTCATTTCTTTTTTTGTCATCGTGCCTACGCGAATATGCTGAATGGTTCCTTTTTCGTCTAATATGTATGTTGTCGGATAAGAAAGCACGTTGAAATCTCCGTTAATTCCGCTTTTGTCAATCAGAATAGGAAAGGTCAGCTGATAATGATCAGCAAATGATTTCACAGCCTGTATATTTTTTTCAGAGGATGTAAAATTAACGGCTGCTACCGCAATATCAGGATATTCTTTCTGCAGCTCCTGCATATCGGGCATTTCCATTCGGCACGGCTTGCACCACGTCGCCCAGAAATTGAGGAGCACTTTTTTTCCTTTATAATCAGAAAGGGAGATGCTTTTTCCTGACAATGTATCAAGTGTAAAGTCAGGGGCTTTCATCCCTTCTTCCGTCCCTTCTTTCGGACTTTTTTGTACAGAATAAATGTTCCAGCCCGCATACACTAACAACCCGATAAGTAACATTCCGCCCAGCCATTTCGCAAGCATCTCAAGGCCTCCCGCATAAAAAGAGAGAAAGCAGACTGCTTTCTCTCCTTTGTTCATTCTGCTACTGTTTCATTTTATCGCGAAGCACCATTTGTAAAATGCCGCCGTGGCGATAGTAATCAATTTCCACTTCACTGTCAAAACGGACAACAACTTCAAATGTTTTTACCGTACCATCTTCACTGATTGCTCTGACAGTCAGCAAGTCGCGCGGACGTACAGATTCATCAACATCCACCTCGATGACTTCCTTACCGGTTAAGCCGAGTGTATCCGCGTTTTCACCCTGTTTGAACTGGAGCGGCAGCACACCCATAAAGACGAGGTTGCTTCTGTGAATTCTTTCAAAGCTTTCGGCAATGACTGTTCTAATGCCGAGCAGGTTTGTTCCTTTTGCAGCCCAGTCACGTGAAGAGCCCATTCCGTAATCTTTTCCAGCTAGGACGACAAGGCCCGTTTTATCTTCTTTATACCGCATGCAGGCATCATAAATAGATGTCACTTTCCCGGTAGGCCAATGTGTTGTGTATCCGCCTTCTGTACCCGGTGCGATTTGGTTTTTAATGCGGATATTGGCGAATGTTCCTCTCATCATGACTTCATGGTTTCCGCGGCGTGAGCCGTAAGAGTTAAAGTCACGAGGAGAAACGCCTTTTTCCTGCAGGTATTTGCCCGCCGGTGTGTCTTTTCCGATCGCTCCGGCCGGAGAAATGTGGTCAGTCGTCACGGAATCGCCGAATTTGCCGACAACGCGAAGTCCTCTTAAAGGCTCAACTTTTCCCGGCTCTACAGACATTTCCTCAAAGAACGGCGGGTTTTGAATGTAAGTGGAATCCTGATCCCACTTGTACAGCGCTTCATCCGTCGTTTCGATTTCATTCCAGCGTTGGTTGTCGTCAAATACCGTTTCATACTCTTTGCGGAATAATTCCGGCGTAACAGTCTGTTTGACGAGAGAATTGATTTCATCCATGGACGGCCAGATGTCATCGAAATAAACATTTTGTCCGTCATTTCCGACACCGATCGGATCCGTTTTCAGGTTGATATTCACAGTGCCTGCTAATGCGTATGCGACAACAAGCGGAGGTGACGCAAGGTAGTTTCCTTTGACAAGCGGATGGATCCGGCCTTCAAAGTTTCTGTTACCCGACAAGACAGAAGTGATCAAGAGATCATTTTTAGCAACCGCTTCTTCAATCTCTGGAGAAAGCGGGCCGGAGTTCCCGATACATGTCGTACAGCCATACCCTACGAGGTTAAAGCCGAGCTCCTTCATGTAAGGAAGCAGGCCTGAGTTGACTAAGTATCCAGTAACAACCTTAGACCCCGGTGCAAGTGATGTTTTAACATAATTCGGCACTTTCAAGCCTAATTCTACCGCTTTTTTGGCTACCAATCCGGCACCGATTAATACAAAAGGGTTTGATGTATTCGTACAGCTTGTAATAGCGGCGATTGCAATCGCCCCTGTTTTCATAACCGCATCTTCACCGCTGTTAAGTTTAAATGAAATTTCTTTGTTCTCTTCAGCAGCATCCGCTCCGAATCCTTGGTTGCCGGCCGGGCTGACAAGATGTTTTTTAAACGTTTCCTGCATAACGGAAAGCGGGATTAAATCCTGCGGACGTTTCGGTCCTGAAAGGTTCGCTTCGATTTTTGACAGATCAATTTCCACAACGTCTGTAAAAATCGGCTCTTCCGCGTCAGGCGTATAGAATAAACCGTTGTTGCGGCAGTATGCTTCCACAATATCGATCTGCTCTTCTTCACGGCCGGTCAGACGCAGGTAAGAAAGTGCTTCCTCGTCAACCGGGAAGAATCCGCAAGTCGCTCCGTATTCCGGCGCCATATTGGCAATAGTCGCACGATCCGCAAGCGGAAGCTCAGCAACACCAGGACCGAAGAATTCAACAAATTTATTGACTACACCTTTTTCGCGCAGCACTTGAGTGACTTTCAGCGCCAAGTCAGTCGCCGTCGTTCCATTAGGCAATTTTCCGACAAGTTTCGCGCCGATGACCTCAGGAACAGGGAAATATGAAGGCTGGCCGAGCATTCCCGCTTCCGCCTCAATACCGCCGACACCCCAGCCGAGGACGCCGATTCCGTTAATCATCGTTGTATGGGAATCTGTTCCCACCAATGTATCAGGATATGTCACAAGTTCTCCGTCTTCCTCTTTCGTATGAACGACACTTGCCAAAAACTCAAGGTTTACCTGGTGAACGATACCTGTTGCAGGCGGAACCGCCTGATAATTGTTAAACGCTTTCTTTGCCCAGCTTAAAAATTTATAACGTTCTGCATTTCTTTCGAATTCTAAGTCCATATTAATGGCTAACGCGTCTTCCGTACCGGCTTTGTCGACTTGTACGGAGTGGTCAATGACCAGGTCAACCGGAATTTCAGGATTAATTTTATCAGGGTCTCCGCCGACAGAGGCCATGGCTTTTCTTAAAGATGCCAGGTCAACTACGGCCGGAACGCCGGTAAAGTCCTGTAGAATAACCCGTGACGGTTTAAACGGCACATCGATATCTTTTAATTCAGCAGTACCCCATCTTGCTAAATTTTCAACATGTTCTTTTGTAATGACGCGTCCGTCTACCTGACGCAAAACGGATTCCAAAAGAACCTTAATAGAATAAGGAAGTTTTGAAACATTGCCGACCCCTGCGTCTTCCAATGCTTTTAATGAATAGTAGTTGTATGTTTTCCCATTTGAAGAAAATGTTTTTCTTGCTTGGAAAACGTCTTGTGTTGCGACTTTTTGCTGATTTGTCATTCTCCAAAATCCCCCTTCAATGATCAAGATCGTTCTTTAGATGAATGTTCACATTCCATCACAATTTTCTCACAATTTCATCTTAGTATAAAATCATACATAAGTAAATATCAATGTTTTTATTAAATACAATAAGATCGTCTTATCAGCATGATTTTCGGTAAATTTTGTCCGATTTTCCGCCTCATACAACGGGCTGTAAAGAGCCATATTAATGTTGAGGTGATGATCATGGTAAAACGGAAAGCCAATCATGTAATGAACGGCATGAATGATGCGAAAAGCCAAGGCAAAGGCGCGGGCTATATAGAAAATGACCAGCTCGTTTTGACGGAAGAGGAACGGCAGAACAATAAAAAAAGAAAAACAAACCAATAGCCGGAACACCTTAAAAAGGAGGCTTTAACATGACAAATAAAAATACGAGTAAAGATATGCATAAAAATGCTCCGAAGGGCCATAACCCCGGCCAGCCGGAACCGCTGAGCGGAAGCAAAAAAGTGAAAAACCGCAACCATACAAGACAAAAACATAATACAAGCCACGATATGTAAAACAGACCCCGGTGTCTGTTTTTTTGTGCCATTCACCCATTCAAAGCTTCTGCATACGTTATAGCAAGGCTTTTTAATATGGAGGGATGCTTCCATGAATCACTCAAAAAACGCTGAAGAATTTGATGATACGGAAGAATGGCTGCGGCAGTTTTACGAGGATCCGTATGCTTGGTATGATGAGACGCTGCCGATCGATCTATATGAAACAAGCCGTGAATATATCATTGAAGCCGACCTGACGGCGCTGAAACAGGTGCAAGCGATAACCGTCACTCTTTCGGGAAATGAGTTTATGCTCTCTGTTAAAACGCTTGAACGGACGTTAAACAAACAAATGGTGCTTCCTTTTTATCTGAATGACAAACATATTTTCACTGATTTCACCAACCATATTCTGACCGTCTCCATGAACAAGGAGCCAAATGAGACTCCTGCCTCTTTTTCCTTTCAATTTCCTCTATAACATAAAAAAGCCGCTTTCATCCCTCAATGGAAGCGGCTTTTTTGTCCGGTCATATCAGTCATATACCCTCAAAGTGAATCTCCCATGGCCAAATAGCAGAATCACTATACGATAGAATATGTTCTAGCAACCGGAATGACTGGACATCTATCATTTTTTCTATTCTTTTTTTCATGTGTTCTTCTATTCTGTCTTCGTTTACAATATGGTTAAAGTAAGGAGGAGATAGAACAATGCTGGAAGGCTGGTTTATGTGGTTTATTTTATTTTGGGTCATCGTGATGATCGGATTGCTGTCTATCGGCGGATTTTTTATGTTTCGAAAATTTTTAAAACGTTTACCGAAAGAAGACGGCCGGTCAGAACTGGATTGGCAGGACTATTATATTGAAAAAAGCAGGCACTTATGGAATGAGGGTGACAAGGCGTTTTTGGATGAATTGGTCGCCCCCGTGCCGGAGCTCTTTCGGGATGTAGCCAAAGCGAAAATCGCCGGAAAAATCGGTGAACTTTCCTTAGCGGAGGAAGCTGAACAAATAAACCGTGATTTAATCATCAGGGGTTACATACTGGCCACTCCTAAGCGTGATCATCAATTTTTAAAAAAGCATCTCCGTGAAAAACAGATTGATCTTACTCCTTATCAAGCACTGCTCAAATAAAAAACCTTTCCGGCGGACGGAAAGGTTTTAATTCATCTGAATATCAGCGGTCTTCAGTTCATTCGAAAGTTTGCGGTAAGACAAAAACATCGCGATGCGCCACGGGACAATCATTCCGAAAGCAAGAATCCAAAACATTCCGCTTAAAGCTCCGTAATCAATCGTCGTGCTCAAAATGGATTTCATAGCGATTCTGATAACCAGCAAACCAATCAGGATAAACACAAACGCTTTTGACCGTTTTAAGTAGATTTCATTATTTTTAATCTCAAATTTAGATGTTTTAATCAGAAAAATAGAGAAGATCACGCCCAGCGTAATGGCCTCCAAAAATTCTTCGCCCGTCACTCTGAAAATCGGAAAAAGGAACATAAGCGCTCCCGTACTCATGAAAATCGGCGGGAGAATTATTTTTTTAGATGAAGCGGGCTTGTCGGAGGATTTAATCCTGACGATCATCACGGAAATTGCCATGGCCGCTGCAATAACGGATGAAATTATAATCATCATCTTTATCATTCCTTTGCTTGCACGGAGTTTGATACTATATACTATACTCCAAAAACATAAAAAAAACCAATTTGAAAAGAGAACACGTTTACGTTCCCGTTACCCGCCCTACGGCCTCCAGCACTTTAGATGCTTCAAACGGTTTAACGATAAAGTCTTTAGCGCCTAATTCAATCGCTTCCAGAACGATCCGCTGCTGCCGCATGGCGGTGCACATGATGATCCGGGCTTTCGGGTCAAAAGCTAAAATATCCTGCAGCGCCTGTATACCGTTTTTGACCGGCATGGTAATATCCATAGTCACCAGGTCGGGACGGATTCTTTGATATACTGCCAGAGCTTCCTCACCGTCAGCCGCTTCCCCGGCCACTGTGTAATTCGCCGATTCCAGAATCTCTCTGATTTTCACCCTCATGAACTTGGCGTCATCTACAACTAAAACTCGTGTCATATTCCCCTCCACATATTTAACATTAACTAGTCTTATTGTACCAAAAACAAAAGGGTATATAATAGTTCAAAAGTTATTAATCCGTTACAGACCCGTAAATCCTCCGAAAAGATTTGACAGAACGATCAGAATGTAGCTCATCCAGTTAAAAAACAGCATAACTCCGATCAGAATCATAAGAATGCCGCCGATTTTCATGATAAGCAGCTGATGCTTGCGAATCCAATTCATTCTGGTAATAAAAAATGAAAGAACAAGAAAAGGAATCGCAAATCCGAGAACATATAAAAACATATACGGCACTGCTGAAGAAGGATTTGTATTGGCCAGCGAAAACACGGCTCCTAAAATAGGCCCGCTGCACGGCGACCAGCCGGCTGCAAACGCAAGACCGATCAGAACCGAACCGATAAACCCCTCCGGACGGCGCTTAAAGTGAATGCGCCGCTCTTTCATCATGAATTTCGGCTGAAACACACCGGCAGTAACCAGCCCGAAAAGGATCAGCATGATAGCGCCAAACTGGCGGATCGCTTCATGATATTGGGTAAAAAAACTGCCGATAAACGAAGTTCCATATCCCAATGCGATAAAAATCACGGAGAAACCAAGCAAAAAACAAAGTGTATGCACGAGGCCGCGCTTTTGCAGCATCACCTTTTCTGTTTTCACCTCGTCCATACTGACACCAGTTATGTAAGACAAAAAAGCGGGATACAACGGCAGACAGCATGGAGAAATGAAAGACAGAAATCCGGCCCCAAACGTCAGAAAGTAATTAAAACTCACGATGACACACTCCCTTCGAGTTATGACAAAATCATTTCATTTTTTTAACACTTTCCCGAGAAGGATTACTTTTTATAGAAAAAGCTTATATAATTTAATTTGACATCGAGATATTATACTCCTTCTTATTTGAAAAACAGTATAAATGTGGATATAATAATAGCGACTCAGGTGAAAGATTTATGTATGAAAGGATATATCCCTGTGATTAGAGAGCATCTATTAAATGAAATTGAAAAAAAACGGGCAGAGCTGCTTAAAATCGTCATGACAAACGGAATGACATCAAACATTACGATAGAACTCAGCCAGGAGCTTGACCACCTTCTCATACAATACCAAAAAGAACTGCACACCGGCAGTTGGGGTGAAACATGACGTCAAAATAAAAAACCCTCTCCGGGTTTTTTATTTTTATAACCATGTATCTCTATATCATAATCTGTACGTATTATTTCGCTTGATTATTCATGGCTTTCATCATTTGATTAATTTTCTTTTGAGAAGGTTTCA
Source organism: Bacillus sp. KS1 (assembly GCF_020075515.1). Taxonomy (NCBI): domain Bacteria; kingdom Bacillati; phylum Bacillota; class Bacilli; order Caryophanales; family Bacillaceae; genus Bacillus; species Bacillus sp. KS1. Next base: position 619,242 of record NZ_JACAWW010000015.1, on the reverse strand, counting down.
TTCCCATTTGCATCATCATCATGCGTAACATTTGTTCATTAATAGGCGGATTCTTTTTCAAATAGCTCATCATATATTTACGAGCAATAAAAAACCCGAGTGCAACACCTATGAGCAATGCGACAACGCCCACTAGGATGCCAACCCATAAAGTCATTTTATTTCCTCCTTCATGTTGTCTAGTTTAAAGTGTACTAAACCAAAGGCTATTATACAACATTTACATCTCTTTTTCCTCGTTTTTAGACAAAATTTCTTTCTCTGACCGGATTTAACCACCCGTAGCGCCGTGTCTTGAAATCCATTGCAAGAAAACAGGGGCTGATTTTACGCAGAATCTCAAAGAAAATCGTTTCCGCCTCATAATCTCCCGAAGCTGCAATCTCAATTAAACTGTCTTTCATCATGAAGGTGGCGCGGCCCTTTTCTCCGGGCAGTGTAAGCCGGTAAATGGAATCCAAACGGCTGTAACTCATTCGGTTTAAATGCAGCTGGAGACGCTGATGCATATGTATCACCGGAATCGGTTCCGTTATATATTGAACTTGCTTTTCTGTCATTTGATATTCCTGGGGTGTCAGGTCTGTCCAATGATAGTCTCGAAACAACTCAAACATAGCCGTTTCCCGCCCGAAGTAGTGGTTCGCAAACTCATCCTTTATCAGGTGCGTATAGTAATGACGTTCCATTTCCTCATCCCCTTTTACAGCGCTTCGTTATTGCTTTCTATTATACAAAAGGAGAAAAGAAAGAATTGTCTATTACTGTTACGCCGCCCCTTCTATTTTTGTCGCATAAACAGGAAAAAGAGGATGATTTGACTCATCCTCTTTTGTCTCGTTATTTGTTTAAAAGTTTTTTCACACGGTCAACCACGTTTTCTGCAGTAAACCCGTATTCTTTCATAATTGTTTCTCCCGGAGCTGAAGCACCGAAACGGTCAATTGCGAGAACGTCTCCTTCAAGACCGGTAAATTTACCCCATCCGAAGCTTGAACCCATTTCGATCGCAAGACGTTTCGTCACATTCGGAGGAAGCACGCTGTTTTTGTACTCGGCCGATTGTTTTTCAAAGCGGTCCCAGCTCGGCATGCTGACTACAGATACGTGAATGTTTTCTTCAGCCAGTTTCGCTTGAGCTTCGATCGCAAGTCCGACTTCAGAACCTGTCGCTAAAAGAAGAGCGGCCGGTGATTCCGTTTGGGCTTTGGAAACGATATAAGCCCCTTTTTCCACGCCCGCATACGCTTCTTCAGCCTGCTGATCAATCGTCGGCAGGTTTTGGCGTGTCAATACAAGAGCTGTCGGATGATCTTGGCTTTGAACGGCAACCTTCCATGCAGCTGCGGTTTCATTTCCGTCAGCAGGTCTGATCACAGAAAGGTTAGGAAGTGCGCGTAAAGAAGCAAGCTGCTCAATCGGTTCGTGAGTCGGCCCGTCCTCTCCTACGGCAATACTGTCATGTGTGAATACATAAGTGACGGGAAGACCCATCAATGACGCCAGACGAATGGCAGGTCTTAAATAATCAGAGAACACAAAGAATGTGCCGCCGAATACGCGAAGGCCGCCGTGAAGCGCCATTCCGTTTAATGCAGCGCCCATCGCAAATTCACGGACACCGAACCAGAAGTTTTTCCCGGCGTAGTCTTTGGCCGTGAAGTCTCCTCCATTTTTGATTGTCGTTTTATTTGAACCCGCAAGGTCAGCAGATCCCCCGACAAAGAAAGGAATTTTCTTAGCGATCCCGTTCAGCACCTCACCTGAAGATGCGCGGGAAGCAAGGCTGCTGCCTTTTTCATAAACGGGAACTTCCTGATCCCAGTCTTTAGGAAGCTCGCCTTTCATGCCGAGTGACAGCTGTTCAGCAAGCTCAGGATATTTTTCTTTATAAGCCGCGAACAGTTCATTCCATTCCTGTTCTTTTTTCGAACCGGCTTCTTTTACAGCTTGATTGAAATGCCCGTATACTTCTTCCGGAACATAAAAATCTTCTTCAAACGTCCAAGCATACGCTTCTTTTGTCAGCTTGCTCTCTTCTAGTCCTAACGGAGCGCCGTGAACGCCGGATGTGCCCGCGCGGTTTGGAGAACCGAAACCGATCGTGGTTTTCACTTCAATCAAAGTCGGTTTTTTATCATTCTGGCGCGCTTTTTCAATTGCAGCCGTCAATTCAGCGATGTTGTTTCCGTCCTCAACATAAAGAACTTCCCAGTTCATTGCTTCAAAACGCTGCTTTACATTTTCAGAGAAAGAACGGTCTAAATCGCCGTCTAAAGAAATGTCATTAGAATCGTATAATACGATCAGGCGGCCTAATTCAAGATGGCCTGCAAGAGAAGCGGCTTCGGAAGAAATGCCTTCCATTAAATCACCGTCTCCGCAAATACTGTATGTATAATGATCAACTACGTTGAAAGAATCACGGTTATATGTCTCAGCCAGATGGCGTTCTGCAATTGCCATTCCCACTGCCATTGCAATACCCTGTCCAAGCGGCCCGGTCGTTGCGTCTACTCCGGCTGTGTGTCCGAACTCCGGATGTCCCGGTGTTTTGCTTCCCCATTGACGGAACTGTTTCAAGTCTTCAATGCTGAGGTCATATCCGCTTAAATGCAGCATGCTGTATAAAAGCATTGAACCGTGGCCTGCTGATAAAACAAAGCGGTCGCGGTTAAACCAGCCCGGATTCTGCGGATTTACATTCATAAATTTCGTCCACAGCGTGTATGCCATCGGAGCAGCTCCCATCGGCATGCCCGGATGTCCGGAATTCGCTTTTTCAATTGCGTCTATAGATAGTGTACGAATGGTGGCAACTGATTTCTTTTCAATTGTATCCATTATAATCCCCTTCCATATTGTTGTACCTTTTCATCATAAAGCGATGCTGACTTTTTCTCAACTCTTTCAGCTTAAATTTGAGATAAACTTGTTGAAAATTGTCGTAAAGCACATCCTGATATTAGTATATACGAAAAAAGAATACGTATTGCCGTATTCTTTCTGTTTAATGAAGATTATTTTTCTGTTGTTCTCTTTTTAATTTTTCAGGGGTGACATCGTTGCCTTCCGGATCAATCACTTTTACGCTCTTTAACGTATTTTTCATTGAGGAGCGGAATCCTTTCAAATACTCCTGGCGAAGCTTTTGCTGTTCAGCTTTTTCCTCATCCGTTATCGTGTTTGATTTAGCTTTTTGAGCCAATTCGTTAATTCTTGCGATTTTTTCTTTAGAAATCATAATAAGCTCCTTTGGTGCGTGTTGATTATATACTACTAAAACGCAGTCTTTTTTACAACTGATGCGCGTCAGCTGCCTTCTGTGTCTGCGGTATATTCCTGAAACCGCCGGTGAACCGTGGCTTTGGACACATCGTAGCCGAATCCCCTTAAGGTCGCTGCGATTTCTGCAAAGGTAAGCTTGTTGGCTCTCAGCCTGATAATTTCCGAAACCGGAACCTCTTTTTTTTCTTTTCCGCTGTTTTCATGCCTGTTTTTCAGATTCCGTTCAGGTTTGTAGCCGTTTTTCACGGCTCTTTTCATTCCCCGCCGGATTTTCATATTGTGAATTTTCCTTTGATATTCCTCAACAATACTGACGATTTCGAGTACCATCGAATCAGCTTCAGAAAGCTCCAGTTCACCTTTATGAGCCGTCGTATATATTTTCACATTCTCCCTGTAAATACAATGCAAAAGCGCAATCTTGGCGTTTCCTCTTCCCAATCTCGTTTCGTCCTGCACCAATATCGCGTCAATATGTGATTTTTTAATTTCATCAAGCATTTCAAATACTCCGTCGCGGTCCATTTCGTAACCGCTGGCTTTCTCAGAAATGACTTTCACGACTTCCATGCCGTTTGCAGCAGCGATCTCACTGAGCTCCTCTTCCTGTCTTTTTAATGATGTTTGCTGCTGTTCTTTGTTTGTGCTTACGCGGGCATAAATGAGCGCCTTCATTTCTCTCTTTCCTCTCTAATTGACAATGGCCAGCTGATATACGGCCGGATGCTTTTTCTTAACCGGAAGAATAAGCTCGTCTCCGGGCTTTATATCAGCAGTTTGGAGATGATTATTCTCCGTCACCCACTCAATGAAATCTTCTTTATTAATGTGTTTCTTTTCTGCTACATGATCCGCAAGTGACCAGAGTGTATCGCCGTCCTGAACCTTTATTTTAACATATTGGCTGAGGGACTGATCATTCCCCGCACATGAGACAAGTAAAATAGCGGCACTTAAAATCGCAGTAAACAGCCCGACAAATATAATAGATTCTTTCGCCATGTAAACAACCTCCGATAAGAATGTTTGTTCGCTTTTTATACCTTTCAGTATATACGAACAAACGTTTCTGTCAATCGTTTTTTTCGAACCTATGTTTGTACTGTCAGGAAAATCATGCTATAATCTACTTAAAATCGACGTTTTGAGGTGCGAAATATGACGAAGCTATCAAAAAGGCAGCTTGATATCCTGCGTTTTATTAAAGAAGAGGTAAAAACGAAAGGATATCCGCCTTCTGTAAGAGAGATAGGAGAAGCAGTAGGACTGGCTTCCAGTTCAACCGTGCACGGCCATTTGGCGCGGCTGGAGACAAAAGGCCTGATCAGACGGGACCCTACTAAACCGAGGGCGATTGAAGTATTGGATGAAGAAGAAGTCCAAATTCCGAAAAGCCAGGTCGTAAACGTTCCGGTCATCGGGAAAGTGACGGCGGGTATTCCGATTACGGCTGTTGAAAATATCGACGAGTATTTTCCGCTTCCTGACCGGATGGTTCCTCCGGGCGAACATGTCTTTATGTTAGAAATCATGGGAGAAAGTATGATTGACGCCGGCATTTTTGACAAAGATTACGTCATTGTCAAACAGCAGAACACGGCTAATAACGGAGAAATCGTCGTAGCTATGACCGAAGATGATGAAGCGACGGTCAAGCGCTTCTATAAAGAAGACAATTATGTGCGACTGCAGCCGGAAAATCCGACGATGGAGCCGATTATCCTGCAAAACGTAAGCATTTTGGGGAAAGTTATCGGCGTATTCAGAGCCGTACATTAATTCTATTAAACTTCATTTATCGTAAAAAACCCCTCTGTAAGGGGTTTTTTTGCATAAAAAAAGCAGATTCGCCCTGGCTTAAGAAACGAATCTGCTAAGGAGGAAAAACTTACATTCTTATTATCCGACATCACACTTTTGAAGTCAACTAATAATGTTTCCCTCAAGAAACTTTTCATCCACTTTTCAACTTTGTATATTTGTGCGTGATGAATTTGCTTTTGTTTATCTTTTCTTTGGGCGGGTGCATCAAAATTTATATATGAATATTTAGTACATAGTACGATAAGTTATATTTAAATATAAAAAAACCCGCTGCCTTTAGCGAGTATCTATTTTCAATCAAAATGATAATATTCTACACCGTATAACCCTTTAATATAGACGGGGCCACAGACGTTTGAAGAACTTTCGACCAGAATCCTGTATTTGTGATACGGATCAATTGATTTTTTATCCTGGGCACTGAGGTTTAACCAGCTGCCGCTGTAGTTTTTAGAACTTAATGTATAAAAATTTCCGTTCAGCGCCATCCGTTGGAGTTTCATGCTTAAACCGCACGAAGAGTTGTTCATTATGGTGAACTTATATCCTAAAAAGTAATCGTCGGCAGCTACAGCCCCCGGATTTTCAATATGAAACTCTTTTGCATTTCCCTCCAAAGTGAAGCTTGTTTTTGATCCGAATTCAATGGTAGCCGCTTTAGCTGAGTGTATTCCGCTAAAACATAATAAAAAAACAGCAATACATATCCAGTATTTTTTCATTTGCATCCCCCTTTTTACATATTTTAACTTGTGAATCCTGTGATGTCTATTCACATTTTATTAAAACGTATCCTTTATAACCACTATATACCAGTTTAAAAATTTGCGGATTGCTTACAATGAAGACTAAACGAAATAACGAAGGTGGTTCAAATGAAACACGTAATTGCTTTCGCTTCCAAAACGGCGCTCACACTTGCTTTACTGTACATTGTTCTGGATCTTATGTACCAAGTAACCTTTTTAAACGTTCTGTTTATTACAGTGATCTTAAGTTTAATCACTTATTTTGCGGGTGATTGCATGATTCTGCCGAGAACAAGCAATTTCACAGCCGTTGCAGCTGATTTCGGAATTTCATTCATTATATTATGGATATTCCTTATGAATATTGGCGGATTTAATGTCTCGCCTGCCGCGGCATCGGTTATCTCTGCACTTTGCATTTCTGTTTTTGAGGCATTTTTTCACCGGTATTTGCAGCAATATGTACTTCCCGAAGATTATCAGGACACAACAGAGACGGATAGCACGCTATGGAGCTATCAAACCGAGGCGTCTGAAGAATTAGTGCCGGAAAAAGACCCACAGGAAAAAACATAAAAAGGAGGCAATCGCCTCCTTCTCTTTTTATTTTTGCTTCTGATCGTCTAGCGGCAGCTGCAGCAGTGAGTCTGTGCCTGTCGCTTTCGGCGTTTTTCCGTCCCATTTTTCAATCCATTTATATTTGATCATTTCATCTGACATTGATTTCTTTATGATTTGGTTGTAATCAGCGATCCCTTCCGCTTCAATTTTTTTCTTTTTCGCTTCGGCTTCGGCTATTTTAATTTCAGTTTGTGTCCGTTCAAGTTCCTGTGAAGACTTCACCCTTGCATCAATAGCTTCCTGTGTGGCTTTATCCGGCTTCGGTACGCCAAGCGTCAGATCATCAATTAAAAATCCAAGACTCTTCATATCATCAGCAAATCTCTTTTGAACATCGGCAGCGGCTTCTGCAGATTTTTGCCCGTATGTGTCAATAACCGAGTATTTGCTGATTGATTTTCGCGCCGCATCCCACAGCCTTGTTTTTAAATATGTATTTTCGATCGTTTCAACGTCTACCGCGCCGAATTTGTTAAACAGATCGACTACTTTATCAGGCTGCACGACATAGTTGTAAGCGATATCCATTTCTATATTTTTACCGTCTGAGGTTGCCACTTTTATATTTTCATTATTCACTGTCTGCATACGCACCGGATATTCCGTTACTTTATTAAATAATCCGACTAAGTGCCAGCCTTGGTCCAATGTGTCGGATTTTACCCCGCCATTCGGTGAGTATACAACCCCGACATAACCGTTCGGTATTTTTTCAATGAATAGTGACGCTGTAACGCCCGCAATTAAAAGGGCTGCACCTATAATCACACCGCCGATAATTTTTTTTGTGTTTCCGCGCTTATTTTCGCTCATGCTGATCTTCTTCCTCCCATGACTTTTTGAATTTTTTGGCTCCGCTTCCCACTTGTTTAAAGATTGGACTAAGCATCAGCCATAAACCGAATCCGATGATGACAAGAAGAATGATAGACCCGATCATCACTTTCATTTGCCCACCTCTTTTCTTTCATCCTGTCAATTATGTATACGATCTTAAGAACTTAAAGTTTCATAAATTTCAAAAGAAAAAGCCCCGCCAACAAAATAGGCGTGCTTATTAATAATTGTCACTGATAAAATCAGAAATCGTTTTTGTGAATTGATAAAAGGTCCCATTTTGTGTGGATGCTCTGCTTTTCAGCGTAAAAGTGTCAAATAGTGATTTTCTGAAGCCGGTGCTCATTTCGATTTGAATACTCAATCCGGATGAAGATTGATTGGCAAGGTTGTTCGGACTGACGCCTGCATATTTATCATTTATGCCAAGAAGAACGGCAGGATACCCGTGCCGTTTCAGCACATCGGTCAAAAGTTCGGCCCGCTCTCTGTCTGTACCGCCGATTTTTATCTTTTTATCGTCACTGCCGTAACCGTGCAATGAAATGACATTAGAGTGCTCTTTCACCATTTGCACGGCCTTCGGTTCATCGAAATGCGAACTTGTCAAATGCAGAGCCGCATTACCGGCTGATTTTAACCCTTCAAATAAATATAAACTCCGGTTTTCGGCAATTTCTCTGGCTAACTCACTGGTCCCCGGCTCTATGCCTCCGCCGTGTATAGCTAATATGAGGACAGAAGGGTTATGCTCTCGCGTTGAAATGGAAAAATCGGAAGGATCTTCATTCAGCTTTAATTCCTCGAAACCGCCGTAAATATCTGAAGCGGCATTAGCCTGAAAGAACGGCAGGAGCAAAAACGGTAAAATCAAAACTAAAATTCCTTTTTTGGTTATTGATGGCATTTGTATGTTTATGTTACAATACAAATGCTTCAGCCTTTGAAGCGAACGGCAGAACAGGGTGACTTTGGACGGTTTCTTCTGCTCTGCCTCTTTGCCAGCTGCTTTACGCTCTACTCTTTTAACCCTTTTTGCCATAACATCATCCTTTCTTTTGTTTACACTTTTGTCACAATATTATATACGTTGGACAAAACCTCCGTTCATCTTGGAGAATAAAAACATCAAAACAACCTCTATCCTTTAACTTAAAAAAGTCTTTCTGTCAAAGAGACGGAAAGCTTAAATGATAATGAAACCCTTCTCCTTAGTTTTGGAGGAGAGTGAAGACTGCTGGGAAATCATTTTATCAATATGCTGAGCTGGGCTGGCGTCCGGCTCAAATATTTGCTCCCGGCATAAACGGTTACGGAGCGGCCGCTTATTTCGAAGTCAAATTCGAACGTGACGTATGATTTCCCAATTCAAGAATCACCGAAACAAATTGAATGTAACTGCTGTTTCCATAAAAAAAAGACTGCTGTTAAGCAGTCTTTTTTCGTTTTATTTCGTGCCTGTTGATCCCAGTCCGCCGCGGTCATTGTTCCCGAGCTTGTCTACTTCGATCAGCTCCACTTCAGGCATTTTCTTCATGATTCTGAATTGGCAGATCCGCTCCCCCTTGGATATGTCGGTATCCCGAAGCGCGAATGCAGGAAAAAACCAAAAGTCATTGTCGCCTTTATATGATTCATCAATGACTCCCATTGAATTTGTCTGAATGATACCGAAATGCTTATATGTACTTGAACGCGGTACGACATGGGCCTCATATCCTTCCGGCAGTTCCATCGCAACTCCAAGCGGGATAAGTTTGAATTCACCTTTTTTGATTGTTATATCTTCAGCTGCCCGCAGATCAATCCAATCGCCCTGTTCAATTTTACTGATTCTCGTTTGGGTATCATCTGAATATTTAATTTTGATTTGTAAAGTCATTTTCGCTGCTCCTTTTGCTTCCCTATTTCAGTCGTATTGATGACCAATCCGTGCCCCATTATACCATTTAACTGATAAGAATGTTGTTTTTGGTGTATATGCAGCCGAAGAAGAAGCACTGCGAGGTCCATGAGAATAAACCTAAAATGAGGGCCCCTCCTATCAGTTTTTTCCTTCATTTTCACATGACAGCTTCAATTACAATAATGCAAAGCTTTATATCCGTTGTTTCAACAGAGCTTTTTTAAAATTTCACCTTGGTTTCAAAAGGAATTTCGTTCTGAATAAAGAATTTGAAGAATAAGCGCTTAAAGGGCGTGCGACTCTTTTCTGTCCCCTGCCTCAGGCGCTTATATCAAAAGAAAGAGGTGTCTTTAGAATGGTTCAATTTAAAAACTTTCCTGATCCGTCTTTAAACGCCCCATTGCAGTCTCGCCCTGCACAGCCCTCTGAATTGGAGCATCTCAAAGCAAGGATGCAGAATTTTATTAAGCATTCCGCAACGGATGATAATCTTGAGATCGCAGATGCCCGGGTGACGGCGGAAGGAATGGTCACCTCACTTTTAAAAGAACGGCTTGATACAGAATACGAAATGCTTAAGAATAAAATCACCCGGGAAGTGAATGTGGAGGACTACGGAGCGATCCCTGACGGCCGGGACAATACGGAAGCCTTTCGGAGAGCGATCGGGAACGGCCGGGTCAAAGTAAATGTTCCCGCAGGAGAATTTTTGGTTCAAGGGATAAAACTCCCCTCATGGACCACTATTTCCGGTGAGGGACAAGGGATTACCGTGCTAAAGCTTCATGAGGACACTCCCGCATACGAATGGGTCATTACTAACGATGATTACGAAAATGGAAACCGTAATATTTTTGTCCAGAACATGACTTTAGACTGGAATCCTGATCGTCAATGCGGGGTCAGGAACCCCGGAGGACAGTTTTCCAGCTGTTTAACGTTTGCTAATGTGCAATACGGCTGGATTAAGAATGTTGAAACGGTTAACGCGGGTCTCCATGGTATTGATATTACATCTCCGACTTACGATCATTTGCCTGAAACAGAATGGACGAAAGACGGATGCCGATATATATGGATTGATAACTGTGTGGCATACGGCGCCGGAGACGACGGCATTACCACCCATTACAGCGAGTATATTTTCATCTCGAACTGCCATTCCGGAAACCCCCGCGGCACAGAGCATGCTGAGGGCAGCGCAAACTCGAACGGCATTGAAATTGACGACGGCTCTAAACATGTGTGGCTTTTAAATAACTATACGAGCGGAAATATCCGCGGGATTGAGGTAAAGGCGCACAGCCTGTGGCCGGCTTCTCAAAATGTTCATATTATCGGTCATGTTTCGTATCGTGATGTACGTTCATTTGATATTCGTCATATCGGCCATCATCAGGCATCAGACCCCGAAAGCACGACGGCTTATGATGTTACTTTAACCGATTGCACCGCGATTGAACCGGTGTTTAATGCTCTCTATGACGGTGTGACCCCGAGGGCGCTGGTCATCTCTGCCTATAAAAACGTTAATGTAAACGGATTCACAGCTATCGGTGATCCCTCATACGACTATGGCGGGAATCCAGTCGTGGCTCTTCAATACCGCAGTCAAAATATTACGATCAACGGCATTAAAATACGCGGCTTTACACAAGCAGGTGTTGACATCAATATATCCGGCGGATCAAATAAAACCGATTATGTTAAAATTTTAAATTTTGATATATACAAGTCTTCTCCTAAAGGCATCTCCATCGGCGGAGGCCAATATAACGTAAATATTATGAACGGTACGATGATCGGAGACGGCGGTTCCGTCGGAATTACGTCCCCTAACAGTCAGGCCGTCATTCTCGGGGTGCAAGCGGAAGGTTACAGCGCGGCCGCATCTATAAAAGGACAGACTTATGAGCAGATCCCCGTCAATTTAAAGGGAGGCGCACAGCTCGCGACCAGCTCCGGTTTTGCATTCAACCCGACAAGCGCTGTTATTGCGGGAACAGGCGATATTACGGCCAGAGGTGACAGAAATGCGATCATCAGCTCTTCCGGAGGTTCAAGTTCTGAAGGTTCAAGGGCCTTTATCGCCGCTTCAAACAATGTCCATATTACGGGCAGCAAAGTCTCCAGAACGATTCTGTCATCAGAAAGCATTACATTGGAAGAACCATACACGGTTGCCGGAGGGCATCAGTCCATCAAATGGAAACTGGATTCAGCGGGCGGCCACGGTACGTTCGCCGGAGCTGTCACCTCTTCCCTGTCTGGGTACGGAGAATATTTTGAAAGTGTAACCGGCCAGACAATTCCCGTCGGGACGATTGTCACAGTGAAAGGCGAAAAAATTGAATCGGCTCACGTCGGAGATTACATGCTCGGCGTCATTTCAGAAACAGCCGCTTTTATCTCAGGAGCCGCAAGCTTCGGATGGCAAAGCCGCTTTTTGACAAACGAGTTCGGCGGTTTCATATACGAAAATGTGACTGACGAAGAAACAGGAGAAACGGTACGCGTGCCGAAACAAAATCCGGACTGCAGTCCGGCTCTTGAAGCTGACTATGAAGCACGCGCGGCCAGAGACGAATGGCACATTGTCGGACTCAACGGCCGGCATTACGTACGGGTCGACAGTACGGTCAGCCCGGGAGATTATATCACAGCCCATAACGGAATCGGGACTAAAGCCGCGGAAGGCTGGAAGGTATTGAAACTGACAGCCTTATACAGTTCTGAAAAAGGGTACGGCATTGCAATTGCGGTTATCAAATAGGGTCTCAATATCAGGATCATCTTCTCTCTTTTCTATCTGGCGGATATGATCCTGTTTTTTATACCGAATGAGATGCCTCTTTTTCAACATACCGTTTCATTTGTCCAAGCCATCCATGCTTTCTGTCATAGAATACTACCGTCAGATGAAAAAGGAGGAATATGAGTATGGATATGGGTATGGAAATGGATATGGATATGGATATGGATATGGATATGGACATGGATATGAACGGACATTATGATCACCACCCAAAGCAGCCTAAACAAAAAAAGAAGAAACAAGATAAAAAGCATCTTGATTATGATTACATCGTTGTTTATAAAAGAAAATGCAAAAAATGTAAAAAATGCTGCTAACTTGACATATCAACACTTTTTACACCCGGTAAACTCCGGGTGTTTTTCTTATTATGGCGTTTCTCCGGGCTATTTTCACCCAAAATCCGGTCATCCTATCACAATACATAAAAAGACTCTATTATTTTCTTCCCTTTTCGCCTAATTAAAAGTATTTCATTTACAGAAAACAACACAAATAGAATGACATGACTTTTGAGAAAATCTACTCTTTGCTTGGTCAATTTTTCTGCGATACCATGAATTTGCAACATTTTTTAAAAATTTCCTCAGGAGGTCATAGCCATGAAAATCGCCAGAACGGTAGTCGGATCATGCTTAGCTTTATCTCTAACAATTCCTTTCACAGCCAGTGCCTCAGCAGCCAGTCAGTCTGAACACGCAAACGCGCCTCACGTTTCACCCGTTGCAAATCCGCTAGAAAGTAAATTATCCCAAACAGCAGACCAAAACGTAAAAGCAGCAGGTGTTGATGCCGGGCTGAACGTAAACGTAGATGTTCTCGGAATCTCAGATCGCATTGCTGAAGCGGTTAAGTCAGATCAAAACCGAACCGGCTGGGTAAAAAATGTCATGGAAACAACATTTTACGCATCAGGACAGAAGTACAACGTCATGGTGTTCAATTTAAATCAAGAATATGAAGACCGCTTTAACGGCGTTCAGTTTTACGGATCAGCCGTTTATGACGGTATTACTTACGGAATCTGGGTCTTCGAAGACGGGTCCTTCGATAACAAAGGAGACGGGGGCTGGATCAATTGGGCATTCAGAGGGTGGTTCGATCGTGATAATCAGCATATTGAATTCCACAGACCTTAATACGGAGAAAACTTGCGGCAGCGCCCGCAAGTTTTTTTTAACTGGACTGCACATTTTTCACCGTTATAACGACTATACTTGAAGTGCGGGCTCCGAACGCAGCCCCGGTAAAGTCTTTCAAAGTGAGGGTATGCCATGTCAAAGTCTTTAAAAATAATGTTGTGGAGCATATTGGTGTTCATCATCTTGTTAGTGATTCTCGGAATCGTTTCTTACAATCAAACTCCGTCTGCAGAAAGCGCAGCAAAAAAATGCTTTATGGCTTCTAATCAATGTTAAGCCTTCATCGGCTTTTTTTATTTACCGCAGAACACTTGACAAAACGACGAATTTTCAATTTATTCGTTAACGATCTCATTCAGTATAGAATATACACGTGTATCATGGGGCAGCCCGTTTTGATACATATATCTTCTCAAAATTCCTTCAGATTGAAACCCCGCCTTTATCAGTAATTGATGAGACCCTGCATTCTCAATGAAAACAACAGCGCCTATACGATACAGCCCAAGCTTTTCAAACCCAAAAGAAAGAACATTCTCCAACGCTTCAAAAGCATAGCCATTCCTCCAATAATTCGGATGAATCTCATAACCGATCTCCGCCCGCTTATGCTTGGGCACCCAAGAGTTAAAACCAATAGTTCCAATTATTCCCTTATCATCTTTTCTCTCGATTCCCCATCGCATTCCCTTTTTATCATGATATTGGTCTTTAAACCAGCCAATCATTTTTTCAGCCTGTTCCATTGAATCAAAAGGTTCCAAACCATAATAGCGTGTTACATTTGCATTTGAAAAACAAGCAAATATTTGCTTTGCATCTGTCTTTTCAACTTCTCTAAGAATAAGTCTGTCCGTTTCTATTACAGGAAGCATTTACGGTCCCCCCTTTAAAAGAAATGTGAAAAGAAAATATATGCAGACTAAAACCCTTTTTTTAAAAAGTAAACTAGCATCCCTATCAAACTTTACATTTCAGCATAATATGTATTAATCCTCTTTAGGAGGTGAGATTATATGGGATTCTCAGGTGGTTATGGTAGCTCCTTTGCGTTAATCGTGGTGCTATTCATTTTATTAATCATCGTCGGGGCTTCTTTCCTCGGCGGTTATTAAGAATCCTCTTACCTCCGCATCCATGTCAGCACCACCTCCATGATCGTACGGCGCCATAAATGAAATGTTTATGGCGCTCTGCTGTTTTTCCCCTTTTCATTCACACATTAAAACTAAAAAGATCGGCCGATGTATCAACATGCAGCCGATCAGTAATTCATAGATTATTGTGTAAGGTTTACATCGATGACGTTATAGAAGGCATTGGAAGTATCCGCAACGTCCCATACCCCTAAAATGACATGATACCCGCTTCGATCAGTCGGCACAAAAATCTTATGAGTCAGATTCGTATCTGCCTTGGAGCCGTCGTGGTTTACCGTTCCGATTAATTCGAATTCATCTCTTGACAAAGGTTTATTCGGATTCCAGTTTTTCTTGGTGATATAATAGTGCCACTTTGATGTCGCATGAGGGGCCGTGTAGTACCAAGTAAAGGTGTTAAAACCGCCGCGAATGTTTTGTTTTACCCAATAATCTGCAGTCTGCTTGTCTAAACCGAAGTCAATTTGTCCCGATCCTCCATTTGCAGACGCAATTCTTCCATCCGGCGGACCTGCAGCCGGAAATCCTTTCGGCCCTTCTACAGACTGAGGATTATCAATGACGGAGCCATATTTCTGCGCAGCGGCCGTCCAGCCCAATGTTTGTTTCTCTAATGCTCCCATGTACGCTCTGCTGACGGGCTCTTTTATATACCCGTGCGCAGATGCATCACTTGAATAGAAAGCGCCTCCAATACCAAGAGTAACAGTTAAAACTGCAGCTTTGACTAAACCCTTCATTACTGCATCATCCTCCCTCTTTTGATAATAAAAACCTTTCGGTATATACACTTCACGATGGAGGATGAAATGACCTTCCTTTTCTTGATAGGAAAAAGCAATGAGGTTGGCGCTTTCCCCTTTGTTTTTTATAATCATAAAGAAAAAGCCGGGCCGATTCTGTTGTCGAATCCGCGATTGACCGGCCCGCCCCTTTTGCTCAGAACTTCATTCGCTGGATTTGCCGGTTTCTTTTCGGATAACCGGTGCTACTTCCGCTGCTAATCGTTCGATGTTTTCCGCGGCTTTTTTAAACGGCATACCTCCTATATCGATTTGCGCGAGAAATCGCTGATGTCCGAATAACTCGTATTGATGCATGATTTTTTCAATGATCTGCTGTGAGCTTCCCACAAATAAAGCTGTTTCTTTTCCGGACGCCCGCTCAAAATCTTCCTTCGTTAAAGGCTCATCGATCCCGTGATATGAATGAACGTGAGACCAGTAATTTGAATGATACCGGTAAAATTCTTGTATTGCCTGTTCATTCGTTTTTGAAATGAACATATGTCCGGTTACCGCAACCTTCACATTTTCCGGAGGATGACCGGCTTTAGAAGCCGCTTCCCGGTATTTGTCAACAAGCGGCTTAGATGACACCGGATCACCGCTCAGTACAGCTAATGCCAACCCCGCGCCTGCACGCCCGGCCCGTTCTGCGCTTTCCGGAGTCCCCGAAACACCTAACCATAGCGGAATGCTTCCGCGAAAAGGCCGAGGAGAAATTTCTGCCTCGCGCAGCGGCGGCCGGTAACGTCCTTTCCAGGTAACCGATTCTTCCCCGGAATTTAATTTTAAAAAGAGGTCAATGTGTTCTTCAAACAGTTCTTTATAATGGCCTACGTCATAACCGAAAAGAGGAAACGAGTCTAAAAATGCGCCCCGTCCCGCAATGATTTCCGCCCGGCCGTCTGAAATCAGATCAAGCGTTGCAAAATCCTCAAATAAACGGACGGGATCTGCGGTGGATAATACAGTCGTGGCACTGGTCAGCTTAATATTTTCAGTGATCTGTGAAATCGCTGATAAGATGGCCGGCGGCGAAGATACCGCATAATCAAGACGATGATGCTCGCCTACACCGAATACATCAAGCCCTGCGTCGTCAGCCAGTTTCGCCAGCTTCATCAATTCATCTATCCGCTGCTTTGCGCTGACTGTTTTCCCTGTCAGAGGGTCGGGATATAATTCTGCAAATGAATAAATTCCAATTTCCATACAATCACGGTGTTCAGCCCTCACATTTCTCTCCTCCTGCACTGTATAAAAAAGCTTTTATGTTATTCTATTCAGCCGTTTTACAAATAGGAATTCGTTCAAAATAAATACAGAAGCTTAACATGCAGAAGGTCGGTATGAGAGGAAAAAAAGTTTCCGGCGCCCTTCAATTCTGCCCATTACACTCATGCAGCCCGACTAGGCAAGAACAAAGCCGGCACAAGCGGAATTGAATTCATGTGTGCATATTCAGTCCAATTCAATCCAATCGTGATATTGATCATAAAGCTTTCGTATTCTTCCGGCATCAAGAGCAATGACTTCACCCCCTCTGTCATCATACAGAAAGAAAATAATATCCTTTGTCATATTCACAAAAAAAACATCAGGATACCCAACGGAACGGCCCCCGAACCTTGGCTTCAGCGGAAAATCTTCGTGGACGGCTGCCTTAAGTAATTGGGGGATACGCAGATCTTTCCGTTTACATAATAAAGAAAACTGCTGCATTTCATATTCTTCTTCGAACGGGCATGGACAGGTCTTCACTTGAATCCGATATAAATCATCCTTACACTTCAGAAACGGCTGATAAACCTTTAATTTTCTCGGGTGATGACCTTGAGATTTGTGCTTATACACGTTGGCAACAAGGAACATGTCATCGCTATGTTCAAACAGCTCATTGAAAAGTGCGGCGGTTTGATGATGAACAAGCTGAAAATACTCAAGATTCAAAGCACCGCTTTCATTAAATTGATACATATTGCCGCCGAGAGAAAAATGAATTCCCACGTCCCATTGATGATAAATGCCGGGCACTAATTTTAAAGTCGGAAACCTTTCCTTCAGATAATCATTTATTTTCATTCAAACATCTCACTTTCCTTTTCCCGCTCCAGAAGCAGAAGAAGCCGAAAACATTCCGCTTATTTCTTTTTCACCCTTGTTATATTATTCCGATTGGAATACAATGAAATAGAACACTGTGAACCCCATTGATCAGGGTGGATGCTGGTCACATTCATCCTGATCCTTTCTTTTACACAAGATCGCCCCAACTTTGAACCCCTCCGTTTCCAACCCTATTCATTGATATTACATATATTTCAATGGTGTTATTTTCTTACATAAGCATCAAGAGGAGTCAGCTTTGAACAACATCAGAAGATTAAGAGCATATTTTCAGTCTCACCGTAAAATAGGTCTTGACTCTGAACAGCTTTTAACATTTTGATTATCAACCACTTTTCCATTCTCGAGCGCTTCTTTAAATTCATCAAAAAGAATTGAACATTGCTGATTCGATTACTTCCCGCTCCTTCTGTCGTTAAACTGCAAAATGTCCATCACAATCATCCTCTCTCTAATTTTACAACATTGCTATAATGATTTTCATGTTTTTCCCAACCTTCAAGCTGAATCTTTTTGATCGTTACTAGGTAACCTAATGAAGTATTTAACTTAAATACAAAAAAACCTGCTTCTAGCAAGGTTTTTTCGGTAAAGGAGAGGTTATCTCCCCACAAATTCTATTAACTATGTTTTTGTTTTAACCATTCTTTCTTTAGCAATGCGTATTGGTAAGTGTTTTCATATTTAGGTGTTCCATCCTCGTGTGCAGTAAATGAAATAAATTCAAGAAAATAACCTTCTTTACGCATTCCTAATCTTTCACATAGTTTTTGTGACCTGCAGTTATCGTCTTCAACATATGCATAAAGCCTTCTTGCTTCTTTTTGCATAAAGAGATACTCAAAGAAAGCGTTCGCACTTTCACTTGCGTATCCCTTCCCTTCAAAACGGGCATTGAAATTCCAACAAACAGAATAGGTATCTGGCTCTTCTTTTAAATAAAATAGTTCTCCGACTAGATCATTACTGGCTTTTAAACAAACTGCAATATAAGAGTCATCCCGGCTTCTTTTTTGAACGTTTACGGCAGCTTCTTCTAACGTAGACATTCTGTCATCAAGAAAGCAATTCACTCTCGGATGTGCCGAATATTCCACAGACCTTGCGAATCTCTCTCGGTGAAATTTCTTAAAATTAAGCGATGGGTTTCAATTTTTTGCATTTGCAGTCTCCTGTTTCATTGTTATCGATCATTGAAAAGATCTTCTTCGTTTGTTGAAGAACTTATCTCAATCTATTTTTAATATAATGATAGACGTTATCATCTTTGTCAAAAACAGTAATCATTCATTTGCCGCCCGCGATGTAAAGTACTGAACAATTTTCGTGAAAAACCCTCAGTATCGAATATAGAAACGAGCAATAGTAATTAAAACAAAGTTAAGCCATTAAAAGCTTATTGAGTATTTTTTCAAACTTATTCACGCTCATCATCTCATGAGTGAGAAATGTCCCATTATAAAACACGCTGAAAGTCGTCCAAACTGCCGGGGATTTTTGTGCCATATCTTTTGACGTTATTCGCCGGGCCTGAAAATGAAGTCCTTTCTTTTCAGTCAGTTCCTTTAAATCCTTTAACAATCCGACTGCAAACGGGCATTGAGCTGTATAAAATATTGTGATTCCCTCATCATTAACGAAATTACTTTTCACCTGTTTTTTAAATACAGGAGGATATGCATGTTCATTCCACGTCAGTGACACCAACTGAAAATAGGGTTCCGCTTCATCTTGCACAGCAAATCCCATATGTTCAAAGAAATGCTTATCACTTAAATAAGGGAGTTTTTTCTTCCCCACTATATGAACTATCCCATCCATACCGCGGGATTTTGCATCTGACACACATTTTTCTAACAAGTGTTTCGCATGCCCGTTATTCTTATATTTACCTGAGACCCAAAGACAATTAATAAACATAAAATGAGGTGCGCTTACCGGAACCCATGCTTCTTCTGCAGGTAAATATTCAATAAAAACTTTTGCCCGTTCGTTTAGGCGATAGAACACCAAGCCATCAATCATTCGATCTTTGAGCCAGCTCTTCTTTTCATTTACCGCATCCTCATATTGTTTCGCACCTAATGCACAGCAAATATGATTGTCATCAATATTGTCCCTAGTCAACTCAATGTATTCCATTTTTTCCTCACCCGCTTTCTTTTGGAAACATCAGCTTTACTTGCAGTGAACATTGTAATTTCTCAGAAATATAGAGTCCCAGAACCAATATATGAACGCAGCAACAAAGCTCATTATGTAATAAATGAAACTTCTGAAAACTGTGAAATCAATTGACGGATTGCCTATGTGCCAGAACAAGAACACGGCTAAAAAAGCGACTGCTGTATAAATGAAAAGATGAATCAAACTAAACTTTTTAGGCTTCTTTCTTAGCCATAGTTGCACAGGAACAGCAAACAAAAAGTAAGTAATAAATGCATAAAAAGCAATGATAACCACAGTAACCAATGCAAATGGCACAAAACCCGAGTATACAAACATATATAGCCCGAAGATCAAACCATACGACAAACTTGAAAAAACCAATGTGTAGGTATAGCTTTGCCTTTTGCTCCAAGTCGCCGCTCCCATATATTTCACCTGCTTTATATAAAAATACATTTCTCATTTTTTTCCTATTGTTTAAAATCAGTATATATCCATCACTTTAAAAGATCTATGTTTTTTGATCTTTTTTTGCAGATCAGCAATTCTATCTGCAAATTTTATATCATTAAAAAGGTCAAGGAAATACCTTGACTGTGTATCGCTCACCAATCTGCATCCGGCTCTTTTTGTGATCTTTAAGAAATGATCCCTGTTTGCATCACCATTCACCTTATCAGCCGCGCTCAAGTTCAAATGATTATCCGTGAAATTCTTTTCACTAAGGATAAAATCATATCCTGCCAGTGTAATTCTCTGCAGTGCAAGTCAAATATCGACAGAAAGATTATGTCCACAAATTCAAAGCATTCTGTGCATTTGGAGACGACAATCCCCCATTTAAACACCATTCGGATGACAAATCATCCAAAGGATCTTTCCTGAATAGCACCCTCAATTTTTGCACAAGCACCTGTCCGCAAAGTAATGTAAGGGTTTTCAAAACAAGAGCGATGTGCTAAATTGTAAGATAAGTAACAATTTTCTGTGAATAATAAAAAGGGGTGTATGATGTGAAAGCAGTAGTAGCAACAAAAGACAAAAGTATAGCGATCGTACAAAAAGAATTACGTCCTTTGCGACATGGTGAAGCCAAAGTTAAGATGGAATACTGCGGTGTATGTCATACTGACTTACATGTTAAAAATGCTGATTTCGGGGATGTTACTGGCGTCACTTTAGGTCATGAGGGAATAGGCATTGTAACTGAGATTGCTGAAGGCGTAACAAATTTAAAAAAGGGAGACCGCGTCTCTATTGCCTGGATGTTTGAAAGCTGCGGCCGCTGCGAATATTGCCTAACTGGCCGTGAAACCTTGTGCCGGGATGTAAAAAATGCCGGCTATACAGTTGACGGCGCAATGGCTGAAGAAGCAATCGTAGCGGTTGATTATGCAATAAAGGTGCCGGAAAATTTAGATCCTGCAGCAGCAAGCAGCATTACTTGTGCAGGTGTAACAACTTATAAAGCCGTTAAAGTCAGTGAAATTAAGCCAGGTCAATGGATCGGTGTATTTGGAGTCGGCGGTTTAGGCAACTTGGCTGTTCAATATGCAAAAAACGTCTTTAACGCTAAAGTGATCGCTTTCGACATTAGCGATGAAAAATTGAATTTTGCTAAGAGCTTAGGCGCTGATGCGGTTGTAAACAGTTTAAACGAAGACCCCGTCGCTAAAGCAAAAGAAGTGACTAACGATTTAGGGCTTGATGCAGTGGTCATCACGGCTGTCTCTAAAACCCCTTTCAATCAAGCGATTGATGTTGTAAAAGCAGGAGCTCGCGTAGTCGCCGTCGGTTTACCGGTGGACAAAATGGATTTAGATATTCCCCGTCTCGTGTTAGATGGAATTCAGGTAGTAGGTTCATTAGTAGGTACCAGAGAAGACCTGAAGGAAGCTTTTCAATTTGCTGCAGACGGTAAAGTTGTACCTAAAGTGACAAAACGCCCGATTGAAGATGTGAATGATATTTTTGAAGAAATGGAGCAAGGCAAAGTGACCGGCCGTATGGTTATCGATTTTACTTCCTAATCATTAAGGCTGCCGGGAATGATACGGCAGCCTTTGATCTCTATTCTTGCTCAGCGCCCCACCCAGATGTCATTTAGTTCAGAAAAGAAACTTTACAGACCATTCAGCGGTTATTCATTTTGCAAGTATTCTCTGAACTAATCCTGATACCAATATAATACAAGGTCATTCATTGCCGAAGCGTAGCCCTGCTGTCTTAACATAGTTGTTATGCTGCCCCGATGATAAGTTCCGTGATTGGCAACATGGAATAAAATTTCTGAGTAAGCAGTTTCTCTGTAACCTAACCAAGGATTATTTAAGTTCATTTTTTGTTCTAAATCTGTTTGGCTATTCATCCATTCTTCAAACTGTGAAGCCAGTTCTTCATAAGACGCCGCAAATTCATCTGCAGAATATAAATGAGCCCTTTCTGCATAAGCCGCAGAACCTTCCACTGCTTCCTGCATGTCTATTCCTTTAAGTACTTGCAGCCACATAGCATCCACCGCGAAGATGTGACTGAACGTTTGAGCAATTGTAGGATATGAACTGCGAACCTCTTTATAAAGAACGTTACTTGGTAATTCCTTTATTCTTTCTAATAACGCTTTATTCGCCCAAACATGGTACTGATACATATTTTTCGCATGGTTCATTTAACATCTTCTCCTTTAAAGTTGATGCTTATGATTATAAAAAAAGATATATGACAGCAGATCGTCATACATCTTGATAAACTTTCATTATTTTTTTGGCTTCAGCGATTAATTTTGATTGCAGCTGCACCGGTTTTATCATTTTAGCTCCGCTGCCAAAACTTAAGAGAATTGATATAAGCCATCCGGCATGAAGAGGCTGATAAACAGAAATGGTAAACGTCATACTTCCATCACTGTTCATGACTTTAGACGCGTTCTGAAATTGATCTAAAGCTTTTGCCAGAGAATTGGGATCAACCCAAATGACAACATCCTCAAACCCTTCCGCATTGGATTCTGAATAAGATGGTTCATCTTTCACTTTGTGACTGCGCAAAAACTCTTCTTGAGTAAGCGTTATATTCATCATACGTGATACTCTAAATTCTCTATCGTCTTGACGTTCTCTGCAGAAGCCATATACATACCAATTACGAAACTTATAATGAAGGTGGATAGGTTCTACTTCACGTGAGGTAAATTCATTTTTATTACTGACATAATCAAAGCGTACTGCCTTTTTTTCCTGTATAGCTTTTCGCAGCCGGATTAATGAATTCGGTTCTGTTCTAAGGTTTTCCAAGTTAACATACAAAGTCCTGCTGCTTTCGCTTGTATCCAGAGATTTTAATCTATCTATCGTGTGTTCAACTTCCTTATCTTCAAAAACACTCGACAAACTGCTTAATACTGTAATTAAATTCAATACATCATGAGAACCGATTAAACTTTTATCAAATTTGTATCCTCTCATTATCCCAAAACCGCCGTTAGCCCCTTGGTATGAAACGACTGGTATTCCAGCTGCACAAATCGCTTCGATGTCTCTATAAATTGTCCGCGTTGATACTTGAAATTCATCAGCTAAACTGGAAGCAGATAAAATTTCATTATGTAAGAGCTTGAATATGATTGATAACAAACGTTCTAATTTCAATTCTCAATTCCTTTCCTTATTAGGGTTGGAAGTGCTCTTTTGGCTCTGACACATTTATGCCGCTCACCTCCTGTCACTTCAAGAAACCACGCAGAAAGCTTAATTTTTCCACCTAACCGCATTAATACGCGAATTACCATATACTTTATACTTTGCGACCCCGATAAACCCTTCTATCGCTTCATTTGATATTCAATAAAACGCCTGTTGAACCTTTGCTTATGTATACAGCTTCATCTTCACTGAGTAATTTGAGGCCCAATTTAAGATAAAAATCTTCTTTTTATAGAGATGTTCGTTCTATCGACATCCTTGTGATAAATATGGTAAAATTCATAAAAACAAGGGAGTGTTGTTACATATGAGTCTTATCATTTTAGCATCCATGCTTTTATGGGGTGCAGTGATCCACGAGCTAAACAAACCTTCAAAAAAACAAAGTAAACGAAAAATGATCCCTTTGGTATCCCTCAGTTCTTTATCTACTTTAATCATCACAATTTCGCTTTTTTCTAATTTAATTGGTTGATATTTGTTATGAGGAAACCCGCCAGAGGTTCCTCATAACACTAAAAACCTACTCACTGCACTTTTTACAGCAGACCTTATCAGAGTGTTTGCTTAACACTTTGTCCATTCTCCCCACAGGCATCTTCTTCTCACTCGGAAGTGTAAGATAAGCTGTTATCTCATCCCCTGATTTTAATGTTTTTCCGCAGATAGAGCATTTTAACTCAGTATTAAAGAAATTTTTTAATCCCATTCAGAAGCCTCCTTATTTACCTTTATAAAGTAATACGTTAATGCTTTATAAAAGTTTCAGGTTAAAGAAATACTCCTTGCCTGGGAATATACTTCGTTTCAATTGATCCGCAGCCGCCCCGGTCATCGTTGTCTACAAATATACCCCACCCAATAGGCCGCTTTTTCATTTTAAGTGGAATCATCTTCATGCTTTGACCAGTTTACTGCAGTGTATGGATTGTAAATTTGTGACATTTATTTGTCCTCTTAAAATTAATATTGTAAATTTATAGCTGTATCCCATTCACTATTAAGAGGAGATATACGAATGAAAAAGAAATTTATTGCCGGCGCTCTTGCTTTTGGGTTAATTCCACTAATGGGGACTGCAGATGTTTCTGCAAAACCTTTGCCAAATCAAGATAAAATCATGAAACCTGCTGGTTGGTCATGTGACGCTCCGTATATTGTCTGTCAGCCTTTTTCTGGCGGTACCGGTAAGGTTTCATTCAACTATCAAGGCAGCTCTCCAGGAAAAATCAGAGTTTTTGTTGCGAATGACGGCAGCAAATCTTTCAAATTCACCATTAATTATCCTAATGGGAATACACTCTTATCCTCTACGACATTAAATGCGGGGAAAACGTTCATTCAGGAATTCAGCGTTAACCAAAAAGGAGAATACATCCTGAAATATGATAGCGGCACCGGTGATAGTGTCGATGGTTTCTTTAGATCTGTTGAGATCTAAATTTCGTTAGGAAAGTCGGCAGTTTTGCCGACTTTCTTTTACAAGCATTCTGCAGGAATAAACGTAAAGTTTGGAATAAACATATGACCTTTTTGAAACGGAAACTTTATCTGCACCACAAACCCGCAAGCAGCCTCCTTGTATCGTACCTTCCGTCCCTTTGTGATTTGTTTTGATTTGTCGTATACTGCGCTTGCCCGGGAAATGATGAATATTTTCGTTAACTGTAATTTCCCTGTACCTCTTCGTATGTGGCTCTGCATGATGAAGTAGCTTCATGGCTCACCACTTTCATACACAGTTTCATTGCATGTTTAGCCATATCCCTCCTCTTTAAATAGCAAACCGTCCAATCCATTTCTCTCTTTCAGTTAACTTTCCATTATTTTATATTCTTAGAAGCTCTTCATTTTAGACATAACATCCATTTTTTCTTATTTAGACTTAAATCTATGTCGAAATTTATCGTCCGGCATATTATGTACTATCCTAACAACAGGAGGTGGCAATAATATGGGGAACTACGGTGGAAATTACGGTGGAAGTTCTTTCGTATTGATCGTTGTGCTGTTCATTTTGTTAATCATTGTAGGTGCTGCATTCCTTTTTTAGCACATTGACGATTTATATTCGTCTCCCAAACATTGCATCCCTTAGTTCGGACAGACGCCATAAGAAGTTTTATGGCGTTTTTACTTTTAAAAAATCAATCTAAGATAACCATTTTTTATTTTTACTCTGGTAAGCGGGAGCGTTTCCTCCCCTGCCTGCGCCAATATTGCCGCTATGAAGAATGAGGCGAACAATCCAATTCGGAATAAAAACTTGTTCATGAACAAAACCCCTAAATAGTTGTTAAAAAACTAAGGCGTTTTTAATTCATCAGGATTACAGATGTTGTGAACTTAAAAAGGATATTACTCACCCTTATAAAATTGTCATTCGTTAGATTTAGTCACTGAATCTTTTTTGTTTGGTATCTTAGCGGCCTTCTACACTCATTTAAAAAGGGTCCGTAAAAAGGGTCCGCCCACAAAATACGGTGTTCACACATCAAGTCATTTTCACATAAAAAAAACCGGATTCCTCCTTTAAGAGGTTCCGGTCTTTTTTAGTTAAAATGCGGGAAATATCTGGTGACGTGCTGCACACCCCCGCTATTATAATATTTCAATAGAGCCTTCTGTTCCATGAACGCGTATTCGCTGCCCATCTTTTATCAATTGGGTTGCATTTTCAACTCCGACAACTGCAGGTAAGCCGTATTCACGCGCGATAACCGCTCCATGGGTCATCAGTCCGCCAACTTCAGTGACCAGGCCTTTTATGGATACAAACAATGGTGTCCAGCTGGGATCAGTATAAGGGGTAACTAATATATCCCCATCTTCCAAATCGGCATCTTCCATGTTTAAAATAACCCGTGCCCGCCCCTCTATGACTCCCGAGGAAACGGGCAGCCCTGCAATCGCTCCGGCCGGGAGATTTTCTCGTTTGTACTTGCCTGTAACGATTTCACCGTCAGATGTGATAACACGCGGCGGAGATAGTTTTTCATATACTTGGTACTCGCCTTTTCGTGTGCTGATGATTTGGTAATCCAATTTATGTGTGCGTACGACTTCCTGAAGTTCTTCAAAAGTGAGATAGTATATGTCCTCTTTTTCATGAATAACGCCCGCTTCTGCGAGTTGTTCGGCTTCTTTCAGTAAAGCCTGCTTATAAACGAAGTAGCGGCTGATCATGCCGTATTTTGGATATTCCCTAAACCCGCTGAAGTTCCGGATGATGCGGATCATTCGTTTGGTTTCTTTGGCTTTTTGTTCACCATCCGGTAATTGCTTCAATCGGTCTAATAACTCTTGTTCTTTCTTCAACGCCTCCTGCCGCCCTTGCTCAAATTTCCGCTGGCTGGCATTTGGCTCAAAGTTTTTGAGATTATTAAGAATCATAGGGACAAGTGCAGTTGGTTTTTCGCTCCATCGAGTTCTTGTCATATCAATTTCTCCGGCACATCGCATTCCGTACTTGTTGAGATAAGCATAGATCGCGTCACGGGTTTCCTGCCCGCCTTCAAACGTCACCAGCCCATCCAAAAAGTGATCATCTTTTACATTCTCTAAATAGGCAATTACTTCTGGATAAGGGCGGATCACATCGGCGACGTCCAATAGCGCAAGCCCCATTTCTGAAGTAATATTATGGGATACAGATTGAGAAAGCGTATCTGCTGCGTTTTTTTCACCTAACCACTCGTTCATTTTTTCGTTAATCCATGATGAGGCATCCATTGCAGTTCGAATCAACACCGAACTTTTTGGGTTAAATAGAATCTTCTTTAATTCCTGGATATCTTCCAAAATAAAACGAAATAAATCAGATCCTGATTTCGTCTGGATATTTTGTTTTAATTCTTCTATCGATGCTTGACTGCTCTTAATCAAACCAGAAACAATGGCCGGATCGTTTTCAGCTTGTTCCGGCATATCTGCATTGCCTTTGCCGGGACTCGGTGCCGTTTTATCAGGTATCGGCTTAATGAAATCATCTCGCTCTATTATGGTCATAAGTGCGTCTTTTAAGAGCGGATCGTGCTGCCCCATGCCTTTTAAGAAAACTTCTCTGACAGTAGGAGATGCCAGTTGATGTGTGACATCAACGAATAGCCTTCCGCCGGCTTTACGCATGGGTGCAGCAGTCGTCAACAGAAAAAAAGACAACCCAAGGGGTTTTATGGGATCCGTCATCATTTGCTGATGACCAACAGAGATATAGACGTGATTTTCTTGATCGTTCGCTTCAGGAACGGGGTATAACGTTGTGATCGGACGACTTTGGACAATATAAAAAGTATCGCGGTCCAAACACCATTCGATATCTTGCGGCTGGCCGAAATGAGCTTCGATCTGTCTCCCGATACGTGCCAGCTGTAAAATTTGTTCATCAGTCAGTGTTTGAATCTTTTGCTGATCAAGAGCGATCTCCTGTGTTTCCGTTCCGCCTTCTTTTCGTCCATAGATAGCCAATTTTTTGGGTTCTATTCTCTTATCGACGATTTGCCCGTCCTGTACTTTATAACAATCGGCAGAGACTAAGCCGGAGACCAGTGCTTCACCAAGTCCAAAACCGGCATCGATGGACAGCAGCTTTCGATTTCCGGTCATCGGATCAGCGGTAAATAAAATTCCCGAAGCCTGAGGGAACACCATCCTTTGGATGATAACGGATAAATAAACTTGGCTGTGATCAAACCCATTTTGCATACGGTAAATGACCGCGCGATCCGTAAATAGGGACGCCCAACATTTACTGATATGCTGCAAGATCGCATCGACGCCGGTAATATTTAAATAGGTGTCTTGTTGACCGGCAAAAGAGGCATGCGGTAAATCCTCAGCTGTCGCACTGGAACGTACGGCATAGGCATGTTCTTCGCCGAACCGGGAGAGATGGCAAGCAACTGCTTTGACTACATCTGAAGGAATTTCTGCTTCCATAATGTTTTGCCGGATTTTTTTGCTGACTTCACCAATTTGATCCCGATTCTCCGCTTTCAGCATGGTCAGTTGATCCAACAGCGCTTGTAACGTTTCGTTTTGTTCAATGGCTTTTTGATATCCTGCGGTTGTGACACAAAATCCTTCCGGTACTTGTATTCCTTGAATTTTTGATAATTCCCCTAAATGTAACCCTTTTCCTCCAACGAGCAAAGGCTGTGTTTTTTCAATTTCGTGAATGCCGAGAACCAAAGGACTCATTCTATATCTCCCCTTCAAAAAAATTTGACAAGAGCTTTTCAGCATGATATAATCATAATATAAGATGGATATCTATGACTTTTCACAAAGAAAGCGCGCGTGTTCTGATTATATCACCGTGTCTGTTTTTGTGCAATATAAAAAGAACCTGGCCAATTTGGCGAGGTTCTTTCTTCATTTTTGTCTAAAGCTCTTTAAAGCTGTATTGAGATTTTTTGTGTGAACGTAAATGTTCTTATACAACTTGAATAGTGTTTTATATTTTTGAACATTTTGTTCTTTTGGATAAAATGCAGCTGCTTCATGAATGAACTGCTCTGCGCATTCTTCAAGAGAGTCAAACCACCCGCTTCCGAAGGCAGCTAACATCGCAGCCCCCATGGCGGGACCTTGTTCATTCTCTAACTTAACCACCCTCGTATTGAAAATATCAGCCTGCATTTGTAGCCACGTTTCATTTTTAGCTCCCCCGCCAATAGAGACAACCGTATCAACTGATTTTCCCGCTTCACGGAATAGCTCAATTGATTCATATAAAGAGAATGTGATGCCTTCCATTATCGCCCTCAAAAAGTGCTCTCTTTTATGGGCTCCGTCCATTCCGATCAAGCTTCCCCGAATAGATGAATCAGCATGTGGCGTTCTTTCACCGACCAAATAAGGAGTGTACAGCAGTCCATTTGCTCCTATCGGAACAGATTCCACTCCCCGCAATAATTGTTCAAACGATTCGTTTGGCGCAAACGTTCTTTTAAACCAGTCCAAGCTGTACCCTGCAGCGAGCGTGACTCCCATCGTATAAAAAGAATCCTTCTTTCCATGATTAAAAAAGTGCACTTTCCCTTTAAAGTCCCTTTCTTTGTCTTCTTCACAGGAAAGTATGACTCCTGACGTCCCGATACTGCATAATGTTTTTCCGGAAGAAAGAATACCGGCTCCGACAGCACCGCAAGCATTGTCTGCTCCCCCGGCGTACACTTTTGTTTTTTCCAACAGCCCTGTCTCCGCCGCAACGCTCGGAAGCAGCGATCCTACACAGTCATGGGATTCAACAAGCGGAGGACAAATTTCCGCTGAAATACCAAATTGATTGCAAATCTCATCGCTCCACTCTTTGCGGGTCATATGTAACAGTAACGTTCCCGCCGCATCGGAGTATTCGGTGTGAATGGCGCCAGTCATGCGGAATCTCACATAGTCTTTCGGAAGCAAAAAAACAGCGGTTTTGTTAAAAAGTTCAGGCTCATGTTCCTTCACCCATAACATTTTAGGTAATGTAAACCCTTCAAGGACACGGTTTTTTGTGATATCAAGCAGATGATCGCCAAATGTCTCGGTAATCCTGTTACATTGAGGCGTCGTTCTGGTATCATTCCAAAGAATCGCATGACGCAGCACCCGCCGATCTTGGTCAAGCAGTACTAACCCATGCATTTGTCCTGAATAGCTAATCCCGTCAATATCCCCGGCTTGAACGTTGGATATCGAAATCAATTCAGCCAATGCTTCAATTGTTTGCTGCACCCAGTCTTCAGGATTTTGCTCACTATATCCCGCCTTTTCTTGGATGAGCGGGTAACTTTTGGACGTTTCTGCACAAACCTTGCCGTTTTGATTGACTAAAATGGTTTTAACGGCACTCGTTCCAAGGTCTATTCCAATGACATACTTCATTTTTTCACTCCTTCCTCTCTAAATAGATCCTCATTGAAATGACCCGCCATAACAGTAACTTCATGACGGGCAATTCCGGGAACTTGGCTGCCTGCATCTTTTTACAGCGGGATCCGGAGCTTCTTTTTTCATTTGTTATACCTCTAAAATGTATTGGTTTAATATCGCTTTTAACCGCTCCTGTCTCCCTGATTCGTTTTTAATTGGCTGATTGTTCAGCGCATATTGCTCAAGTGTCTTAAAATCAGCTCTTCCTTCTGCAATTTCAAGACCAATCCCTTCAGTAAAGCTGCGGTAACGGTGTTGAATCACATCTTCAAACACACGATCTTCGATTAATTTGTGGGCGGCTTTCAACCCTCTTGCAAATGTATCCATCCCTGCAACATGGGCATATAGTAAATCATCAGGCTCAAAAGAAGATCTCCTGACCTTTGCGTCAAAGTTTAATCCTCCGCTTCCAAGACCGCCATTTTGCAGAATTTCGTACATTGCTAATGTCGCAGAATATAAATCTGTCGGAAATTCATCTGTATCCCAGCCTAAAAGCGGATCACCCTGATTCGCGTCAACAGAGCCAAGAAGGCCATGCACTCTCGCCATGCGTAATTCATGTTCGAATGTATGCCCGGCTAATGTGGCATGATTGGCTTCGAGATTTAATTTAAAATGATTGTCTAAGCCATATTGCTTTAAAAAGGCAATGGTTGTTGCTGCATCCGTATCATATTGATGGGTGGTCGGCTCTTTTGGTTTTGGTTCAATCAAAAACTGCCCTGTATACCCGATTTCCTTCGCATAATCCACTGCCATATGCATAAATCTGGCCATATTATCAAGCTCAAATTTTAAATCGGTATTTAACAAAGTTTCGTACCCTTCACGTCCGCCCCAAAATACATAGTTCTCGGCGCCAAGCTCTTTTGCTGTTTCTAATCCTTTTTTTACTTGGGCTGCGGCATACGCAAATACATCTGCGTTACAAGAAGTCGCCGCACCATGGACGAAACGGGGATTCGTAAACATGTTTGCAGTATTCCATAATAGCTTAACGCCGCTGGTTCTCATGTAGTCTTTTATCATGTCCACGATTATATCCAGATTTTGATTTGTCTCTTTTAACGTACTTCCTTCCGGTGCGATATCCCGGTCATGAAAAGCAAAAAATGGCGCATCCAGTTTTTCAAACAGCTCAAACGCTGCATCTACCCTCGCTCTCGCCAGATCCATGCCTTTATAGTGATCCCACGGTCTCTGCATCGTAGCTGCGCCAAAAATGTCTGTTCCGTCAGCGGTAAATGTGTGCCAATAGGCAATAGAAAATCGCAAATGCTCTTTCATCGTTTTTCCGCCAATTACTTCTTGAGAATTATAGT
The DNA here is from genome assembly GCF_020075515.1 of Bacillus sp. KS1. Taxonomy (NCBI): domain Bacteria; kingdom Bacillati; phylum Bacillota; class Bacilli; order Caryophanales; family Bacillaceae; genus Bacillus; species Bacillus sp. KS1. Next base: position 587,869 of record NZ_JACAWW010000015.1, on the reverse strand, counting down.
ATTTAAATGCTAAAGGATTCGTGGATTCTTTCCCTTCGTAAATCACTTTGTTTGCGCTTTCAAAATAGTTGACTGAACCGGAATGAGAGTGAGCCATATGTGATTTCCCCCTTAAAAATAAATTCTAAACATGATCATTCAAATACAGATGCTTTTATGTCATGTTGCACATTAGTTTGTTGCCCAAACAAACTAACTTATTTTCATCTTATATAACCTCATCAGTATTTTCAATATTTTTTTTAGTTTTTTACGAACACATTAGATATAATAAAGGTTGGATTCGCTATGTACTGCGTTTCGCACGATAACACAGAACGTTCAACTTAATTTAAAGATTATACAAATGGAGTGGATGAAGTGGATATCGCTGATCAAGCCTTTGTCAAAAAAGTTAACCAAAAGTTATTACTAAACGAAATACTTAAGAATTCTCCTATTTCAAGAGCAAAATTATCCGAAATGACCGGATTAAATAAATCAACTGTTTCGTCACAGGTAAACACATTAATGAAAGAAAACCTCGTATTTGAAATAGGTCAGGGACAATCAAGCGGCGGCAGAAGACCCGTCATGCTTGTTTTTAATAAAAAAGCAGGATACTCCGTAGGAATAGATGTTGGCGTGGATTATGTTAATGGCATTTTAACAGATCTTGAAGGGACGATCGTCCTTGATCAACACCATCATTTGGAATGCAATTCTCCAGAAATCACTAAAGATATTTTAATTGAGATGATTCATCACTTTATTGCAAATATGCCGCAATCTCCATACGGTCTTATTGGTATAGGGATATGCGCGCCCGGGCTGATTGACAAAAATCAAAAAATTGTTTTCGCTCCGAACTCCAACTGGAGAGATATTGACTTAAAATCTTTCATTCAAGAAAAGTTCAATGTGCCCGTTTTTATTGAAAATGAGGCAAATGCCGGCGCATATGGAGAAAAAGTATTTGGTGCTGCAAAAAATCACGATAACATTATTTATGCAAGTATCGGTACAGGAATAGGGATCGGCGTTATGATCAACAATCATTTATATAGAGGGGTTGGCGGATTCTCCGGAGAAATGGGACATATGACAATAGACTTTAAGGGCCCTAAATGCAGCTGCGGAAACCGAGGCTGCTGGGAATTGTATGCTTCAGAGAAGGCTTTATTAACATCTCTTCAGACGAAAGAGAAAAAAGTGTCCAGCCAAGATATCATAGACCTCGCCCATCTGAATGATGTTGGAACTTTACAGGCATTACAGAATTTTGGTTTCTATTTAGGAATAGGCCTGACCAATATTTTAAATACATTTAATCCGCAAGCCATCATTTTAAGAAACAGCATCATTGAATCGCATCCTATGGTTTTACATTCAATTAAAAGTGAAGTGTCATCCAGGGTTTATTCCCAACTAGACAATAGCTATGAATTATTACCATCTATCTTAGGAAAAAATGCCCCTGCTCTAGGAATGTCCTCCATTGTTATTGATCATTTTCTCGACATGGTTCATAACTGAAATGTACATACTTCTATGTTTTACGCTCATCTTTAAAGATGGGTTTTTTTATTCTAGGCGTATTTCTGAATAAATACTGACATAGGCACCTTCTAATATGAAAAAGGAGTTCTAAAATAGAAATCTCCTTTTTCATGTGCTAATTATTTTTCTTTATAACGAAAATATCTGAAGTCGGCCGGAATATGATGACCGCTCGTATCTTGGCATTGCATCCCTACAAAAGCTCCTGTAAAGAATCCCCCGCCGCGGATGTAATCATCTGATAATTTTTTCGATTCCAATGCAATGTCGATTTTGTGCCAATCTTCTTTGTTAAATGAATACAAATAATAATATTTTTCGTTTTCAATATTCACTTTTAAATAGACATACTTGACTTCACGAGGAATCACAATTTTATTTTTTAATGGCTGTGAAAAAGAAAAGTTATCACATATCGTTAATTCAAGAATACGGCCAAGTTCTTCATCATACGTGACTTGAAGAGCCGTCCAGTTCTCTGTATTGTAATAGTTCACCAAACCAGCGGCTTGCTGAAAATTTTCCGGATAAAACGCAACAGCCGTCTCCGCTTCAAAATGGAGACTTTGCCAGCGTCTGGCTACAAATGCCTGAGTAAATGTCGAAGTTAAGGATTCATGGCCGTATAATCGTAAATGATTTGGCACTTGAGTTAATGATCCTAATTTCTCCGTAAACGGAATTCTTAACGTTTGAAAATTAATATTTAATGTTGCATCCTCAAATTCATCAACTTCCGGATACGTGTCTTCAAACATTGTTTCTGGTATAGAAGGCGCATCCACTTCCAAGCTCCCTTCTTTTCCGCCTTCTACATAAGGCCAGCCATCTTTCCAATAGAGCTTTTGAATAGCTGTTTCTCTGCCCAGAGGACAATATCCTCTCTGCTGAAAAATTGAATCATCGTCCGGATGAATGGGACGTCCCGTTAAATGAGCTAAATACCACTCGCCTGTATGTGTTTGTACGATCGATGCATGTCCGCATTTTTGCAGCGGATTTTCCGGCGCATGCCATGACGTTAAGATTGGATTATCAGGATGAACTTCATATGGGCCTTCAATATTTGCAGAACGGGCAATTGTAGCAGCGTGTTCGAACCGCGTTCCTCCTTCTGCGGTTAATAAATAATAATAGTTCCCGATACGGTAAAGGTGCGGCGCTTCTGTCAACTTTCTTTCAGTTCCTTTAAATATCACTTTCGGTTTGCCAATTAATTTTTGCTCCTTATCAGAATATTCCTGCATGACAATGCCTCCAAAGGAGTGCCGATCAATACGCTGATCCCATAACATATTTAATAAATATTTTTTCCCATCCGTATCATGGAACAAAGAAGCATCAAATCCCGAGCTGTTTAATGTGATCGGCTCCCCCCAATCACCATTAATCGTGTCACAAGTCACTAAATAATTGTGACAATCTTTCCAGGCGCCATCTACGACCTTAACATCCGTATAGATCAGCCAAAACTTTCCGTCACTGTAACTTAAACATGGCGCCCAGACCCCGCCTGAATTAGGATTTCCTTTCATGTCTAATTGCGATACTCTCTGTAATGGATGTGCAACTAAGTGCCAATTGACTAAATCTTTTGAGTGGTGTATCTGGACTCCCGGAAACCACTCAAATGTAGATACAGCGATATAATAATCCTCTCCAACCCTGCAAATACTCGGATCGGGGTTGAATCCTTTAAGTACTGGATTGATAATCTTCATTTTGAACTCCTCCTCAGCTATTTTCTGTTGACCCATCATGTTTTAAGCTTTGAAATCGTCAATATGATCCAAATAAACTTTGTCTCTATTCTCTAATTCTCGAACCATGCTTTTATATTTTTTCTCATCTAAGTTATAGAAATTAATATCAATCATGGCCAGAACCAGTAGGAACACGGGAATAATGGTTGCTGTAATTAAAATTCCCGTTAATGCCGCCGGGGTTTGTGCCTGATTTGCCACATATCCAAACTGATCAAGAACCAGACCCGGTACAACCCCTCCCAAGGCCATGCCGAATTTAAAGAAAAACCCGATAATAGCGTATATGAGACCGCCCATTCTTTTCCCGGTCTTATACTCTCCATATTCTATTGTTTCAGGAATAAGCGCCCACATATATCCCCCGGCAGTGAGACTTCCTGCAGCGGCCAGCAATCGAAAGGAAAGTATCAGGAATACATTACTTGGCGGAACAAACAGTAAAGCTAAGAGGCCGATCATATTCAGTAATAATGCATAGTTTAGTAATTTCTTCTTCCCTAATAATTGATGAAGCTTTGGAATAAACGGTAAAATGACCAAAGCAGGCAAACTTCCCAACAAACCGTACCACTTCACTAAATCCGCTCTTTCTAAATTATACGTTACGTAATAGATGCCAACCGAATTACTGATTGAATTCACTCCAAAAATAATAATAAAGAAAATACTTAATACAACTAGAGGCCGATTAACACGAAACTGCTCAAATATATCCGAAAATTTAATTTTTTCTTCGGATTTTTGAAGCGTGACACGCTCTTTTGTGCTTTTAAAACAAAAGATTAAAAGACACCCGCCTATAACTCCCATAATACCCATGGTTAGCTGCCAGCCAAGAGATTCGCTGCCGGAAGTATCGCTTAAATAAGCAGCCAGTAAGGGAACAAAAAATGCAACGACAAGTCCTCCAAGATTCGCAAATAACATACGGACAGACGTTATACTAACAACTTCTTGATTATTTCTGGTCATAGCAGATGTTAACGCGCCATATGGCACGTTTATCATGGTGTATGTAAGCGATAAGCCGACATAGGTGATATAGGCATATATTAATTTCCCCATATCCGAAAAATCCGGGGTTGTAAAACAGAGTATTGCCAATATGACAAAGGGAAAAGCTCCGAATAAAAGATACGGTCTGAAGCGGCCAAACCTGCTATTTGTTCTGTCAACTATTGTTCCGATAAAAGGATCAGCGAGAGCGTCGATGATTCTAACCACTAAAAACATCGTACCGGCTGTTGCTGCCGATAAACCAAAAACATCTGTATAGAAGAACAAAAGATACGTAGACACTGTTGCATAAATTAAATTACAAGCAAAATCTCCAGACGCATATCCAACTTTTTCAACCATGCTGATCTTCTTTACATTTTCACTGAGCATGATTTCTCCCCTTTTCGATCCTTTACATAAGGAACATGATGAATGGTATAACATTTCTTTAAAATTATCGGCCAGTGAGCGGCGCATAAAAGCGCTTTCAAAAATGACAGCGGTTTACTTTCACAGAGCATTTTCATCATCCAAATGGTGATCAGATAGCAGTGAACAGGATAAAAGCTTGGCTTTCGCTTTTTATATACCTCCAATTAAATCGAGCCTCTTATCCCCCTCCCATTTAAGACCTTTACATGATGGACAATTAAAGTGGTTTTATTAGTTTGTTGGCCGAACAAACTAACTTGATTTCATATTATAAAATCTTTTCTGCTTTTTCAACTCTTTTTTCAGAGAATTTAAAACCGAACAAAGGACATACCATGTTGTAATTGCCGGCTGCTTCGACAGACGTTAAGTAAAAACCCCCTGTGTCACCTGACTGACTTATTAAATGATAAGCACTTTCATCATCTTTTGTTTAGAAAAACTTATTAAGAAACATGCACTAGAAAAAATGCGAATCATATATAAGTGATATCCCGTTTAATTGGTTGAGGAGGATATGATGAAACCTATGCTGCCTTTTGAAAAATATTTTGGGGATTTAGAACTGGTTTATACATTTTATGGAGCTATGCCTACCGGTGTTACTGTTTCAGAAACTGGTCGTATTTTCATTTGTTTTCCGAAATGGGGAGACGATGTTAAATTTACGGTGGCGGAGATAATTGGGGATAAATTGCACCCTTATCCTGATTTACAAACCAATTTGGTTAACCCTGAGAATATCAAAATGACTTTCATCAGTGTCCAAAGTGTAGTTAATGATGGGAGAGGAACCCTTTGGGTACTAGATACAGCGGCACCCAATTTTTCTGAACCAATTAAAGGCGGGGCAAAATTAGTCGCTGTTGATTTAAAAACCAATACAATCAGAAGAGTTTATACCTTTACAGAAGATGTTGTTCTTCCAACAACTTACCTGAATGATGTCCGATTTGATTTTCGTGTTGGAACTGCAGGTTATGCCTATATAACGGATTCTTCTTCCAAAGGACCAGGCGCTATTATCGTCGTTGATTTAGAAACCGGAAACGCATTTAGACGGTTAAATGGAGCAAATCCAACTTCACCGGATTCCTATTTTATACCGAAAATAGAAGGCAAAATTTTGATGAATCGTAACAGGGATGGTTCAACTTCCCCGTTTAGGCTGGCATCCGACGGTATTGCGATCTCTCCTGACGGAAAGGTATTATTTTTTTGTCCACTGACCAGCCGTCATCTGTTCTCAATCTCAACAGAAGCCCTGAGAGATAGAAATATACCGGACATGGATTTACTTTATCATGTGGCGTATTGGGGAGAAAAAGGTGCGTCTGATGGAATGATTACAGATGCAAAAGGAGCCATTTATGCCGGAGATTACGAGAACAATAGTATTCGAAAAATACTGCCGAATGGCACAATGCAAACCATCGCACATGATCCGAGAATTTTATGGCCGGATACTTTTTCGATTGGTCCGGATGAATACTTATATGTCATCGTGAACCAATTACATCGGCAGGCTAGATTTCATTATGGAAAGGACTTACGACAGAAACCTTATAGTTTACTTCGTATCAAAATTGATGAATTTCCTGCTCCTGCTTTTTGAAAATAAAAATGGCCGGTTCAATTTTAGAACATAATTGGCTTCATTTAGCCTTCATCCTAAAAGAAATCAAATTTCAAATGAAAATGAAGGAAATCATATAATACCCTCATTTAAATATAAAGGGTTTATTCGAGCCGTTTATAACGCACTGTTGACGTATATAAGAAAAAAACAGACCTCCCTTGAACCTCAGAACCTGAAGGAATAGGTCTATCATGAATATCAGATGAGCAAGCCCTTTGATGGGCAGCTTTTATTACAGAGCCAGGGTGATACCCCGGTCTTTTTATTAAGGGAAAAACACTGTAACCCGTCTGTATTTTACAGTTTGTCACGCTTTTCTTCTTTTTGAATCTGGGACAACAATGAAATTTACCCAGGGAATACTTGGACATAAAAAAATAACCATCACCTCCGACATGTACTCCCATATCTCAGAGAAACTTGAAAATTCGTCAGTTGATTGTTATGAAGAATATATAGTCCCCTGTTTTGTCGGGAATTTGTCGCTTATTTTTCGTTTTAACCCAAATAAAATAAACAAAAAAGAGCAGACCGAAGTCTGCTCCCTTCAAAAGTTTATGATTTGTCATTATCAGATAGCCTTAGAACCGTAATACTCAATAATATTAAGCCTATAAACGTGCCGTATTTTCCGGTATCTATATCTGTGAGTGGAGCTACAATATATTCAATCAGGAATATAATAATAGCTATTGAGACTAATATACGATTCATTTGACATTACCACCTTAATAATTAACCATTTCTCCAAGGTACAACAACAGGGGTACCAATTATCCAATTATAAGAAATTCCGTACTTTCCATTATCGGATACTTTTTTTATGGCATACTTACCAGCAAACATTGCCCCTGCAATTGCTCCAGCATATACTGAAATCCCAGGTATTTTTTTTATCAATGCTGCTATCCCGGCGATAGCCCCTGCTATACCGTCAGCATCCTCAACAATATCTAAGAATTTTTTAATTACACACGAATTCATGCTCACCTTGACTATAGGAATTGCTACCGAAACACCTTGTTTCCCTCTACATTTTGCTAGAGTTGACATCTCACTTGATTCATCAGAAATATTAACTGTAGCAGAATCGACTAGTGTTCGATGGCCATCAGTTAACAAATATTGATCAACTTTAATCGACTCTTTAGAGGTTCCTTTATCTAGAGTTTTTTGATCAATAAAATACTGTTTTCCGCCATATTCGATTGTATAAGATGCTTCACCTTCAGACTGACTTATAACATTCATTCCAGAAACATTGGTTTTTACCTTTTCATTCATCGATGTCTTAGCATAAGAAGGAAGTGCAAATCCGCAGACTAAACTCAATACTAGAAGCAAGCTTACTATTTTTGTTTTCAAATTATTATCCCTCCTTTAAGGAGACTAACATAGTCATAATGAAAAATACACCATATAACGTTAAAATAGGAAATCTCACCTACACAACTGCTTACTACAAAAAAGCACTCAGATTATTCCGAGTGCTGTAGCAATGCGTAAAATGGCACGCTGTTTCATAATAGGTGTCCTTCTTCATGCCGAGTTCCATATAAATATGAATGTCTTTCGTTTGGCTGGCTGCTAAGTATTTTTTCTCAATGATCATGCGTTCTTCATCGTCCAGGCTGTTTTCTAACGCCCTTTCCATCTGCTTAACCTTCAGTTCATTTAATATGATAGAATCTCTGATTGAAGGAAACAGGCTGATACCAGCGTCAACCGATTCCTTCAAAAATTTAAAGAAAAGTCTAAGCGTGGTTTTTCCACAAAAAAGAGGTTCAATTGGCTGTAGCTGAAAAAGAAAAACGAATGGATCATCAAAACAAATAAAAAACGTGAATACAATATGGAGTTTATCAATAGCGATGACATATCTTTTTTTACGTGTAGCATATGAATGAGGATTATATCTCTACAATTTTGGAGTGATTTTTTATTGTTTTTTTTGGGTGTTTTGTGGGTGATACTTGATTTATATTAAGTTATTAAACTTGTTAAGAAACCAAAAAATCCCCTGACACCAATAGTGCCAAGGGATTGAGAGATTAATACTGAGACATGTATTGTTCGCGCTCCCACGGATGAACCTGTGTGCGGAACATATCCCATTCGATTTCTTTTGCTTCGATGAAATGTTCAAACAGGTGCTCGCCGAGCGCTGCAACCATGACTTCGTTTGATTTGAATTCGTCGAGAGCTTCTGCCAGTGTCGCCGGAAGGTCTACGATGCCGTTTTCCATGCGCTCTTCTTTGCTCATGACGTAGATGTTGCGGTCAATCGGAGCCGGTGCTTCAAGTTTATTTTTGATTCCGTCAAGGCCTGCTGCAAGCAATACGCTTAACGCCAGGTACGGGTTTGCCGCCGGGTCTACGCTGCGGACTTCAACACGCGTGCTGATGCCGCGGGAAGCCGGGATACGGATCAGCGGGCTTCTGTTTTGCGCGCTCCATGCCACGTAGCAAGGTGCTTCATAGCCCGGAACAAGGCGTTTGTAAGAGTTCACTGTCGGGTTTGTGACAGCCGTAAAGCTTGTCGCGTGTTTTACGATACCGGCAATGAAATGTTTTGCTGTTTCACTCAGCTGAAGATCAGCGTCTTTATCAAAGAATGCGTTAACGCTATCTTTAAAGAGTGATAGGTTGCAGTGCATACCGGAACCGTTTACGCCGAACAGCGGTTTTGGCATGAATGTCGCATGCAGACCGTGTTTGCGGGCGATCGTTTTGACAACCAATTTGAAAGTTTGGATGTCGTCACAAGAACGGATGGCACCGGCATATTTAAAATCGATTTCGTGCTGGCCCGGAGCAACTTCATGGTGAGATGCTTCGATTTCAAAGCCCATTTCTTCAAGCTCAAGCACGATATCGCGGCGGCAGTTTTCTCCCAAGTCAGTCGGAGCCAGGTCGAAGTATCCGCCTTTATCGTTCAATTCAAGCGTCGGTTCGCCTTTTTCATCTAATTTAAACAGGAAGAATTCAGGCTCAGGTCCAAGATTGAAATCGCTGAAACCGAGTTCTTTCATTTCTTTCAGAATCCGTTTGAGGTTGTTACGCGGGTCACCTTCGAACGGCGTGCCGTCCGGATTGTAAATGTCACAGATGAAGCGAGCTACTTTACCTTTTTCAGCCGTCCATGGGAAGATTACAAATGTGTTCAGATCAGGATATAAGTACATATCAGACTCTTCGATACGGACGAAACCTTCGATGGAAGAACCGTCGAACATGCATTTATTATCAAGTGCTTTTTCAAGCTGGCTCACAGGAATTTCCACGTTTTTAATCGTTCCGAGAATGTCTGTGAATTGAAGGCGGATATACTTTACGTTTTCCTCATTTACTAATTTTACGATGTCTTCTCTTGTGTACTTTGCCATTTCGTAAAACTCCTCCTCTAAAAGGTAAATGTATATAGCAAAACAGTTGCTAACGGATTAATGAAAGAATCGGGACATGTCACCTTGGCGGAAAGTATTTCCCCGCTGGAAACGGCCTGCCTGCATCAGTTCGTTTTTCAGAAGCTTTCTGAGTTCGTCATCAGACAGATCGTGCTTCATCGGTTTGGCGGTTTTTTCGGATTTTTCTTCCGGTTCGGCAGATGCCTTATCCAGAATTTGTTTGATCCCCGCCATATTAACGCCTTGTTCAATCAGATTTTTGATTTCTAACAGTTTATCTACATCATGGAATGAAAATAATCGTCTATTTCCTTCGCTTCTCGCTGGAAATATCAATCCATTTTCCTCATAATATCGAATTTGCCGGGCAGAAAGTTCTGTTAACTGCATGACAATCCCAATTGGAAATAAAGGCATTGAGCGGCGAATGTTATCACTCATCTCAATTTCCTCCTTTTCTTATCTTAGTCTCATTATAGGTGATGTTATATTTTGTGTCAACACAATGTAAGGAATCTTAACATCGAATTCTTTGAAAATTGCAAACGGCCTAGATCAGCTCTTTTTCCATTAAAGCATTTACGGCGCTGCAAATCGCATTTTTCACGTGCGCGTAGGTTAATCCTCCTTGGACATAAGCGACATAAGGCGGTCTGATAGGTCCATCTGCTGATAATTCAATGCTTGCCCCCTGTACGAAAGTGCCCGCTGCCATAATGACATCGTCTTCATATCCCGGCATATAGCTCGGATAAGGCGTCACATGCGCATTAATCGGGGAAGCATATTGTATCGCCTGGCAAAAAGCGATCATCTTATCAGGGTCCTGAAACTCAACTGATTGAATCAGATCCGTTCTCGGCGCATTCCAAGCAGGGTTTGACGTAAAGCCGAGCTTTTCAAGAAAACGGGCGGTAAATACCGCTCCCTTCAAGCTTTGCGCCACTACATGCGGAGCGAGAAAGAAACCTTGATACATTTCCTGCAGCGAATAAAGCGAAGCCCCGGCTTCACTTCCGATTCCCGGGGAGGTCATCCGGTAAGAGCAGGCCTCAATCCACTTGGCTTTCCCTACAAGATAGCCGCCCGTTTTAGCAAGGCCGCCGCCCGGGTTTTTAATCAGGGAGCCGGCCATAAGATCCGCTCCGACGTGGCAGGGTTCCCGCTCTTCTGCAAATTCTCCGTAGCAATTGTCCACAAAAACAATGACATCTTCTTTGATTTCCTTTACGAAACGAATCATCTCTTCAATTTCATTTATTCTGAAAGACGGACGATTCGCATATCCTTTTGAACGCTGGATGCCGATCACTTTTGTATTCGGCCGGATTGCAGCCCGGACCGCTTCAAAGTCAACTCTGCCTTCTGATGTTAAATCGACTGCATTATATCCGATTTGAAATTCCTTTAGCGAGCCTGAATACTCCCCGCCTCTTACTCCGACGATTTCCTCGAGTGTATCGTAAGGCTTGCCTGTTATATAAAGCAATTCGTCCCCGGGTCTCAGCACACCGAAGAGCGCGATTGAAATCGCGTGCGTTCCGGAAATGATTTGCGGCCGCACGAGTCCCGCCTCTCCTCCGAACACATCCGCATAGATCTTCTCCAGTGTATCTCGTCCGATATCATCATAACCGTATCCGGTTGAAGGCGTAAAATGCGTATCGCTTACTTTATGTTTTCTGTAGCTTTGCAGGACTCTCCATTCATTCCGTTCACTGATTTCTTCTATTCTTTTATGAACGGCGGAGATTTCCGCTTCTGTTTCTTCGGCGGTTTTTTGTAAAAGAGCGCCATGGGTCAGTGTGTCAAACATGTTGTGTATACCTTCCTTACATGAATTTCTTCAGTTCTCCGAGTATGCTTTGTTCTTCCTGTACATAACCTGAGACTTCGTAGCGTTCATTTTCTTCATTAAAATAAAGGCTGTCGATCATGGTCTCTGATTTGATGCGTGACATCAATTTGCCTTCGGCGGCAGGCACATGAACTTCATACGGCGTCATCAGCTCCCGTCGCAAATAAGCTTCGATTTCCGCTTTTAGTTTTGCTTCATCCCCGGCGATTCTGGCGCTGATCATGATGTGGCCTTCTCCCGCTGTCGGGATGAAGTCAGGAAGTGTCTCATCACGTTTGTTATAAGCGGTCAGCACCGGAATATCATCTGCCTCAAGCTCTTTTAACAGACCGAGGACAGTCTGTTCATGTCCGGCATAATCTTCATTGGATGAATCAATGACATGAATGATCAAGTCTGCTTCCTTCACTTCCTCAAGCGTTGAGCGGAAAGCGGCAATCAGCGTCGTCGGCAGATCCTGAATGAAGCCGACCGTATCAGACAAAAGGACGCTGTAGCCGCTTGGGAGCGCCATCTTTCTCGTCATCGGATCAAGTGTTGCAAACAGCAGATCTTCTTCATAGCTGTCTGAGCTCGTTAATTGATTGAACCATGTTGATTTTCCGGCATTGGTATACCCGACGAGCGCAGCCTGAAGCACGCCGTTCTTTTTTCGTCTCTCCCGATAACGGCTTCTGTGGCGGATAACCGTTGAAAGCTGCACGTTAATTTCGTGTATGCGGTTTCTAATGTGGCGCCGGTCTGTTTCAAGCTTTGTCTCACCGGGCCCTCTCGTCCCGATTCCGCCGCCTTGTCTTGAGAGATTGATTCCTTGTCCGCTCAGACGCGGCAGCGCGTATTGAAGCTGGGCCAATTCGATCTGAAGCTTTCCTTCTCTCGTCTTCGCCCTTTTTGCGAAAATATCCAAAATAAGCTGCGTGCGGTCGATGATCTTCGCTTCAATTGCAGTGGCGAGTGATTTAAGCTGGCTCGGTGACAGTTCATCATTAAAAATGACCAGATCTGCTTCAAGCTCTTCACACAGCGCCTTCAGCTCGTCTACTTTCCCCTTGCCTATATATGTAGCGGCATCCGCTCTGTTCCGTTTTTGCGTAATCCGGGTCAGCACCGTTCCGTCAGCCGTTATTGTCAATGAAGCAAGCTCTTCCATGGAATGTTCAAAGTGCTCATCTGTCATGTGCGGAAGCTGGCAGCCGACCAAAATGACCGTTTCTTTTTTTCCTTCCTGTTCGTTCAAATGGATGTTCCTTTCTGTGTCGTATTGGGCAGTAGTACTATCATACCAAACCCGCAGGGCGTATACCACACATCCGGCGGGTTTTAAAGAGAGAAATAAAAAAGAGACCCCTCAGACCGGCTGAGAGGTCTATTCGTGAGCTGCCGCCTCATCTTTTATAAGTAAATCCTGGCTCTTGATCGTCATTAAATCGTTTTTTAAGTATTGGTCTCCCATTAAAAGTCTCATAGCCTGAGCGCGGATCGATTTTTCAATCACGTTTCTGACAAAGCGCCCGTTGCTGAATTTAATGGGGCTTGTCGTGCTTTTCACTGTCATTAAATAATCTTTTAACTTCCACTCGGCTTCCTGGCTTAATTGATACTCCCGCTCTGCTATCATGCGCTTTGCGATGTCCATCAGCTGAGTGACAGAGTAATCCGGAAAGTCGATGCTGATAGGGAAACGCGATTGCAGGCCGGGATTTAATGACAGGAAATGTGTCATTTCTCTCGAGTACCCTGCCAGGATCAGAATAAATTCATGCTGTTTGTCTTCCATATGCTTGACAAGCGTATCAATCGCCTCTTTACCGAAATCCTTTTCTCCGCCCCTTGCAAGTGAGTATGCCTCATCAATGAATAAAATGCCGCCGAGCGATTTTTTAATCAGATCTCTCGTTTTTTGCGCCGTGTGTCCGATGTATTCACCGACCAGATCGGCACGTTCCGCTTCGATCAGATGTCCTTTGGAAAGCACGTTCATTTCGAAGAAAAGCTTGCCGATCAGTCTCGCGACGGTGGTTTTCCCGGTGCCGGGGTTCCCTTTGAACATCATATGAAGAGCTTGTTTCCCGACTTTCAGCCCTTGTTCGGCCCGTTTTTGGTTGACGAATATCCACGCGTAAATTTCTTTAATGTTGCGTTTCATTTCTTCCATACCCACTAATGTGTTCATTTCTTTTTCAATTTCTTTCAGAATGCTGTGTTTGGCTTCATTTTTTTGCAGGGCGGCCTGATATTCCGCCTCAGCTTCTGCATTTGTCAGCACTTGCTTTTGGCCATTAAGAATGATGTTAATTTGTCCGTTATTTTTATAGGTTACAGCGCGCTCCAACATGCTCACCTCTCTGTTCTCTCTTTATCTTACTCATGATGAAGCGGTTCCGTGACATCCGCCTATCATCATGAGACCCGTTTTCCTCTTTATTTGTCACTTTTTCCGTTCTCTTCGGGAATGATGTTGAATCCTGCGCTTTCCCGAGAAATATTTTTCATTTCTTATTGTATTCAACAGAAACGGGAGGACAAACCATTTATTTTTATTTTCCGGGAAATGTTGGGTGTATTTCTCATTTTTTTCATGAATGACAGCCGTACAAGCACCTTTTGAATATCATCATATGCTGTAATGAGGTGATGGAAAATGGTTAAAATTTTTATAGACCCCGGTCATGGCGGAACTGATTCAGGTGCAACCGGAAACGGACTTCAGGAAAAAGCGGTCACGCTGGAGATCGCGCTGGCTTTGCGCACGATTCTGACGAATGAGTATGAAGGAGTTTCTGTCACGATGAGCAGGACAAGCGATAAGACGGTCAGCCTGACGGAAAGAACGGATGCCGCCAACAGCTGGGGCGCAGATTATTTTTTATCCATTCATATTAACTCAGGAGGCGGAACCGGATTTGAAAGCTATATTTACCCCGGTGTCGGAGCGCCGACCTCGACTTACCAATCAGCCGTCCACACGCAAGTGATTCAAGCATCAGGTTTTAATGACCGAGGAAAAAAAACAGCCAACTTCCATGTGCTGCGGGAGACAAGTATGCCGGCGATTTTGACGGAGAATGGTTTTGTTGATACGTCAGCTGATGCAAACAAACTGAAAACAGCCAGTTTTATTGAAAGCCTTGCAAGAGGACATGCCAAAGGCTTGGAGCAAGCTTTCGGTCTAAAAAAAAAGGCTGACTTATATAAAGTGCAAATCGGTGCATTCAAAGTGAAAGCAAATGCTGATGCGCTTGCCGCCGATGCGGAGTCTAAAGGTTTTGACGCGATTGTGCTTCCAAAAGGCGGCTTATTTAAAGTGCAGATCGGCGCATTCTCTTCCAAAGATTATGCTGAAGCGTTGGCCGCGCGGGCCGAAAAAGCCGGATTTGATGCCTTCATTGTGCAAGACTAAATGAAAAAACCCCTGCTTTCCCTTTTTTGGGACGAACAGGGGTTTTTTGTTATTGAAGTATATCGGCGACAAACTGAGACCAAGCTTCAAGACGCTGATACACATTTTCCTCTTTCAGTTCGCTCAGTTTCATCCAGCGCCCGGCGATTTGATCTTTTTCTTTTACTTCGACTTGTGCCGCAGACGCTAACTGGAGCGCAGAAAGGATGCCGATATGCACCTTCCCTACATCGTTTTCATCATCATTGATCAGGCCGAGTGTGACAATGTTTTGTTTGTCCTCCTCGCGAATGTACAGTTCTTCCGCCAGCTCCCGGTCGGTATTCTGTTTCAGCACTTCCGAAAATGATGCCGCCCCTTCCATAGGGTTCATGTGTCCGCCGAAGCCGAGAGAAAGCTTATTATGGAGGCGCGATTCCCCTCCGCCCGCGAGCCGTTCATACACAAACACCTCATCATCGCGGCGGATGACGACATACGGAATCGGCTGTTTAAATCGCGGGTCCTCTTCCGCGTCGCCTCTTCTGATTTCAAAAAAATGCGTCTCAATTTGAGCCATAATTTTTACGATACGTTCATCCTCGCTGTTGACTCCCTGAAATGTCAGCATTTCGTTTTGAAAGACGTCACTCCGCGGTGCAGCCAAGATGATTTCATCCATTTTATTCATGCCCGTTCCTCCTGTCTTGCCTCTCCACTCAAGCCAAAAGAGCAGATATTATATCTGCTCTTCATCTTGGCCAAAATAAAAATCTTCGTCCTTAATCGGTTCTACCGTCGCCTTTTTGTAGCCGTTCCCTTTCATGGAGAAGAAATCATGTGATTTTGTTTTGGTGTTTAATCCGTTTAATACAATCGGATTAATATCCTCTTCTTCAAAGTAAGGATCGAACCCTAAGTTCATCAAAGCTTTATTGGCGTTATAGCGGATGAATTTCTTTACATCGTGTGAGAGTCCGACTTGATCGTACAAGTCCTCTGTATATTCAAGCTCATTTTCATATAACTGATTCAGAAGGTCAATCGCAAATTCACGAAGCTCTGCTTTTTTCTCTTCTGTCTGTTTATTATAAATTTCCTGAGCAAGGAGACCGACATACACGCCGTGAATCGCTTCGTCACGAAGGATCAGGTTAATGATCTCACCGCTTTGCATCAGTTTTCCTTGTCCGTAGAAATATAACGGATAATAGAAACCGCTGTAGAAAAGGAAGCTTTCCAGATAGACGGAAGCAACCATCGCTTTGAACAGTGAAATTTCATCATCTTTTTGAATGGCTTTGTAAAGCCCGACAATCATTTGCGCTTTTTTCTGCAAATATTTATTTTGTTTAACCCATTCAAATACTTCATTAATCGTTTCAGTCGGAGCAAGCGTCATAAAAATATTTGAATATGATTTTGCGTGCACCGCGTTTTCCATCATCGCCATGAAATTAAGAACCGCTTTTCGCTGATGGCCTTCGACGTGCTCGGCCACAATCGGCATGCCCGTGTTCCCCTGCTCTGTATCAAGCAGTGTCAGGCCGGCGAGCACCTTCATGTACGTATCCTGCTCATTTTTACCCAAATACTTCCAAGTGAGAAGATCGCCGTTTAATGCGATCTCTTCCGGAAGCCAAAACTGCTTTACGTTTTGGTTGTAAAACATTTGGGTGAAATCATCTTCATGCTTTGACCAGTTTGCTGCGTCATAAATTTTTGTCACTGTAAACTCTCCTTTAATCAAACGACACAAGAAAGACAGCTGTCCTGCCCGGTATCTTTCGTTCTTGCATAGTAAATGGTTTTGATGCCTCTATGGTGGGCATACAGATCAATACGATTCAGATCACGAGTTGTCATCGTATCTTTCAAAAACAGGGTAAAGCTGATTCCCTGATCGATATGCTGCTGGATTGTCGCGATCATATCCACCACTTTGAACATGTCCATATCATAAGCCTCTTTGTAGAAGAACCAGTTATTAGACGCTAACCCCGGCATCGGGTAATACGTTTTTGAATTTCCGTATGTTCTTTCTTCGATCCGTTCCATGATCGGCATAACGGACGCCGTGCTGGATTGGACGTAAGAAATGGAGCCTGTCGGCGCGATGCACAGTCTGTAGCTGTGGTACATGCCGTTTTCAGCGACAAACGCCTTCAGCTCTTTCCAGTCTTCGATTGTCGGAATGTGCATGCCTTCAAAGAGCGCAGCGATTTTTTCGTATGCCGGTGAGAACTCTTTTTCGATGTATTTATTGAAATATTCTCCCGTTGCATAAGTGGAGCCTTCATAATGCTCAAACGTTTCGCCTTTTTCTTTCGCAAGCTCAGCTGAACGCTGAATGGAATAAAAGTTCACCATCATAAAGAACGTATTCGCGAAATCTCTTGCTTCCGGGCTTTCATACGCGATGCCGTTTTGGGCCAGGTAGCCGTGAAGGTTCATGGCGCCTAAACCGATGGACTTCATCGCTTTGTTCGCGCGTCTGACTGCCGGCGCGTTGCGGATATCCGTCGTCTCAGATACATGAGTCAGGGAATCCGTCGCGAGTTTCACCGTGCGCTCAATCGATTTATGTTTCATGACATTCAGTATATTTAATGAACCAAGGTTGCAGGAAATGTCCAAGCCGATTTCGTCTTCCTCGTCATAATCTGTGTAAGCCGAAACCTGTGACGCCTGAAGCACTTCAGAGCAAAGGTTCGAGAATTTCACTTTTGATACGTGGTTATTCGCGTGCTCTTTGTTTACGTTATCCTGGAACATAATGTACGGATAACCTGACTCAGAACGGAGAACGGCAAGCTTTTCAAGCAGTTTGCGCGCATTCACTTTTTCTTTTTTGACACGCGGGTTGTCGACAAGCTCCTCATACATCGCCGTCATGTCCATTTCGTCCATATGCTGGCCGTATTCTTTATAAATCGTATGCGGATAGAATACATAAGCCGCTTTATCCTCACGTGCAAGCTCAACGAACTTATCCGGAATGACGACACCGATAGAAAGCGTTTTGACGCGCACATCTTCATCCGCAGAAATCTTTTTCGTATCGAGAAAATCATTGATATCGCGGTGGAAAATATTTAAATACGCCGCGCCTGAGCCTTGTCTTTGGCCCATTTGGTCAGCGTAACGGAACGCATTATCAAGAAGCTTCATGACGCCTACAACACCTTTTGTGGCGTTTTCAACATCTTTAATCGCTTCGCCTTTCGCACGAAGCTTGGACAGATTAAGAGAAACCCCGCCGCCCAATTTAGACAGCTGCATGGAAATATCGATCGCCCGTGAAATATCGTTTAAGGAATCGTTGACTTCGAGCAAGAAGCAGCTCACCAGTTCTCCGCGGCGTTTTCTGCCGGCATTCAAAAATGTCGGTGTACTCGGCTGATATTCCTGATTGATCATCAGATTCACATATTCTTTTGCTTTCTCAGTGTCGCCGTTTGCGAAGAACAGCGCAACAATTGAGATTCGGTCCTCATAACGCTCGAGGATTCTTTTCTTGTCATTCGTTTTCAAAGCATAGTCATTATAGAATTTAAACGCACTCATGAAGGAAGGAAAACGAAACTTCTTTGCGTAAGCTGTCTTAAACACTTCTTTAATGTCTTCAAAAGAGTAAAGGCTTAAGAATTCCTCTTCGTAGTATTGGTTTTCAATCAAATAATCCAGCTTCTCTTTTAAATCGTGAAAGTAAACTGTGTTTTGATTGATATAGTCAACAAAATAGCTATGTACAGCCTCTTTATCTTTATCAAACTGGAATTTTCCATCTTGTTGGATCATGATTTCGTTATTTAACTGGATCCATTTTGGCACTTGATTTTGTGACAACTCTTTCTACCTCCTGAGTAAACAATTCAACGTCTTTAGATGTGCCGCTGAGTTCAAATTTGTGCAAGATCGGCACCTGATATTGTCTTGAAATGGTATCGGCGCTTTTTGCAAAGTTATCGCCCCATACTTTGTTGCCGCTCGCAGCGACTCCTAATAAGAGATGGGCGTATTTTTCGAGAAATGATTGTGTTGATGCCGGTACCTGACCGAAGTTTGTCGTGTAGGTGACCAAAACAAACGGAGTGTCCACGTGGTCCGTTTCGTCCACCTTGCGGATCAGCTGGAAGTCTGTTTTATTCACAAAACGCTGAACATTCCCTGTCTTTGAATCAAATATGATTTGAACCATCCTTATCACGACCTATCAAAAATAATGAATCTCTTAACACTATATATAGTATACTAACCTCTCGGAAAAACACAACATATTGAGATCGATTTATAAAAAATTCATATTTTTGAAAGAGCGGACTTTGGCTCTGGCCCGATTAACGCCCAAAAAAGAGAGCAGAACGAGAATCATCTCTCATCCTACTCAAGGTGTCATGTGTAAGCCGATGTCTATCATAACATGAAAAAAAACTGCTTAGTAGTCTAGACTTTTATTCTTATTTTTTGTAAGAATCACATTTTTTTTCGCTTTCAACGGTTTCTTCAATCTCCACATCAGCACCGATTTCTTTCAGTACGGCTTTCAGAGCGCTTGTGATGGAAGCCTCTCTGATCAGTTCTTTGCCGTCAACGATGATGCTGGTTCCATATTCATAGCAGGAATCATCTTCACAAGTTTCTTCCCAATGGTTGATTATCACCTTGTGTTTCAATCGTCTCACCCTCTGCATGATCAATGTCAGTACTTAGTGTAGCTTGTGCGGCCCGCTTTGTAAATTCGAACGCTTGTGAAATTTATTCAAGCTCATCCAGCGCCGCTTCTTTTTTCAGTTCGATTTTATTCGTTTTTTCATCATAGCGGTATATTTTTAAGTAACCGTCCTCAACGATGCCGAAACGATTATGTTCCAGCTGCACCATGCCTTCTGTCTGCGGTTCGGCATCCGTTGAACCGCCGTCATCATCCGTCACCACTGTCTCATGATTGCTGCAAGCTCCAAACAGCAGAAAAACAGCGATCCAAACGAGCGTAATTCTGATTCTTCTCAGTTCATTTTCACTTTCGAACACGATTTTCCGAACCCCCTTTTATGTTTCCGATATACAGCCTGCAATATACAGATGCGCATAGAAAAAGACCATTGCTCATGGTCTTTTTCAAAAAGTCTATTCAAGCTCAAGCTGGACGTTTTTTTGCGGGGCGAACGTGGAGATGGCATGTTTATAAATAAGCTGCTGCTTCCCCTCCGTTTCGAGCAAAACGGTAAAGTTGTCAAAGCCTTTTACCTGGCCGCGAAGCTGGAAGCCGTTGAGTAAAAACACCGTGACGAACGTATTGTCTTTTCGGATTTGATTCAAAAACTGATCTTGAATATTAATCGGTTTCATGTTTCGTCCTCCTTGGTTCTCAATACAATACTGTTTCGATTAAATTTCCAGTTTTCCTGCTATGCACTCGAAAATTTCCTTTTTTTTCTGCTCAATATCAACAGGCGGCGTCATATCTGTCCATGAAACGGGCATTTTATTGCGAAACCAGGTCAGCTGGCGTTTCGCATATCGCCTTGAATTTTGTTTTAATTGCTCCACAGCCTGAGGAAGCGGCACTTTTCCATCAAGATATTCATACAGCTCTTTATAGCCGATCGCCTGAATCGATTGGCTGTCCCGGATATTCATATCATACAGCCGCTTTACTTCGTCAAGAAGGCCGGTTTCCAGCATCAGGTCAACGCGCTCATTAATCCGGCCGTACAGCACTTCTCTGTCCATTGTAAGACCGATAAGAACCGCATTGTAAAGCAGCTCCCGTTTTTGGGTTTTAAGATGCTCTGACATTGTTTTTCCCGATACATGCAGAATTTCGAGCGCGCGGATGACTCTTCGCGTATTGTTTTGATGAATGGCTGCCGCCGCTTCCGGGTCGGCTGCCGCAAGCTTGGCATGAAGCGCTTCCGCCCCTTCTTCAGCCGCCAGTTTCTCCATGCGCTCCCGGAATACAGGGTCACCGGAGTTTTCCGTGAACGTATAGTCATACAGCACGGACTGAATGTACAGACCCGTCCCCCCGACAATCATCGGCAGCTTTCCTCTATCGGCAATCTCGGTGATTTTTCCCCTTACCATTTTCTGATAATCCGCCGTTGAAAAAGTGTCGGACGGCTCCAAAATATCAATCAGGTGATGCGGCACGCCTTCTGTCTCTTCTTCGGTGACTTTGGCCGTTCCGATGTCCATCCCTTTATATACCTGCATGGAATCTCCGCTGATGATTTCCGCATTCAGCATTTTCGCGAGTCCGATGCTTAGTTTTGTTTTTCCGACTGCCGTCGGTCCGACAAGTATGACGACAGGCTGTTTTTTATTTTTCAATATGTATCACTCTCTTTTATAAATCTCCCCCTAATTATAGCATTCATTTCTTCAGGCACCTATCCATTTTGCCCTTTTTCCTGAGCGCTAAACGTCCACTACCACCCGATCGGCTCGTTTCCGACAACCTCTCTCGTTTTTCCTTTGAGTGTATGGCGGTGCGTTTTCCGTCCTTCCTCCCGCGGCTCGTAAACGACGCCGCCGTGCTGGATCTGAATCGGCTCATTGTAGGCGGCAAAGGTGGTCTCTGAAAGCTCATGGTAATGTGTTCCGCCAACCCTCGGGATGGCAGGGCCGGAAATGCCGTAATACCTATGAAAATGGCCGTTTTCAAACGAGGTGATGCCCGTATAGAAATGTGTATGCTCATCTGTATTGCTGCCGTTCTCCGGCTGCGAAAAGCCTTCAATCAAATGGTAATGCCCCTGCACTACATCCGTAACCGCCCGGTATGCGTGTGTATGCGGAGGTTTTTTTGACCAATCGGACTGATACAAGCCCACAAAAGCTCACTCCTTTATTTTTTTGATAAACGCCCAATCAAAAATTGGTGGGCTGAATACTCTGTTATCATCTCAAATTTATTCTTGGAGGTACCTTAATTATGAATGAAGAATACACATACGCAGTAGATAGTGATATGAGACCGTTTGGACGGCCCGGATTTGGATTTGGCCGGCCGGGCTTCGGATTCGGACGCCCCGGATTCGGGTTCGGATTCGGACGGCCGGGTTTTGGATTTGGCCGGCCTTGGTTTGGCTATGGATTCGGACGGCCGTTTGGTTTTTACGGCGGACCGTTTTTCGGAGGGCTTGTCGGGGGGCTTGTCGGAAGCGCTTTGTTCAATCCGTATTTGTACGGGGGTTACGGGTATGGCTATCCGTATGGAGGTTACCCGTATTATTATTGACGAATCAAAAAGGGCTCCTTTTCAGGGGCCTTTTTATATAGGCCTAATGTCTTGACTTGTCGGGCAAAGTTCGGATATTATTTTATTTTACTGCCTTAAACAAAAGGCATAAGGATTATGATGAGAGGGGGATTTGATATGATTCTGGGTTATATCTTCCTCACAATTGCTATTTTATCAGAGTCAATCGGCGCGGCCATGCTGAAGGTCTCCCGCGGATTTACGCGGTTTTTGCCGAGCGCGCTTGTAGTGGCAGGCTATTCATTGGCCTTTTATATGCTTTCACTGACACTGAATCTCATTCCGCTCAGCTTATCCTATGCAACATGGAGCGGAGCCGGAACGGTGCTCGCATCCATTATCGGAGCGAAATGGTTTCATGAAAAACTGGACAAGCAGGCCGTCATCGGGCTCTTTTTCTTATTGGCCGGTGTCATTTTGATGAATTGGTAGAAAGGAGAGGCATACTGATGAAAGGATTACTTTGCTTGGCATTAGCCATTGTATCAGAAGTGTTCGGGAGCACGATGCTGAAGCTGTCAGACGGTTTTACGCACTTATGGCCCGCTCTCGGCGTCATTGCCGGAATCGGAGCCTCTTTTATGTTTTTGAGCTTCTCATTGAAAAGCCTTGATTTATCCGCTGCATACGCGACATGGTCAGGTGTCGGCACCGCTTTAACGGCAATTGTCGGCTTTTTTGTTTTTAAGGAGGCCATGACAGTCAAAATGATGATCGGGCTTGTTTTGGTCATCACGGGCGTCATCCTGCTGAACCGTTCCAAGTCTCAAAAAGCTAAAAAAAATCAAACGGCCCGGAGCTGACCGTTTGAACTCGTCAAGCGCCGGCAGCTTTTACTTCAACCTCAAGCCCCATCTCCACGTTTCCTCGGACCGCTCGTGAAATCATACACGAGGACTCCGCTTTCTGCGCTAACTTCCTGGCGAGCGTAAAGTCCGTTTCGGCTGCATCCGGCTTTAATAATATAAACGGACGGTGAATGATTTTCTGGTACGTGAACACACCGTTCGTGACGTCTACAATTCCTTCAGATTCCATATGTAGATCTTCTTTATCCAGGCCGCTTCTTTCCATCATCGCCGCAAGCGTTATAATATAACAGGTCGCGGCCGCTCCAAGCAGCATTTCATCAGGATTTGTGCCTTCTCCGGGTCCGTCCATTTCCTTAGGAATGGACACAGCCGTTTCCAGCCGGCCGCTTTTAATATCGCCGACGTCATTGCGATTTCCGGGCCAATTTGCTTTTAAATAAAAGTGATGTTTTGCCAAGGGACAAACCTCCGTTTTTTCAGTTTACTCATCTTTCACTCGTTTGTCTTTTTTTAAGCTCACGAATACTCTTGATTGATCACTCTTTTTATCGTACGGACAAACCGGTAAAATTCCTCCGTTTTTGTGAATTCCCTTTCGCGATAATCAAAATTATCAAAAAACGCTTCCCGCTGTTCTCTGCTGATCTCAAGCTGTATGCTCAGCCCGGTTTGCGCCTGGTTATTGATATTTTCGGTGTTAACCCCGGCCAGACCGGTTTTTGAGGTTGCCAATTCTGCAGAAAATCCGTTTCGTTCGAGAGCTCTCACCAATTTTTTCGCCCGCTTCCGATCGCTTCCTCCGACAAGAGTATTTTTCTCATCGCCTTTATAACCGTGCACTGCGATAACATAATGGTGCTGCTTAATGCTTTCGACTGCTGAAGGCTCATCGAACTTGGTGCTCGTAATATGAAGAGTCTGGTTATCATGCGGTTTTAATCCCTCAAACAGATAGGTTGAAAAATCATCGCTGAAAGAGCGGACGATCTCGCTCACCCCGCCCTCAATTCTCCCTCCGTGCGGCGACATGATCAATACGGGGCTCCCCTTTCGCTTATTGTACGATATATGATAATCATCGGGATCTTCATGTTCAGCCAAATCTTTAAAATCTGTGTATGTATCAGAAGAATTCGAGGGATCAGGATCTGACGCATAATGAGCACATCTTATTAGTAAGACCATTGCTACGATAATGATGACATTAAGTAAAATTCTTTTCATCAGCTCTCCTTCTTTGCTCCTTTCTGAAAAATGATATGTTCATTATATGGATTTTTGTCAATAGGTCTTATCTTAACATTCTATTAACATTATCATCAGTGAAAAACTTCCCGGTTTCGAAAAATCAATGGATTGTCACGGTTCAAGCGCTCAAATGCCGGGCATCAGTGAAAAAAGGTTGAGAGAGGGCAAAAAAAAAGGGAGGAACGCCCGAATTTTCAGGGGCGGGAGATTCACGGCCGGAAACGGACGGCATCAAGAATACGCTTTTAAAAATGAATATCCGCCTCCCGAAGCAAATGCACAGGACAGCATGGAGCCCGTCAAAAAAGTTCTCCTCTGCCTTTTTGTACAGCAAAATGCCGTTACAGCCCGCTCATCCCCTTTTTTTATAATAATGGTCTGTTTTGAAATGGAGCCGTCTTTTTTCATATATATAATATCAATCGGAAGCTGTTTTTCCAAGGAATGTCTCAATATTATGTTCATATATATACCTCCTTCCGCCGGCTTCATTATAAACGAACAAACGTTCTTCTTCAACTCGATTTCTTCTCCTGAAAAAGCCGCAAGTAACCAGCGCTCCTGAAGGACAAACAAACTGACCGAACATACGGCCTGTTCATATGGTATAGAGAGAATCGCCAGAATGGGAGGGAAAAGTATATATGTTTGGTTACTCAATGGTACAAATGGTGCGGTCAAATGCTCATAAGCTGGACTGGCCGCTCAGAGAAAACGTATTACAGTTATATAAACCTTTCAAATGGACACCTTGCTTTTTGCACAAGTTTTTCGAAAAAAAGGTGAAAAACAGAAAGAAAATGTCAGTCATCATTGAATTTGAAGAGGGCTGCCATGAATCCGGTTTTCACAGCACAGGACAGGTCTTATCAAAAGAAAAACGCTGCACCATAAAAAAGCAGTTTCAAACAATCAATTGCTGCAGCGCCGAAGTCACTCCGTCCGCCCTTCACATGCTTCTTTCGCAATGCCGGGATATCCGTAAAATCTATTTAAACCGTGAAGTAAAAGCGCTCCTTGATACTGCAGCTGAATCGTCTCATGCAAAAGAAGTGACCCGTAACGGCACCGTATTAACAGGAAAAGGCGTAACCGTTGCCGTTATTGATACCGGAATCTATCAGCATCCCGATTTAGAAGGCAGAGTTATCGGATTTGCGGACTTTGTCAACCAAAAGACAGAACCGTATGACGACAACGGGCACGGCACCCATTGCGCCGGTGATATCGCAAGCAGCGGCGCTTCATCTTCCGGTAAATATCAGGGGCCGGCGCCGGAAGCCGATCTGATCGGAGTCAAGGTTTTAAACAAATCAGGATCAGGAACCTTGGCTGATATCATTGAAGGTGTGGAATGGTGCATACAATATAATAAAGAACACACAAAGAATCCGATCAGAATCATCAGCATGTCACTGGGCGGAGATGCGCTCAGATATGATAAAGAAACGGACGACCCGCTCGTCAAGGCCGTTGAAGAGGCATGGAATAAAGGAATCGTCGTCTGCGTCGCCGCGGGCAACTCCGGTCCGGAAGCTCAAACGATTTCAAGCCCCGGTGTCAGCGAGAAGGTCATCACGGTAGGCGCCTATGATGACAATGATACGGCCGGCAATGAGGACGATACGGTCGCTTCATTCTCAAGCCGCGGCCCGACTGTGTACGGAAAAGAGAAGCCTGACATTCTTGCGCCCGGGGTCGATATCGTATCTCTCCGTTCTCCGCGTTCATACCTTGACAAATTACAGAAATCAAACCGTGTAGGCTCCTTGTATTTCAGTCTGTCGGGCACGTCCATGGCCACTCCGATCTGTGCGGGCATTGCCGCCTTAATCCTTCAGCAAAACCCGCAGCTTTCGCCTGACGAAGTGAAAACACTGATCAAACAAAGTTCGGATCAATGGACAAATGAAGATCCGAACATTTACGGAGCGGGCGCAGTGAACGCCGAAAACGCCGTGCCGAAAGAATAATCTTTATATGATGAGTAAACGGGGTCGTCTGCACCGGAAGATGACCCCGTTTTTAGTAAACAATTATAATGAAGAAACTAGTAACTCTTCAAAACCGGCTGTCAGAAAAAAAGATCAATGCAAGGCAGTGTATTTCTAAAAAAATAGGGAATAAGTATGGTGTAGATAAAAGGAGGAATCACAATGGCACTTACAAACACCGAATTGTCTGAATGGCTGCAAAAACAGATCGGACAAACGCTTGATATCAGAAAAGGAGAGCTGACAGACAGCCGAAACGAGATTTCTGATATGGACCAGATCATGCTTCACCTTGATGATGTTCTCGTCCGCCGGACAAACCATCCCGATGACTATGTAGCGGACGAAGAGCTCGTCTTAAAAGGGCACGGCACAACCTATACGGAGGAAGGAAATGTCCCGCTTCCCCAAGATGCGTATGAAATCCCACTGCTCGGCGACATTACCATCCAAAAGGAGCAAGACGGATTAAAGGTACATACAGATCGGGCCGTTTATACAATCGGGACCCGGAAAGAGCAATAAAAAGAAAAAACGCCCTGAATCAGCGGCGTTTTTTTATTGGTTTTTTTCTTCAGAATATCCGTGGAACATCGTGAATGCGCAAAGCATAATGCCTAAAATAATGATAATCGGAAGCCAGATCACGGCAAACTTATAATCCGGTTCGGCAAAAGCGCCTATGACCGCCCCAAAGCAATACAGCACCAAGGCAAGCGCTCGCAATACAGCATCTCTCGTAAACTGCTTCCGCTTGTCCGCTTTGTAAAACCTTGCGGTGAGATCTTCAAAAAAATTAGCGAGCGTTCCTGTTAATACGGTCGTGGAAATCCCCGCTACACCAAGTTTTCTCGCGGCTGTCGTCTGCATTCCCATTGCGAAGCTGAGCAGCACAATCAGCACATAAACAGAAATGGCATCTGCAAAAAAGCAAGAGAACAAAGCAAACAGCAGCAAAACAGCTCCTTCAATAGCTAAAGCGGCAGTTACCGCAGGGGGCCAGAATGATTTCTTTTTATTGCCTACAAGCAGGGCCGCGGCAATAACGCCGGCAATAAATCCGATTAACGAGGTTAACGATTTGAGTACGGCAAGGTGCCATGAGTTGCCGATCGCCAGGCCGAACAGAACGATGTTCCCCGTCATATTGGCGGTAAAGATATGTCCCAGGCTTAAATAACCGATCACATCCACAATTCCCGCTGTTAAACAAAGAAGTAAAAGTGCAATATTTCGGTATGTAGTCACTGTCAATGTGATCCAATCCTTTCTCATGCTGATTCCAACATATAAGTTTACTCTTTGCCATTTCATATGTCCAGCCGGCGTGCCGCTTTTTCAGAGCATAAAAAAACTCCGGCGAACCGGAGAAGCTACTGAACGATAAATAGTACTCTCGTGCCGTCGGAGTATCCGCTCATTTGATTTCCAACCCATGAACCGGCCCCGCGATTATCCGACGGGGTTACATATCTGATATCAGCCCCCGCCCCGCCTTCTGTGCAGACTGCCATGGGCCATTCATCACGGTCAAACCCGGGCTTTGTCGGAATTCCTTTCAATGATTCTTTCCTTCTATTCTCCGCTCCGCCCCGATCAATTGTACAAATCTCAGAATGACCTGCCGAAATGGCGTCTTTTATATGATTTCCCGTCTCCGGATATTTTGACAGCGGGAAATACAGCACCTGATCGTATCGGGATGCGGCACGAGCAGCACTGTCCGAATGGATGCCGGCGCCCGTAAGACCGAACTGAAGAGAGATCACCAAAAGCAGACTTGCCGCCCATTTCATAAACGCATTCATTCACATCCTCCTTAAGACGTTGATATGAAGCGTAAATATGTATATTAGCCGGATTTAACACACATGATGAAATGGCAAAAAAAGTTTGCTGTTTTGTTGATAATCAACGAAAATGGCGGCTTTACGATTTGTCTATTGAACCGGCTTCTGTTTCCTTATATATTTTAGACATACTTACGAGCCGTTGTGATCAGTGTCTTCGGCAGATAAAAGGAGGAATGCCGTCCGGTCGGCAGGCACCGGCTGTTTGTTATGTCTTTTCAAAAACATGAAGGCGGGGAAATCCAGATGGAAAAAACAATGTTTCACCCACACTCACCCGAGTTTCACGAAAACCCTTTTGCGGTTTTAAGCAGATTCAGAGAGCAGGACCCCATACATAAATTCGAACTGCAGCGTTTCGGAGGCACCTTTCCGGCTTGGCTCATCACGCGTTATGATGATTGTATGGCGTTTTTAAAAGACGGCAGAATTACGAGAGATGTAAAACGGGTCATGCCGAAGGAGCTGATCGCGAAGCTGAATGTCAGTGAAGATATCGATTTTGTCTCAGAGCATATGCTGGCAAAAGACCCGCCGGATCATTTACGTCTTCGATCTTTGGTGCATCAGGGGTTCACTCCCCGGATGATTGAGCAGCTTCGCACCGGGATAGAGCAGATCACAGAAGAGCTGCTGGATGAAATGGAAACAAAAGCAGACCCTGATATCATGAGAGATTTCGCCGCACCGCTTCCGTTTATCGTCATTTCCGAGCTGCTCGGAATTCCGAAAGAGGACCGCGCCAAATTTCAAGTGTGGACAAACGCAATGGTCGACACGTCAGAAAGCGGACAAGATGCGACCAACCAGGCTCTCAAAGAATTTAAACAGTATATGAAAACACTGATCGAAGAAAAAAGAAAACATCCGGGTGAAGACTTGACGAGCAAGCTTATTTACGCTGAAGAGGACGGCCAAAAGCTGAGTGAATCAGAGCTGTATTCCATGCTGTTTTTGTTAGTCGTTGCCGGGCTTGAAACAACGGTTAACCTTCTTGGCTCCGGCACCCTGGCGCTTCTTCTGCACAAAGACCAGATGGAGAAGATAAAGCGGCAGCCGGAAAATATCCAGACGGCGGTCGAAGAGCTTTTGCGTTATACCTCTCCCGTCATCATGATGGCGAATCGATGGGCGATTGAAGATTTCACTTATAAAGATGTTTCTATTAAAAAAGGTGATATGATATTTATCGGTATCGGTTCAGCCAATCGGGATCCGGAATATTTTGATGACCCTGATACATTAAATATAGCGAGAACACCGAACCGTCATATTTCTTTTGGATTCGGCATTCATTTTTGTCTCGGGGCTCCGCTCGCCCGGATGGAAGCATCCATTGCCTTTACCGCGCTTTTAAAACGGTTTCCGAATATAGAGCTGAAAGGCGCGCCCGAGGATGTAACATGGAGAAAAAATGTGTTTTTGAGAGGGCTTGAAACATTGCCTGTCAGATTTTAATATCGCCCCCCTGTTTATCGGGGGTTTTTTAATGTCTTATAAACAGAAATCAATATGACATTGAAGATTTAGTACATAGTTAATTTAGTTCTATATGGATAAAAAAGCGGCCGGATTGCTCCGGCCGTTCTCTATTACCGTTTTACCAACTCATTTGTTTCGTCCAGCTTTTTTCTGAAAGATTTAAGGAAATTTGCGCTTATCGTTCCTTTGTTTGCGTACAGTTTTTCGCAAAATGCTTTAATGGCGTTTTGCGGCTTCGGTTCCGACAGCATTGTGACATGATTGGAAGAGTGAACGTCCAGCAGGTGAAACTGTTTCATCTGGCGTTCCCATTCTTTCCAATACGCATCATGGTCTAACGGAATCTGTTCTTCCTCTGCTGTCAGATAACGTTCAAGATCTCCGAGGAACAAACCGCTTTTATTACGGAAGTAGTAGCATTGCAGCCCTTCCGGATGAGGCAGCGGCTTCATGTCATACTCTTCCATTCCGTAAGCGAGATGCGTCTTCATCATTTGCTCCAGCTGCATCCGGATCGCTTCTTCGGATTTTGGCAGACCGCGCTTTTTGGCAAGGCCGATCAATTCTTTCAATACTTCTTCTTCCTCAGCCTGGACGGTAATGTCTTCTCTGCTGATTAATGCCTCTTCAAGGTTTTCAGGCTTAAGATATGCTGTAAGCATCGTATTGATTGTTTGCAGCATGACCGACTTAACAGATGGTTTTCTTTCTTTCCATTTTTCACTGTACGGGGTGTCGATCATGACGGCGCTTTTTACCGTATGACCTTCCTCCTGCAAGAGGCGCGCGGTTTCGTATGCAAGCATTCCGCCCAAGGAATATCCGCCGAGGTCATAAGGGCCTTTCGGCTGTACCGCTTGGATGATTCTCTTATAAGAAGCGGCCGTCTCTTCGATTCCTTGCAGCGGCTCTTTCCCTGTCAAACCTCTTGCCTGGATGCCGTAAAAAGGTCGCTGACTCTTTTTGGCGAATGGCTGGTATGCTTCAACGCCTCCCGTTCCGCCGTGAAACCAAAAAACAGGACGGCCTTTTTCTCTATCATTCAGCTTGACGAGTTCGGGAAAATTCCGGCCCGCCTCCTGCGATTGGTTCGTTTTTAACAGCATGCTAATCTCCTGAACAGTGCTGCATTGCTGAAGAGCCTCCAGACTGATGCGGCTGTCTCCGCCCTCAAGTTTTTTCAGCAGCTGAATAGAGGAGATTGAATCGAAGCCGTATTCAGTCAGCGGCTTATTTTGATCCATTTCCGCTGGCTCCATCCCCAAAATGTCTGCCACAATGTCAGCTGCGCTCTCTCGGCGGATCTGAGGATTCTGTGAAACCGGTGCAAGGACGATGTCTTCTGGCTGACCGCCGTTCCAATACTTATGGTTTTCAAAAGGATATGTCGGAAGCGGCACTCTTTGAACAGATTTGCCTTGGTGGAGTCTGTCCCACGATATATCCGCACCTTTCACCCAGCAAAATGCAAGCTTTTCCAGATTGTTTTCAGCCAACAGCGTCTCCGTGACGACTGTACCTAGAGTCCCTTCCAGTAAAACGCCGATATCTCCTGATCCAGTCTGCTGACTGCCTGTAAAGAAGCTTTTCATTCCATTGCTTTCTTCGGAAAATGCTCTGTACTCTTTCAGTTTTTCCAGCAATTCATCTTGATTGCGGGCAACGAGTGCCAGGCGGCAGTTCATCGCCTCACGGCCGGTCTGAAGCGTATAAGCAATATCCCGCAATGACGGAGTATCTCCAGTTTGCACAAAATCAGCCAGCTGACCTGCGGCCGCCTTAAGACGCCCTTCGCTCTTAGCAGAAAGGACGATAAGCTGCGGTTCATGCACAGATTCTGTGTCTTTAGGACTCAGGCTATACTGTTCCAAGACGACATGCGCATTCATGCCGCCGAAGCCATAGCTGTTAATTGCGGCCCGGCGCGGGATCGGTCTGCCCGTATGGTCGGTGAGCTGTGTCCATTCCTGATTGTCTTCGGTGAAACGGAAGCGGCTTTTCTGAATGGCCATTTGCTCATTTGCAGCTGTAAATCCGGGAATGCCCGGGATGGTATGATGCTTCATGGCCATCGCCACTTTTATAAGGGCGGCCAGTCCGGAAGCGAGTTCGCCGTGCCCGATGCAAGGTTTCACGGTGCTGATATAACAAGGCGCGCTTTCCTCTTGATTTGCAGACTCGCGGTAACCCGCTTTGATTGCATTAAACTCCAGCGCATCTGCCATTTCGGAGGCAATGCCGTGCGCTTCAATATAAGTGACGGTTTGCGGATCAACATCGGTGTCTTCGTACGCTTTTTTCATTGCGGCCTTCATTCCCGCCGGATTCGGTGCGTGAAGCGACATGCCTTTACCGCCGTGAGACACTCCTGTTCCTTTAATGACCATGTGAATATGATCGCCGTCATCAATTGCCGCCTCAAGCGGTTTGATGATGATCACGCCCGCCCCTTCGCTTCTGACAAAGCCATCGGCATCTTTTTGGAACGATTTCGCCCGGCCGTTTTTGCTTAAATATCCCATTGAATCAAAACCGATAAAGCCCTTCGGCGACTGCAGAATATTGGCGGCGCCCACGACAGCCTGCTCACATTCGTTATGACGGATTGATTGAACCGCCCTGTGCAATGCCACCAGCGTTGACGTGCAGGCAGCCTCGTAATATTCACTCGGTCCTTGTAAATTCAAGGCATATGATATCCTGTTCGGAATGATGGACGGGATGGCTGTTCCATTGTTCGGATCGCTGTTGCCCGCGGCAATGAAAACGCCTGTCGGTCTGCTTGATAATGCCTTATTTGTCAGGCCCGCATCCTCCATTGCCTTCCATGTATGCATCAAAAGCAGAAATTGCTCCGGCCCCATTTGTGATGCCTCTTTAGGAGAAATTCCGAAAAAGAGCGGGTCAAATTCGCCGACACCGTCAATAAAACCGCCCCATCTGAGACTCGTGTCATTCTCATCACCGGCGTAACGGCGCCAGTCCCAGCGGTCCGCCGGAATTTCGGTAATACAGTGATCCCCGTTTACGATGTGCTCCCAAAAAGACTGGATATCCGGGGATTGCGGAAACTGAGCTGACATACCGATAATCGCGATTCCTTGCTTGATATCGGCGTTATCACAAGGCGGATGCTGTTTCTTCGGTAAAGTGCGCTCTTCTGTTTCCGTGATCCTGGCCTCTTCTGAATACTTATGATCGGCAAGCAATTGAGAAAACTTGCTCTCATATGCTGACGCGAAGTGGCGGGTCAGCTCCTCCGCGGTCGGATACTCGAAAAACAATGTTGGATTCACATCGATGTCCGCCTCTTGGCCGATCTCTTTTGTCAACCCGATCAGGCTCGCTGAATCGAGTCCCAATTCCATGATATTCGCGTCAGAACGAAGAGATGGCCCCGGTTCACCCATCATCTTGGCGAGCTTGCCAAGGACGTAGCTGCGGATATCATCTGTCAGACTGCCGGCAGAAATCGGTGCTCCCGCATTCTTAACAGCCGTTCGGGCCGGCTGATTTATCTGTTCGGTTTTCGGGCGGAACCGTTTCAGGGCATAGCCTTCAAAACGCATCACCACTTCCGATCGCCTGCTGATGACATCTGCGTTAATCAGAATCATTTCCCCCGTTTGTTTGGCCAGCTTGATGTGCAGCCAGCAATCGGTAAGATCTTCCGGGCTGCTGAAGGTGACGGAATTAATGCCGAACGGCAGATAGCTTTCCGCCTCCGTTTGGTCCAATAAAGAAAGTGAGGCCAAGTAAGCACTGTTGGCGATTAACGGATTTACGGCATAATGATGCGCTTGTTGTGAGTCGCTATTGTTCAGGTTCACTTTCGCTAAAACGCCATCAGAGCCTTTGTACAGGCGGGTGATCGTTTTAAATTCTTCTCCCCACACGACAGTTCCCGTTCCGTCTCCGTATAACTCATCTATCCGGCCCACTTCCCGGTAAGAGCGCTGAATGGCCGTCAGATCCGCGTGCTGCTTTTGAAACGGATACGGGCTGCACTCGGCATACGCCGCTATGCTCCAATCAGGAGACGTGCGGCTGCGGTGCATTATGCTTAGTTCAAATCCATCCCCGTTTTGTTTCGATTCTGTTTTCAGCTCGATGCGATCGCCTTTTTTTACGGTAATGGGGCTCGCGTAATTCAGTTTTTTAATTTGTCCTCCTTCCGCTTCAGGAAAAAGATCACAAAAATGATCGACTGCCAGACTGTTATATGTAGCGCCGACGAGTACCGGTTCTCCGCTGAATTGATGCCCTTTCACGTATGGGTCGTCATCACTGTATACCGCCTGAACGCCGGCAGCGTTTTCTGATTCAACGAATTGAAAAGAAGTCCCGTGGTCAAAAGCGTAGGCCGGCAGATGAACGGCGTGCTCTTGCTGCAACTGATCAAACGCGATATTCTCTCCTTTTTCCCATTGCCGCGCACGCCGGCCAATATCAGATTCAGAGAAATTGAGATTCCGCTGATCCATGCGGTAAGCGGACAGCTTTTCCAGCAGTTCCTGAACGGAAGCAGCCGTAAATGCCGCCCGATACTCCGAATGATGCGTTCTTTTTTGCAGCGCGGATGCGATGGCGGCCGGATGAAGAGATGGCGTCTTTTCTAAGAAGGCCGCCAGTCTCTCAAGATAGGCTTCAAAACTCCATTTTGTTTTCGCTGACACAGGGAAAATATATTCCTCATCGCCGTGACGGGCCTGAACGGAATTCGGGCTGATATATTCTTCTACGATGAGATTTGCATATGCTCCGCCTGCCCCGAAGGAATTGATCATGCTTCTCCGCGGTATGTTGTCCCCCGTTTCGGCATCCCTCATACGCTCCCAATACTCGGTTTTTTCCTGCAGGTAAAAAGCCGTTTGTTCAAGCGCGATATTCGGGTTTTGCGGTTTTGCATTAATGGTTGGAACTAATGTTTCCCGCTCCATTTGCAGCAGCACTTTCGCGAGCTGGGACATGCCGGAGGCCGCCTCTAAATGGCCGAGATTTGACTTGACGGATCCAAGCGCGCAAAATCGTTTTTTATCGGTATATTGCGCGAACGCGTTTGTAAGGGCAATGACCTCAATCGGATCTCCCAATACAGACCCGTTTGCCGCTGATTCAACATAACTGATTGTTTCCGGATTGATTCCCGCCTTGTCAATGGAAGCCGCCATGAGCTTCGCCTGCTGTTTCGGATCCGGAGCCGTGTACATCTGCCTTCCGCCGCTATGGCACAACGCGCTGCTTTTAATGACCCCGTAAATATGGTCTTTGTCAGCAACCGCTTTGGAGAGCGGCTTCAAGAGCACCGCCCCGACTCCTTCTCCCGGCATCAGGCCCGTGCCGGTTCCGAAGCTTTTGCTCTCACTTCCCTGTTCAAGCAAATTCGCCCGTTCGAGCGCATCATATTTAGACGGTTCAAGCGTGAGATTGACCCCTCCGGCAATCGCCATGGAACAGCTGTTAAGCTTCAGGCTTTCACAGGCGAGATGAATGGCGCTCAGTGAGCTGGAGCATGCGGTCGTAACGCCCATGCTCGGGCCCGTTAAATTGAAAAAGTGGGAAATGCGGTTGGCGATATGCCAATCCCCTCCATTAGAGCTGAGCGCGGCTTTTTCCAATGACGGGATATTCCAGAAATATTGATTGTACATACTGCCCATAAATACACCGATGCCGCTGTCTGATTCCTGCCATTCGTTTACTCTTTCTAACGAGTAACCGCCATTTTCAAATGTTTCCCATACGGTTTCTAAGCTTAGACGGAGCTCAGGCGTCATCTCCATCACATGGTCTTCCCGGATGTCAAACAAGTGATGGTCAAAAGCGTCAATATGCTGCAGAAATCCGCCGTACCGTGTTTTGTGTTCTTCTTTTCGTGTTTCTTTTGCCATTGTTTTCAGAAGACCGGATTTCCATCTGTTTTCCGGGGCTTCCGTAATACAGCTGTCTCCGGCTTTTAAATGCTCCCACAGCTCATCGAGCGTTTCAGACTCGGGATAGCGGCCGCTGATGCCGATAATGGCAATGTCGTCACGATCAGAACGATTAACGGTGACGGTTTCTGTTTCCGGCTTTGGCGCTTTTGGCGCTTTTGGCTCTTTTTGTTCATTGATAAATCGCCGCGTTTCCGTGACAAGCGGCACCGGTTCATTCATTGCAGGTTCCGGATGCTCCGTTTCAGGAGGCGCTTGTTCGGCTCCGAATGCCTGTTGCAGCTTATCCGGGTAAGTTTCCAGCAAATACTCGGCAAGTTCTTTCGTATTCGTGTGTTCAAATAAGATCGTTTTCGGCAGCTCGCCCGTCAATGTTTCCAGTTCGCGGATAAAATTCACCTGCAAAATGGAGTCGATGCCGTATTTTTCAAAGCTGGTTTCCGGCTGAATGCGCTCGGGAGCAAGCTTTATGGACTTGGCTAACGTTTCTTTTATGAATTGCACAGTCCGGTCTGTGACTGAGAAAGACGGTTCTGTGAAATCAGCCGGCTCTTTGGAAGCCGCAGTTTCTTCAACCGCCTGCGCGTCCGGCTGCTTTTGCCTGATAACGCCGTCGCTTTCTGCCGCCACGATCTGCTGGCCGAGGTGATGTGACGATTCCGCCATAAATGTAACGTACCGATATCCCTCGCTTTCCAGCGCAGACTGCCACGCTTCAGGATACAGCCCCGGGCATCCGGGAATGCGCAGTTTGGCGTCTTCATACAGCCACCAGCCTTCCAAAAGGCCGAATGTCAGGTGAGAATAAACCGAATGGCTGCTGATCTCATTTAATAGCAAAATCCCATTCTTTTTAAGCACCGCTTTGGCATTGCGAAGTGTCCGCCGAATATTTTTTGTCGCGTGAAGCACATTTGCCGCAATTACCGCGTCATATGCGCCCGCCTCTATACCCTGCAAAGCCGGGGGCTCTTCCACATTAAACCGCTTATAAGTCAAATACGGATTGTCGGGACCGTATTCTTTTTCAGCATGCATGAAAAAGGCCTTTGACAGATCGGTGTAGCAATATTCTTTCACATGATGTTTGTACTCTTTTAATCTTTTGAAAACGGCCGCGCTCGTCCCGCCCGTCCCCGCTCCGATCTCTAATATCCGGATTTCCGCGTTCGGGTCTTCTTTCAGGCGTTCTTCAATGAAAGCCGTCAATGTGTCAGCGAGCACCTCATTAAAGTAGTCTGCCGTTTCATTGTTTTTATAGATTCCTTCAACCAATTCCATTGAGGAATCAGGAAACAGAACATCAGTGGCAGAAACTCTGCCGGATAAAATATCCGGCAAAGCTCTGAGAGCGGTCTCCACTAAGGTGATCATCGCCTCTTTGCTGCTGTCCTTGAGTAAAGGAGCTTTCTTTTCATCCCATTCTTGCCACAGCACGTCCGCACGCTCTATCGGACCCGTTAACACATACGTACTGCCTGACTGTTTCAAAAAGCCTTTTTGCACCAAGATGGAGATGCTTTCTTCCAGCCACCTGCCGTAAAACCCCTGCATGACAGGCTGCGTTTCGTTTTCCGTAAAAAATCCGACAGATTTCAGCTGGCTTGCCAATAGTTTGTAAAGAAGATCTTCAGTGTTTTGCAAAGCCGTCCCCTCCTTAACTCAATTGTTGTACATGTCTTGTTACTTTAGGCTGATAGCTTCGCAGTTTTTGCATCGCCGAGCCGTGATGTTCAGGGTATACTTCTATCATTTCTTCCGGTTTTTCCTCCGGCTCTTCCGCCTGTTTCATCATGACGAACTGATTCAACGGGCCGCCGAGCAATCGTTCAAGCGCCGCCATTGCTTCCGGCGCTTCAATTGATCCGACTCCCGCCTGTTTCATCCGTTCTTGATATTCGGCAGATGATACGATTCCGACACTGCCCCAGTAGCTCCAATTCATCACTGCCGCCGAATACGGCCGCGTTTTAGCCAAATGAGCGGCAAAGGCATCTTTGAAACTGCATCCGGCAGCATAATTGCTTTGTCCGGCCGCTCGTGCAAATGATTGAACAGATGAGAAGAACAAAGCAAAGTCCAGCGGCTCATTTCGGAACACGCGGGCTATATTCACACTGACATTGACTTTTGCAGCGAGCACGCTTTTAAAACGGCTTTCCGGCATATTTGCCAGGCTCTGATCCTCTAAAACAATTGCGGAATGGATGATTCCGTTAATTTGCGGGTGCGTGCGTTTGATCGTTTCATACGCCCGTGTGAGCTCATTCGGATTTGCCGCGTCAGCTTCAATATAAATCGGCGCCGGGCCGAATTGGCTGAGTCTGTCGATTTTTTCCTGGATGGCGCTGTTATGTTTTCGTCTGCCGATCCAAACGACTCGCGCCTGATATGTTTTCACGGCATATTCGCTCCATGCCTCGCCGATGCCCCCCGCGCCGCCGATGACGACATAAACGCCGCCTTTTTGGTAAGCGGGCCGGCTTGACACCGGCTGCTGTACAGGAATAAGGCGCTGTTTGTACCAGTGATTGTTCCGGTACGCCCATGTATTGCCTTGCTCATCAAACGGCGCTGAGAACAGCTCCGCCTTTGAAACATCTTCCGGACATCCGGCATCAATCAGCCTTGTTTGCCAGTTCGGATACTCTTTTGCGAGCGAGCCGACCAAACCGTGAATGCCTGCATGAGCCGGATCAATAATGTCCGCCGGCTGCACGGACTGTGTTTTTATTGTGACTGCAGTCAAGCTGATTCGCTTGCCTCCATATCCTAAAGCAAGCATTGCCTTGATCACTCTGTACATCTGGATGACGCCCGCATCTTGAGCTTCCACCATGTCATCAGCGCTGTGAAAAGGAGCGATCCATACGATATGCCCGAAAGACCCTGTTGCTTTCAGTTCGGCCGCAACAGCCTCTATTTCATCCTCCGGGTTGATATGAAGCCGTTTCGCAGAAGGATGATGCAATTGAAAAGCCGCGCTTTCCTCATCCCCCGCGATAAAGACAACCTCTTCCGCCTTATATGCCGGGCTTTGATCACGGAATTCCGCGAGATCCCACACCGGAGCCAGAAGGTTTGCTCCATTTAATGATGTTTCCGGCGCGGGGCCTTCCATCATTCTGGAAGAAATCCCTTTAATTCTGACACAGACCCGTCCTGTCTCATCGCATAAGTCAATGTCCATACGCTGTATTTTTTCATCCGTTCCCCGGGAGCTGACATACGCCCACATGCTTGTCGTGCACGGGCTGAAAATGTCCAGTTCTTCAAGGGCGAACGGCAGTGACAGCTGGTTATCATCTGCATGCAGCTTCAGTCCGATTGTCGCTTGCAAAGCTGAATCAAGCATACACGGGTGAAGAACGTATTGATCTGCCGTTTCTTCGAGGAAGGAAGGCAGCCGGAGCTCAGCTAATGCTTGATTGCTTCCGATATGAATCTGCTGAATTCCTTGTTGTCCTGGACCGTAGTCAATGCCGATTTTGCTGAATAAGCCGTAACACTGTTCAAAAGTCAGTATACTGAGGCCGCATTGAGCTTTCAGTGCGCCTATATCACGGTGCGGAGCCTCCCCGGCGCTGAGAATGCCGGCAGCCCCCTGACAGTGTATCTGCCTGCCGCTTGCTTCTGTTTGTGAGTCCGTGTAAATGTCATACACGATTTCACCGTCTTCCCTCGGAATCAGGCTGATTTGCGCTTCAATCGGGCGGGTTCCCGCTTCGATCGGCCGAACCCAAACGATGTTTTTCAGGCGGGTGACAGACGGATGTTCCTTTTGCCCTTTGACTGCCTGAGCAACCGCCGCCCTAGCCATTTCCAAGTAGGCAACGCCCGGCATAACCGGCTTGCCTTTAATAAGATGATCGGTGAAAATCGTCTCTTGTCCCGTAAATTCGGATCG
Source organism: Bacillus sp. KS1 (assembly GCF_020075515.1). Taxonomy (NCBI): domain Bacteria; kingdom Bacillati; phylum Bacillota; class Bacilli; order Caryophanales; family Bacillaceae; genus Bacillus; species Bacillus sp. KS1. Next base: position 548,357 of record NZ_JACAWW010000015.1, on the reverse strand, counting down.
GTACCGCTGCTCTGTTAAATCTGATACATTTTCGTGAAGCAGCGGGTGCAGTACCCGCGACGTCGGCACAGCTTGCGGTTTCTCTGCTTTCGGCCGGTTGTCCGTGATCCAGTACCGCTCTTTCGCAAACGGGTAAGCAGGAAGACTCATCCGTTGGGGCTTGATATCAGAATATAAGCCGTCCCACTTGATATCCGCGCCCTGCACCCATAATTCCGCAAGCTTGTCATTCTCTCGGCGGCTTATCAGCTCTTCGATATCCGCTTCGCCGTTTGCGCCTGCCAGAAAGGATTTCAGGGAGGTTTTACCCGCTTTTCCTTTATAAATGCCCGCTATATCATAACGTCCTTTCGCACAGCTCTTTAGCTTGTCACGCAGTTCTTCGGCCGAGGAAGCGATAATGGCCGCTCTTTCTTCCATCGCATCACGTCCCTGCTGAAGCGTGTAAGCAACATCGGCAAGATCCGCATCCGTAAAAGAAGCTTGCGCCAGCTGCTGCGCCTGTTCCTGCAGACGCTCTTCTTCTTTGGCCGACAGCACAAAGATTTGAGGGTGGGTGAAAACAGCTGTTTTTCTTTCTACCTTCGGGATATATTCTTCAATGACGACATGGGCGTTTACGCCGCCGATGCCGAAAGAACTGATTCCCGCACGGCGCGGCAGATGATTGCCGTTTTCGTCTTTCAATGCCGTCCATTCTCTTTTTTCCTGTACGATGTAAAACGGACTGTCTTTCAGCTTGATATACGGGTTGATGACCTCGCTGTGGAGGCTTTTTGCAAGTGTTTTATGCTTCATCTGCATCAGCACTTTGATCACACCCGCGACACCGGCTGCCAGTGACAGGTGGCCGATATTGGTTTTAGCCGATCCCAGACCGCAGTGACTCGCGTAAACGGCGGAATCGCCTGTTTTTTCGTACAGCTTTTGAAAGGCGGACTTCAGGCCGTTGATTTCGACCGGATCGCCAAGCTCCGTTCCGGTTCCGTGCGCTTCTATATAAGTGACGGTTCTCGGATCAATGCCTGCTTTGTCATAAGCCGTTCTGACGACTTCCGCCTGGGCTTTCGGGTTCGGTGTCGTCAAGGAGTTCGCGCGTCCGCCGTGGTTGACCGCGCTGCCTTTAATGACGCCGTAAATATGATCGCCCGCTTTTTCCGCTTCTGACAGCTTTTTCAAAAATAGAATTCCGGCACCTTCACTGACGGCAAATCCGTCCGCCCTGTCGGAGAATGTTTTACATTTCCCTTCTTTGCTCAGCGCCCCCGCTTTGTCATAAGCGATGTGGCCTTGCGGTGTGACGACGGTATTCACGCCGCCGGCGATCGCCATATCGCAGTTCCCGTTTTCAATGGCGCATACGGCGTGATGAATCGCGACCAGCGAGCTGGAACAAGCCGTGTCGATCGGTTCACTCGGCCCGTGCAGATTGAGCATATAGCTGACACGGTTCGGCCCCGCTGACGGACTCATATTTGCGGCTGACGCACCGCCGATATCAAGGTCGGAAAAGAGTGAGCCGTATCCGGTATTCCCCGTGCCGATATACAGGCCTGTTTTCGTGCCGGAAAGGCTTTTGGCGGAATATCCCGCATCTTCTATCGCTTTCCACGCATACATCATTAACAAGCGCTGCTGGGGATCCATCTGTTCGGCTTCCAGCGGTGAAATTCCGAAGAACAGCGGATCAAAATCCGCAACTCCGTCAATAAATCCGCCCCACTTTACATTTGTTTTGTTGGCTTCATTAAGCGGGTCACCGTAATACTCCCGCCAGTCCCAGCGATCCGCCGGCACCTCTGTTATACAGTCTTTTCCTTCTGCTAAGTTGCGCCAATACTCATCAATATTTGCGGCCTTCGGAAACACCCCGCTCATGCCGACAATGGCGATCGGTTCCGGTTTATGTTCAGCCGCCGTCTGAACAGGCTGTACGGCAGTTTTTGCAAATCGTTTGTTCCCTGCCAGTCTGATGCCGCCATCATCAGTTACGCCGCTTTGTTTTTCTTCTTTCGGCTGTGTGCTGCCGGCAAATTGTGTTTGATAGTCTTCTGCTAAATGATGCGCCAAGGCTTGAATCGTCGCATATTCAAAAAATACGGTCGGTGTCAGGTCAAGCTGATAAGTGTCATTCAGCTTGTTGGCGAATTCCGTCAGCGTAATGGAATCAAATCCGTATTGATTGAACTCCAATTCGATATCGATTTCTTCAATGTTTATTTTCAGAAGCCCGGAAACCTCTTTTGCCAGCAATTCCTGAAGTTTTGCCGTCAGGTCTTTCGGCGCAGGCGTTTCATCCGTTTTCTTAACCGGTGCAAAAGCGGCTGCAGGAGTCTTTTGAAGCAGCTTTTCCCGCATTACGGCGCGGTTTCCTTCCATGACGAGCACGCTTGTTTTCCCCGTGCTCCATGCTTTGTAAAGAGCTTCTATTCCGGTTTCAGTGCGCATCGGCGTTACGCCGGTTCTTTTTTCGGTGAGCTTCGCCATTTCTTCATTGACTTGCATTCCGCCGTCTTTCCAAAGCGGCCAATTGATTGACAATGTGTGACCGTGGCGGTACATTGCGGTAACCAGTGCGTTGCGGTATGCCGCATAGCTGTCCATAAATGCGTTTGCCGCCGCATAATCCGCCTGTCCCGCATTCCCGGTGACGCCGGAAATGGATGAGAAAACGATGAAAAAGTCCAGCGCTAAATGCTCGGTTGCTTCATCAAGGTTGACAAATCCGTCCGTTTTAGGGGCCAGTACACTGTAAAACTCTTCGGTTGTTTTCTTTGCGATATACTGATCTTTCATCACACCCGCGCTATGAATGATGCCGTGAAGACCGCCATATTCCGTTTCAATTGTTTTGACCAGGTCTGCCGCAGTTTGAGCGTTTGTTACGTCAGCCTGCTTGTATTCCGCTTTTGCTCCGAGTGATTCAAGCGATTGCAGCTGCATCCGCTGATTCTCGCTTAAAGCGGAACGGCCTGTCAAAACCAGTGTCGGCTCTTTGACTTTCCGGGCGATTTCTTTCGCGAAAATAAAGCCTAAGCCCCCGGCTCCTCCGGTAATGAGATAAATGCCTCCGTCGTTCCACGGAATGCGTATTTTGCCGCCGGACACGGCCGTTTCTTTGACATCTGCGCTGTATCGGATGCCGTTTTCATATTTGATATGGCTGTCATCAGCCCGTGTTTTATTTTCTCTGATGATGTCTGTGATTCTGCCGTTTTCCGCCGGTTCTATTTCAATCAGCTGGGTTTTCAGTTTTTTATGTTCCAGGCCGGCTGTTTTTAACAGAGCTGAAATGCCTGAGAGCAGCTGATGCTTATCTGTTTTAGAGAGAACCGTCTGGATAAGGACGTCTCCTTCCGTCTCTTCCTTCAGCAGTTTTTGCAGCGTCTCCAATATCCGTCCTGTATAATCACGGAAGCGCGCCGCCGCTTTCCCGTGCCGGGAGGTCATTTCAATACATTCAGCTCCCGCGGCTTCAACGGCTTGTTTTAATCCGGCGTCTGTATCACAAAGCAACACGATATGCCGAGCAAAAACCGGTTCCGTTTGAACGGCGGTTTCATCGCTTCGGGTCCATACCGGCTCAAGCATGAGCGTTTCCGGAGCTTTTTCTTTTTTCTCAGGTTCTTTTTCAGCCGTTCTGAATGACAAACCTTTCAGCCTTACGCACACCTTGCCGTTTTCATCACAAATATCAAGATCGCGTTTTTCAATCTGGCCGGCTTTGTGGTCTTCAGAAAGTCTGGCGTAAACCCACATCTCGGCAGCGCATGCGCTGAATACTTCGAGCTCCTGAACCGCAAACGGAAGCATCAGTTTTTCATCATTTGTTCCGGTTAATATGCTTGATGCCTGCAATGCAGAGTCCATTAAGCCCGGATGCATGACATACTCCTGTACCGTGTCCGCACAAGCCGCATCAAGTGACAGTCTGCCCAATACGAAATCATCGCCTGTATAAATCGCTTTGACACCCCGGAAAGCCGGGCCGTAATCAAAACCGATTTTGCGGTACATATCGTATACTTCATCTGCAGAAAACGGTGTCTCGGCGGATTGTGATCTCAGCTTTTGCAGATCAATGACCGGAGCCTCGGCGTCAGGGCGGACTGATACTGCCCCTTGGCTGAAAACGGACGGCTGATCTGTTTCCCGGCCGCTGTAAATGTCGAATTGAACGTCATTTGCCGTTTCAGGAATGAGACGGATGTTGACATGAACCGGCTCGTCTTCAATGGTGATCGGCCGCACCCAAACCGTATTCTTAAGCTTGACGCTTCCTTGTCCGGCCGGAACTTCAGATGCCTGTTCCATTGCTGCGCGCGCCATTTCAAGATGTGCCACCCCCGGTAAAATCGGCACGCCTTTTACAACATGGTCCGCAAGGTAAAATTCTTCTCCTGTATAGGTAGAGCTGAACCGCTGTTCTGCAAGGTTTGAAGTATTTCTGTGCAGAAGCGGATGAAGCGCGTCTTGTTTTCCGGCAGACACAGTGCTTGTTTTTTCGTGTTTTCCGGTGCTTTTTGCCGCCCAATAGCGGTCTTTTGCAAAAGGATACGACGGCAGGCTCATACGTTTAGGCGGCCGGTCTCCATACAGCTTCGCCCAATCGACGTTCAGCCCTTTGACCCATAATTCAAGCAGCTTCGCGTATTTGCCGCGTGCCATCCATTTTTCAACGGCTTCTTGAATTTCTTCATCTTCCGTCAGCATTTGCAGGGTGCCTTTGTCTATTCTTCCTCTGTACAAATCCGCGTGCTTATCTCCAGTGATAAACTGTGACAGTTTTTCCTGCAGTTCTTCTGCGGATCCGGCAATAACCGCCAGGCGTTCTTCCATGGCGTCCCTTCCGATTTGGAGGGTATATGCCATAGAAACGAGGCTGGATTGATCGTACCGTTTTTCAGTAAGCGCACGTTTCAGCTGTTTTGCCTGCTCTTTCAGGCGTTTTTCATTTTTGGCGGACAGAACGAAAAGACATGGATCGATATGAGAATCATCTGCTTCCTCTCTGTCTTCTGGGATGTATTCTTCGATGACGACGTGGGCATTTACGCCGCCGATGCCGAATGAGCTGATGCCCGCGCGGCGAGGCTGTTCGTTTCCGCGTTCGTCCGTCCGCGTCTTCCATTCCATCGTCTCCCGCACCAGATAAAACGGGCTGTCTTCAAGCTGAATGTACGGATTTACCGTCTCACAGTGGAGACTTTTTACTAATGTCCGATGCTTCATCTGCAGCAAAATTTTAATAATGCCCGATGCTCCCGCGGCAAGGGATAAATGGCCGATATTCGTTTTGACCGACCCTAAGCCGCAATAGCCGGCCGCTTTCTCTTTTCCGTCTGCAAACGAGCTGAACGCTTGTTTCAGGCCGTTAATTTCAACCGGATCTCCCAGTTCTGTTCCGGTGCCGTGGGCTTCGATATAAGAGACTGTTTTCGGATCAATGCCCGCTTTTTTGTATGCGGCTTTAATGACTTCCGCCTGTTGTTTCGGGTTAGGCGTTGTTAAAGATGCCGCGCGGCCGCCGTGATTCACCGCGCTTCCTTTAATAACGCCGTAAATATGGTCCCCATCAGCCTCAGCGGCTTTCAGCTTTTTGAGGAAAAAGAGCCCTGCCCCTTCACCATGGGCAAAACCGTCAGCCTGATCGGAGAACGTTTTACATCTTCCTTCTTTACTCAGCGCGCCTGCTTTGTCAAAACTGATATACACATCCGGAAGAACAATCGTATTGATTCCTCCCGCTAAAGCCATGTCGCACGTCCCTTCTTCAATTGAAGAAACGGCATGGTGTATGGCAACGAGCGAGCTTGAGCAGGCGGTATCAATCGGCTCGCTCGGCCCGTGCAGATTGAGCGTATAGCTGACACGGTTCGGTCCGACAGACGGACTTGTATTCGCCGCGGATGACCCTTCAATCTCCGCATCGGCATTGGCTAAAAGAGAACCGTAGCCGGTATTTCCGGTCCCGATAAACACACCTGTTTTTGTGCCTGAGAGACTCTTTGACGCATATCCGGCATCTTCAATCGCTTTCCACGCGTGCGTCAGCAAGAGGCGCTGCTGAGGGTCCATTTGCTCCGCTTCCCGGGGTGAAATCCCGAAAAACAATGGATCAAATTCAGCAATTCCGTCAATAAACCCGCCTTGGTTGACGTTTGTTTTATTAGCTTCTTTTGCGGGATCCCCGTAATAGTCCCGCCAGTCCCAGCGGTCTTTCGGAATCTCGGTCATGCAGTCTTTGCCTTCTTTCAGGTTCTGCCAGAAAGCTTCAATGTCTTCTGCCATCGGGAAAATCCCGCTGATGCCTACGATTGCGATCGGTTCCGGCCCTTGGTCCCGCTGCACTGTCTGCGGAAGTGCCTCAGGCAGAGTGCGGCGTCGCTTAACGGCCGGGCGCGTGATTTGAGTCTCTTTTACCGGTCTTGCCGATTGAACCGTTTTTGTATTTACCGCAAACCGTCCGGCAAATTCCTTTTCGTATTCACTGATTAAATGAACGGCAAATTCATGGATTGTCGGATGATCAAAGAAAATCGTCGGCGTTAACGTAAGCCGGTACGTTTTGTTTAACTGGTTCGTAAACTCAGTCATCGAGATAGAATCCAGCCCGTATTTTGTCATTTCTTCATGAGGATCAATTTTGTCAATGTTTACTTTTAAAAGTGAGGCCGTCTGCTGTTTTAACAAATGCTTCACTTTTTCAAGCAGGCTGTCAGTATCAATGTCATGACGTACGCCGGTCTCTGCTTCCGGATGATCATTCTCTTTGCGGAACAGTTTTGCTTTCATGTGTTTCACATCTCCTTCAAGAACCGTCATCCGGGCTGTCCCGCTCATCAAGCCTTGATATAAAGCCTTGATGCCGGCATCTGTGCCGAGCGGTGCGATTCCCGCCTCCTGCATCAGCATATCTTCCGTCTGCTTTCCTGCCTGCATTCCGCCTTCTTTCCATAACGACCAGCTGACAGAAAGCGTCTTTCCGTATCTTTGTCCTGCGGCTTGTAAAGAACGGCGGTACTCGGCATACATCTCCATAAAGACATTTGCAGACGCATAATCAGCCTGGCCGACGCTTCCAAGCACACCTGATAAGGATGAAAAGACAATAAAGACATCTAATTTCTCATGTTGTGACGCTTCATCAAGATACACAAGGCCCTTCACTTTCGGAGCGAGAACGTGTTGGAATTCCTCTGCCGTCTTCTTCACCATGTAGTTGTCTTTTATAATGCCGGCACTGTGAACAATCCCGTCCAGCCTGCCGTGCCGTTTGCGTATATTGCGGATCAATCGGTATACTTCTGCTTCGTCCGTGACATCGGTCTGCTCGTAGAAAACAGAAGCGCCGGCAGCACGTACTGTTTCCAGCATGTCTTTCTGCTTTTCTCTGAGAGCGGACCGGCCGGTTAGTAAGATGACGGCGTCTTTTGTACGGTTTGCGATCTCTTTTGCAAAGATCAGACCTAAACCTCCGGCACCTCCTGTAATGAGATAAACGCCTTCGTCTTTCCACGGAATGTCCGGCTCCGCTTGAGAAATATCCATCTCTTCCCAATCAGCGGCAAAGCGCTTGCCGTTTTCATATTTCACATGGACGCTTTTTGCATGCATACGGTTTTCGGACGCTTTTTCCGCTATGCCTTCAGCACTTTCTTTCTCCTCGGCTTCGATCATTTGACAGATCAGCTTGGATTGTTCAAGGCATGCGGTTTTGAAGAGGCCGGTAATGCCTGAGAACACCTGCTGTAAGCCTGCTGACCGCGTAACAGCTTGAAATAGAACGCGGCCCTTCGGCTTGCTTTTCATTATGGTTTTGATATGGTCAAACAGCTGGCCCGCATAAGAATGATACCGCTCTGCAATAGATGCGGGACGATCGTCCAAGATAATGACGCTTGCATGTTCAAGCTTTTCTTCGACAGCTTGTTTTACGGCTTCATCGTACTCACAAAGGAAAATGATATGCTCTTCATACGTTGGCTCGTGGTCCGCCGGTTCCGGCTGCTCTTTCCAGATCGGTTCAGCGAGCAATGTGTCCGTACGGCTGACGGAAACGCCGGCACCCGCGTTTTCTTCCATGATCCGCGTTGAGAAACCTCTCATCCGCACACAAAGCCCGCCGTTATTGTCATATAGATCAATATCGGCTTTTTGGATAGGATCGCCGGCTTTATTGTTCGCGCTGAATGTGACGTGCACCCACATATCATCAGCGCACGGATTCAGAACGTCCAGCTCCTCTAAAGCAAACGGCAATGCGGCTTTGAATGGTTCCCCGCTTTTTGCAAGCAGCGCTCTCGTCACGTTTTGCAAATATTCGGCGGCCTGAAGCGCACCGTCCATCATACTCGGATGAAGGATATAATCAGCTTTTGTATGAGAGACGGATTCAGGAAGCTTCAATTTAGCAAGCAGCCGGTCTTCGCCTTTGTATACAAGCTGCACCCCTTTGTATCCGGGCCCGTAATCAGCACCGATCATTCCTTTGTAAAACGCTTGAGATTCGATTGTTCCCTGCGTGCACCGGCGCTTCAGCTGCATAATATCCGCCGCTTCCCCCGGTTCCTTCCGGATGATTTCAGCGATGCCCTGATTATAAAGAGGAGCTTCTTCACCGATAGAATCGTTACCCCCGTACATTCTGTATTGAATCTGTCCGTCCTCTTCTTCATACAGTCCGATATGGACACGGACAGCCTCCTGATCGACTATCACCGGGCGGACCCATACAATATTCTTTAAGCGCAGGCCCAGAGAATCCTCTGTTGCCCCGCCGATGCTTTTCTCCGCCGCGGCCCGTGCCATCTCAAGGGTAACGGCAGCCGGCACGATCGCCATTCCTTTAATGATATGCTCGGCAATAAAATACTCTTTTCCCGTAAATTCCGAACTGAACCGCTGCTCCTGCAAGACGGATGTATTCTGATGTACCAGCGGATGCAAAAGCTTGGTATCCGTTTGCTTCACCGTTTCTTCCGGCCAGAAGCGCTCCTCTGCGAACGGGTAGGTCGGCGCACTGATTCTTTGCGGCGCGGAATCCTGATACAATAAGCCCCAATCGACACGCGCTCCTTCAACCCAGAGTGCCGCCAGTGCTTTCAGCTTTTCATCCGGTGTCTGACATGCCGCAAGCTCTTCCATCTCCTGAGCTGACACTTCTCTGCTTCTCACTTTTTCGCCCCGTAAGATGTTTTGGTCATTGCCGTTGATGAAATCCTGCAGCTGACGCTTCAAATCGTGACGATCATGACTGATAAAAACGGCTCTCTCTTCCATCGCTTCACGTCCGGTCTGATACGTAAATGCCAGATCATGCAAGGAAACATCGTTTTCGGCTTCATCCAGAAAGCCGGATAAACAGGATGCATAGGCAGTAAGACGCTGCTTATTTCTCGCTGACAGCGGAACGATATAAGGCGGCTGTCCGTCATTTGATCCGCTGATCGTTTTGTTTTCATACTGTTCAAAAATGGCGTGTGCGTTTGTTCCTCCGAGTCCGAATGAGCTTAACGCTGCGCGGTACGGCGTCTCTCTCTCCGGAAGCGGTTTTCTCTTATCCGCCACATAAAACGGCGAACCGCTGAATTTGATATTCGGATTCGGTGACGTGTAATTAATGGTAGGCGCCAGCTCCCGATGATATAAACTCATGGCGACTTTGATGCACCCAGCCAGACCTGCTGCTGTATCCAAATGTCCGATATTCGTTTTTACGGAGCCGATCCCGCAATACTGCTCCCGGTCCGTGTAACGTTTATACACTTGCTGCAGCGCGGACATTTCAATCGGATCACCCAATGTCGTTCCAGTGCCGTGCGCTTCGATATAGGAAATCGTCTCCGGGTGAATATTCGTGCTGTCTAAAACATGCTGGATGACGTCAGTCTGACCTTTTACACTTGGTGCGTAAAAACCGACTTTATCCGCTCCGTCATTGTTCAGACCGATGCCTCTGAGCATGGCGTATATGTGATCTCCGTCCTGAACGGCTTGTGACGCCTTTTTCAGCAGAATGACGGCCGCTCCTTCTCCGCCCGCCATACCGTCGGCTGAAGCATCAAATGCCTTGACATGCCCGTCGCTTGAAAAATTCAATCCGTTTTGGTGCACATAGCCGATGCCGGTCGCTGCATGCAGAGTTGCTCCGCCGACGAGCGCGTATTCCGATTCTCCGCTCGTTATGCTTTTGTAGGCTGAATAAAGACCGACTAATGATGATGAGCAATTGGAATGAACGAAATAGCTTGGCCCTTTTAATCCGAGCTTATGGGAAACCATCGTAGGAATCGTACCGCTCTGCGCTAACACCCATGACACATAGCCGTCGGGAGATTCATGGCCTTCTGTCGTTTTTTCCGGCAAAAGCGACCGATACGAATTATTGCTTGCCGACATATATACGCTTGTCTTCGGAATCTCTTTCGATACATATCCCGCGTCCTCGACGGCTTTCCAAGAATGAAGCAGCAGAAGCCGAAGCTGAGGATCCATAAATTCTGCGTCTTTCGGAGAAATGTGAAAGAACTCAGGGTCAAAGAGATCTTTTCCTTCTATCGTCGATAATGCCGGCACATAGTCGGGATTATCGATCAAATCTTCAGGCACGCCGGATTCCCGAAGTTCTTCTTCCGAGTAGAACCGGACGCTTTCCTTTCCTTCTCTTAACTGCTTCCAAAACTCATGATGATTTTTCGCGCCGGGGAACTGGCAGGAAATCCCCACTATCGCCACACTGTCATCAAAGTAAGACGGCACCCCGTTTTGCGGTATGTGTTCTCTTTCTCTCTCATCTTGGCCGGGCGCCTCTGATTCAGCCGCCTGTTTTGTTTCAACAATAAATCGGCTGATCGCCTGAATGGTAGAGTGTTCGAATAAATCCGTGACGGTAAAATCGCATTCCAGCTCCTGTTTAATGCGTTCTGCTGCCGCAACAGCCAGAAGCGAGTCGCCTCCCACATCGAAAAAGCCGTCTTCGATTTTGATGCCCGCCGTATTCAGCAGGTCTTCCCATATTGCGGTCACTTTCGCTTCCGCTTCTGATAACGGCAGTCTGCCCGTCTTTTCAGACCGGTGAACGATTACCTTGCGCTGTTTTAGGTCTTTGCGGTTCACTTTTCCGCTCGATGTTAACGGCAGCGCATCCAGACGGATAAAATGGGCGGGCGCCATATAATCCGGCAGGCTTGATAAAAGATGGTTGCGGAGCGCTTTTTCGTCTGCCGTATGACCGGAGCGGGCCGTATAATAAGCAATCAGCTTTTTATGACCATTCTTTTCCTGAACCACAACCGCCTGGTCAAGGATATCCGGATGTTCGCTCAATTTCGTTTCAATCGCTCCCAATTCGATGCGGAAGCCGCGAATTTTCACCTGACTGTCAATCCGGCCGGCATATTCTATATTTCCATCTGGCAGCCATCTGGCCAAATCACCTGTCTTGTAAAGTTTTTCTCCTTCACTAAACGGATTATCAATAAATGATGCCGCCGTCAGCTCAGGCTGATTGTAATAGCCTCTGGCCAGACCGGCGCCGGCCACGCAAAGCTCCCCGGCCACACCGTCAGGGACGGGGCTGAGCTTTTCATCGACGATATAAAGCCGCGTATTGTGAATCGGTTTCCCGATCGGCGTATTCCTGCTTGTGATTTCCTTTTGGCCGCAGCTGTAGTAAGCGGCATAAATGGATGTTTCCGTCGGGCCGTATATGTTTTCAATTCTGGCATGTTTGAAGATGGAAACTGACTTTTTGACTAAATCTTTCGGAAACGCCTCTCCGGCCACCATCACATACTTCACAGGGCCGGCTTCTGTAAATGCCGTATGCCGCTTTACCGTTTCCAGAAATACATTAAACACGGCGGGCGCAAAATTCAGATGCGTGACCTGGTGGGTTTGGATGTATTCCATGCAAAGCTGCGGATTTTTTTCTGCACCAGGCGGCAAAATGACTAGCCGTCCGTTTCCGATAAACCAGCCGAATAATTCAGAAATCGAAACGTCAAATACGTAATTCGTTTTTAACAGATAGGCATCCTCTTGTGCGACCGGATACTCAGCTTCCAAAAACTGCAGCGTATTCATGATGGCCCTGTGCTCAACCATGACGCCTTTCGGTTTTCCCGTGCTTCCGGACGTATATAGAATATAAGCGAGATGATCCGGTTTTGAACGCGGCGTCAGTTTTGCCCCGCTGACAGAACGTCCGCTGTTTTCAATTTCCACCGTGCTCACACCGCCGATGGCCAACTGTTCAATCATGCCGCGCGTCTTTTCCTGCGTTAATACGATTGACACGCCGCTGTCAGTCAACACGTGGGCCATCCGTTCATTTGGAAAAGCCGGGTCCAGCGGCACATACGCGCCTCCCGCTTTTAAAATGGCGAGGATGCCGATGACCATCTCAAAAGAACGCTCCGTACAAATGCCGACCGGGCATTCCGGTGTGACACCCTTTTCTTGCAGGTACACAGCGAGCGCCGTGCTTCGTTCATCTAATTCGCGATATGTAAGACTGTTTTCACCGAATGTGACGGCTTCTCTGTCAGGGTGGCGTCCGGCTTTTTCCGCAAACACTTCATGAATGCAGCGCTCATTCGGCTGATGGGATGAACGGCTTTCATCCCGTTTTTGATTGAGCAGGCCGGAACAGGCTTCAAAAGCGATCTCCGGATCAGAAAGCACCTTTTCCGCCAGTTTCATATAATGCTCCGCAAGCCGTTCGATGAAAGAAGGACTGTAGACATCCGGGTTGTACAGAAATTGCAGGACGGTTCCCGTTTCTTTTTTATAGACTTCAAGCGCAAGCTCAAATTCGCCTTCCTGATGAATGTCTTCTATCATTTCAATGCCGAGTGATTGATATAGTTCCGCCAGCTTTTCCGCTCCTTCCGTCCGGAAGAAGTTTTGATAGAAAAACGCTGTTTGAAAAACAGGCGACACCGCAGGCGAGCGTTCCGTCTTCAATTCTTTTACAAGCGCGGGAAACGGATATGCGGCATGGTCCAGCCCTTCTGCCAGTGTCAGCTGCAGCTCCTTCAAAAACGACGTAAAAGATTTGGCGCCCGTCTCCCTGCTTCTGACCGCGATCATATTAATAAAGTATCCGATGACAGACTCAAATTGAGCCTCAGAACGCCCCATCGTCGGCATGCCGACGATGACATCTTCCTGATTCGTATATTGATAGAGCAGTCCTTTGAAAATAGCAAGATACACAACGGATTCATTGACGTTATTTTTTTGGGCGCAAACTTTAATCTGCCGGTTCAGTTCATCAGGAAGCAAGCGCTGATACGCCTGCCCCCTGCAAGTTTGAACCGATGATCTCGGGTAATCCGACGGAAGCTCAAGCACCGGCAACGGTCCTTCCAGCTGCTTTTTCCAATAAGAGAGATGCGTTTTTCCCGCTGCGCTTTCCAGCAGCTCTTTTTCCCATTTCACAAAGTCATGATAATCTGCGGACTGCTGAAGCATGACAGGTTCTTTGCCTTCACTTGCTTTTACATAAGCGTCCAGCAGCGCCGACATAAACGTCATAAGAGAGACGCCGTCAAAAATGATATGGTGAATGGTGATTAACACAATCGGCTCCCGCTTCGCCTGCCGGAATACTTGAACACGCAGGAGCGGCCCGGTTTCAAGCGAGAACGGTTCTTTTGCTTTTTCTTTAATAAACGTAAGCGCATCACGCCCGCTTAAGTCAGAAAGATCCATTTCTTCAATCGGAAAATGCCGATCCGTATCTTCTATCTGATACGGAAGGCCGTTTTCCTCTTTTATCACACTGGTCAAAATAGGGTGCTGGCGCTGCACGGACAAAAGAGCGTTTTTGAATGTCTCGATATCCAGCTTTTGAAAACGAAAGCATAACGGAATGTTATATGCGCTCATCTCCGGAAACATTTTCTGAAGCATCCACAAACCTTTCTGGCCTTCAGAAAGCGGACGTTTTGCAGTTGTCCGCTTAGAAGCCTGAAGCTTTTGTTCTACTTCAGCGATGGTGAGCGTTCCTGATCTGTAGGCATCGAGAAGTTCTTTATGATTCATAGGTCTTACTCCCTTCTATGATGTCTTGCACTCTTTTAAAATCTAATGTCCCCTCAGAGACCTGTTTCATCATGGCGATGATCTCCTGATCCGTATACTCCTTGTTATCCGGAGCGGCGGCTTCTGTTTCGGTTTCTTCCGTTCGGTAAAACGTTTCGATCGTTTCTTTATGTTCTGTCAGGTAATAGCTCATGACGTCTCCGAGCGTGGCATAGCTGTAAAATAACGCCGGAGTGACTTCAATGCCGTAATGACTCGTCAAAAGAGCGGCAAATTTGGCTAAATAGATGGAATCAAATCCGAATTCCGCCCAGTTTTTATGCAGGACGAGTTTATCTTTGGATATTTTCAGCAGACTGTGTATCTGCTCTTTCAAATCCGCTTCGAGCCGTTTTTCCGTGCTTTCTTCCGGGATGCGGCGGCTCACGGTTTCCAAAAGCGCATCCGGTTTTGATGAATCGTCCCGCCGTATGCCTAAAAATCGTTCGGCACGGCTTCTTTCGCCGGCAATGACAAGGCACTGGGTGTTGTCTTGAGAAATGATGCGCTCAAAAAGCTCAATGCCTTCATCTGTTTCTAACAGGCGCTGGCCGCTTGATTTCAGGTACATGCCCGTCGTCTCTTCACCGCCGACGGCCATTCCGCCGTTTTTCCAGACCGGCCAGTTTATGACAAAAGCGTTTCCGCTTTCTGATTGTTCGTTTTTATAGTGGGCATACGCCATTTGGAACCTGTTCGCGACCGCGTAATCACAGCAGCCGAAATCCCCTAAAACAGCCGATGTGGATGAAAAGTAGCAGATAAAATCCGGCGTTTCGTTTTTCAGCCACTCGTCAAGAAGCAGGCTTCCATTTATTTTCGGTTCAAGCGTACTGCGGAAATTCCCGATTTCATTTTCAAAGACGGATGTTCTGCTTTCGATGCCCGCCGCATGAATGACGCCGTGAATGGCTCCGAATCGTTCTTTCGCGCGCTTGATGCAGTCGCCCATTCCGATCGGATCACAAACATCGGCTTCGGCGTAAAGAACACCCGCGCCGAGATTTTCCAGGTCTTTCATTTTTTCTTTCTTTTCTTCATTGATCGGCGACCGCCCCGTGAGAATGACATTTGCCTGGTAGTTCCGGGCGAGATGCCGGGCAAATAAGTAGCCGAGCCCTCCAAATCCGCCTGTAATGAGATATGTTCCGCCGGTTCTGATCCTGCTGTTTTCTTTCGTTAGTCCGGTTGGTTCGGTGTGATAGACATATCGTTTTCCCTCTTCCAAGAAAACGGTATGGTCTGTTTCAGCTGTCAGCTCGTCCCAAATGGTTCTCATCCAGTCCGTTATGGCCGCACCGGCTTTTCTGAAGTGGCCGATAACACTTGTTTTCGGGAGAACAATGCCGAGCGAACGCTCAAAGCCGATCCATGATTCCAAGTAGCACTTTTCCAGACCGGATGCATATTCCCCCGCCAATAACAGCCTTCCCGGCTGCAGACCGGTCTCAGCCATTGCTTTGAGAATATGAACGATACATGAATAATCTTCGATGCAGCTTTTATCTTCAAGCGCCCATAAGTACAAAATGGCAGAAGCTTCACCGTACTCTGTTTGAATATCCGCAAAAGCGTTCACATATGATTGCGGATCTTCCCGCACCACTTGGCAGCGTCCGTCGGACAGAGCCTCATACCGGTCTCCCTGAGCGATAAAAATAACGTCAATGTCATTTTCATACGATTTGATCACAGAGATGGCTTCCTGCTGCTTCTTCTGATCAGATAAGAAAGAAATCATTGTTTTGATTTTCTTTTCTCCGGCAGCCGGCAGAACCTGTTCTTTAAGAACTTCTCTAAAAGCCATCACTTCAAACTGTTCCGCCGGATCATTTTCATCAGCCGGCGACTTAACGGGCGCTGCCTTGCTTTGTACAGGCTGCTGATGCCAGAAGCGTTCTTTCGCAAACGGATAAGCGGGCAGGCTGATGCGGGCCGGAGGACGGTCTCCGTATAATTTCGCCCAATCGATGTCCAATCCTTTTACCCAAAGCTTAAGCAGCTTAGAATATTTCCGTTTGCTGATCCAAGCGTCTATGATTGTTTCCATATCATCATCCGCCGAAAATACGGCAAGCATCCGTTTGTTTTCTTCCGTGCCGTCACGGTGCAGTCCGGCGCTGTTTTGTCCGGCGATAAATCCATTCAGTTTTTCCTCAAGTTCATGAAGTGAATGGACGATAAAACCGAGACGCTCTTCCATCGGCACCCGGCCCGTCTGGAGAGTAAAGGCTATGCTCATTAGATCGCTGCCGCTGTATCTTTTTTCACGGATGGCGTCTCTGAGCTGTTTTGCTTTTTCAGTGAGCCGTTCGCTGTTTTTCGCGGACAGGACGATGATGGCGGGCTGATCTGCCGGCGTCTCATCAGGCTCTTTATCTGCCGTATATTCTTCTATAACGAGGTGGGCGTTTGCTCCTCCCGCGCCGAAGCTGCTTAACCCCGCCCTTCTCGGAAGCTCTCTGCCGCCGATGACGGGACGTTTCCACTCACCGAGCTCCTGCTGAACGGCAAACGGCGTATACGCGAAATCAATATTCGGATTCAGCTGTTCCGCGTGCAGGGACGGCGCAATTTGGCGGTCTTTGAGCTGGAATAGTATTTTTGTCAGACCCGCAATTCCCGCGGCGCTTTCACAATGGCCGATATTTGATTTTGCGGAGCCGATGGCGCAAAACTGTTTGTCTGTTGTATCCTCTTCAAATGCTTTCGTTAATCCGGCGATTTCAATCGGGTCTCCTAATGCGGTGCCCGTACCGTGGGCTTCAATATAACTGACGGTGCGCGCCGGGACGTTTGCCCTTTGGAAAGCTTCTTTTATTAAGGCGGCCTGCGCATTCGGATTCGGAACGGTGTATCCGTTCGTTTTGCCTCCGCTGTTAATGGTGCTTCCTTTAATCACACCGTAAATGTGATCGTTATCGGCAATCGCTCGCTCTAACGGCTTTAACACGACCGCGCCTACCCCTTCTCCGTCTACAAAACCATCCGCGCGGTCTCCGAACGATTTGCACGTGTCGCCTGCGGAAAGCATGTTCATGACTGACAGATTCATATAATGGATCGGGTCGGTCACTATGTTTACGCCACCGGCAATCGCGCATTCGCTTGAACCGCTGTATATGCTCTCAAGCGCCAGATGAATGGCCGTCAAAGAAGAAGAGCAGGCTGTATCAACGGCAATGCTCGGCCCTTGGAAATCAAAAAGGTAAGATACCCTGTTGGCAATGGACCAATAGCCGTAGCCTGTCGGGTAGTTTTTGTTCATCGCGCCGGCAAAAACACCGATTTTTCTGCTTTGGCACAGGTTGTCAGGCGTATAGCCGGCATCCTCGATACTCGCATACGCCGTTTCTAAAAATAATCGCTCCTGCGGGTCCATTCGCTCTGCTTCCAAAGGAGAAATCTGAAAGAACAGCGGATCAAACTTGTCCATATCCTCAATGAAGCCGCCCCATTTCGTATAAATAGAGCCTTCTTTACCTTTCTCTTCATCGTAGTAATCCTGCCAGTTCCAGCGTTCCCACGGGATTTCTTCTATGCAGTTTTTTCCTTTTTTAATATTAGCCCAAAGCTCAGCCGCTGTTTTTGCCTGCGGGTAGCGTCCTGAAACACCGATGATGGCCACGTCGCGAACTGAACTTTGCCGGACGGTCTCTTTGGCTGCCCGTTTTTCCCTCCGCCGCCAGTCAGTGCGAAGCGGCTTAGCCGGCTGTACAGCCTGCGGTTCTGGTGATGCCTTCCGTTCTTCCTGAACAGGCGTTTGTCCCGTCAGTTTGATCATTGCGTCTTTTTTCGTTTTGATTAAGTGAGCGACGAGCGCCTCAATCGTCTGATATTCAAAAAATAAAGTGCTGCTGACTTGGTCCAATACATTTCGTAACGCGTTTGTCAGCTGTACGACGACGATAGAATCAATTCCGTATTTTTCAAGCGGCGCTTTCGGATCAATTTGAGCCGGCGGAATTTTTAATGTTTCTCCGATTAACGTTTTCAAGTACTCGGTGCTTTTTTCTATTAAAGACGTGTCGCCTTTTTGCACCGTTGTTTGCCCCTGAAGTTCCGGCGCATGTGATGCTTTTGGCGGAGCGGTCCGTTTTCCGGCCTTTGCTTGAAGCGTTTTTTGGCGAACAATGCCGTTGCTTTTTGCCGCTATAATCTGATGGCTTAATTCATGTGCCGCTTCTGCCGGGAAGAAGACAGAATGCCAGCCTTCACTTTCTAACACGCGCTTCCAGCTTTCCGGATACAAGCCCGGGCACCCCGGAATACGAAGGGCAGAATCTTCATGCAGCCACCAGCCTTCAAGCAGTCCGAAAGTAATATGCGGGAACAGGCTGTTTCCCGCCATTTCATTTAAGAGCAGCAAACCGTTGTCTTTTAAAACGGCTTTGGCGTTTCTCAGCGTCTGGCGGATGTCTTTCGTCGCGTGGAGCACATTGGCCGCAACGACGATGTCGTATGCGCCC
Organism: Bacillus sp. KS1; assembly: GCF_020075515.1. Taxonomy (NCBI): domain Bacteria; kingdom Bacillati; phylum Bacillota; class Bacilli; order Caryophanales; family Bacillaceae; genus Bacillus; species Bacillus sp. KS1. The sequence continues at coordinate 529,797 of NZ_JACAWW010000015.1, read as the reverse complement.
GGCTCTATATCCTGGCCGGCAAGCGGCGCTTCTGCGTTAAAAAGCTTATACGTCAGATAAGGATTCCGTTTGCCGTATTCCGTCTCCGCATGCACGAGAAAAGCTTTTGATACATCGGTGTAACAGTATTCTTTTATATGGTTTTGATACGGCCTAAGCTTTTCAAATATGCCTGCGCTTGTGCCGCCTGTGCCCGCTCCGATTTCCAGTATGCGGATCTCGGCTTTTGAATGTTTGCTGATGTTTTCTTTCACATAAGCCGTTAATGTATCTGACAGGGCGCTGTTAAAGTAATCCGCGACTTGATTGCGCTTATAAATTCCTTCAACAAGTTCCATTGAAGAATGCGGGAACATGATGTCTGTCGCCGGCACGTCTTCGCGCAGAATGCCCGGCAGTGCTTTAAGCATCGTCTCGGCTAAAACAGTCATCGCTTTTGTATCGGCGTTATTGAGCCATTCCGCCTTTTCCCGCTCCCATTTTTGCCATAGCGCGGCGGTTGTGTTTTCGGCGCGTGCCGACAGTGTAAATGAATCCGCATTCCCTTCCAGATAGCCATGTTCCAGAAGGAAGGCGATCGTTTGCTTGAGCCATTTTTTAAAGTATTCATGCTCGGGCTCATACACTTTAAGGCTTTGCGGCGTCAGCAAGTCCGCTTCTTTAAGCTGGGCGATCAACAGCTGATACAGAAAATCATCGAGCTCCTGATGTTCAGCCTCTCTTACAAGACGTGCGCCGGGCGGAGCGACCTTCGGCTTTTGTGAAAAGACAATCGGCTGAGGCGGATAAACAGAGATTTTTTCTGTTTCACTCATCCCTTCGACTGCGACCGGTTTGGTCGTATGAATGAAGGCCGCCTGGTCAATCGGCAGCGTCATAAGAGTTTCAAGCGCCTCCATCGCAGCGTCCGGTTCGATCAATCCCAATCCGATCTGATCCATCAGCTGAATAAAGTCGCCGTCTTCAGCCGCTTCGCTGTTGCCCCAATAGCCCCAATTCATCACTTTGACCGGACAATTCCATGTCTGATCAAGTTCTTTCGCAAATGCGTCACTGAAAGCGCATCCTGCGGCATAATGGCTTTGTTTCACGTTATGAATAAATGCCACAAGCGAGGAGAAGAAGAGCGCAAAGTCAAGCGGCTCCCGTCCAAATACCTCCGCCATGGACACACTTACATCGGCTTTTGCCCGCAGCACCGATTTGAACTCTTCTGTCTTCATATTATTTAAGCTTTGCTCAGACAGATCCATTGCCGAGTGGATGATTCCGTTCATTTTTGTGTGGCGCTCTTTTATGAACTGATAAGCCCTCTCTAAGGAAGCACTGTCAGCGGCATCGGCGGAAACATATTCAGGCGCCGGGCCGAATGCGCTGAGCCGGTCGAGTTTCGCCTGTATGGAATCATTCAGTGTGCTTCTTCCGATCCAAATGATGCGTGCTTTGTAGCGGCGGATCATATATTCACTCCATGCCTCACCGAGATACCCGGCGCCTCCGATCACGGCATAAACCCCGCCTGTTTGGTACAGCGTGCCGTTTTTCGGCATATTGTCAAGCGGTATCAGCTGCCGCTCAAACAGCTGCTGATTGCGGTACGCCCAAATTTGACCGTTTTTCCCGGCAGAAAGACTGAGCGCCTCTTCGATCGGCCAGCTGCCGTCCGTTTCTGTGTCAATCATGCGGATATGCCAATGCGGATATTCTTTCGCCATTGTTCCGGCAAGTCCGCTGACTGCGGCTTGTGACGGGTCGGCGCTGCCTTGATCCGAAAACGGCTGGGCATTTGCCGTGACGATGCACCAGTCCAAACGTTTTTCTCCGTACCCTAAGGCAAGTAATGCTTTCATCAGCTTGAACACATGAAGAACGTTCCTATCCTGTTCCTTGAGGCTGTCAGCACTCTCAGCCTGCGGAGCAAGCCAAATGATTTGCTCCAGTTCTTTTTGTCCTTCAAGCACGTGCGTAAGAGATGTGATATCATCCGTACCTCTGATCGGATAATAGGAAGCGTTCGGCAGATGTTCTTTTATGCGCGTATGTCTCGAATCCGTACCGCCGAATACTGCCGTCTGCTTATCCACCGCTGCTTCCCCGGCTTTTTCAAGCCCAACAGGCTCCCAAGCCGGAATCAGCATCGTATGGCCGACAGGCGCCTCCGTGGTTTCTCCGCCCGCTGTTTGGCTTGTGTCAAGCGCCCGGACGGACGCGCCTTTCATCCTGACATAAACCGTACCGGCATCATCGCACATATCAATGTCAAATTTTCTTACGTTGTCATCTGCTTTGCTGCCTTCTGTGTACCGGATATATGACCAGATATGTTCAGGGCACGGGCCGAACACTTCCACTTCCTGCATCGCAAACGGCAAAGAAAGCTCGTGGCTGTCTGCATCGTCATGTATCGAGCGGACAAGCAGCCCGACGGAGGCATGAAAAGCGGCGTCCATCATACTCGGGTGAAGCGTATACTGTTCTTTTTTGTCATGTACGGCTGCTGGGAGTGAAATACGGGCCAATAATCGGTCTTCTCCGATCAGCAATTGCTGTACGCCCCTGTATGCCTCTCCGTAATCCAGACCGATCTTCTCAAAAGCACCGTAACATTCTTCCGCAGTCACGATTCCTAAATTGCAGGAAGTTTTGACAGACTCGATATCAATCTGGGCGCTTCCCGGTTCGGTAATGACCGCTTCACCCTGGCTGTGAATAACCGGATCTTCGCCGTTTTCTGCCTCACTGTATATTTCATAGGTAATCTCACCATCATCTTCCGGATAAAGGGCAATATGTATTTCCTTCGGTTTGTCTTCAACCATGACCGGCCGGACCCAAACGACCTGTCTGAGTGTGACGCTGTGGTCTTTTTCCGTCACGGCAGCGGCCTTTTTGACCGCCTCTGCGGCCATTTCCAAATAGGCGACGCCCGGCAGTATTTTTTGTCCGTTGACGACATGGTCAGATAGGAAAAATTCATCTCCCGTAAAAAGAGACGTGAAGCGCTGCTGCGAAAAATCTGACGTATTTTCTTGTAAAAGCGGGTGCAGCACTGTGCCTGAAAGGCTTTTCTCCTGTTTTTTCTGCTGCGGAATCCAATAACGTTCTTTTGCAAACGGATAAGTCGGAACGCTTGTTTTACGCGGTTTATCCGAACCGTACAGCTTATTCCAATCTACTGTTTTCCCTTCTGCCCATAACGCCGCAAGCCGTTTCGGATCGTCCGTCTCAGGAGCGGCTTCGCTCAGTTCCGGCAGCTCAGCTTGTCCGCGCCAAAAACCGGAGATGTTTTCGTTTCCTTTTACAAAATCATTCAGCTTTTCTTTCAAGTCGCGAGTGTCATTTACAAGGAAGACAGCTCTCTCCTCCATTGCTTCACGTCCTGTCTGAAGTGTATAAGCCAGTTCAGACAGCACCGTCTTTTCTGAAAGCGATCGGGCTAGTTTTTCCGCATAGGCCAGAAGCCTGTCTTTATTTCTTGCTGACAGCGGGATGAGTTTTGCTGCATCGTTCTCAGGTGCAGGAGCTTTTTGTTCAGGCTGAATGTATTCTTCTAAAATGATATGGGCGTTCGAACCTGATGCACCGAAGGAACTGAGTCCGGCCCGGCGCGGATAATGTGTGACTTTTCCGTTTTCTTCGGCTGCCGGCTGCTTCCACGGAGCAGTCTGCTGCTGCACGTAAAAAGGAGATCCCTCAAATTTCAGGTAAGGATTTAATTCCGCAGAATGCAGTGATTTGACAAGCGTTTTGTGATGAAGCTGCAGCGCTGCTTTTGTTAACCCGCTGATCCCCGCCGCTGATTCTGCGTGACCGATATTTGATTTGACCGAACCGATGGAACAAAATTGCTGATCCTGCGTCCCTTGGCTGAACGCTTTTGACAGACCTTCAATTTCAATCGGGTCTCCTAACGAAGTACCCGTGCCATGGGCTTCCACATAACTGACGGTCCGCGGGCTGATACCTGCTTTTTTCAGACAGGCCTTAATGACTTCTGCCTGTGCAGCAGGACTCGGGACGGTAATTCCGCTTACTTTCCCGACGTGGTTAACGGCGCTTCCTTTAATGACCGCGTAAATGCGGTCGCCGTCTTGTTCGGCTTTTTCCAGCGGCTTGAGCAAGACCGCACCGACTCCTTCTCCGGAAACGTAGCCGTCCCCGCCCTCGCCGAATGTACGGCAGCGGCCGTCACTTGAGTGCATGCCCACGCTTCCGTAGCTGAGATATTTCGCCGGGTGCATCGACAAGTTCACCCCTCCCGCAAGCGCGGCTTCACATTCGCCGCCGCGGATGCTTTCAATGGCCAGATGGACGGCGGTCAATGATGAGGAACAAACGGTATCCACCGCGATGCTCGGCCCGTGGAAGTCACAATAATAGGACACTCTGTTGGCGATCTGCGCATAATTCAGTGAAACCGGAAAAGGATCAGACTCAGATAATTGTTCTGCGCCGATTAAGGAATAATCTTTATGCATCACCCCTGCAAATACGCCGATCGGATGCTGTTTCTCCCCTTTATTCCCCAGCGTTTCAGGTGTATACCCCGCATCTTCAATCGTTTCCCAGCATGTTTCTAAAAACAGGCGCTCCTGCGGGTCCATCATTTCCGCCTCACGCGGTGAGATTCTGAAAAACTGCGGATCGAAGCAGTCGGCATCGTCAATGAAACCGCCCCATTTTGATACTGTTTTTCCAGACGGGGACGTTACGTTTTGATATGTTTTCCAATCCCAGCGGGACTTCGGTACTTCAGTGATGCAATCCGCGCCTGCCTTCAGGTTATCCCAAAACTCCGCCACACTTTTCGCTTTCGGATAGCGGCCGGCCATTCCGATAATCGCGATGTCTCCGGTGTTTTTATGATGTTCTGGCGCGTCCGGTGCTTCAGCTTCAGACCGTGATGGTTCGGCTGCACGTTCCACCGCACATTCAAATGAAACGGTCTTTTTCAAAAAGGCTGCGAGTTCTTTTATATTTGTATATTCAAAGAGAAGAGTGGGCGCGAGGTCCGCACCCGTCTTTTTACTGATATCTTGTACAATCTCAAGCAAAGAAGATGAATCCAGCCCAAGCTCATAGTAGCCGGCTAGAACGTCCAGCGTCTCCCAGGGCTGACCAAGCTTATCAGCCAAAAGCTTCTTTAAAAACAGAATGATGTCTTTTTCATCTGCGCTTTCCGGCTCAGCTGCAGCCTGTTGATTCTGTTCGGCTGTATTCGCGTCTTCTTTGAGCCGAACCGCTTTTCCCGTAATGTTTTTAAGCTCCGCCACCTTTTGTCCGGATCGGCTGAAGTACTCGATTGTCATCGTTGTGAGTTCTTTTTCCTGACGGACGCCGGAAGCGGCGATACGCGCCGTGCACTCAGATTGCAGCCTGTCGGCGGCCGTGAACGATTCATAATATAAAGGCAGATGAAGCCGGTTTGTTTCAGAAAGCAAACCGCTCGCCCCGATTCCGCTCGCATCCAAAAGGGCCGGATGGAATAAAAAGAAATCTTTTCCTTCTTCGCAAGAAAGCTCAGCCAGCATGCCGCCTTCTGTTTCGTACAATCGTCCGTTCGATTTCATCATGCCGGAATGAACCAAGTCATGATCCAGGCAGCGGTTATACATGTCATCAAGATTCAGAGATCTGCCTGACTGCTTTACATCGCCGAAATCAATGGTTTCGTCAAATGTGACAGCGTCTCTTTTCACCATTTCAGCCGTCGCATATTGTATATTGTCTGACAGCTCGTCACCTTGCTGTTTCTGCCCTGAAAGGGAGATGAGCCACTTTCCATCTCCGCTATCAGAACATTGAATGGTCAGAATGATTGCAGCCGTTTCACTGACGGTTAAAGGCTGATAAATCGTAACGTGCTTCAATTCGAGCTCATTGTATACATAACCGTGTTCCTGAAAAACCTGATAAATCAAATCGATATAAGCAAGACCGGGCAATACCGCTTCACCAAAGACCCTATGGCCCTTCATGATGGGATGATCCAGTGAGATATTGATTTTTTCCGATATCATTCCTTCCCACTCCTCTCTCATTTAAATGCTTTCCAGAACATTTTTTTCGCAGGAAGCTCTTGTTTCTCCGCCGGTGCGTCAGGCTCTTTTACCAGAGCCTTACGTCTTAATGACGGTACCGGCAGCGGCTTTCTTTTCATTCGGGTATCTTTTTCTTCCCAAGCTTCCAGAATGACGTGGGCGTTCGTTCCGCCGTCGGCAAAGCAGTTGATGGCTGCTGACGGTCTGGCTGCATCCCATTCGCCGGCTGTTTTATGAAAATTAAAATCTGTCTTTGTTATATCAAAGTGCGGCATCGGTTCGTCTCCTGAGAGAAACGGAACCGTTTGTTTATGCTTCAGCATTAATACGACTTTAATGAAACTTGCGATGCCTTCTGCGCAAAGCGGATGCCCGATGTTTGGCTTGATTGACCCGATGCCGAGCGGAACATGCTGACCTGAGCGGTATACGGATTGAATCGCCTTCAGCTCAAGCAAATCAGTCACCGCGGAACCCGATCCGTTTGCTTCGATATAACTGATGTCTTCCGGCTTTTTGCCGCTTTTGAAAAGCGCGCTTTGCATGACGTCTTTTTGCGCCTGCATATTAGGAGCTGACGGACCTGCCGTTCTGCCGTCATTGTTCATGGCGGCGGCCTTAATGACCGCGTGTATCGTGTCGCCGTCTTTTTGCGCCTGGCTTACTGTTTTTAACAGCACCATGCCGACGCCTTCACCGAGGACAACTCCGCCTGAACGCTTGTCAAATACGTGAAATGCCGGTTTTTCGTTTAACAGCCCGCGCTCTTGGAACATCCGGTGCGCCGCATCCGTGTTCAGCAGGCTGACGCCGCCAACTACCGCCGCTTTGATATCACCGCTTCTCAGTGCCTGAACGGCCATGTTCATTCCTGTCAAAGCCGATGAACAAGCCGTATCAAGCACGATGCTCGGCCCGCGCAGATCAAAAAATTGCGAAACGTTTGCCGCTAAATAATTCTGCCCGCCCGCAACGATCGGGTTGCGGGTATTCGCAAGAATTTCAGGATCAGGCTGATGCTGGCTGCGGCCTCCGATATACACACCGGCTTCTATGCCCTTGATTTCTTCACGGGTATAGCCCGCATGGCACCAAAGTTTCAAGCTCTCTTCCAACACCGCCAACGCCTGAGGGTCCATCGCTTTCGCGTCGTTTTCCGGAATGAAAAAGAATTCGGAATCAAAGTGATCCATATTGTCAATCAATCCCGCAACGTATTGATTTGCATATCCGAAACGTTCCGCCGGGACGGAGCCGATTGCGGACCTGCCGCTTCTCAGCAAGTCCCAATATTGGTCTAACGATTCCGCTCCCGGAAAACGGCAGCTCATTCCGACGACGGCAATGTCTTCAGTTACGGCATCACGCTTTTGTTCAGTGTGAACCGTTTGTACGGCAGCCGGAACCAACATTTCTGTATCAGGTTCCTCCCTTTCTGCAAGCAGCGGCTGCCCATTGGATACAAGCCATTCGGCAAACGCGTCGATCGTCGGATGTTCATATAAAACAGACGGATCTAAGTCCTCTTTGAGCGCTTGATTCATTTGCTGTAAAAGCTGCGCTAAAATGATCGAATCAACCCCGTAATCCTGAAACGGTTCGTCTGTTTCCAGTTCTTCCGGAGCGATTTTCAGCTCATCGGAAAACAGTTTCACAAGCCACGCCTTCGTATCAAGAAGCAGGTCTCTGTCTGAATGTTTTTCCGCGGCTTTGCCGTTTATTTCGGCTTTTTGTGTTTTCACTTGACAGAGCAGCCTGTCAGGATGCCATTCGCTCCGATCAACGATAGCCGGCAGAACGGACGGGCGGATGTTTTCAGATAAAATGCGGTCCAGCAAGTCAAGTCCTTCCGCGTTGGACAGTCCCAGCAGCCCGGTCTGCTTCAGGCTTTCTGTGCGGACTTCACCTAATCCGGTTTCCTTCCAGTTCGGCCATTGAATGCTGACCAGCGGATATTGATGCTGATGAGCCGCCGCGAAATAATCCATGTACGCATTTGCCATCGCATAATCCGACTGTCCCGCCGCGAGCGCCGGAACGACTGCAGATACTGAAGAAAATAAGACAAAAAATTGCAAAGGATCATTTGTGAAAAGGCTGCTTAATGTTTGAAGCCCGGCGACTTTCGGTTCAAGCACTTCTTGTATGTCGTCGGCAGTCTTTCTGATAAACGCCGGATTTAATGAATTAACCGATCCCGCACAGTGAATGACACCGCCGATCGGTCCCATCGTGCGCCGGATTGTTTCAATTTCCGCTGCCGCCGCATCATGATCAGACAATTTCAGACTGATCACCGCCACTTGCACTCCTTTTGCTTCGAGCTCTTCAATCGCCCGGATCTTCTCTTTCAGCCTCGTATTAACGGCTGACCGTTCATGACGGGGAGGAATCGGCTCCCTGCCTGTCAGCACTACTTTTTTCACCCCGTGTTTTTCTGTGAAATGGCGGGCGCATAAGAGACCCAGTCCCCTTGTGCCTCCGGTAATGAAAAGCACATGGTCTTCAGGAAACGGTGCGGGCTTATGTTCTGCTCGCTTCCTGCTTGGAATCTCCGTGAATAAAGCACGGTATCTCTGTCCGTTTCGGCGGCAGATTTCCGGTTCTGTGCTGTCCGCCGAAAATTCATCTGCAATCTGTTTGGCAAGCGCCTGCTGATCCGTATCTGTATCGGCATCCATGTGTCTGGACGTCACGTTTTGATACTCATTTTGAAGCATTCTGTACAGGCCGCTTTTTGCCGCTCCTGCAAGATGAATCGTTTTCTGCTGAAATGGCTCCAAGCCTTTTGTTACATATAGCAGCGTCAGCGGCCGCGCTTGCCGGCGGCTTGTATCAATCAGAGTCTGGAGCCGGCTGATCCCTTCCAGTGAAGGGTCTTCGTCTCCGCATCCCGTCAGATCGATTACGCCATCTATGTGATTCCAATCGCTAGCTGCAGTGTCAGCGGAATCGGCCGGGAGAATGAACGAGTCAGCGAAATGCTTCGCAGTCTCTTCGGCAAGTTCCGCTGTTCTTGCATCAGCCAGAATCATGACCGTCCTGCCGCTTTTCTCACCGGCCGAATCGATCTCACACGGAACCCATTGCTTTTCTAAAAGCACAGCCTTGCACCGGTCTTCTGTTTCCTGCGATACGGCTTTCGGCTCAGGCAGCCAGTACGGCTCCTTCGCAAATGGGTAAGCCGGCAGACTGATTCTGCGGGGTTTTTCGCCTTGATAGAGTCTGTCCCAGTCCGTCTGAAGCCCTTTGGCCCACAATTCCGCTATTTTGGCGTATTTTTTCTTATCGAACCACGACCTGACAAGCTGCTTCAGATCATCGTCCGTTTCAAATGCTTTGATTTCTTTTTTTGCCGTTTTGATGTGGGCTTCATATATCCCTTCACCCGTATTTCCGTTTACAAAATCGGTTAAACGGCTGATCAGTTCTTCTCTCGAACCGGCTGTAACCGCAAGACGGTAATCCATCGCATCACGCCCGGTCTGAAGCGTGTATGCCATATCCGAAAGATTGATATTCTGATTGGCTTTTGCAAATTCGATCACAGACTCAGCATAGGTTTTTACCTGCGGCGCTTTTTTCGCCGACAGCACAAAAATGTTTGTCTCATCAGACTTGCGGCTTCCCCGGTCTTTCGGCTGATACTCTTCGATAACGAGATGAGCGTTTGTGCCGCTGTAGCCGAATGAGCTGACGCAGGCCCGCCGCGGTGCTCCGCCTGTTTCCCAAGGTTTAAGTTCGGTATTGACAAATAAAGGCGAGTCATCGAAATCAAAATGTTCATTCGGCGTGCTGAAATGAAGGGTCGGCACAAGCTGCTGGTGCTTCATCGACAGCAGAACCTTCTGGACGCTTGCTACACCTGCCGCCGCCGACGTATGCCCGATATTCGATTTAACCGAACCGATGGCGCAAAATTGTTTGCGGTCCGTTTTTTCCTTGAATACAGAAGATAAGGCTTCTAATTCAATCGGATCCCCCTGCTTTGTGCCGGTGCCGTGCATTTCCGCATAGGTGATGCTCTCAGGGTGGATGTTGTGCGCTTCATACACTTGACGCTCTAAATCCATTTGGCTTTTCGCGCTTGGTGCGGTAATGCCGTTGGTTTTTCCGTCTTGGTTAATTCCAGATCCGATAATGACTCCGTAAATATGGTCTTGATCGGCTTCCGCATCTTTCAGCCTCTTCAAAACGAGCGCCCCCGCGCCTTCGCCAGGCACAAATCCGTTCGCACTGTTATCAAATGCTTTACATTGGCCGTCAGGAGACAGCATTCCGGCTTCACACATGCTGATGTATGATTCAGGCGTTAAATACAAGGTGACGCCGCCGACAAGGGCCATGTCAATTTCATGATTCAACAGCGCCTGACGCGCCAAATGAGTCCCGACGAGAGATGAAGAGCATGCCGTATCGATCGGAATGGCCGGCCCTTTCAAATTGAGATAATAAGGCAGGCGGGCCGCCGCGATGCTGAAACTGTTGCCCGTCGCGCTTCCTCCTGTCTGATGTTTGTTTAACATCATTCCGTATTCATTGTTCATAATCCCCAAATAAACGCCGCAATTTTTTCCGTTTAATTCTTTTGAGCTGTAACCCGCATCTTCAAAGGCTTTAAAACCTTCCTGTAAAAATATCCGGTGCTGCGGGTCCATAAGTTCCGCTTCAGACGGAGAAATATTAAAGAACAGCGGATCAAACTCTTCAATGCCGTCAAGCATACCGATTGATCTGCAGTATACTTTGCCCTTCTTGTTTAAGGCCGGATCATAGTATTTGTTTACATCCCAGCGGGAAAGCGGGATGTCGCGGATAGCGTTTTTCGCATGGGCTAAGTTGTCCCAATATGCCTTTAGGTCCGGCGCATCCGGGTACTTGCCCGACATGCCGACGATGGCTATCGCGTCCGCTATCTCGTCTTTAGGCTCCCGTTTGGCCTGCACCGGTTCAGGTTCCTTTTGAACCGTTAATCTCTCCGGCTCGGCAGGTGTTTTCTCCTGCGGGGCGGCTTGCTGTGTAAGCGGCTTTGGACGTACGGGAACCGCCTGTTTTTTTCTGCCGCGGACGGACGGCTGCGTACGCAGAAAATCGGCAAATTGACGGATTGTCGGATAATCATACACTTTCGTTACGTTACAGTCCGTGCCGTACCGTTTATTGACGGCCTTTATCCATTCAAGACCGGTAATCGAATCCATACCGAGGTCAATAAAGGCCTCATCAATATCCACTTCATGCCGCTCCATGTACAATACATCAGCCAGTGCTTTTGATAACTCGTCATGCACCGCTTCAATCGGTTCTTCCGGTTCGGCGGAAGCTGCCGTTTCAGACATCGCCTCCAGAATATCCGCTTCTGCTTGTATCACATGCTGCTTATGAGCGTTTAAAGGCTGCAGCAGTATGTTTGACGGTTTTTTTACGGCCTCTGTTTTCTGCGGTTCGGCTGCTTCCTCAAGGATCGGTTCTGTCCCGAGCTCTTTTTGCAAGAAGGCCGCAAACTGGCGGATTGTCGGATAATCATATACTTTCGTCACCGTAAGGGACGTGCCGTACGCTTTATTAACGGCCTTTATCCATTCAAGACCTGTGATTGAATCCATGCCGATATCAATAAATGTGTCATCTGCGTCGATATCGTCGGCATCCATATATAAAACGTCCGCCAACCTTTCCGTTAATTCGGCACTTACTTTTTCAGCGGATACCACCGGACGGGAAGCAGACTGTACGGTTCTTTTCGGTTTCGCGCCGCTCAAAGGCTGCAATGAAATGTTTGACGGTTTTTCTTTGGCAGTCTCCTCGTGAAGAGTTGTTACTTCAATGACCGCTTCCGGGACGGCCGCCGGGGCGATCGGCGCAGACTGTGTGTCGGCCGGTTTTTTGACAGCTGAATCTGCTGATATGTCGATCCAATAACGGTCTTTTGCAAACGGGTAGGCCGGGAGACTGATTTTTTGCGGTCTGCCCATTTGATACAACTTATCCCAATTCAGCGGAAGGCCCTTCACCCAAAGCTCTAATACCTTTGCGGCTTTGCCTTTTTCAAGCCATGCCTCAATGGTTTTTTCCATGTCCTCATCAGCCGCAAACAGCGCCATCGTGTCTTTATTCTGTTTGACCTGTCCGCGGTAGAGCTGGTCAATTGACTCCTTGCCGCCCGTAAATTCGTCAAGCTTTTCTTCAAGCTCGCGCAAATTGCTGACAATCATTCCGAGACGCTCTTCCATCGGTTCACGGCCGATTTGAAGTGTATATGCGATCCGGCTCAGATCCGCTTCCCGGTAACGCCCGCTCCGCAGTGCATCAAGAAGACGTTCCGCCCGTTTTTGAAGCAATTTCTCATTTTTCGCGGAAAGGACGATCATCGACGGATGAGGCGCGGCAAAAGCCGTCTCCTTATCCTCATCAGCGGAATATTCTTCGATGACGATATGAGCGTTGACGCCGCCGGCTCCGAATGAGGAAAGTCCCGCGGTTCTCGGCAATTCCTTATCATTTATGACCGGTCTTTTCCACTCTTCAAGCGTCTGCTGCACTTTAAACGGCGTACTCGGAAAATCAATAATCGGGTTAAGCGTCCGGGAATGCAGTGACGGCGCAAGCTTCTTGTTTTTCATTTGCAGCAGCACCTTCGTCAGCCCCGCGATGCCCGCCGCGCTTTCACAGTGCCCGATATTGGATTTCGCTGAGCCGATAGAGCAAAACTGTTTATCTTGTGTTTGTTCTGAGAAGACTTTTGTCAGACCCGTGATTTCAATCGGATCGCCGAGTGAAGTCCCGGTGCCGTGGGCTTCGATGTAGCTGACCGCCCTCGGATCGGTTCCCGCGTCTTTTAACGCCTGTTTGATCACCGCGGCTTGGGCGTTCGGATTCGGTACGGAATACCCGTTTGTTTTTCCATCATGGTTCACGGCCGTTCCTTTGATCAGGCCGTAAATATGATCACCGTCCGCTTTTGCTTTAGAAAGCGGCTTAAGGAGTACGGCGCCCACTCCTTCACCGGGCACATAACCGTCTCCGCCTTCTCCGAAACTTTCACATCTGCCTTTGCTTGATAAAAATCTGTTCTGGCCGAGCATCAAATATTTATTCGGATGAACGGATACATTGACGCCCCCGGCAAATGCTGCTTCGCATTCCCCGTTCCGCAAGCTTTGGCATGCCAGATGAATGGCTGTCAAAGAAGAAGAGCACATCGTATCCAGAGCCATGCTCGGACCGTTAAAACCGAATACATAGGAAGCCCTGTTCGCAATTGATGACGGATTTCCGGTCAGCGCAAGCGATTTTCCGCGCGCCTGTTCTTCGGCTCCGTAAAGCTGATATTCCTCATACATGACGCCGACGTAAACACCGACATTGGCGCCAAGCAAATCACCCGATTTTTCCGTGAGCTTTTTGCGCGTGTAACCGGCATCTTCCATCGTTTCGTAGACACATTGCAGGAATAACCGCTCCTGCGGGTCCATCAATTTTGCATCCCGGGGCGAAATAGAGAAGAATTGCGGATCAAATTTGTCCACGTCTTTCAAAAATCCTCCCCATTTTCCGTACGTCTTGCCTGCTTTATTTTTATCAGCGTCGTAATAAAGACTGTGATCCCAGCGATCGTTTGGAATTTCGGTTATGCAGTCAGTGCCTTCACTCAAATTCTTCCAAAATTCCTGAAGATTTTCGGCCTGCGGATATCGTCCTGATATACCGATAATCGCGATATCTTCACGCTCCGTCAGCTGCTGATTTTTCCGCGTGTCTGGACGGACTTGCGCAAAGCCTTTTTTGCCTTCATTCCGTTTGGAAACGGACTTTACTTTCGCTTTCTCAGACAGCGCCGGTTTGGCTGCAGGGGTTTCTTCTGTTTTCATCCCGGTCACTTCCAGCAGCGTGTCCCGGTGTGCTTTCATAAAATACTGCGACAGCGATTCGATATTCTGGTACTCGAAAAACAATGTTTTTGATAATGAACCGAAGCTCTTTTCCAGCCGGCCCGTCAAATGCATAATCATAATCGAATCAATACCGTAATCTTCCATAGGCGCCTTGGCGTCAATTTTGCCGACAGGAAGTTTGGTCACTTCCGAAAGCACTTGTTTCAAGAAATGCTCCGTTTTTTCTGCAAGCATGTTCTCTCCGCCTGCTGTAAGACCTGCCGTTTCTTCCGTTTCGCTGTCCTTATCCGGCTGATCATCCGCTGATTTTTTCAGAAACGCCCGGATTTTTGCGGCGTAGCCTTCCGTCACCATGACTTGGGATGTGTTTGCCGCCCACCCGCGGTACAAAGCCTGAATGCCGTTTTCTGTTTGCATAGGGACCATGCCGCTTTCTTTTGTCAGCATGGCTTCCGTTTCAGCATCAACCGTCATGCCGCCGTCTTTCCAAAGCGGCCAGCAGATTGAAAGGGTGTGTCCATAGCGTTCATTTCGAGCTTTTTTACGGTTTCTTTTTTCACTGAAGGCGTTCATAAACGCATTGGCCATCGCATAATCAGCCTGGCCCGCGCTTCCGGCGCTTCCGGCTCCGGAAGAGAAAAGAATCAGAAAATCAAGCTCAATGTCCTTTGCCGCTTCATCAAGATGAACCAGTCCGGAGACTTTCGGCGCCAGTACATCACGGATTTCATCTTTGTGCTTTTTCAGAATATAGTTGTCTTTTATCGTTCCGGCGCTGTGTATGATACCGTTTAATCCGCCGTACTGCCGGCAGATGTCCGCTGTGAGCGATTGAACTTCTTGTTTTTCCGTCATGTCCATTTGTTTGTACACGGCTTGCGCGCCGAGATCGAACAGTTCTTGAAGCTGGGCTTTTTTACGGTTATCCAACAGAGAACGCCCCGTTAAAATAAGAACGGCGTCTTTTGCATGCCGGGCGATTTCTTTGGCGAACAAAAATCCGAGACCGCCTGCACCGCCTGTGATCAGATAAACACCTTTATCCTTCCACGGCTTTTCGGCGCCGAACTGTTCAAGCCCTGTTTCCTGCCATTGTGCCGTATAGCGCCTGCCGTTTTCATAGCGAATATGCTTGTCATCAGGATGAGCGCTGCATTCTTTTACATATCGTGACAGCGTGTCTGTCTTGACGTCCGGCTCCAATTCAATCAGCTGGCCGGTCAGGTTCGGGTTTTCAAGCGCCGCTGTTTTCAAAAGCCCCGTTAAGCCGCAAAGGAGCTGCGTATCCGCTTCTTGAGGCACGACAATCTGAATGAGCTCGCGCCCGCCGGAATTTGAAGCGAGGATTTTCTTCACTTCTTCGAACGCCTGAAGCGCACAAGCTTCAAACCGTTCGCCTTCACTCTTATGCTGATCACGGAGCACATGACAGCTGAAGTCTGTCTGTATGCTGTTCATTTGATCCGTAAACCGGTCAGATATCATCACGTGACGGGCTTTGAAATGGATCGGCGCTGCTTTTTCATGTACAGCGGCCTTCTCTTCCCATACGTGTTCAAAATATAGTGTATCTGTTTTATCCGTTTCAATTTCCCGTGCGGAATAACCAGTTATTTTCACACATACATTGCCTTGTTCGTCACACAAATCAATATCCAGCTTCTGCACGGCATCTTCAGGCTTGCTTTCGCCGCTGTACGCAATGGATACCCACATATCGCTTTTACAGCTTTTCAACACATCAATCTGTTCGAGAGCAAACGGCAGCATCGGGCGTATGTCAGTCCCGTCTCTGTCAAGCATTAACCCGATTGTCGCGTGGAAGGCCGCATCCAAAAGGCTGGGATGGAGGACAAACTGATCTTTTGTATGAGAAATAGATGACGGGAGTGAGAGCTTCGCGAGCACTTTGCTGTCTTTTGCATAGATTTCCGTGACCGCTTTGTGAGCATCCCCGTATTCAATCCCCATTTGTTTGTATGCCTGATAGCAAGCGTCAGGTGTGATCAGACGGCGTGACTCTCTTAATTTGTCAATCTCGATTTTGGCCGGTTCGCCCGCTCGGACAAACGCCGCGCTTCCTTGCGCATAGAGAACGGACTCTTGTTCCGAGGAAGCCGATTCACTGTAAACCGTAAATCCCATCTCTCCATTTTCTTCGTCATAAAGGCGGAGATACAGTTCTGCGGACTCATCCGCCGCTGTAAACGGACGTATCCATACGACATGTTTCAGACGGACTGTTCCTTCTTCCTTCGTTTCTGCCGCGTGTTCAACGGCCGCCCGAACCATTTCCAGATAAGCCGCGCCCGGTAACGTCCGCTCGTTTTTGACGACGTGATCTTTCAGGAAAAATTCTCCGCCGCTAAAAGAGGACCGGAAACGGACGCCTGACATGTTTGATACATTTTCATGCAGGAGCGGATGCAGCATGCCTGCATTTTTTTGCGGTAACGAATCTTTTTTCTCCGCATCGGGCACCCAATACCGTGTTTTTTCAAACGGATATGTCGGCAGGCTGATCCGATTCGGTTTGTTTTCACCGTATAAGAGATTCCAATCCATTGTTCCTCCGCCGGCCCACTTTTCGGCAATCATCTTCAGACTCCCGGAAGAAAGCCATTTATGTATCAAGTCCGGAGCAAGCTTTGCCTGTTTGCTTTTATCAGCTCGGTTCCGCCAGCACCCGCTGACCGTTTTACCCGCCAGAAAGCCTTTCAGCCGCTCTTTGAGCTGTGTCATATTCTGAGCGGTGAACGCAACCCGCTCCTCCATCTGTTCACGGCCGATCTGAAGTGTATACGCCGCATCCTCAAGCGGCAGGCCGGGATGAATAAATGCAGACAGCTTCTCAACATACTCTTTAAGCCGTTCTTCATTTCGGGCCGAAACCGGGAAAATGAATGTCTGTCCTTCCGCCGGTTCAGCATTTGTTCCGAGTGATTCTTCCGGAATAAATTCTTCCAGAATGAGATGCACATTTGAACCTGTCGCCCCGAAAGAACTGATCCCTGCACGCCGGGGATATACGGTTTCGTTTCCGTTTTCCTTCACTGAAGGCTGCTGCCACTCTTCGGTATGATGCTGGACGTAAAACGGTGATTGTTCAAAATCTAAATACGGATTCAGCTCCTCGGAATGAAGAGACGGCACCAAAGTTTTATGGTGAAGCTGCAGGGCAACCTTACTTAAGCCGCTGATGCCCGCCGCCGATTCCGCATGGCCGATATTGGACTTCACTGATCCGATCGAACAGAACTGTTTGTCCTGTGTGTACTGGCGGAACGCCTTGACAAGGCCTTGAACCTCAATCGGATCGCCGAGAGAAGTTCCCGTCCCGTGCGCCTCAATATAACTGACCGTGCGCGGATCGATGCCCGCTTTGTCCAGGCATTCTTCAATCAAATCAGCCTGCGCGACAGGACTCGGCACGGAAATTCCGCTCACTGTCCCTACGTGGTTGACGGCACTGCCCTTTATCACCGCATAAATCCGGTCTCCGTCTTTTACCGCCTCCCGCAGCGGTTTTAATAAAACGGCACCGATTCCTTCAGCCGGTACATAGCCGTCTCCGTCTTTCCCGAATGTATGACAAACCCCGTCTGTTGAAAACATGTCCCATAAACCGTATGTCAGATATTTATTCGGATGGAGCGACAAGTTGACGCCTCCGGCAACCGCCGATTCACATTCCCCGCGCCGAATGCTTTCCGCAGCAAGATGAACCGCAGTCAGCGAAGATGAACAGACCGTATCGACCGCCATGCTCGGCCCGTGAAAATTGCAAAAATATGAAACTCTGTTTGCGATCTGCGCATAATTAAGAGAAAGCGGGAATACATGATCTTCAGAAGAAGCTTCAGCCCCGACCAACGTATAATCCTTATGCATCACCCCTGCGAAGACGCCGACGCGCTGTCTCTTATTCCGTCCGCGCGCTTCTGCGAGCGACTTCGGCGTATATCCGGCATCCTCAATCGTTTCCCAGCATGTTTGTAAAAACAGCCGTTCCTGAGGATCCATTGTTTCAGCTTCCCGCGGCGTAATCCGGAAAAATTGAGGATCAAAGCAATCCGGATCATCGATAAATCCGCCCCATTTTGAAATGCTCTTTCCGGAAGGCGACTTTACATTTTCAAACCGGCGCCAGTCCCAGCGAGACTCCGGAATTTCGGTGACACAGTTTTTTCCTTCTTTCAGGTTTTCCCAGAATTCATGAATATTTTCGGCCTGCGGGTAGCGGCCGGCCATGCCGATAATGGCGATATCTTCATCTTGCGGCACACTGCTTTTCCGCCTTTTTTCTGTTTGCGTCTCAACCGGCTTCTCCATTTTTGCCGGAGACGCGCTGAAATGGCTCCCGTACTGCTCAGTCAGGAAAGCCGCCAGCTCTGCTGCCGTCGTATATTCAAACAGCAAAGTCGGAGAAAGGGTTTCGCCGATTTTTTCGCTGATCGTTTCGACGACGTCAAGCAGTCCGGACGATGTCAGCCCCATTTCATAGTAGCCGACTTGAGAATCAATCTGTTCAAGCGGCTTACCGATTTTTTCCGCCATCAGATTCATGACATACCGCTCTGCTTCCTCATGCGGGTGTCCACCTTCAAGCGATGCCGCAACTTCCGGTAAACCGGATTTTTCAGGAGACTTCTCAGCAGGCTTACGGTCTGTATTGATCAGCTCGGCATCCCGCACGAGCTTGCTTGTGAAATCTTTCAGCTCGGCTACTTTCCGGCCGGATGCGTTAAAAAACTCCAGTGTAATGTAAATGAGCTCCTTTTCCTGCCGAAGCGACGAACGTTTGATTCTCGTGATGCAGCCGGCCTGCAAAGGTTCGGAAGCTGTAAAAGATTCGTAGAAAAGAGGCAGAAACAGCCTCTTTTCCCCATTTAACAGCGAGGAGATCAATAGGTTTGCGCCGACGCCGCTTCCGTCAAGAAGAGTCGGATGGAACAAAAACCCTTCGGCCTGTCCCATCGCGTCTTTTCCGAGCGATACATCAAAGGTGACGCCGTCCCGCTCCTCAAACACTTCTCCTTCCGCTTTCATATATCCGCTGTGAACCAATTCCTGGGCTCTGCATTGTGCATACAGCTCATTTAAATCGATGGTGCGTTCCGCCTCGCGTTTGACAGAGTCAAGATCAAGCGTGTCACTGAAAACTGCGGGTGCCGTCTCGTGCATTTCCGCTTTGACGTAAATACGTTCTTCCGGCTGGACTCGGCCGCCGCTGACCACAGCCCCTTTTGCGGTAAGTTTCCAGCGCCCTTCTTTTACCTTTGTACATTCAACCGTAAGCTTGACGGCGCTGTCTTTTTTCGCGATAAGCGGCTGATATATGGATAAATGGCGCAGCTGAAGCCCGTCGTATGAATAGCCGCGCTCTTTAAAAATCTGATAAAACATATCAATATAAGCCAATCCCGGAAGGACTTTTTGTCCGTAAACGTCATGATGTAAAATAAACGGATTTTTCAGCGATAAAGTGATTTGCTTATTGAAGTTCTTCACGTTAAACCTCCACTTCATAGGTATCCCAGATGTTTGCCGCAGCTTTTTCGTTCGTTTCTTCTTTGCTGTCCGGCGAAATCAGCCGCTTATTTAATGCAGGCGGTGTTAAAGGGTGGCGCTTGATTCGGCGCCCTTCGTCTTCTTGCCACGCTTCCACAATGACGTGGGCGTTTGTTCCGCCGTCGGCAAAGCAGTTAATTCCTGCCGCCGGTATTGGTGACGGCCAGTCTGCCAGAGTGCGGCTGAACTGAATATTGGCCTTTTCTCTATCAAAATGTGTGTTTTCATGCTCACCTGATAAAAACGGGATAAAGCTCTTTTCTTTCAACATGAGAACAACCTTTATGAAACTTGCAATTCCTTCCGCGCAAAGCGGGTGCCCGATGTTCGGTTTCACAGATCCGATTCCGAGCGGGCCGGCGTCTTTTGAACGGTAGACGGATTGAATGGCCTTCAGTTCTAACAGATCCGTCACGACCGTGCCTGAACCGTTCGCTTCAATATGAGTAATGTCTTCCGGCTGTTTTCCGCTTTTTTCAAGAGCCGTCTTCATGACGGATTTTTGCGCTTCCAGACTCGGCGTAGCCGGGCCTGCCGTTCTTCCGTCATTATTGACGGATGCCGCCTTCACTACGGCATAAATAGAATCTCCGTCTGCAATGGCCTGAGACACGGTTTTTAAAAGAACCATTCCGACTCCCTCGCCCAGCACGACTCCATCGGCGCGTTCGTCAAATACATGGAACGACTGCGCTTTACTTAATATGCCGCGCTGTTCAAATAATTTATGGGTTTCTTCTGATTCAAACAGGCTCACGCCGCCGACGACGGCCGCTTTTATTTCTCCTGTTACAAGAGCCTGCACGGCCATATTCATTCCGACTAAAGCAGAAGAACAAGCCGTATCGAGGACAACACTCGGGCCGCGCATATCAAAATATTGAGAGAGATTGGCGGCCAAATAATTCTGGCCCAGCGCGACGATCGGGTTTTTCGCATCCAGCAGTTTCTCTTCACCCGGTCTGTGACGGCTGCGTCCGCCGAGGTACACACCTATTGCTTCTCCCTTTATCTCATCCGGCGTATAGCCCGCGTGATACCACAGGTTAAGACATTCTTCCAGAGCGGCCAAAGCTTGAGGGTCCATTGCCTTTACATCTTCTTCAGCCAGTAAAAAGAAGTCCGGATCAAATTGATGAATTCCATCAAGCATTCCCGCGTAATAAGGCGTCTTCACCCCCCATCGCTCAGCCGGAACAGGACCGATAGCCGAACGGCCTTCAGCCAAAAGCGACCAGTACGCCTCTAAGGAAGCCGCCCCCGGAAACCGGCAGGACATGCCGACGACCGCGATATCTTCCCGGTGAATCTGTTTTTCGGCCGCCTCTTCTTGCACCTTAACGGCTTGTGTTACAATTACCGGCTCAGCCGGCTTCTTCATAACAGGCTCAGCCGCCGCCAAATCAAACCGTTCTGACAAAACTTCTGTATATCCTTCGAGAAGCCATTTTGCGAAAGATTGAATCGTCGGATATTCATACAGAATGGACGGGTCAAGCGATGCCGAGAGATTCCGATTGATCCGCTGCAGAAGCTGAGCAAGGATAATGGAGTCCACTCCGTAATCTTGGAATAATACGTCTGTCTCAAGCTGATCCTGGTCAATCCGCAGCTCTTCAGAAAATAATTCTTTCAGCCATTCTTCTGTTTTCCTTGTTAATTGAGCGTTATCTGCGGCAGTGTCAGCGGCTTTTTCCGCCGGTTTTACCATAGCCGGACTCATTGGCTGATCCTGCCTGCTCCGCCGCAGGAATCGCTCCGGCTTCCACAGCTTAGGATTCAGAACGGCCGGCAGCACCGGGCCCCTTGCTGATTCAAGAAGTATGCCGTCAAGGAGCTGTAATCCTTCTGCATTCGTGATGCTGTATAGCCCGCTCTCTTTATAAGCTTTGTTCGTTACTTCGCCCATTCCGGTTTCTTTCCAGTTCGGCCACTGAATGCTTACGATCGGCAGCTGCTCTTTGTATGAGTCTGCAAAATAGTCCATATACGCATTGGCCATGGCATAGTCGGCCTGTCCTGCCGAAAGCGCCGGTATCGCAGCTGACACAGAAGAGAACAAGACGAAAAACTTCAGCGGCTCTTCGCTGAGCACACTGTATAACGCCTGAAGCCCCTCTACTTTCGGCTCGAGCACGCGCTGTATGTCTTCATCGGTTTTTCTGATGAATGCGAGCGTCTCTTTATCGGTCACACCCGCGCAGTGAATCACGCCGCCGATAGGTCCGAGCATCTGTTTGATCTGACTCAATTCCTGTCTCAGCCCGGCTTCATCAGCTAACGGGACTGACAATACCTTCACTTGTACACCTTTGGACTCCAA
Source organism: Bacillus sp. KS1 (assembly GCF_020075515.1). Lineage (NCBI taxonomy): Bacteria > Bacillati > Bacillota > Bacilli > Caryophanales > Bacillaceae > Bacillus > Bacillus sp. KS1. The sequence goes on along the minus strand of NZ_JACAWW010000015.1, from coordinate 507,967 downwards.
GTCGAGAACAGCTTCAATTTTCGCTTTTACAGAAGCCGTCACCCCATTCAGTCCGCCCGTCCACTCACTTCGCGGCGGAAGGGTCTCACGGCCTGTAAGCACCAGTTTTTTCACTCCGTAATGTTCGGCAAAATGGCGTGCGCATAAAAGGCCGATCCCTCTCGTCCCTCCGGTGATCAGAAGCACATGGTGATCCGGAAAATCAATTCTCTCGCCTTGCGTATTCATATTTTCTGATCCGCTCAATACGGCGCGGTAGCGCAAGCCGTCCCTCCGGCAAACTTCCGCGTCATCAGTACGGGCATGAAACTCATCGGCAATCTGCTTCGCCAGTTTGTCATCCGAAAGCGCTCCTTCAAGGTCGAGATGCCTTGAAGACAGATGACTGTACTCGCATGCCAGCATTCTGTACAGCCCGGCCCGTTTTGCTCCCGTTATTTGATTGGCCTTTTTCCCCATTGACTCAAGGTCTTTCGTGACACAAAGCAATGTTATCCCTTCTTTATGCCCATGCTCAATCAATTGCTGAAGCCATTTGATACCGGTCATATCTCCAGAAGCTTCTTCTTTCGCTGCGCCGAGAAGGTCGATGACTCCGCCAAACGCCTGCCAGTCATATTCACCGGTAAGGTCTGATGTTGTGATAATACGGTGATTCGGCATATGCGCTGCGATCTCTTCTGCGAGATTGATCGTGTCCCCGCCTGTCAAAATCGCAACGGAACGTGGGCACGGTTCACGCAGTTCGAGCGGGCTCGGTTCCCATTGTTTTGTCAGAATACGTTTCATCCGTTCCTCTGTATGGACCTTATTTTTGTCAGGATTCTCAGGCACCCAATACGTGTCTTTTGCGAACGGATAAGACGGAAGACTGAGTAAACGCGGCGTACCCTTTTCATACAGCCGGTTCCAATTCAACACGCCGCCTTTCACCCATACCTCTGCCAGCTTGGCGAATTTTCCTTTTTTAATCCAGGCGTCAATGACGATGTCCATATCTTCATCTGCCGTGAACAAGGCAAATGTATCTTTATTGCGGTGAGACTGGCCGGTATACAGCCCCGCGATGTTTTTCTCATTTTTCGTAAATGCTTCCAGCTTTGTTTCCAATTCCGCCATCGTCGCTGCAAGAATGGCCAGGCGCTCTTCCATTTCGTCCCTTCCGGTTTGCAACGTATAAGCGACGCCCGCCAAGTCTTGATCTGTATACGGCGTTTGACGGATCGCTTTTTGCAGCTGCTGCGCCTGTTCAAACAGTTTGTCTTTTGATTTGGCGGACAAAAGGATGATTGCCGGATTTTCCGGGCTGTGCTCAGGCTGAGCGGCTGCTTTCGGAACATACTCTTCAATGACGATATGGGCGTTGACCCCGCCGATGCCAAATGAGCTGACCCCGGCCCGGCGCGGAATGGCATTTCCGTTTCTATCTTTTGCTGCCGTCCATTCCTGATTTTCCCGCACGATGTAGAAAGGACTGTCATCAAGCTGAATGTACGGATTGATCGTCTCGCAATGCAGGCTTTTCACCAGCGTTTTATGTTTCATTTGCAAAAGCACTTTCATGACGCCTGATACTCCCGCGGCAAGCTCTAAATGGCCGATATTGCTTTTGACCGAACCGATGCCGCAGCGGTGACCGGAGACTTCAGGCTCTTGATTTGTTTTCGCCAGCTCGTGAAACGCCGCTTTCAAACCGTTTATTTCAATCGGGTCGCCCAATTCCGTTCCTGTACCGTGCGCTTCAATATACGTGACGGTGCTCGGGTCCACTCCCGCTTTCCGGTATGCTTTCACCAATAAATCAGCCTGCAGTTTCGGATTCGGCGAGGTTAACGTATTCGCCCGGCCGCCGTGGTTTTCAGCCGTACCGCGGATCACGCCGTAAATCGGATTGCCGTCACGTTCTGCATCTGTCAGTTTCTTCAGCATCAGAATTCCCGCGCCTTCTCCTCTGACATACCCGTTGGCATCTTTGGAGAAGGTTTTGCATTTTCCGTCTTTGCTGAGCATGCCTGCTTTGCTGTAGCTGATATGCGCTTCTTCTGTCAGAATCGTATTGATTCCCCCGGCAATCGCCATGTCGCATTCTCCGTTTTCTATAGCGGATACCGCCCGGTGAATCGCCACAAGCGAGCTTGAACATGCCGTTTCAATCGGCTCGCTCGGCCCGTGAAGATTTAACAAATAGCTCAAACGGTTCGGACCTATGGAAGGAATCATGCTGCCTGTCGCCGCATGTCCTTCCGGCGCAAGACCTGCCCTTGTGAACAAATCTTTATAACCAGTATTTCCGGTGCCGATAAAGACGCCCGTATTTGTGCCGGAAAGGCTTTCCGGCTTACAGCCCGCATCTTCTATCGCCCGCCATGCATAAGTCAATAACAGCCGCTGCTGCGGATCTAAATATTGGGCTTCCCGCGGTGAAATCCCAAAGAACAGCGGATCAAATTCAGCTATTCCGTCGATAAAGCCGCCCCACTTGATATTCGTTTTGTTCCCTTCGAGATTCGGGTCGCCATCAAACGCATGCCAATCCCAGCGTTCTTTCGGAATGGTTGTGATCGAGTCCTTTCCTTCTTTCAAATTGCGCCAAAATTCCTCTATATCCTTTGCACCCGGGAATCGGCCGCTGATTCCGACAATGGCAACCGGGTCCAAGCGGCGCGGCTCTTGTGTCGCTGCCGCAGCGTTCATTACCGTTGCGAAGCGCTTTTTCCGCTGCATTTTCGGTTTTTGGGCTTTTGGCTGCTCTTTTTTCGGAGACTCTTTCTTCTTTTCGCCGAAACGGCCCGGATGCTCTTTTGCCAAATATCCGGCGAGACCGCTGATCGTTCCGTACTCAAAGAAAATCGTCGGCGCCAGCTCCAGCTGATACGCTTCATTTAATTGATTCGTAAAGACGGTAAACGATACGGAATCAAAACCGTATTCACTCAATTCCGTATCTGTCTCAATGTCCTCACGGTCAACTTTTAAAATGCCGCTTACCATGGCTGTCAAAGCGGTGTGAAGCGTTTGAAGAGATTCTTCTGCATCGTGTTTTTCTTCCGGCTGAGAAGGAAGGCCGGCTTCTGCCTCATCCGTCAAATACTCTGCTAAACTGCGGATCGTCCCGTGTTCGAAGAAGATCGTCGGCGCCAGCTCCAGCTGATACGCTTCATTTAATTGATTCGTAAAGACGGTAAACGATACGGAATCAAAACCGTATTCACTCAGTTCCGTATCAATATCAATTTCGTCTTGGCCGACTTTTAAAATTGAACTGACCAATCTGATAAGCGCACCGTGCCATTTGTCTCCCGAAACGGCGGATACAGGCTCTATATTCTGCACCTGCGGCTTTTCAGTTTCAGAAACGGATAGGAACGACTGTTTTAATTTTGCTGCGTGTCCTTCGGCTGCTAAAAGCTGCGGCTTTTCCTGAGCCATTCCTTCATAAAATGCAGCCAGGCCTGACGCCTTTTGAAGCGGAACCATGCCGAAAGCTTTTTTCATCATTCTCTCCGTCTCGTCTCCCGCCTGCATACCGCCATCTTTCCACAGCGTCCAGTTAAAGGCGACCGTTTTTCCGTGCCGAAGGCCATTCTCCGTAAGGGATTGCCTGTAAGCGGCGTATGCATCCATAAACGCGTTGCCGGCGGCATAATCAGCCTGCCCGACATTGCCGAGAACGCCGGAAACACTGGAGAACAATACGAAAAAGTCAAGATTGCAGTCTTTGCTGGCTTCATCTAAATAAGCGGTTCCGATGACTTTCGGATCAAGCACTTCCCTGAACTCTTCCTTCGTTTTTTGCAGCAGGAAGCGGTCTTGTATCACTCCCGCAGCGTGAATAATTCCGTTAAGCTTTCCGAATTCCGCCGTAATCTCTTTTATCAGCGCTTCATTTTCCCGCCGGTCTGCCGCATTCAGCTTTTTGTAGACGACATTTGCGCCTGAGTGCTGAAGCATAGCAAGCTCACGCTGTTTGGCTTCTGCCAGATTTGAGCGGCCGGTCAGAATGATTTTCGGGTGTTTTACGCGACCTGCGATTTCTTTTGCGAACATCAACCCCAGGCTTCCTGCCCCTCCGGTAATCAGATATACGCCTTCGTCCTTCCAGACGATGTCGCCCCCTGCGGGATGCATTTCTTCCCAAGCCTTCACATACCGTTTTTCTCCTTTATAACGGATATGTTTATCATGCAGCCGATGACTGTCATTTTTCAGTTTTTGAGCGACAGCCGGCATTTCGCCGATTGATTCCATTTCGATGAGCTGACAGTCAAGTTTTCCGTATTCCAGCTCGGCTGTTTTTAACAAACCTGTTAACCCCGCAAACAATTGCTGGCTGCCATCTGCTGAAATAACAGTCTGAATCAGAATGCGGCCCTGCCTTTTTTCGCTGATGATCCGCCGGATGTGTTCAGCGATTGTCTGCGCAAAGCTTTGGAAGCGTTCAGCGGCTGTTTCACCCTTACCTTCTGCAATCAGCAGTTCGGCGTCTTTCAGGCCGGATGCCGCTTCATCTTTTATACGGCAGGCATCTTCACAAAGTATGATCAAATGCTCATCAGCATGGACAGAGGCTTTCTCGGATGCGGCGGCTTCTTTCCAGACCGGTGCAAACAAGACCTTTTCCGAGCCTGATAGCCGCTGAGCCGATTCAGCATCGCCTTCAAGCACTCTCGTCGAGAATCCTCTTACCTTCACGCAAAGCGCTCCTGTTTCGTCGAACAGGTCAATGTCGGCTTTCTGCACGGAATCACCGGTTTGATATCCTTCACTGAAGCGTGCATGCGCCCGCATAGTCGGCGTGCATGCTTTGACGACTTCAAGATATTCCAGTGCAAACGGCAGAATCAGCTTTTGTCCGGAAAATTCCTGCATAATGCAGATCGTCGCCGTCTGAATAGCTGAATCAATGATGCTCGGATGAAGCGTAAATTGTCCGTTCGTGTGAGAAACAGAATCCGGAAGCTGTATGTCCGAAAGCACTTCTTTCTCGCCGATAAAGGCGGACTTAATGCCTTGGAAGGCTTTTCCGTGGAACATCCCCCTGCTCCGGCCTTCCCGATAAAAGACCGCCGGATCAAGAATGTCCGCTGTGCATCTGTTTTGTATGGCAGAAAGGTCTGTCTCAGGATCTTGTTCAGCCTTTATGATTTCGGCCCGTCCTTGGCTGTGCAGCACTTCTTCATCGTCAGCGTTTACGCTGTAAATGTCATATGAGATGATGCCGTCCTCTTCAGGGAACAGCGCAATATGAACACGGCGTTCTTGTTCGTGAACGACGATCGGTTTCATCCAGATGGTATGATGGAGCGTTATTCTGTCTTGGTCTCTTAATAAGCCGCCAAGCGCCCGTTTTACCGCTTCATAAGACATTTCCAAATATGCCGCTCCCGGCAGCACCGCTTTTTCCCTGACCACATGATCCTTCAGGAAAAATTCTGATCCTGTAAACAGTGAGCTGAACTTCTGAATGGTTAAATCTGACGTATTTTGCTGCACGAGCGGGTGTAAAACTGAGACTCCGTTGTGTGCGGCAGATGTGTTCTTTTCTGCTTTTTTCGGCCAGTACGGCTCCTTTGCAAACGGGTAGACCGGCACGCTGATTCGTTTCGGATGCTTGTCTTTGTAAAGCTTGTGCCAATTGATGGCGACACCTTTACTCCACATTTCACAGAGCTTCGATCCTTTTCCTTTCGCAAGCCATTTCTCAATGAGTTCAGCGCTGTCATCATCATCAGAAAGCCAGGCAATATCTTTCGCCTGCTGTTTTTCTCCTCTGAAGCAGCCTGTTACAACCGGCTTATCATTGATAAAATCGGCAAGCTGCCGCTTCAGCTCCGCAGTGCCGCTTGTGATAAAGGCAGCGCGCTCTTCCATCGCTTCCCTTCCGACTTGGAACGTGTAGGCAAGATCAGCAAGGTCGGCGTCCGTTTTTCTTTCCAGAAAAGCCAGCAGCTGTTTTGCGTACACCTTCAGGCGGTCTTTTTTTCTGGCAGACAACGGAATGATGAACGGACCGGCAGCGTCTGCTGCTTCGGATGCATCCGGGTATTGTTCAAAAATCGCGTGTGTGTTTGTTCCGCCAAGACCGAAAGAGCTTAAAGCCATGCGGTGCGCGGCGTTCTCACGGGTTAACTCTTTCTTTTCTTCCGCTACGTAAAACGGAGAGTCTTCTAAATGAAGATTCGGGTTCGGCTCTTTGTAATTGATGCTCGGCGCGATTTCCTGATGATATAAGCTCATGACAACCTTGATGCAGCCCGCCATTCCGGCCGCTGTATCCAAATGCCCGAGATTTGTTTTGACTGAACCGATGCCGCAGTATTGTTTTTTATCTGTATATCGGCCGTACACCGATTGAAGTGCAGACAGTTCGATCGGATCGCCGAGTTTTGTTCCCGTGCCGTGAGCTTCGACGTACGCGATCGTTTCAGGATGGATGCCCGTCTGATCAATGACCTTCTGAATGACCTCAGCCTGTCCTTTGACGCTCGGCGCATAAAACCCGACCTTATCCGCTCCGTCGTTATTGACGCCGATTCCGCGCAGCAGCGCATAAATATGGTCGCCGTCCTTAACGGCATCAGACGCTTTTTTCAAGAGCACGGCCCCGGCCCCTTCACCGCCGATCATTCCGTCAGCATCCGCGTCAAACGCTTTAATATGCCCGTCGCTCGAAAAATTCAGCCCCGGCTGATGAACGTACCCGGCGCTTGTTTCCGTATGAAGGGTTGCACCGCCGACAAGGGCGTACTTGGCTTCGCCGGACTGCAGGCTTTGAAAAGCCGAATGCAGGCCGATTAACGAAGATGAGCAGTTGGCATGGACAAAATAGCTCGGCCCTTTCAACCCGAGTTTATGAGAAATCATCGTCGGAATCGTACCGCTTTGGGCAAGCACCCATGACACGTAGCCATCCGGCGTTTCCAGCTGTGCTGTCGTCTCCTCCGGCAGCAGGCTGCGGTAAGAGTTTGTGCTGGCAGACATATACACGCTTGTTTCCGGAATTTCTTTGGAGATATACCCCGCATCCTCGATTGCCTTCCATGAATGGAGCAAAAGCATTCTCAGCTGAGGATCCATATATTCCGCATCTTTCGGTGAAAAGCCGAAGAAACCGGGATCAAACATTTCTTTCCCTTCTAAAACTGATTTAGCCGGAACGAAGCCGGGATGATCAGCCAGTTCTTCAGAAATACCGGATCGGCGGAGCTCCTCTTTTGAAAAGAAGGTGATGCTTTCTTTGCCTTCTTTGATGTTATTCCAAAATTCATAATGATCTTTCGCTCCCGGAAACTCACAGGATATACCGATAACCGCAAGGCTGTCCTCGTAATAATCGGGAAATTCTCCCGCCGGATGTTCCCGGTCTTCTGCATTCACTTTCTTTTGCGGTACAGGAGCCCAAACGGCTTCTTTCGGTTTTTGTTCAGCGATATACCGGCTGATGTCTTTTACCGTCGCGTATTCAAACAGCTCCGTTACACTGAATTCACAATCCAATTCCTGCGTCATCCGGTCAGTGACAGTCATGGCAAGAAGCGAATCTCCCCCCGCATCAAAAAAGCGGTCATCAAGCTCTATATCTTTGCTTTTCAATACATCCTGCCAAATCGCCAGTACCGCCTGCTGGATATGAGATGATGAAAATGTTTGTGTATCCGGCTGCTTTTCCGTCAGATCGCGGGCAGCAAGAAGCTTGCGGTCCACTTTTCCGTTCGGTGTGAGCGGCAGCTCTTCAAGACAGATAAACGAAGCTGGCGTCATATAGGCCGGCAGCGCTTGTTTCAAATGATTGCGCAATTCCTTTGCAGACGGAAGCGGCTCTCCGTTTTTCCGGATATAAAACGCGCAAAGCTTTTCATTTCCGGAGTGATTGTTCACAACAACTACACTTTCCTGTACGGCCGGATGGGCATTCAGCCTGCTTTCAATATCTCCGGGTTCAATACGGTAGCCGCGGATTTTGACTTGAGTGTCCATCCGTCCCATGTATTCAATGCGGCCGCCGGGAAGAAAACGCGCCATATCGCCTGTTTTATAAAGCTTTGATCCCAGTTCGAGCCGGTGGCTGACGAAAGCTTTATCTGTCAGCTCAGGCTTGTTGAAATACCCTCTTGCCAATCCGTCTCCTGCAATACAAAGTTCTCCCGGCACCCCTTCTAAAACAGGGTTGAGACCGGAATCCATAATATACACGCGGGTATTGGCGATCGGGCGTCCGATCGTAAGCGCGCTCTCATTTTCCGTTATACGCTGCACCGCGGACCAGATTGTCGTCTCTGTCGGCCCGAACATATTCCAAGCCTCGCTTTTCGTATCGAGAAACTGCTGCTTCAATTGTTCGCTAAGCGCCTCTCCGCCGCAAAGGATTTTCACTTTTTCTTCATTTGACCATCCGGAATGAAAGAGCATTTTCCACGTAAACGGCGTCGCCTGCATGATCGTCGGTTTGTACTCTTGAATCAGCTCTTTCAGCTTCCGTGCGTCTTTTGTGACTTCTGTCTTACAGATGTTGCACTCCGCTCCTTTGATTAAAGGAAGGTAAAGCTCCAGGGCCGCGATGTCAAAGCAATATGTCGTGACGGCAAGCAGTTTATCTTCGGACGAAAGCCCCGGTTCATTCGCCATCGAAATTAAGAAATTGGTCAGCGCCCGGTGCGGAATCATGACGCCTTTCGGTTTGCCCGTGCTGCCCGACGTGTAAATGACATACGCCAGATCGTCAGGTGTCACTAACCGCTTCAGCGACGTTCTTTCCGCGGCTGTACTTTCAATATGAGACCAATCGCGGTCAATGGCAGTTGTCTGCACGCCTCCCCAGTTCAAAGAGTGCTCTAAATCAGCTGTCGTCAGGCACATTGAAATCCTGCTGTCGGCGATCATATATTCCAATCTGTCAGCGGGATAAGAAGGATCAAGCGGCACATACGCTCCCCCGGCTTTTAAAATGCCGAGAAGTCCGACAGTCATATGCAATGATCGGTCTGTATAAATGCCGATGAGATCATCAGGGCCTGCACCGTGCGCCTGCAAATAGAGCGCCAGCTTCGTGCTTTTTTCATCAAGCTCACGGTATGTCAGCTGTTGCTGTTCATACACGACCGCACAAGCGTCCGGCGTTTCTGCCGCCTGACGTTCGAATAATTCATGGAAGCAGGCATCCGGATATTCACGGCTTGTTTCATTCCAAGTCTTAAGAATCATGTGCTCCTCTCTTTTTGTCATGAGAGAAACGTTCTCAAGCGGCGTATCCGGATTCGCCGTCAAAGCTTCAGCAGCCTGTACAAATTGGCTGAAAAGTCTGGCCGCCCCCGCTTCGTCGAATAATTCGGTGCTGTATTTAATCGTAAGATCCATGCCTGATGCTTCTTCCCACATTTCAAATACAAGATCATATTCCCCCTCCTGATGAATGTCTTTTACAAACTCACAGGAGAATTCCTTGTATTCATCAAGCATCGATTGATAGCTTGAATGCTGCAGAAAGTTCTGATAGAAAAAGGCATTGCTGAAAACAGGCGAACCGTTCTGCCGGGGGTTCGCATGTACATCTCGCACCATTTTCGGAAACGGATAAAAGGAGTGATCCAGTCCGTCCAGAACGGCATCCTGCACCTTTTGAACAAAGTCAGCAAATGTTTCTTTTCGTCCGGCTCTGCTCCGTATGGGAAGCATGTTGAGGAAATGGCCGACCACTCCGTCAAAGCGTTCTTCGGGTCTGACCATTGCAGGCATGCCTGTCACAATATCTTCCTTATCCGTATATTTGCTTAAAAGCACCATGTAACAGCTCAGCATGACGGTAGACAAATGAATCGAACGGGATGCGGCAAACGCCGTTATATTATTCAGCAGCCGTTCGGGAAGACGGCGTGTCAGCGTATCTTCTGTAAACTCCGGAACACTGCTGTCCGTGCGCGTCGGCGGAAGCTGAAGGTCAGGCAGATCGCCCCCGAGCTGTTTCATCCAGTAAGCGCGGGCAGCTTTGCTTTCTTCACCCGCCAAATACCGCTTTTCCCAAGCCGCGAAATCGGGATGAATGCCGGGAACAGCGGCCGTAAACTCTTCTTTTCCCTCCAGCAGCGCCTGATAATGATCCAGCAGACTGTGAATAAATGTAATAGATGAAATGCCGTCAAACACGATGTGGTGAATGACCGTCAAAAGATAATGTTCCTCGGCGGATTTTGAAAGCAGCTGCACGCTCAGCAAAGGCCCGCCTTCTTTGACAAACGGCTCTTTCACTTTTTTCCGTATCAGAGCGGATATTTGTGATTCATTGACGTCAGAAATATCTTCTTCCGAGAATACAAAAGGATCTGCCGCTTCTATGAAATAAAACCCGCCGTCTGTTTCATTCACGGCGCTTTTGAGCATCGGATGCTGCTTTAATACGAGCTGAAACGCCTGTTTCAGTTTCTCTTTGTCGATTCCGGATGTGAACCGGAAACAGAGCGGGACATGGTATGCAGTCGTTTCAGGCGACATTTTCTGCAATGTCCACAGCCCTTTTTGGACTTCTGAAAGCGCTGGCGCCGTTTGCCGTCTCTCCCGTTCTGCCGGCGGTTCGGCTTTTTGGGGATGATGCTCCGCTGACATGTTTGCCGCTTTTTCAGCAGTATAAGCCGCTAAAGCGCCAATCGTCGGGTTTTTGTGCAGCTCTCTTGCCGTCAGCCGGATGTGATACGTTTTTTCAATTGATCTGGCGAGTTTCATCATCTTGATGGAATTGACGCCAAGACTTTGAAACGGCGTATTTGGATCAACGAGCTCATCCGCGATGGAAAGTTCCTCTTTCAGAAAACGGATAAAATCCCGTTCAATATCTTTCTCGGCAGAAGCGGTTTCTGAATTGCCGCCTTCTTGCCTGCTATTATGTAATGAATCAAATTCCCCTTGTTCGAATGAATGTTTCAGCTGAGTGCGCTGGATTTTCCCGATCGCCGTCTTAGGAATGTCTTCTTTTGCGACCGGAAGCAGATAATCAGGGGTAACGCCGATTCTCTGTGTCACGTGCTGGTGAATGTGATGAAGAAGCTTCGTCATGCGATTCTCATCCAAAGGAACAGATGTCACAAAGAAAATCGCCAGCTCATCTGTCGTGCTTTGATTCGGCCGGACGGCGCATGCCGCTGTATAAGACGTTTCAATTTCCGGCAATTCCTCAACGGCTGATTCAATGGCATGGCTGTAATAATTCACACCGTTAATAATGATGGCATCTTTCGTGCGCCCCGTTATCGTCAGGCGGCCTTCACGCAGAAATCCGAGATCTCCCGTTTCAAACCAGCCGTCTTCTGTAAAGACACTCTCATTTAAATCCGGGCGCTCATAATATCCGCTCGTTACAGTCAGACCCGACACTTGGAAGCGGCCGATTTCTCCTTCTTCCACCACTTGATTGCGGTCATCCGTAATTCTCATATTAAATCCCGGTATCGGCAGACCGATCTCGACGAAACGATCGTCGTCACTCGTGTTTTCCAGTGTAAACTCATCTGAGAAAATAACGCCCGAAGACGTTTCGGACATTCCCCATGCGGGACGGATGGCATTAGCCGGCAGACCGTGCGGCTCTAAAAGCTCCATAATTCTGCGTCCGACTTTCGCAACCGCGGCCTCCCCGCCGTTCAGCATGTAACGCATGGAAGATAAGTCCCATTTCCGCGTTTGAATCTCTTCTGCAAAATCGGCAAGCAGTCCAAAGGCAAAATTGGGGGCCCACGTAACCGAAGCGCGGTAATGATCAATCAGGTCGAGCCATTTTAAAGGGTCCATCAAAATGGATTCGCTCGGTATGTTGATTTCCTCACATCCGAGATAAACATCACGCAGATGAAGCATTCCGATGCCGCCGACATGGTCAAAAGGCATCCAGTTAAACGTGACATCCTCACTTGTATAGCCCTGCATCTGAATATTTCCTTTGACCATGCAGACGATGTTTTCATGGCTGAGCATCACGGCTTTCGGCGTGCCCGTGCTTCCCGAGGTCAAAAGCAGCATCGCCAAATCTTCCGGACGGGGATGATGACAATCCGTATCCATTTCGTGCGCACTGAGATCTTCTGCCGCCAAAGCGCAAAACCCGGAAAGCTCCTGCTCCTCCGCCCATTCAGTCATTTCCGGCAGCACGTCACGGCTTGTGATGACATACGGCTGATTCAAAAGCATCCAGGCGTCTTTCAGTTTTTGCGTCCCGCTGTTCATTTCTGTATAAGCCGGAGCGGCCGCAAGCGGAACCGGGATCGCTCCTAAAAAAACACAGCCCCAAAAAGCAGGAATCAGCTGGGAATTGTCACTTAGCTGTAATATGACTTCATCCTGAGCCTTCACTCCTGATTGGCGGAGCCCTTTCACAATCGAAAGAGCGATCTTTTTCAGGCCGCTGTAAGTCTGGTACACTTTGGTGCCGTCAGGCTGTATGTATGTGATGCCCTTTTGATCTCCCGCTGCCGCGGCGGTTTTGTGCAGGACTTCAGGAATCGTCATCGGCTGATCCGCTGAAAGCCGCAATGATTTTCCATAGCTGACAGATGGCTTGAGTAACCCGCTTGCCTTCATATCACTTTTCATAGAGCTGCCTCCATTTCATCTGTATGTAAGATGTATGTCTTATACTCCGTACATCGTCGTGATTCGTTTTTTCACTTCATCATCATGAAACGTCTCATCGTGCATGATTAACTCCTTCTCAATGACGGCCGGAAGCTGCTCGCGAAACGGCGTCACCAAGTGCCTTTTCAATGTAATTAAAGAGTTTCTCGGTTTTTCCGCAAGCTCACGGGCCAATTCCTGCGCATAGTCTAATACTTCCTGCCGAGGAAGCACCGGAAAAGGCACCCCTCTTTTCTCCAGGTCACCGCCGCGGTAGTGGCCGCCATTTAACAGCATTTCATGGCCGAGGCTTGCCCCAAGCTTCTCCGGAACGATAAAGGTAGCGCCCATTCCGGGGGTGAAACCGTATTTCATAAAGTTTGCGGTATACACGCTTTCTTTGCTTAAAATGACAAAATCACTGAAAAGCCCCATGACAAACCCGCCTCCGATTCCGTGGCCCTGCATGGCGGAAATGACGGGGATATCACATTCCAGCGCCAAAGAGTACATGCGGTCTTCCGTAAACTTCGTGATGCCCTGCTGAATCCTGAGCAGGCCTTCCTGTGTGCCTCCGGAAGCAAAGTAATGGCCGTATCCTGTTAAAATCACAGCTTTATAGACTGACGATTTTTTTATACGGGTGAATGCTTCCATCAATCCATCCGTCAGTTCTTTGGAGAAGGCGTTTTTATGGGCTTTATCCTGCATTGTCACTTGGATAATATCCGGTTCAATTTCGAGCAGTTCAACTGCGGCGTTCGGCATGATATCCTCCTAACTGTTCTCCGTTTCCCAAGGAAGCCGCCCCGTTTCTGCATAACGGAAGATGGCTGATTGGTTATCCGGATCTGAAAACATCGCTTGATTTTCGGCTAAAGCAATGGATTTCGAACGATGAACAAGGTCGTTTAAGGAATCCATGTATTTTTTATAGCGGATGACTGCTTTTTTCGACAGCGGGCGGAGGCGCAGCAAATGCTTTCTCAGCTCTGTTGCTGAGTCCGGGACGCATACGTCACAAAGTCCCCATTCAAGCGCCTGGCGTGCCGGCACGGGCTTTGTCATGATCGTCATATAATGCGCCTTTTGAAATCCGATTCTTTGAATTAAAAACGGCAGAACGCAGGCTGGATAAAGTCCGAATAACAGTTCAGATAAACTGAACGAAGCATTCTCCTCTGCAATAACGATATCGCAGGCGGCGGCAAAACCGACACCTCCCGCATTTACTTTTCCGCGGACGCGGGCGATTGTGATGTACGGCCCGGATTTTAATGCCAGCCACAAACGGTAAAGCGGCTCCTGCGATTCCGCATGCTGCATTCCCTGCCTCATTTTCCGGTACATCTCATCAAAATCCGCCCCGAAACAAAATACCTCCGGCTGCCCTTCAAGCACTACGGAGGTCACGGAGTCTTCACATTCAGAAAGAACGTGCAGGCATTCCTCCACTAAACGCTCATTAATCGTATTGTTGGCTTCAGGCCGATCAAAGGTGATGAAGCAGACATTTTGCTGAAAACGGACGTTTATCGTTTCATAGGTCACGGGATCCACCTGTATTTCCGATGAAATTCCGTGATTTCTTCCAAATACAAACGAGGGCTTCCGGTATGATGGTCTAAAATGTTCGGAATCATATTCACATCCAATTTGACATTCCGGGTTCCAAACTTCACCAAACCGCTGCCTTTAAACAGTTCTTCATATTCTTCCATGGACAGCCTGTATCTGTTGTTCAAGTGCTCTTCTATTTTGAAAGAATGCTGCCGCGTTTGTCCTTCAGGCGTCACAACGCCGCTGTAAAATTCTGAACAGCACCCGGAGCCGTACGAAAAACAGCCGATCCGCTTAGAAGTGTCGAATGCCCCTTGGTCAATCGTGCTTGCAAGAGCCAGTAAAGAGGCTGCCCCCATAATGTTTCCGACTCTTTGGCAGTAGCGGAGCCCCGGCTCTACTCTGGCTTGAAAATCCTGTTCGATTTCAGCGTTTTTCGCTTTTGCAAGCTTGCGCATCATCGTCCGGTGGGCTCCTTTTACCATGCCGCCAAACGGTGTATGGAAGGCTAGATAGTGAAACGTCTCTTTATAGTCAGCGCCCGGCACACGGTTTTTGTACTCGCGAAATGTCTGTTCACAGCAATCGAGATAAGACATCAATGACAAGTCGGCGTCACCGGCTTCACTGTCCGGGATCGGACGGCATGTATCCATTACCTCATAGCCGTAATAGCCGTTGGCGCCCGCATCCGCCTGAAATACAATGGGATTTTCACCGATCAATAAGGCGACGGCACCCGCTCCGGCGCTCGGTTCTGCGTAAGACCAATCCTCGCTTAACGCATCGCCGCCTTCGGCAATTAAAAACCGGGAAATATCCGTCGCGACGACAAGCGCCTTCGCTCCGGGGGATGTCTGCGACAAAATAAAATTAAGCGCCATCTGCAAGCCCGCCGTTCCTGAATAACAGGCTTGCTTCAGTTCAAATAAACGGCAGTTCCGGTTGAGGCCTAAGTGATCATGAATATATGTACTGAGTGATTTTCCGAAGTCGATGCCGGACTCCGAGCAGGTAATCAGCAGCTCGATTCTGTCTTTTTCAGCCTCTGTCAATCGGTCGATAATCGGCTTTGCCGCGTTAACGCCGAATGTAACGGGGTCTTCGTACGGAAGCGCCACCGCTTTTTCTTTCATCAGTAAATTCTCAAATCTGGCAGGGTCTAAGTTTCTGTACTCCGCCAGCTGCATGACATCAAGGTATGCCGTCCCGCCAAACACATTTATCGCTTCTATTCCGGCAGCCGCCATGAACTTCGCCTCCAATATGAATTTTGAGTTTCCGATTGTTTCACCGCTTTATCAGACAGCCTGTACCTTTTCATAAAGCTTTTCCGCCAATTCGCCGATGTTTGACACTCCCGTCAGCTCAACACGCGGGATCTGCAGTGATAATTCTTCAAGCATCATCGTGATAATTTCGGCGCGGTCTACTGAGTCCGCCCCCAGATCAACTAACCGGTCTTCCTGTGAAAGCTGTTCGCCTTCTAAATCAGGCAAAACCTCGTAGATTGTGTTCTGCAGCAATTCAAAGATTCTTTCTTTACTCATTGTCAGTTCCTCCCTGTTTCATCTTTTATGAATATTCCATGTTTTCAATCTATCATTTCGTCTTGTCAACACGTTTGCAAAAATGAACCTAACTTCTGATTCAAAAGCGAGGCCGTCTCTTCCATAAGCCGCATGCCGATACCATCGGCATGGCGGTTTTTCCAGGACTCCAGCTCCGTACCTTTCACCCATTGATTGAAGGCGCCTAATGCCGGGCCGCAATGAATCTGGAAGTCTACCTTGGCATCCGGGTCTCCTTTAATCGCCGAAGCAGAACTTTGCCTGAAATACCATTTGAATATGAGCGCCATTTTCTGTTTCGGATTCCGTTCGGCTTTTGAAATGTCTTCATTCGAATAATGAGCCTTCACTTTGTCATAAATACTGCTTACACTTGCCTTAAAATACTTCTCTTCTATTTGTCTGAGTGTCTTTTCATCAATTTCTTCAATTGAGCGGTGACGTTGATACAGTTCATGCAGCTTAGAGGCGCGGGTCGGAAAGAACAGCCCTTTCTTTAATACCTGCACCTTGCTGCCTGATTCAAACATATCGCCGGCCGGCGCGTAGGCCGTGTCCTGTACATTCATCTGCTGCAGGAGGTCCTTTACGAGGCCGCTCGTCGCTGCTTCAACGGTGCATTGGTTAATAGAGCCGGTCACAATAAAATCAGCGCCGAGCATAAATGCGGCCATGGCAGCCTCGGGCGTTCCGATTCCCCCTGCGGCTCCGATGCGGACGGTTTTGCCGTATCGGTATTTTTTCATCATGTCATCTCGTAAACGGATGATCGCCGGCATGAGGCTGTAAGCAACTCCGCCGTCAGTGTGGCCGCCTGAATCAGCCTCTACGCAGATGTCATGCGCAACAGGTATTTCCCTCATCAGACTTGCTTCTTCTGCGGTAATTTTGTTTTCGGCTGCAAGTTTCTGCAGAATGTGATCAGGCGCCGGGCTGAGAAACGCTTCCGCTACTTCCGGACGGGACAGCTTGGCGATAATCCGCTGACGCGCTATTATTTGTCCGCCGGCACCGCGTTTTAACCCCTTAGCGCGAAACCTTACTAAAGCGGGAGTAACCGTTAAAAACGCTGATGCTTCCAAGTTCTGAATCCCATGCTTCAATAAAAGATCAATCATTTTTTCTTCTGAATCTGTATGCTTCATATTATGTACAACATTTATGCCGAAGGAACCGCCGTCACGAAGCTCATGCTGAATTGACAAAATAGCGTCCTCAACGTGCACGATGTTCAAACCGCCCGTTCCGAAAAAGCCCATCATTCCTTTTTCGGCCAGTTTGACGACCATTTCCTTCGAAGAAATTCCGCGGTACATGCCGCCAGCCAAGTAGGCGTATTTCAATTGATAATCGCGCTTAAACTCTTCATTCCCTAAAGACGCCGCTGTAATTGAGCTTTTTCCAGCCTCGGCCGGGACTTTGATTTCATCTGTTATCGGCTCCGCTTCAGCCGTAATTCTTTGAATCAGCCCCGTCAGCACTTTTCCGGGCCCGATTTCCTCAAAGCTCATGTTCTTTCTTCCCATTAAGAAACGGATGCTGTCTGTCCAGTTCACAGATCCTGTTATTTGTCCGGTGAGTGTCTCTTTCAGTTCTCTCTGCTCATAGGGTCTTGCCGTCACATTTGAAATGACCGGGATGGACAGCGGCTTAAAATGGAAAGATTCAATAAACTGTGAAAACTCTTCCTTCGCTTCCAGCATGTATCTGGAATGAAAGGCGCCGCTGACATTTAAGCGGTGAACCATTTTTACGCCGTTTACGGCTTCAAAAACGGATGCGGCTTTTTCAATATCTTCTTTATATCCGGAAATGACAATTTGCTGCGGTGTGTTCATGTTGGCGATATCAATCATATCCAAGTGATTTTCTCTTAAAACATCCGTCACCTGCTCATGAGTCAGGCCGATCACCGCTGTCATGCCGCCTCCTTTTGCGCGGCTCATCAGTTCGCCCCTTTTTTTGACCAGCTGTAAGCCTTCTTCAAAATCAAAGGCGCCCGAAGCGTATAACGCGTTATATTCGCCCAAACTGTGTCCGGCGGTAAAATCCGGTTTCAAGCCGGTTTCTTCTGTTTTTTTCAAATAACTGAGGGCATTGACGACATAGAGCGCCGGCTGAGTGAATTGAGTCTGATTGAGACGTTCTCCGTCCCGGCACAGCTCCTGAATGGAATATCCGAGAATGTGATCGGCCTTTGCGGTTAATTCAGGATAGCAGCCGAACAGGTCCTCTCCCATCCCTACTTTTTGCGAGCCTTGGCCTGGAAAAACAAAGCTGATCATCTTACAGTCTCCTTCCGGGCGGTGATAAAATGCTGTCTTCTATTTGCTGCAAATGTGTTTGTTCTTTATGAAACGGCGTCATAATGGCACGGATGCGTTCAGCCGATCCTGCAGGAAGAATCTGTTTGGCAAATGCGGCCAATGTTCCGGAAGGCCCGGCATCAATATACAATCCTTTTTGGCGGCTGTCTGCGAATTGAAGCGCTTCGCGGAATCGAATCGGCTTTCTTACGATATCCCAGAAAAAGTCCGCTTGTATATCGGTCTCAGCCTCTCCGGTCGCACTGGAGATGTACGGTATAAACGGAGTCCGGATTGATTTCTGAGCTAAAAAGCGCTTGTACGGCTGTTCCGCCTGATCAACCAGCGCTGAGTGAAACCCGTAAGATACCGGCAATAGCTGATGAGGAATCTGCTTTTCTCTCAGATCGTCCATGATCTTTTTGATATGTTCCCGCTCTCCCGAGATGACAAAGTGAGAATGATAGTTTACAGATGCCAATTCACTATGTTCGCCGAGCAGCGGATCATCTTGATATAAAGCCGGATCACCCAGTATCGCAAGCATGCTGCCGTTACGGCAAGTTTCCGTAACGATTCGGGCCTGTTCCAGCACGCAATCTAAAGCATCCTCGGCGCTCAGCACGCCCGACACAGCGGCCGCTGCATATTCTCCGAGGCTTGCTCCGATCACATAATCGGGACGTATGCCTCTTTGCTCCAAAGCATATGCAAGTGCGTACTCAGCCATGAAAATGGCAGGATGGCTGAAAAGAAGGCGGTCAAATGGATCAGACAGACGATTGCCTGTATGATACATCTCTTTTAGGACAGAGTAACCGAAACGACTGACTGCAAAATTGTCCAAGTCAAGCATTTTCTGCCGAAAAGCGGCGTTATGTGCAAACAGCTCTTTCCCCATTTGATAGTATTGGGAACCCTGTCCAGAAAACATGAAAACAATTGGCTGGTTCATCTGTTCTCCTTTTTGCTCTTTATTTTTTCAAAATATTGATTTGTGAGTTTTTCGTGATGTCGTGTGCAGGTGAAGTGGTCGTGATGTTGTATGACTGGCACTATTGTGTGAGATAAGAATTTTGTCTTGCGTTCCGCTACATGGCGGGTGAAGCTTCAGTTTCTTTTTTGATGCGGTGAATAAGTCCTGTCAGCACATGACCCGGGCCGACTTCTTCAAATTCCATCCGCCCTTTGTCCAGCAGAAAGCGGATGCTGTCGTTCCATCGCACTGAATGGTCGATCTGATCGGCAAGAACGGAGTGGATTCCGTCTTGCTCATAAGGTCTGGCATGCACATTAGAAATGACAGGAATTGATATAGCAGAAAAATGAAATGACTGTAAAAATTTTTCGAACTCTTGTTTCGCTTCACTCATATATCTCGAGTGAAAAGCGCCGCTTACGTTTAACGGATGAAACATCGTAACGTCTTTTAATCCTTCGAATACGCTTTTGGCTCTTTCAATGTCTTCTTTGCGTCCGGATATGACAACTTGGTGAGGAGAATTCATATTGGCAATATCAATCGTATGTAATCCGTGCGTTTGAAGGGCGTCTGACACTTGATCTGCAGTTAACCCCATAACAGCGGCCATTTTTCCGTCAGTGGCCATACTCATTAATTCGCCTCTTTTACGGACAAGCTGCAGACCGGTAATAAAATCAAAAGCACCTGCTGCAAACAGCGCATTATATTCTCCCAAACTGTGGCCGGCCACATAATCCGGCTTTATGTCATTGTCTTGGATTTTTTTCAAATAGCTTAACGCGTTTACAACATATAAAGCAGGCTGGGTGAACTGCGTCTTGTGAAGGTTGGAATACGGATTCTCAAGACAAAGCCGTTTCATAGAATATCCGAGTGTTTCATCAGCCTGCTCCGTTAAGTCTTTAAATTCATCAAACAATGAGCTCCCCATTCCCTGCTTTTGAGAACCTTGTCCGGGGAATAAGTATGTGATCATTTTCTCAGCCATCCTTTCTCGGATTCAGATAAGAAGCATGTTCAAGTTGATAGTAACTTCACAAAAATACCATGTCAAGTTAATTTATCCTATGCGAACTCCTGAATAATGCCTATTTTTCCCTGTCGGAAGGCGGACTCAGGGCTTTCGGAATAGGCGTAAGCAGAATGTCCCATCCGGCCTGCCCGGCGTTCTCTTCCGCAAACTCCCGTTACTCAGCCATTCATCACCAGAAATCTAGTAATAACTACCATTTCATTTCAGAAGTTCCTTGCCTCAAAAGAAAAGCTAGTTAGATAGAACTAAATTACACATTACTTAAAATGAAACAGCCCTTTTTGATTTTTTCTGTTGCGGAAATTCACAAAATGTTCTTTTTTTTCAATCTGAAAGTAAATATTGTTTTTCAAAAGACTCTCCATTTTTTGACCCGGCTTCTCCCCGAAGGAGTGCCCCGGATACACACGCACATGCGGCGGAATGGAGGCTTTGATCCTCTGTATACTGTGAAACATATCTTCAGCTGAGCTGCCCCTGTCCTCACATATACCGCACCCTTCTGTAAACACGGTGTCACCGGTAAAAAGATGATCAGATAGCAAATAACACATTCCCCCGGCCGTATGTCCCGGGGTCAGTATACTTCTGATGATAAACCCTCCGGCCGCAAAGGTTTGACCGTCTTCAAGCGCTATTAAGTTTCTGCACCGGAATTGATAGAAATCGATTTCCGCCGACGACATGTATATATCAGAATGATAGATTTGCTGAAGCGGCTCCGCCAAGTTTACATGGTCATAATGCGAATGTGTTAATAAAATAGCTGATAAATCAACATCCAATTCATGAAGTTTATCGGTTATTTTATCGATTTCCCAGGACGGGTCCACCGCTATCGCAGATTTTTTTGAGCGGTCTGCGATAATATAACAATAGTTGGACCACATCTGGTGATAAGTTTTGATTTGATGCACTTCATATGTATGATCCATTGTCACCATTCCCATTTAAAAGATCCGGGCAGGCTGCTGCCGCCGCCCAGCCGACTGTAACCACTTTACCAGATGACACCACGTTTTTCCATGGATTTTCCGGTAAAGATAAAAAACTGTTCAAATCAACCAAAAGAACCAGCCGAAGTTTTTAAAATTTGTTATCGTAGTATATAAGGAAATAAAAATATTCATTTACATGAATATTTTAGGAGATTTTATTCAGAAAATGAAGAATGGTATAATTTTCGGATAAAAAGAAAGAAAAACAAATCGAGTTTTTGTTTTGAAAAGAATTGTCTCGAAGCAGCCTGAGAGGATACTCAGTCTTTAAATGACATTCAATCTTGATTCTTATTTCAATCCTTTTCTTCAAGCTAAACTAAACCCATACGGCTTCCTCAAAATATATCAGAATACCTTAGCTCCTTACACCGAATTTCAATGTTATGCTTATGTGTTGGCATTAACACACAATTCAAAATTAGAAAAATACGACGTGATTCACACACAAGATGTTGTTTCTTCACTTTCTTGGAACAGCCGGAGCATTTTCCCCTGAGTAATCTTTTATGCTAGAGATAAAGCATCTTCTGGACCAAATGGCACGTACGCCGCTTGATGGATTACTTAAACTCTTATGTTTTCCCTTTAAACGGGACTATTGTTGGTGATTATCAAATTTAACCTGTGTTAAGCTTTAGACGGGAGGTAATTATGGAAAATAAAAGAAACGCTGAACCGAATCCAAAAGCTATAAGAATTCTAACTTACATCATTCCTATAGTTTTAATAGGGCTTATCCTTGTTCTTAAGAATATTAATACCGCAGCAGCAGAAATTTCATTTTATATTGTTGCTGTCGGTGTGGTTCTCTTAGTGGTTTTCAGTTTAATCAAAAATAGAAAAAACCGCAGGAAGAACTAAATGTAAGGGGGGCTAATTACTAGTCCCCCTTGATTCTTGCACATTGTCAGCTCACCATATTCCAATTTTATTTAAATTCTTCCCCCATGTCTTCCCCTGTGAATTTGTAAGAGTAGGTACTCGTATAACCCATGATAATCATGTAGCTTTCCGATTACTTTTATAATCATTTGACCCTATAAACATTGGCGGAAACATTAAAACAAGTTTAAATCTTGGTCCCCCCTGATGTTGCTCAATATTTTCACCACTTGCTCATGATCTTTTCGGTAAGTCCTTTTGACATTCCCCTCATTATATTAACCTCGGATAAACTATATCAGAACTTAAATTCTCGGAGAATTCTTAACGAAATTCATTTTACTCCGGGCTTCAACATGGTGAAATTTTGAATAACATTTTATCGCGAAAGGATAAGATCATGAAAATTTTTGAAGCAACCACCCTGCTTTCTGCCGCCAAACAACGCGCAATTGAATACAAAGAATTGCGCAGCCAAATGACGAGCCTTAAAAAGGCGTTCCAAGGCATGGCAGACCTGGGTGACAGTGATTTTTCGGGCAAAGGCGCCGACAACATCAAAGCTTTATTTCAAGATCACGCTGGCGTCACAGATGAATGGCTTGAATTAATTGATATGAAAATTGCGTTTCTCACAAGCATAGAAGCTATGATTGAAGATGCCGGCCTTTCAGACTCTTATGTGGAAGAATCTTTCCTTGAACATGAATTGACAAACGCACTTGATAAATCAAAAGCGATTATGCAAGAGCAGCGTAATGAAATGAAAGGTATCCTGGATGAAATCGCAGATATACTGCCGCTCTCTTTTCAACCGATAACGTGGATCAAAAATTAGATGATTCTGATACAACAAAAAGAGATACAATACATAAAATTGGTGAGCTGGATAACAACCTTTCAAATGAATATGGGCTGTCAGAAGCTAATGAGGCGTTTATTATAGCGGATTTTCAGGCATTACAGGATGCGACAGGTAAAGGCAAAAACGCCACCCCGCTCAACTATAATGCCAAGGCGTATCGGGAAAGTGAAATCCACCAGATGCAAGCAGGATTACATAAGCAGTCATCCGAATATCTTTCGTTCAAAAAGCAGCAGGCTGAAGAGCGGAGAATCGCCAAGGAACAGGAAGAGCTTGCAAATAGACCCTGGTACGAAAAAACGTGGAACATTGTATGTGATTTTACAGGTGAGGTTACTGGATATTATGATTATAAAAGGGCCGCTGATGGAGTTGACCCCGTCACAGGTGAAAAACTCACTACCGGTCAGCGAGTCGCAGCAGGAGGAATGGCTGCCGCTGGTTATGTTCCTATTGTCGGCTGGGCCGGCCGTATCTTTAAAGGTGGAAAGGCAATCTATTCAACTGGAAAAGCAATTTACAAAGCAGATAAAGCGCTCGAAATATATAAAACTCCAAAAACCTTCCAAGCTCTCCGGCATTCGGAAAAAGGACTATACGGGCTTGCGTCAGCTAATGGATTCAGTGAGGCAGTAACTGGCCGGGATATGTTCGGGAATAAAGTATTTGATGAGAGACAGAAAAATGGATTCCATCAAGCATTAGCTGCAATCAGTCCTATAGGTATGATTGGAACGGGAAAAGTTTTAAAAGCAAATGCAGGAACAGGAAAACCTTCTAACCTGTTTAGAGGAGAAAATTTCCCCTATGCTGCAAAAAGGGAAAATGGCATCGCCAAATCTTATATATCACCTGAAACCGGAAACTTAATACCTGCTAACATAAGTGGAATGTATAAAGGTCGTCAGGTAACTGTAACGGAACATATTTTAGGAGGATATAGAAGAGGCGGAAAATCAAATAGTCCATACACCAGCTTTACAGTCAACAAAAAGATTGCAAAAGGTTATGGGGATCATACTATTGAATTGGACATATCCTCTCTTCGAAAAGCAATACGCTCTGGTAAGCTAAAAGGAGTTGCCATCCTTAACCCTAAACAAATTGAGAGACTTATAAAAAACGATACGAGACAAACAGACAATTGGAAAAATAAAGCCCTCAAATGGACAAATAGAGATACTGAGTATTTTGTTAAAGGTGAGATACCAAAAGAATACTTCAAAATGTTTTCTAAGGAGTGACGCTTATGTTTCTTTACTATCAAAATGAGTGTTTAGGTAAAATAGAAGGGGTTGCAGTTGAAGGGCCTTGGGCTTATGGCAAGATCATCCCTAATGACAAGATGGAAAACTTCAAGGACTTCTTTAGAGCTGTAATAGATGAAGATGACCCCTTTGCAATTGAGAAGTTTGACGATAATCTATTAGACGATGATAATTGGTTTATTGTTGATGATGAGCAAAAAAGAGTAGGAATTTCCCTGCCCGGAATCTATGAAGAAGATAATGAAATAAATTGGAGATGGAGATAAACCGGATTAGGGTCCTCATAAAGAGAGGGCCTCTTTTTGATTTCAAATTGTACTCCGCAACTTTCGTCGTCGGACCAACAGGAAAATGCAGCACATACACCCTCTAAATCACTGGAAGCTTGCCGGCATTACTTAAATAGCTTGTCCTGATTGATTAAAAGCTTGGTAAAGTAACAAATCTAAAGTTGCCGCGATCTGGTCATTCCCTCACCTCAGCTGTCTTCCGGCTATAGCACGGCCCGCAGAGAGGCTGCCAGTTACCCGAGTCCCAGAATAGTTTTTTGTCGCCTTTATGCGGAACGATATGATCGACAACTGTAGCCGGGGTTCTTCTCCTTGCATTAAGCAGGCGCCACATAACGGATGCTTGGACAGGTAACTAGCACGGGCCTGCCTCCACTTGCCGTTATACCCTCGTTTGGCAGCAGACTCCCGGTATTGATCATAGGCTGGCTTGGTTCGCTTGTGCTGTTCGCAGTAGCCCTCTCGCGATAGGTCGGGACAGCCGGGTTCATTGCATGGTTTAAGTGACTTCTTCATACATCCTCCTTCTGAAAACATAAAAAACCTCTCTTAAAAAAGAAAGGCTAAAGATCATTAATATAATTATATAACCAAATGTGTTATATTTTCGCTTAGTTTAATTCTAATTCTTCAGCTTTTTCAACATATATGTTTTTAACTTTATCACCAGTCAAAACTTTCCCTTTTTGTATTTCTTGTTTAGTTCGACTCCATTCAGACTTTAAAATCACTTGTTGGAGCTTCAGTATTTCCCGGTTATGCTCCAATACTTTATCTCGATCAAAATCTTCTTTAGTAAGTAACGAAAGTACGGTATTGATTTCTTCAATAAGTTTCTTGGCATATTCCTCTGATGGATTGACTAATAATACAATATTGTTTTTTAATCTCCTTATCGCTGCAATATTTTCAGCGAAATTATAATCCTTATACGAGACTTTTTCACTCTTCAGATACAAACTCCATTTAAAACTATGTATAAATATAAGATCGTTAATTGCTACAAAATTATCCCTCATTTTATTTACCCATTCAATTCTCTGACTACTTATTGTGTCCACTATAGAAGTCCTTCTTGCATTCTTCATTTGAATCACTATGGTTATAATACCAGTCACAATAGAAACAACGCCTGCAATAATAGCAGCGGTTATAACTTCATTCATTTTATCTCCTCCTTCCATGTTTATCGGTAAACAAAACAGAAATGAAATAGTTTTACGAAAAATGTCGAACGAAAAAAGCGCCTCCCGATTGGGAAAGCGCTGCCTGTTTATTACCTATTACCATAATACCTCGCCTAACGAAAAATGGTTTGCCGTTATTCTGCCCAGTTTGTGCCTTTTACTATTTATCATTTATAAATCTTAAGAACTTCATTTCTTTTAAACTATCTTTAAACATTAAAAATTGAAGTGTCAAAATAATTAATGCTATTACTAGTATTATTATTGTATGTATTACCTGAGCAGTCCGAGAAATAGCTTCAATAGAATCTCGTTCAACAAGACCAATTATCATTATGGTTTGAACTACCACAGTCCACAATACAAACACTTGAGAGCGTTTCTTTATAGTATTATCTGTATAATTTTTAAAAGACTTTATACCTTTAATGATTCCCTTTATATCATGAGAATCCTTGTTATCTGTATGTAAAACCTCTATTGCGACTCCATCTCCGGGATCTAAATAGTCAAATTCTATGTGCAATATATTAGGCTCATTAGAACTATGTTTAATTGAGATGTCATTTGTTAAATTAGTTTGATTTAAGATTGTCGCAGAAATAATTTCCTCACCGCTATTAACTTCAAACCTTATAGGGTCTTTCCCGGCTATATCTTGACCATTAATTGTCTCGTTCCCGTTATTTCTAATCTTGATTATTGTATTATTTAATGTTTTGACAGACTTACCTTTAATGTTAATCTCAATATCTTCAGCTGCAAAATTGTCTTTTCCAATAACTCTACGAGTACTAAGCAAATATGCAAAATCACGTTTGATTTTTCCCTTTGAATAGGAATAAACCGCAAATATTATTCCGAAAATTCCTATTAATGAACCGACCCATCCTTGACTAAACAAATCTATAAATTTGTCCATAAGCTAACACTCCCAAAGACATAATATTAATAATAATGTACATATTAATCCAAATAATAGCAACATGGTTATCCATACAATCCACGAATTACCCATATGTTTTATACTGTGCAACTGCCCTGAGTGCCGCCAGCCCTTGCCACCCTTGTTTTCAAGAAATATCCCTAAAATGAATTCCATGTTTGCTTTTTGAAGGGAATCAATAAAAATATGCAGAAAAAAGACTCATCTTGTTTATGAGATGAGCCTGCTTATATTTTAAATTTCTTCATGGCGTTGTTCATGGCATCCTGGTTAATTCCAATGTATCGAAGGGTTGTCCGCTGATCAGAGTGGTTGAAAACCTCCTGCAGTATGGCAACGCCTTTCGGCTGAACAAAATTCATTCCGGCGCACCCCCGTCCTTATAGACTTCCGCGCGAAGTGCAAAGGCCAGCCGGTAAAATGCATTTGCTTTCGTTCAGATATCAAATTTTGCAAGTGAACGACTCGGTCATACCGATGTGAAAATGATCGCTGATGTCTATATTCATATCACGCAGAACCACAATCAAAAGAGCATTAATCGGTTTGATGAATACCTAAACAGCTAAAAACCAGTGGGCAAAATGTGGGCACGAGGGGCACATCCCACACAGAACCCTTCTACATCACACGTTTAAACATCTTCTCCATCTCATACGTACTGTGATGGATAATGATCGGCCGGCCGTGCGGGCATGTGAACGGGTCTGTCGTTCGGCGCAGGTCGTCCAAGAGCGCTTTGATTTCGTCATTTCTCAAATGGCGGTTCGCTTTGATTGAGCCTTTGCAGCTCATCATAATGGCCGCTTCCTCCCTGAGTTTTTTAATATCGATCTGTTTGGCGTCAAGCACCTGCTGAATGATTTCTTCAATCAGTTCAGCTTCTTCCCCTTTTGGAAACCAGGCCGGATGGCAGCGGACGATGTAGCTGTTCGTGCCGAATGCTTCTAAAAATACTCCGACGCTTTCAAGCTCATGCTGATGCTGATCAATGATCAGCGCTTCATTTGCCGCATAATGAAAGGTGAGCGGCACGATCATATCCTGCACTTCAGGCTCGACCTGCCCGACTTTCTCCCGGAAATATTCGTATTTAATCCGTTCTTGCGCCGCATGCTGGTCAATGATATACAAGCCGTTTTCGTTTTGGGCTAAAATATACGTCCCGTGCATTTGGCCGATCGGATACATCACCGGAACTCTTTCTTCCCGTATTTCTTCAGAGTCAGCCTCCTCTTCAGGCTCCGGAATATCGGAAACAGGCGCTTCCGTTACCGGCATGCCGAGCTCCGGCGGCACTCCGTGACCTGCTTCATCCGGCAGGGACTCTTCTTCTATGACCGGCTCCGGCTCTTTTACGACCGAACTCAGCTTCATCGGTGAGTAAGACGGCTCCGGCGTTTTTTCAGGAAGTTTCCGCTCAGGCGCGCTTTCCTCGAATGTCATAAATTGCTGTTCGTTTTTGGCTGGTGCCGGCGCTGTTTTTTTCGGGAGCTGGGCGCTCGGAATAAGCCGCTGCTTTTGAAACACTTCCTTTATCCCGTCACGGATCAGCTCATGCAGCTCCGTCTCTTTGCTGAGGCGAACTTCAAGCTTCGACGGATGGACATTGACATCGACCAAAATCGGGTCCATCGTAATTTCGATAAACGTAATCGGATGGCGGCCGATCGGCAGAAGTGTGTGATAGCCCTCATGCACCGCTTTTACAAGCGGAAAATTCTTAATGTATCTGCCGTTAATGACAGATGACATGTAGTTTCTGGATGCACGCGTGATTTCCGGAAGCGCGATGTAGCCCTTGACTTCAAAATCAAGCGAGCTGACATGGAGCGGTATCATTTTTTTCGCAACCGCCGTCCCGTAAATTGCGGCCAGCACATGGCGCACGTCCCCGTTACCGTTTGTCTGCAACAGATTTTTCCCCTGATGGCGCAGACGGATGGATACTTCCGGATGCGCAAGAGCAATCCGGTTGACAACATCCGTAATATTGCCGAGCTCCGTATGCACGGTTTTCATATATTTCAATCTGGCGGGCGTATTGAAAAACAGGTTGGTAACGATAATCTCCGTTCCTTTTCTGCTGGAGGATTTCTGCTCAGAAATGATATTCCCGCCCTGAAGAATGAGATGGGTTCCCGCCCCCTCTCCGATGCTCGTTTTGATTTCCAGATGAGAAACAGACGCGATACTTGGCAAAGCTTCTCCGCGGAAACCGAGTGTTCTCACCCGGAACAGGTCGTTTTCATCTTTGATTTTACTGGTCGCGTGGCGGCGGAAAGCCCGCTTGCAATCATCGGTTTCCATCCCTTCGCCGTTATCGAGCACCCGAATCGACGAAAGCCCCGCTTCCTCTATGTCGATCTCAATGACTGTGCTGTTTGCGTCAATGGCGTTTTCCACCAATTCTTTAACGACTGAGGCAGGCCGTTCGACCACCTCGCCGGCCGCTATTTTATTCGAAAGTTCATCTGACAGCTGGATGACTTTTGCCAAGTCCGTCACCTCTTTCTATTTTAATTTTTTTTGCAGCTTGTACATTTCATTCATCGCCTCAAGCGGCGTCATATCGAGAATATTGATTGACTTAAAAGCTTCAAGCACTTGTTTTTCTTTATTAGAAACCGCCGGTGCCTTCTGTTCTTTTTCACCGTCAGCAAAAAAGGACAGCTGTGCCGGTTCTTCTTTGACGGCGGGCTTTTTCTCAGGTGCCGCCGGAAGCTCCGGTTTATCTCCCGTCTGCTCAAGCTGTTTCAAAATCTCCTGCGCGCGGCTGATCAGATCGTCCGGGAGCTCCGCAAGCTGGGCGACATGAATGCCGTAACTTTTATCTGCGGCTCCTTCTTTGATTTGATGGAGAAACACGACCGTTCCGTTATATTCCTCTGCACGCACATGAACGTTTTTCAGCTGAGGAAGCTTATCTTCAAGCACCGTCAGCTCATGATAATGCGTGCTGAACAGTGTTTTAGCGCCGATATGATCATGAACATATTCAATAATCGCCTGTGCCAGCGCCATTCCGTCGTACGTTGATGTCCCGCGGCCGATTTCATCAAACAGGATCAGGCTGTCTTTTGTGGCGTTCACAATCGCGTTTTTCGCTTCCAGCATTTCCACCATAAAGGTGCTTTGTCCGGAAATCAAATCATCCGCTGCCCCGATTCTCGTGAAGATTTGATCAAAAATCGGCAGAACCGCTTCTTTTGCGGGCACAAAACAGCCGATCTGGGCCATGATCGATAGAAGTGCGATCTGTCTCATGTACGTGCTTTTACCTGACATATTCGGACCCGTAATCAGGAGCATTTCCCGCGAATCGCCCATCAAGCAGTTGTTCGGCACGTATTCTTGACTGTCCATCACCTTTTCAACGACGGGGTGTCTCCCTTCAATGACTTTTACTTCATTATCAGAAAAGACGGGCTTTGTGTAATGCCTGTTTTCACTGATCGTAGCAAAGCATTGCAACGCATCCAGCTCACTCATTTGTTTGGCAAGACGCTGCAGACGCGGAATAAATTGTTTGACCTTTTCACGCAGACCGGCAAAAAGCTCATATTCCAGCTCGCAGATGTTGTTTTCCGCTTCTAAAATAAGCGCTTCTTTTTCCTTCAATTCCGGCGTAATGTACCGTTCGGCGTTTGTGAGGGTCTGCTTCCGCTCATACCGCCCGTCCTCAAGCAGATGAAGGTTTGCTTTTGTGACTTCAATATAATAGCCGAACACTTTATTGAAACCGACCTTTAATGAACGGATGCCCGTATAAGCGCGTTCCTGCTGCTCCAGTCTGGCAATCCAGTCTTTACCGTTTTTGCTGGCGTCACGGTACTCATCGAGCTTCTGATGATAGCCGTCTTTAATTAAGTTGCCTTCTTTTAGCGATAACGGCGGGTTTTCATGAAGGGCTTCTTCTAACAGGTCAAGCAAATCTCCGCACGGATCAATCAAGCCGGCGCGTTCTTTTGCTTTTTTATGGTTAAGAGATCCTACAAGCTCTTTAATGCTCGGCACTTGTTTTAAAGATTCTTTCAGCTGGATTAAATCTCTTGCGTTGACGTTTCCGAATGCGACCCGGCCCGCCAGACGTTCTAAATCGTATACTTCCTTCAGGCGCTCGCGCAGATCTTCACGCTCAAACAGATGATTGATCAGCGTCTCGACCATTTTCTGGCGTTCTTCGATTTGGGATGCCCTGATCAGCGGGCGGTCAATCCATTGTTTGAGAAGCCGGCCGCCCATTGCTGTTTTCGTCTCGTCTAAAAGCCAAAGCAATGACCCTTTTTTGCTTTTAGAACGGATCGTTTCCGTCAGCTCAAGATTCCGTTTTGAATACAGGTCAATTTTCATCGCTTCTTCCAATTCATATACTTGAACCGGCTGCAGATGATCCAGGCTCCGTTTTTGCGTTTTCTGCAAATACGTATATAAACGCATAAACGTCTCTGTCAGCTCTTCTCCCGGCAAGTGCTTTGCGATTTCAATGCGTTCTGTTATTTCCCCGTCTTCGATGGAAATCGTTGCGCCGCACCGTTCTTTCAGCTGAGCAGCCGTATGTTCGTTAAACTTGCTTGATACGACAATTTCCTTTGCGCCGACTGAGTAAATTTCTGACATGACATCTTCAATCCGCTCAATAAATACGGCCAGGTTTTCTCCGGTCGTTAAGTCTGATAAAGCGAGACCGTATCCGTTACGAAATTCGGAAACGGAAGCGATAAAGTTGTTTTCCGACTCATGGATGCCTTTTCCATCCATCACGGTTCCCGGGGTGATCAGCTGGACGACTTCTCTTTTTACAACGCCTTTAGCCGCCTTCGGATCTTCCGTCTGCTCACAGATCGCCACTTTATAGCCCTTTTTAATCAGCTGTTCAATATAAGCCGCCGCGGAATGATACGGCACGCCGCACATCGGAATTTTATCAGCCGAACCTCCGTCTCTGCTTGTCAGTGTAATTTCAAGCTCTTGCGACGCTTTTTTTGCATCTTCAAAAAACATTTCATAAAAGTCACCAAGCCGAAAAAATAAAAAGGCATCTTGGTGCTCTGCCTTTATCTTCAAGTATTGCTGTATCATAGGCGTGTAACTAGCCATCATTTAATCCCTCACTATGTATCTTCTCTTATCCGAATCCCATTATAACATAAACAAAAGAGTGATATCTTTATATATAAAAAAGAGACTCGGGGTGTTAAACTCCCCTAGCCTCAACTTATTCTTCAGGATCTCCGACTAAAAATTCAGGGTTAATGTCCTCTAATTCTTCGTCAAGATCGTCTTCCCAATCATCATCATCGTCTTCTTCCCAGTCAGGATTGACTTCGACGACGACTTTCGTTTCACCGACCACTTCTGCTAAAAATTCCCTCTCTGCCTGAACAACGATTTTATTTCCGTTAGGAGAAATGGTGACTTCAAGACAATTCGGCTGCTGCAGCACTTTGGCAATGACTTCGTGTTCGTCATCTAAGTAATTTGTATCTCTGTATCTGAGTTTAATCACATCAACATACTTTACTCTCTCGGTTACAACTTCCGTTTTTGTATTATCGGCGTAAGAGTACCAGACGTTTATATCATAATACCCTTCAATTTCTACAGTCTTCCCGATCTTTTCGGCATCGTACTTGTGGTTGATAATCCAGCCGCCCAGTATACTTGACGGTTTTTCTCCAGGCGAGATCGTGTTGGTGCATTGGGTGAATTTTCTTCCTTTCGCAACTACCGCTTTCGTAATAATTTCCCTGTATTCAGACATTCCGGCAGGCCTCCTTGTTCTTCTTCGTGTTATCTTATGCTGGGCATTTGTCTCATGTGCATTTTTATAATAAAAATATAAAAATACAAAGTTTCTGTTTCATTGTATGCAGCCCTGCCCAGAAACTTTA
This sequence comes from Bacillus sp. KS1, assembly GCF_020075515.1. Classification (NCBI taxonomy): domain Bacteria; kingdom Bacillati; phylum Bacillota; class Bacilli; order Caryophanales; family Bacillaceae; genus Bacillus; species Bacillus sp. KS1. The sequence continues at coordinate 475,585 of NZ_JACAWW010000015.1, read as the reverse complement.
CTTTTAAGTATGATAAAACTTTCCAGTAAAAATAGGACAAAACGTTGAGACAATGAAAATTTAGTACATATCACAATTAGTTCTTAAACAGCAAAAAAACACGGGCCGATGAAGGCCCCGTGTTTAAATAGAACAGCTGTTATTCGAATGTTTTACTTTTGAACCGGTTTCTCCCGTCAGCAGGTTGCCTCCGGTAGATGTAATAATTTCGTTTGTCACCTGATTTGAGATCGTATGTGCGACAAGCTGAAGAAGGTCATTGACCTCAATCTGGGAATCTCTGAATTCCTGAATGATCGGAATCCCTTCAAGCTCTTCCTGCAGGGCGTCAATTTTACTTTCCACTTGTTTCAGCGCTTCAAGCTTTTCGTAGTGCTTCAGGTTAACGGCTTGTTTTTGCAGGGTTTTAATCTGATTAATAATCGCAGAGACTTTTTCATTTTCGTTAATTTGCGCCTCGGCGCGTTTGAAAAAATCAACTTCTTCTGTTTCAGAAATCATTTTCGCAAGGTTCCTAGCCTGCTGTACAATGTCTTTCTTTGAGTAAAGCGTCATTATTATTTCACCTCGATTGCTTCTCCTGCCATCACACCGTCAAGCGACCATGTTTTCGCCTGTTCGATTTTGACGCGTACAATCTTGCCGATGGCGTCTTTCGGCCCTTTGAAGTTGACGAGCTTGCTTTTTTCCGTATAGCCGGCAAGAATGTCAGGGTTATTTTTGCTTTCTCCCTCAACTAATACTTCGACAGTCCTGCCTTCATATTCCTTCATTTTTTTGGCTGAAATTTCTTTCACCAAATCATTAAGGCGCTGAAGACGTTCTTTCTTGACCCTCATCGGAACATTGTCTTTCATCTTCGCTGCCGGCGTGCCTTCACGAGGAGAGTAAATAAACGTATATGCGCTGTCAAATTCCACTTCGCGATATAACGAAAGCGTTTCTTCAAATTGTTCATCCGTTTCATTCGGAAAACCGACAATAATATCGGTCGTCAGTGAAGCGTTCGGCATCGCCGCTTTAATTTTTCCGACAAGCTCCAGATAGCGTTCTCTGTCATATTTACGGGCCATCATTTTTAACATCGCTGAGCTTCCTGATTGAACCGGAAGATGGATATGGTCTAAAAGGTTGCCGCCTTTGGCGAGCACTTCGATCAGATGATCATCAAAGTCACGCGGATGACTCGTCGTGAACCGGATTCTCGGAATATCAATTTTACGCAGTTCGTCCATTAAATCACCGAGACCGTACGTCATATCCTCAAAATCTTTTCCGTACGCATTCACGTTTTGACCGAGCAGCGTGATTTCTTTATAGCCTTCGCTTGCAAGTCTTCTGACTTCCTGGATAATTTCCTCAGGACGGCGGCTTCGTTCTTTTCCGCGGGTATACGGTACGATGCAGTATGTGCAGAACTTGTCGCAGCCGTACATAATGTTGACCCAGCCTTTAATTTTTCCGTTGCGGACTTTCGGAAGGTTCTCAATGACATCCCCTTCTTTCGACCACACTTCAATGACCATCTCTTTTGATAAATATGCCTCTGATAACAGTTCCGGCAGACGGTGAATGTTGTGCGTGCCGAAAATCATATCGACAAACGGGTGCTTCTTAAGGATGCGGTTTACGACTGATTCTTCCTGTGACATGCAGCCGCAGACGCCGAGAATCAAGTCCGGGTTGTTTTTTTTAAGCGCCTTTAAATGGCCGAGCTCTCCGAACACTTTGTTTTCAGCGTTTTCCCGGATGGCGCAAGTGTTTAATAAAATAACGTTCGCGTCATCAACCGAATTTGTCGCTTCATAACCGAGCGCCATAAAAATACCCGCCATGACTTCCGTATCATGCTCGTTCATTTGGCATCCGTACGTGCGGATATAAAATTTCCTGCCTTCACCAAGGCCTTTAAATTCTTCAGAGATTTTAAAATCGTTATGATATTGAACGGATTCTTTGCCCCGTTTTTTCGCATCTTTTAAAGAAGGCGGAATATATACGGCTTCAAAATACTTGCTGTAATCCTTTTCGGATTTTTTGTCCGCCGGATTCACTTGTCCGCTTTCCTGCTTTTGCTTTTCATTCATGTTCGAATGTCTCCTTTCAACCGAAACTTCCACCCTCAAGTATACTGGTTAAAAGCGTTTGGCACAACCGCCAGCCTATTATTGTACACCTTATTGAGAATAAGAATCAATAAGAAATAAAAAAGAGGGAATCATTTCCCCCTTACACAAGCTGAAGCTCTTTTGCGGCTGAACGGATTACTTCCAGGGCCCGGTCAAGCTCCTCTTTTGTATGCTCCGCCGTAATAATGGTGCGGATTCTCGCTTTTCCTTGGGCGACCGTCGGATACACGATGCTTTGTGCAAACACGCCGCGGGTCAATAAAAGGTCTGATAATGCCTGGGCTTTTTCTTCCTCCCCTATTAATATCGGCACGATCGGTGTTTCGCTTTTTGTGAGGGTCAGCCCCATTTGAACCAGTTTGTCTTTGAAATACGCCGTGTTCTCCCATAGCTTTTCCATATGCTCAGGCTCTTCCAGCAGGACGTCAATGGCTTCTATGCATGCGGCCGTTACTGCAGGCGGATGAGAAGTGCTGAATAAGAAAGGACGCCCTTTATGGCGCAGGTAATCGATCAGAACCTGCGACCCTGCGGCGTAACCGCCAAGCACTCCGATGGCTTTGCTTAATGTGCCCACCTGTATGTGGACTCTTCCGTCAAGCCCGAAGTGATTAACCGTCCCCCTTCCGTTTTTTCCGAGTACGCCGGAAGCATGCGCATCGTCGACCATCACAAAGGCATCGTACGCCTCTGCAAGTTTGACGATGTCAGGCAAAGGAGCGATGTTGCCGTCCATTGAGAATACGCCGTCGGTGACGATCAGGCGCATGCGGTAATTCATTGATTTTTTCAGCACCCTTTCCAAATCGTCCATATCAACATGGCGGTACACCTTTTTATCTGCTTTTGTCAGCCTGATCCCGTCAATAATGGAAGCATGGTTCAGTTCGTCAGAGATCACGATATCTTCTTTTGTAAGAATGCTTGATAAGACGCCCTGATTCGTTGTGAACCCCGATTGAAAAACAAGTGCCGCTTCTGTTTTTTTAAAGGTTGCCAATTTTTTCTCCAGCTCATTGTGCATTGTGAATGTTCCGGCGATTGTACGGACGGACCCCGTACCCGCTCCGAATTCTTCCGCGGCGCGTTTGGCCGCTTCGACAAGTCTCGGATGCGACGTCAAACCGAGATAATTGTTCGATGAAAGCTGTATCACGTTTTCCCCTTTGACTTCCACCGACGGACCCTGCTTCGTTTCAATTTGTTTCATTTGCTGCCACGTTTTATTTTCTTTCATTTTATCAAGCTCTGCTTTTAGAAATTCAAATTCTTTCATTATAGAACCCTCCCCTTATGGAATCAAAATGACTTTGCCGCACTGTCCCTTTCTCATCAGGTCAAACCCTTTTTCAAAGTCTTCAAGCGGAAACTGATGCGTGATCACCGGCGTCAGATCAACAAGGCCGGATTCAAGCAGGTGCGATACCTGCCGCCATGTTTCAAACATTTTTCTGCCTGTGATGCCTTGGACGGTAAGTCCTTTAAACACCACGTCATTTGTCAGGTCAACCGTCACCGGACGTTCCGGCAGACTCAGCATGTGGAACCTCCCCCCGTTGGCCGCCATCTTTAATCCTTGTGTTATGGCTGCCGGGTGGCCTGACATTTCGCAGACAAGGTCGATCCCTTCTCCGCCTGTTAAGGTGTCGATCACCTCAAGCGGATCTTCCTCGTCAGCTGAAATGGTGATCGCAGCTCCCAATTTCTTCGCAAGAGCCAGCCTGTAATCATTTTTATCAATGGCCGCAATACGGGATGCACCGGCCGCTTTAGCCACCGCCACCGCCATCAGCCCGATCGGTCCGCAGCCGATAATTGCAGCGGAACCGCCCGCAAGCCCGCTGCTTTCCAGCACCGTATGGACCGCGTTGCCAAGCGGCTCTTGAACAGAGGCGACGGCGGGGTCCATATCAGCGGGGTTTTTCCAAACATTTCGGGCCGGCACTTTGACATATTCAGCGAAGGAGCCGGCTGTATCTACGCCGAGGATCTTTGTATGGGTGCACACATGATGTTTTCCTGTTAAACACGGGACACAAGTACCGCAGACGAAGTGGGTTTCAGCCGAAACGTAGTCACCTATTTTGACATTTGTGACGTGCTTGCCCGTTTCCGCTACGATACCGCTGAATTCATGTCCGAATACTTGAGGTGTTTTGATTCGTTTCTGCGCCCATTGATCCCAATTATAAATATGCACATCTGTACCGCATATAGATGCGGCCTGTACTTTAATGAGAACTTCATTCTCATTAATGGAAGGTATGGGAATTTCTTTCAGTGTTGCTCCGAAAGCGTTTTCATTTTTAACGATAGCTTTCATCTTTCCTCCCAACATGTACACTCCTCCTCGAAAAAACACTGTAATAACTGGATTGTAACATGAGATAAAAAGGAGGTAAACACCAGTGTCCACTCGAGGAAAACAACTGCTTCCGTCCGGAAAAATGGGCGGGATTTTTTTGAATATTATATGAATAAAGCCATTTATCATCTCTTCGTACTATCAATATAATATTGTGAGAAAATATGACAGCAATAAAAACAACCTGCTCGCCTTACGCAAGCAGGTTGAGAATGTACATGTTTTTGTTTTTAACGGGGTTCGACGATTAACTTAATCGCCGTTCTTTCTTCTCCGTCAATCTGTATATCTGTAAAAGCCGGAATACAAATCAAATCTACGCCGCTTGGCGCGACAAAGCCTCTGGCAATCGCAACCGCTTTAACAGCCTGGTTTAAGGCACCCGCCCCAATTGCTTGAATTTCGGCGGCTCCGCGTTCCCTCAATACGCCGGCAAGCGCGCCTGCTACTGAATTTGGACTTGATTTTGCTGAAACTTTTAAGATTTCCATTTCTGCTCCCCCTTAGTTTTACAATGGATAAGTGAGTGTTCATTAGAACAATCATTATTAGATGTTGCTATCCAAAAAGCCATCCCCACAATGCTTTTCAAAAATAGCGGGCTACCTTCCATTTCTACTATATTCACTAAGAAGTTGCTATATTCCTGCTTTTCCTTTTAATATTTTTATAAAATAAACACATGATCACCTATTCAAAGAACATATGGTCATCATTGATTAATATCCGTTCGATATTTACGGCCTTTTTCGTTTGATCGTCGATGTCAATGAGCACTCCGCTCAGCGTAGTTTTACCTTCCGCCACCGTAAACCGGACGGGAAGATTGGTTTTAAACCGCTTGATGACCGTTTCTCTGTCCATACCGAGAATTCCGTCGTACGGACCCGTCATGCCTACATCAGTAATATATGCCGTTCCTTTCGGCAAAATGCGGTTATCTGCCGTTTGCACGTGTGTATGGGTGCCTACTACGGCAGAGGCTCTTCCGTCTGTATACCAGCCGATCGCAATTTTTTCGCTTGTCGCTTCCGCGTGAAAATCAATAAAAATGTACGGTGTGCGCTTTTTCGCTTCTTCTATTAATTCATCCGCTTTAGCAAACGGATCATCAAGCGGCGGAAGAAACGTCCGCCCCTGTAAATTAATGACGGCAAGCTCTTTTCCGTTCGATTTAATATAAGTAATGCCTTTGCCCGGCGTACCTTCCGGGAAATTCGCCGGCCGGACAAGATGCGGCACATCATCAATAAAGTCGAAGATCTCTCTTTTATCCCACGTATGGTTTCCCATTGTAATGGCGTCGGCTCCCGCTTCCATCAGGCTGTGGTAGATCTTTTCCGTCAGTCCTTTTCCGTGTGCTGCATTTTCTCCGTTAATAATTGTAAAATGCGGTTTATGTTTCGCTTTCAGTTTCGGGACATATTCTTTTACCATGTCGCGGCCCGGGGAACCGACAACATCTCCGATAAATAAAATTCTCATACATTCCATTCCTTCCTTTTCAGGGACTCAAAAAAATAAAGTGATGCGCTAAGCATCACTTTATTTTGCATACTCTACGGCTCGAGTTTCTCTGATCACGGTCACTTTAATGTGTCCCGGATAATCAAGCTCGTCCTCAATTCGTTTACGGATATCACGCGCCAAACGATGGGCTTCTAAATCATTAATGGAGTCCGGCTTCACCATGATGCGAACTTCACGGCCGGCCTGAATCGCAAATGATTTTTCAACACCTTCGTAAGACTCGGAGATTTCTTCAAGCTTTTCAAGTCTGCGGATATAGTTTTCGAGCGTTTCACTTCTCGCGCCCGGTCTTGCGGCTGACAGTGCATCAGCGGCAGCAACCAGAACAGCGATAATGGAAGTCGGCTCTTCGTCTCCGTGGTGTGACGCAATACTGTTAATGACGACTGGATGCTCTTTATATTTGGTCGCAAGCTCCACTCCGATTTCCACGTGGCTTCCTTCCACTTCATGGTCAATTGCTTTTCCGATGTCATGCAGAAGACCGGCCCGCTTGGCAAGCTTTGCATCTTCTCCAAGCTCGGAAGCCATTAAACCGGCTAAAAACGCAACTTCCATAGAATGTTTCAGTACGTTCTGCCCGTAGCTTGTACGGAATTTCAACCGGCCGAGGATCTTGATCAGATCCGGGTGAAGTCCGTGAACGCCGACTTCAAACGTCGTCTGCTCACCCATTTCCCGGATATAGTCATCAACCTCACGGCGGGATTTTTCAACCATTTCTTCAATTCGCGCCGGATGAATACGGCCATCCTGAACGAGTTTATCAAGAGCGATTCTTGCCGTCTCCCGTCTGATCGGATCAAATCCGGAAAGAATGACTGCTTCAGGTGTGTCATCAATAATCAGGTCAATACCTGTAAGCGTTTCAAGCGTACGAATATTACGCCCTTCACGGCCGATGATACGTCCTTTCATCTCATCATTCGGAAGATTGACGACCGATACCGTCGTTTCGGCAACATGATCTGCTGCACAGCGCTGCAAAGCAAGCGACAGAATGTTTTTCGCCTTTTTATCTGCCTCTTCTTTCGCACGGTTTTCGGTTTCTTTTGTCATGATGGCGATGTCATGTGAAAGCTCATTTTCAACCCGGTCAAGAATGATTTGTTTCGCTTCATCCCGTGTCAGGCTCGAAATGCGTTCGAGTTCTGACTGCTGCATACGAATCATCTCATCCACTTTGCTTTCCATCTCTTCAATATGTTGTTGTCGTTCATTCAGAGAATGATCTTTCTTCTCCAACATCGCTTCCCGTTTATCAATTCCTTCATGTTTACGGTCAAGATTTTCTTCTTTTTGAAGTAAACGGTTTTCTTGTTTTTGAAGCTCATTTCGTCTTTCACGAACTTCCTGTTCAGCATCTATTCGAAGTGTATGGATTTCGTCCTTTGCTTCAAGCAGAGCTTCTTTTTTCAGTGCTTCAGCATCACGCTTTGCATCTTCAAGGATTTGCTCGGCAGCACCGCGTGCGCCCGCAATCTTTGCTTCGGCAATGGTTTTACGAACATAGTAGCCAACAACTAAACCGAGCAGAGTCAGCAAAATGGAGATGAGAACCGTCATTGGGGTCATACTTTCACCTCCTCTTGCTATGAACTTGGTTTTTGCTTAAATAAGTGCCGGCATGTACATTGTCTGATTTTCTCAACATACAGAACCTTCACAGGGAATGAGTCTCTCATGCCCTTGTCAAGTTTAAATGGTTTAACAATCATGTTAAAAAAACAAATGTTACAACTTCATTGTAATTGTGTCGGAAATACTTGTCAAGCTTGCCAGCTTAACGATTCGCCTTCAGCTCGGATCGCCGCCCATGTATATATCATACCATACCTTCATCCGCTTTTCGTGAATGACGGCTCTGTCAGTCCGCCTGGTTAAGCAATTGGTAAATTCTATTGTTTACCTGTCCTAATTTGGCGTTATTCTGAATGTTTGACAGTAATATGACATATTTGCTTGCCGAATGGCTGAAACTGTTTAAAATGTTGTAACCGGGCATAACACCGTGATTGGAATAGCTGCCCGGATCAATGTAAAACCCCATCCCGTAAGCGGCACTGCTTCCTGCTGTAAACATTTTTGTGAAGCTTTCTTTTGAAAGGAGCGTGCCGTTTACGATCGCTTTATCAAATTTATAAAGATCTTCAGCGCTCATATACATGTCGCCCGCCCCGTAAAGCTGCGATAAGTCCAAAAGGTGCGGCGTTACAAGACTGCCGCTCTCATCGACTTTGTAGCCGACGGCAGGATATTTGGCTTCAGCAAATGTTTTGTAAAATCCGGCATGCTTCATTCCGGCCGGTTTGAACACGTGTTCTTTTATATATTGTTCATAAGACTCCCCGCTGACCTGAGATACGATATAAGCAAGCACTGAATAGTTGGAATCCCTGTAATCCCAAACCCCGGGCTGCCTTTTAATTCCGCGGTATTCTATATCCTTGATTAAATCAATTGGAGAAATCGGTCCCCGACCCTCAATATGCCCGTTTATGCCGGACGTATGATTGAGCAGGTTTTTCAATGTGATGCGCGTGCCGTTAGGAAAATTCGGCAAGTATGTACTGACGGGGTCACTCGTCTGCAGCAGCCCTTTTTCTTCAAGCTGCAGGACAGCCGTCGCGATTAACGCTTTTTGTGAAGAACCGATATAATATGATGTCTCCGGATTGTTTTTAATTTTTTGTTTTCGGTCTGCATAGCCAAAGCCTTTTTTCAGCACAACTTTTCCATCTTTTACGATCATTGCTGTGCCGCTGAACCCGATCTGTTGCAAGTAATTGCTGATCTGTTTATTGTGATCGATTGATTTAGGTGTTTTCTCTTTTTGCGTCTTTTCTTTTTTCTGTTGAGTCTGGTCTTTTGAAGTATCAGATTGAGCGGCGGGAGCGTTTTTAACGGATTCCTTCTCCCGATGATGCGCTGTGACGGTCCAGATCATAATAAAAACAGTGACAAGCAGCAGAAAAAGAAACAGCCCTCCCGTTTTCATCAGCTTCTTCTTTCTTTTTTTATTTATTCTTGTGCGGCGGGGGCTCGTCATCTTTTTTCCTCCTCAGATATAATTTCAACTTTCGCCATGATGTTAGACGAGTGAAGGGTGAAAAAAGTTGTAACATTCCAGATAAAATTTTCCGCACAGCCAGTGTTTTTTTGAAACATACAAAAAAAAAGAGCGGAAATTGCTTATTCCGCTCTTTTGATCGTGTTTTTATTCTTCTAATTCCATCTCTTCCTGAACTTCTTCCGCTTTGTCCGTTACACCGTTATTGTCTAAACCGTAATATTCACGGATTTGTTCCTGAATCATCAGCATGATGTCTTTATTTTCTTTTAAGAACTGCTTGGCGTTTTCACGGCCCTGACCGAGGCGTTCTTCTTCATAAGAATACCACGAACCGCTTTTTTGCACGATATCCAGTTCAGTTCCAAGGTCGATGATTTCCCCTTCTTTGGAGATTCCTTCACCGTACATAATGTCCACTTCAGCCGTACGGAACGGAGGAGCGACTTTGTTTTTTACGACTTTAATTCTCGTTTTATTCCCCATCACGTCGTTGCCCTGCTTTAATTGCTCGGCACGGCGCACTTCAAGACGCACGGAAGAATAGAATTTCAGCGCGCGGCCGCCCGGTGTCGTCTCCGGATTTCCGAACATAACGCCGACTTTTTCACGAATCTGGTTAATAAAGATTGCGATTGTTTTAGATTTATTGATAGCGCCGGAAAGCTTACGGAGCGCCTGAGACATAAGACGCGCCTGTAAACCGACGTGTGAATCACCCATGTCACCTTCAATTTCAGCTTTTGGAACAAGCGCCGCAACAGAGTCAACGACTACGATATCAACAGCTCCGCTTCGCACCAGCGCTTCAGCAATCTCAAGCGCCTGCTCTCCCGTATCCGGCTGAGAAAGCAGAAGCTCTTCGATATTGACACCGAGCTTTTGCGCGTAAACAGGATCAAGAGCATGCTCAGCATCAATAAATGCTGCCTGTCCGCCTTTTTCCTGAACCTCAGCGATTGCGTGAAGCGCTACAGTCGTTTTACCTGAACTTTCAGGTCCGTATACTTCAATAATCCGTCCGCGCGGGTATCCGCCTATTCCGAGAGCGGTATCAAGTGCAAGGGAGCCGCTTGGCACCGTTGAAATTCTTGTATCCGTTTTTTCTCCGAGCTTCATGATGGAACCTTTGCCGAATTGTTTTTCTATTTGCTTAAGAGCCATATCTAAGGCTGCCTGACGATCACTCATTTATTTTTTCCTCCTTTATCTTGCCACTACATATACTATACCTTGTTTACTGGCATTTGCCAAGAAAAAAGCGAACGCATATTCGGATTTTTTCCGCGTTCGCTTTTCTGCAAAAGAGCATAATTTCCCTTATGAAACTTAAAAATCAGAGAAAAAAGCTCTTTAAAACTTTATTTTTGATCCAGCATTTTTAAAATGAGATGGCAGCCGTATTTAGCGGCGCGCTTTCTGATTCCGGTTCTTGAGCCGGCAAAGTGAAATTCGTGCACCTCTTCTTTTCCTTCCGCTGAAATGCCGATAAAGACGCGGCCCGGCGCATGCCCTTCCTGCGGGTCGGGACCCGCGACCCCGGTAAAGCTGATGCCGATATCGCTTCCGGTCAGCTTTCTCACACCGGCTGCAAGCTCTTTCGCACACTCTTTGCTGACCGCTCCGCTTTCTGCGAGCGTCTCAGCTTTCACGCCGAGCACATGCTGTTTCACGCTGTCGGAATAGCAGACAACGCCTCCTGCAAATAGTTGAGACGCACCGCTTAAATCAGTCACCCACTCTGAAAACAGGCCGCCTGTAAAGCTTTCGGCAGAAGAAATCGTGATTTTGTTTTGTCTGCATGCTTTTGAAAGCTCCTTCACCAGGGACGTATCATCATATCCGTAGAAAAATTCACCGACACGTTCTAAAATGGCGGCTTCCGTTTCTTTTAAAAGCCGTTCTGTTTCTTTTTCGTCAGCATGTTTCGCCGTTAAACGCAGCGTGACCTCGCCGTCAGCAGCAAGCGGCGCAATCGTCGGATTCGTCTGCGCGTCAATGATATCTTCTAAATCAGCTTCAAGCTGGGATTCACCGATTCCGAAAAACCGCAGCACGGTTGAAACGATTTTCTCATTAGAACCAAGCTTTTTAAGAAGCAGCGGTTTCGCTTCATTTTCAAACATCGGACGCAGCTCGCTCGGCGGCCCGGGAAGCAGCATATAAAGCCTTGAGCCGTGCTCTGCAAGCATTCCCGGCGCCATGCCGAAATGATTCGCCAAAACGTCCGAGCCCTCAATGACGAGCGCCTGTTTGCGGTTATTCGGCGACATGGTCCGTTTTGTTTTCGCGAAATATTCTTCGATCGACCGGAACGCTTCGTCATTCAGAACGAGCGGGCGCCCCAGTGTGTTTGCAATGGTTTCTTTCGTCAAATCGTCCTTGGTCGGTCCGAGGCCGCCTGAAAAAATAATCAGGTCTGAGCGCTCTTCGGCAATGCGGATGACTTGCTTAAGCCGCTCCGGATTGTCACCGACAGCGGTATGGTAAAACACGTTTACACCGATTTCCGCCAGCTCTTTACTGATAAACTGCGCGTTCGTATTGGCGATCTGGCCTAGCAGAAGCTCCGAGCCGACTGCAATGATTTCTGCTTTTTTTGCTATTTCCATCTTTAAGTCCTTCTTTCCTAGTTAGATGTTTTTAACGCATCCCAGTTCTTCGCAAAATACTCCCAGCCGGAAATGACTGTGAACAGCACGGCCACCCATAAAGCGATATCGCCGAACGGGAAAGAAACGAGCTCAAACGGAAGATTATGCAGCAAAAGCGCGGCAACAGCGATGATCTGAGCCCATGTTTTAATTTTCCCCAGCATATTGGCGGCTACAACTTCCCCCGTTCCCGCCAGCACAAGTCTTAATCCCGTTACGGCAAATTCGCGGCTGATGATGATGATGACCATCCACGCCGGCGCAAGGTCAAACTGCACAAGCGTAATTAATGCCGCGGATACCAGCAGTTTGTCAGCCAGCGGATCTAAAAATTTCCCGAAGTTTGTCACGAGGTTCAGTTTTCTGGCGTAGTAGCCATCCACCCAGTCAGTCGTTGATGCGATAATGAATAAAACAGCTCCCGTAAGATGCGCGACCGGAATCGATTCATCCCCTATATGAACGCTGCCCCACTGAAAAGGAACAAGCATGATAATCATAAATACAGGAATTAAAGCGATTCTTGCCAGTGTGATTTTATTCGGTAAGTTAAACATAAAGCCCCTCCAATAATATGTACTCGGACGTGAAGAAAAAGTCATCTTAATCGTTCAGATGACTTTTTCCCCTTTTATTTTTTCATCTTGATTGTGATGGTCTGCGCCATCACATCATGCGGATTGAGTTCATAGGACAGAACCTCTCCGTTAATTTTAATTTTCAGGTTAGGGGCATAGCCCGTGCGGATTTCAATCTGCTTTTGATCCGTGACGTCTTTTTTAAAGGTTTCGCCTTTTTGCAGCGTTCCTTCTTTTAAAGAACCGCCGCTGTCATCACGGACGCGGATCCATGCGCTGTCAGAAGCAATCAGTTCGAGCTTATACTTATCTGCCCCGGAGACGTTGTATGAAGAAGCCGAGCCTTCCGTTCCGGCCGCTTTGATCTCCGTCTTTTCACTGCTTTTTTCTTTCTTTTTCTGCTCTGACGCTTTTGTGTCCTTTTTGTCTTTTTTGCTGTCAGATTGCGCTTCGTCATTTGTATTGCCGTCGTTTTTCAGCGCAGAATCCTTAGGAATCTCATACTTGCTCTCACTTTGGGTGACGGCTTTATCTCCGTCTGTCTGCCCGGATTTGCTCATTCCGAGCTGAATAATCGCATAAATGATCGCGATGACGATAATGACACCGATGACGACAAGGACGGTCGGAAGCCATTCCGCCGCCTTTGAAGCGGACTTAGGAAGCTCCCTTTGCATGGCGAGACCGGAGATTTTTTCCGACACATCGTCATGGTACGTGTTAGGGATGTCTTTTTTATATTCTTCAAATAACTGATCTGAATCAAGCCCGACAGCTTCAGCGTATTGCTTGATAAACGCCCGCACATAAAAATTGCCGGGAATGACGTCATAATTGCCTTCTTCCAGAGCGGTTAAGTATCTTTTCTGAATTTTCGTCGCCGCCTGGAGTTCATCCAACGACATCCCTTTTTCCTCTCTGGCTTCTTTAAGCCGGATTGCTAATTCTGTCACAACAAACACCTTCCAATATTAAAAATCAAAGCTTGAAAAACCGGTCTGATCAAACATTTGCGGTTCTTCTGCATGTTCATATGTAATGACTTCGTCAGGATCATTTCTGAGTTCGATAATATAATCGAAATCATCGAGCGTATACTCCGAATTTTGAACAAAAATATCGGGGTGCTCCACGACCTTTGTCGCCGGAAGCCGCATAATTTCACTGACGAGCTGAAGATGGCGCTCAGATCCCCGTCTTGTTGAAACGATGCCGTCGAGGATAAACACATTTTCCGTGCTGTATTCATCGGCAACCAGCTGGCTCCGGATCGTTTGTTTTAGCAGCGTTGATGATACGAAAAGCCATCTTTTGCTGGCACAAACGCTTGACGCGACGATGGACTCCGTTTTCCCGACCCTCGGCATTCCCCGGATCCCGATCAGTTTGTGTCCTTCTTTTTTAAACAGCTCGGCCATAAAGTCAACCAGAAGACCGAGCTCGTCCCTTTCAAAACGGAAGGTTTTTTTGTCATCGGCATCACGCTGAATGTATCTCCCGTGGCGGACTGCGAGACGGTCGCGAAGCCTCGGTTCTCTCAGCTTCGTTACTTTAATGGTCTCCATTGTTTTTAAAATTGATTCCAATCGTTTAATTTGATCTATATGCCGGCATCTGAGCAGCATTCCCCTTCTGGAAAGGTCGACACCGTTAATTGTGACAATATTAATTGACAGCATCCCGAGAAGAGATGAAATATCCCCGAGCAGGCCGGGGCGGTTCACTTGAATTTCATATTCAAAATACCATTCGAGCTTTGCCAAATGATATACCCCCTCCATTGTGGCAAATTTTTACCTTCCTTTATCATAAAACATTTTTCTCTAATTAGAAAGAAGAATGTTGCTCTATAGAGGAAAACATAAAAAAAGAGAGGAGAAATCCCCCCTCTTAATGAGTGCTGTTATTTTCAACAAGCTTCACCATCATATTTGCGATGGCGCGCTGTTCATCTTCAGAAGCAACGCTCCAAAGATCAGCAAGCACTTTTTCCTGATGGTTTTTCGAGTCGACTTCGTTCGCAAGGTAACCGCCGATTTCTGTAGCGAGGTCAGTGATCGTTTCATCACTCATCCCTTTTTCCTGCGCATAGTTCAATCTGTCGCCAAGGAAATTCTTCCAATTATCCCAGTTTTCTAATACTGACATGTTGGGTTCCTCCATTTCATCTGTTGTTACAAAATTATTTTGTCCGTACAGATGCAAACTATACACACATTTTTTTCAGCAGTGCCAGCCGCCGTTTACGGATAATATATGCCCCGTAATATAGGAAGCCTTTTCCGATAATAAAAAGGCCGCCGCTTCGGCGATTTCCTCCGGCTTTGCCAGCCGGCCCGCGGGAATTTCATCTGCCAACGCTTCTTTTTCATCAGACGTGAACTGAGCAAGCATATTTGTATCAACGGCACCCGGCGAGACTGCATTCACGCGGACGCCGCTCGGAGCAAGCTCTTTGGCAAGCGCTTTGACGAACGAATGCTGCGCTCCCTTGACCATGCTGTATAATACCTCGCACGATGCGCCTGTTTCTCCCCAGACGGAACCGATCGCGACGATGCCCCCGCTTTTTTTCCGGATCATGCCGGGCACCAGATTACGCGCCAAAATAAACGGACTCGTCACATGCAGCTGCACCATCTCCCGCGCCGTGTCATCCGTAACGTCTGTAATCAGGCCGAAATGACTTTTGCCGCTGTTTAATATCAGAGCGTCCACAGGCTGCCTAACGGAACGGCTGAGTGTCTCCGCGCCATCCGGTGAGGACAAATCCGCCTGAATAACGGAGGCTTTTACGCCGAATGATTCGCTCAGCCTTTCCGCAAGCCTGTGTGCGGCTTCCTTATTAGAATGATAATGCAAAAGGACGTCATACCCGTTTTTTGCGAGGACTTCACTTATACTTTGTCCGATTCCGCCGCTTGCTCCGGTTACGAGCGCTGTCTGTTTCATCAATCCATACTCCTTCTTTCCCCAGAAAAACATCCCTCAGGACGTGAGGGATGTTTTTGTTATGATTTTGGCACGACTTTGCAGACTGTCAGCCTGTCTTCTGATATTTCTTCTTTAATGACCCGCTTTACGTCTTCCAGCGTAATCTGCTCCAGTACGGTTACGACATCAAACAGACTCATATCTAAAAAGGCATAGCGTGTGAATTGGTTGGCGATATATTCAGGCGAATTGAGCGCTTTTAAGAATGACCCGATCTTCTTTTTTCTCGCAAGGTCAAGTTTTTCCGCAGTCACGGCTGATTCCGCATCAAGCAGCATGTGTTTTAATTCGTCAGCGAGCTTATCCGGCTCCGGTGTATCTCCTCCGACAGAGGCAAAACCGAATCCGTATTCAGCCGTGTAATCAAAGCTGAAGGTTTCATCAATGTAGCCTTTGTCGTACAAGTCACCGTAATGCGGTGAGCTTTTTCCGAAAAGACATTCAAGCATGAGGTTCATGCTGAGCTCGTGCTTCAACAGCTCCTGCCCCGTTTTATAAGGGTCTTTCGCCTTTAAGCCGACAAGACATTTTGAGCCTTGCACGTTCATTTTTAACTCCTGCTCCCGGCGGAAAACCGCTTCCTGCTCCTGAACTTCTTCACGTTTGATTTCAGGCTGGTCTGTAAACGGCTTTTTCTCCTGGTTTTTCCGCACCTGGCTGATGACCGCTTCAGGATCTACGGGACCGACGATAAAGAGCAGCATATTGCTCGGGTGATAAAACGTTTCGTAGCACTCATACAGCAGATCTTTCGTAATATGTGAGATGCTCTCCACCGTTCCGGCAATGTCAATTTTCACGGGGTGGTCTTTATACATATTTTCGATAAGGCCGAAAAACAGCCGCCAATCCGGATTATCATCATACATATTGATTTCCTGGCCGATGATGCCTTTTTCTTTTTCAACTGATTTTTCCGTGAAATACGGGTCCTGAACAAAATCCACGAGTGTTTCGAGGTTTTTCTCCACATTAGAAGTGCTGGAGAACAGATAAGCGGTTCGTGTAAATGATGTAAAGGCATTTGCCGACGCCCCCTGCTTACTGAAGTCCTGAAACACGTCGCCGTCCGCTTTTTCAAACAGTTTATGCTCTAGAAAATGCGCGATTCCGTCAGGGACGTGTACCATTTCTTCCTTATTTAAAGGAACGAATTGATTGTCAATGGAACCGTACTTTGTCGTAAACACGGCGTATGTTTTATTAAAGCCCTGTTTCGGCAGCACATAGACATCAAGGCCGTTTGCCATTTTTTCATGATACAGCGTTTCCTGAAGCTGTTCGAAGTTTATCGGTTTAGTCAAGATGCTCCCCCCGTCCCTTTTAAGAAATAAGTCGTATCCAGCTTAATGTTCTTTCCGACATTGATAATGTCCTCTTTTGTCACTTTCTCGATATTGTCAAGGAATCTTTCGATCGGTATCTCTACTTGGGCTGAGGCCTGCTGATACAGAAATTCCGCTAAACCGTATGCCGTATCAATGGTTTCTAATACTTGATTTTTAATAACGGCTTTCGTTTGGGCGATATCATCTTCTGAAAAGTCACCGTTTTGCATAGCCTGAAACTGTTCTTCAATGATGGTGACGGCCTGCTTGTAATTTTTCACCTCAATGCCCGACATGACCATCAAAAGCCCTTTGAAGCTTTCCACCCTTGAGGCTGCATAATAGGCGAGGCTCGCTTTTTCACGGACATTTATAAACAGCTTTGAATGAGAGAAACCTCCGAACAGCCCGTTAAACACCTGCAATGCAGGATAATCCGGATCTGTATATGTCGTATTGGTCCGGAATCCGATATTCAGCTTGCCCTGCTTGACGTCCTCTTCATCAATGACTTCCTTCGGATCGGGCTGTTCATTCGCCGCGCTTCTTTCAAAAGGCTGCAGCTCCCGTTCTTCCGTTTTAAAATACGTATCAACGGCCGTTTTCACCTGATCTGTATCAACATCGCCGATGACGTACAGGTCCAGCTGATCTTCGCGTATGGCTTTTTGATAGGCTTCATACAAATCTTGCGGTGTAATGTGTTCAACATCATCGAACTCGCCGTTGACGTGAAGGGCATACGGTTCGCTTTTGCACATTTCCTGAACGAGACGCAGATTAGAATATCTCATCTTATCATCATATACGGCTTGAATCCGCTGTTTCAGCGTCCGTTTTTCCTGCGTGACATAAAGGGGCAGGAAGGCGCCGTTTTCCAAAGCGGGCGAAAAGACAAGCTCTGATAAAAGCTGAAGGCCTTTTTCCAATAACGGTGTGCGGTCCTTCAGATACTTTTCATTAGGAATCTCAAGCCTGAACGTAATGACATGACGTTCTCCCTTTTTTGTCAGATCAGCTGAAACGGATGTGCCGTACAGCTCATCAAAATAAGACCGCAGATCAGCGGTTTTCGGGCGGCTTTCTGTTCCGCGCAGAAGCACATGCGGAAACAGCGCTCTTTTTGTTACGAGCTCTTTCGTTAAAGGAGCCAGCATTTTAAACGTCAGCGAAACGGTTTTAAATTTCTCGGTCTTTACGATGTGGGCGGTGATCCCGCCGTGCTTTGACTTCATTTCATTTACGTAAGTCATGTGAAACCTCCTTCGTTCATTCTTTCATAGTATGTATTATGACCAAATTTCAGCATTCGCAAAAAAGAGTACGCAGATGTAATTATATCAACTGGAGGATTTATAAGGAAACAAAAAACCTCTGCCCAAAAACAGGCAGAGGTATTGAACGTTATTTTTTCAAATTGAAAGGCCACCAGTTGGCTCTTCCGAATATTTTCACCATGACCGGTACAAAAAACGGAAGGACGACAATTGCGTACATGAGAAGGCCTGTTAATACCACGGTTGCAATCTGTAATAAGGAAAGAACGCCTGACGGCAGCATGGCCGCAAAGGTTCCCGCTAAAATAATCGCCGCAGAAATGATGACGGAACCCATATTTTTCATACTGCTGATCATTGCGGGTTCCGTTCCTTCTTTTTTAAGCTCATTAAAACGGTCCATTAAAAAGATGGAATAATCCACGCCTAGAGCCATCAAAATGACAAAGCCGAAGAACGGCACGGCCCAGTTTACGCCCGGATACCCGAAGAAGTGTGTAAAGATGTATTCCGTCACGCCGATGGATGCGAAATACGTCAGTACGAGCGACGCCACTAAATAAACAGGCATAATGAGGGAGCGCAGCATCACGATGAGAATCAGAAAAATTCCCGCCAGCATAAACATTGCCGTCCGTTTGAAGTCTGAATCCGATACTTCCTTCAGATCGGCATTCATGCTGGAGACTCCCGAAACGCCGAAGGAAGCATTCTTCAGATCCGTGTTCGGAATGGCCCTTTTTACGCTCGCTTTGATCGCTTGAATATCTTGAATGGCCGTATTTGAGTAAGGATTGTTATCAAGAACGACGGTCAATTCTGTCGTTTTTCTGTCATCTGACATGTACGTATTAAACACGCTTGTGAAATCACTGTTTGTCAACGCGTCTTTCGGCACAAACCAGCCTGTCATTTCTTTGTCTGACGCCTTGTGAAGCTCACCCAGGTAATCATTCGCCCCCATCATGCCGCTTGATACTTTCTTAAGCCCTTTTACACTATCGTTAAGGCCTGAAGAAAGATCGCTGAGCCGGGAAGAAAAATCACCGAGACCGCTCTTCATTTTTTTCTGGCCCTCCGCGAGCTGTCCTGCCGCCGATTCAAGGCGCGGCATTTGTCCTGCGAGAGCCCCCTGTCCGTCTGACACTTGCTGCAGACCGTTTTCAATACTGGTCAGACCGTTGATCATTGCGTTAATTTGAGTGTCAATCTTCTTCTGAGCGGCTGCCAGCCGGGCAAATTGTTTTTCCGCTTGCTGCAGATGAGCCTTTTGACTGTCGACCTGTTTAGAAAAAGCTTCTGCATCCGCGTTTGCCTTGGGAACGGCTGACTGTACACCCGTAAAGGCCGATTTGATTTCTTGGTAAGAGGGATCGGTTTTGACTGACGGTATTGACGCTTCCAATTTTGCAAACGGCAGCCGGGCAAGCTGCTTGTTCAAATCGGCAAGCTGTCTGCTGGCTTCATCTTTCATCGGCAGGACGGTTTTTACCAATTTTAAAGCGTTTTGCGTTTCTGAAGCGAGACCGCTGTTTTGTTTGAGCTGTGAAGTCAGCATTTGTTTTTGCTCTTCAATCTGCTTTTTCATCTGGGCGACGCCGGCTTTATTCTCATTCACGCCAGCCTGCAGTTTATTCAGGTTTTCTCCTATATCAGAAAGCCCGGATTTCAGAGACAATGTTCCGTCAATAAGCTGATTGACGCTTTTCCCCGACTCTTCGATCTGCGGCTGTGAATCAGCTAACGACTTTGCGGCATGCCCTAATCCGTCCGTGATTTTTTCAAGTCCCGTATTGCCCTTATCAAGTCCTTCTTGAAGCTGCTTTGCCTGATTTGTGACAAATAATTGATTCAATCCGTTTCCAGCAGGGCGCGTGGCGCTTCTGACCGTTTTTACACCCTCTGTTTTTTCAAGTTCTCTGCTGATTTTTTCGATATCAATCAGGTGTTTTTCAGTATTTAATGTCTCATCATTTTTGATGACGACTGTGGCCGGAAGAAGTTCTCCCGGGCCAAAGGCGTCTGAAATCGTATTAAACGCGCGGACGGATTCATATTTATCCCCGATTTCGTCAAGACTGTTGTAAGATAGCGACCCTTTGTAAAGAAGGATAGGCGGGACGGTGAATACCGCAACGATTGCCAGACTGATGAGCGGCCTTTTAAATGAAAACCGCCCTGACGTTTCCCATGCTTTGCTTTGGGGATGGGAAATATCGCCCTTCACAGGCCAAAACAGTCTTTTTCCTAAAACAGCCATAAAAAACGGCACGATCGTCATGAGCGCAAGCAGCAGTACCGCGACACCGACCGCAACGGCGGCTGCCGACTGATACAGCTTAAATGTCGCAAATCCGATGCAGGCAAATCCGATCAACACCGCACCGCCGCTATACAAAACCGTCTTTCCGGCCGTTTTGTAGGTGACGACGATCGCTTCTCTTATATCAGCGCCATGCGACAGTTCTTCTTTAAACCGGCTGAGAAGCAGAATGCAGTAGTCTGTACCGATTCCGAACATAATCGCAACCATAAAAATCTGAGTAAAAGTTGAGAGCGGAAAATTCAGCTGATCGACTAAAAATGCGACAATCGACTGGCTGACTAAATAAGATATCAATACTGATAAAAGCGGTACAAACGGAGCGACCACTGACCGAAATACAAGAATCAGCACGATCAGGATAAAGGCAACCGTTATATATTCAGTCTTTTTTAAGCCGTCCTGTGAGCTTTTTAACACATCTTCGTCGATCAGCGACTGGCCTGTAATGCCGTATGATACGCCGTACGGTTTCAGCTCTTTATCAATTTTATTTTTTATTTCGAGGATATCGTTTTTGGATGTATCAAGCTGCAGCTGAACGAGCATCGTTTGTCTGTCTTTTGACAGCAGCTGTTTTTTGATGTCGTCATTTTTCTCCCCGAAGTATGAAGTCACCGTTTTAATCTGAAGCGCTTTTTTCTGTTCAGACAAAGTGCTGACGGCTTCTTCCAGACGATCTTTTTTGTCTGTCATTAAGCCTTTTTCGTGAAATACGATGACGGCAGAAGAAGACGGTGCATCTGAATCAGACATTTCATCAAGCAATTCATGGGCGTAAGAAGAGGAATACCCGTCCGGTACGGAAATCTGCCCTTTCTCCCGTGTCAATTCAGCCATATCAGGCGCTGTAAGCATAAATATCACCGTTGCGGCGACCCATACCGCGGCGATGATCCAGCGAGCTCGGATAATGTTTTTCATTATGTCTGCTGATCCTCCTCTGTCATCATCAATCGATATAATTTTTCATATGTATTAACGAACATCTCCGCCTCGTCTTCATCAAAATACATAATATATGAACGGACGAGTTCCTCAATCCGCCGCTCCACACGGTGAAATACTTCCGTCCCCTTTTCCGTGACATTTAAAAGTATGCTCCGGCGGTCGCTTTGGCTGCGTTCTCTATTGATGTAGCCTTTTTCATACAGGCGGTTCGTCATCGATGTAATGGCGCTTTTATTGACGTGGCACACCGCGGCCAGTTCAATTGATTTGCAATCCGGATTGAGCATAATATAGCGGAGGATGTAATATTGATCCAATGTCAGTTCTTTGTTCACTTTTTCAGCGATAATGCTGTCAATTTTTTTTAAGACGTGCAGGTATACATCGGAATAACGCTGAATCAGCTGCTTTACTTTTTCTTCATGCACCTTTTCCCCCTCCTTCCGATAGTTAAAATGTTTAACTATTAAAAAGGATAACGACTTGACGGTATCATGTCAATCTTCAAAATAAAATAAAAAAAGACAGTGCAGATTACACCGTCTTTAATGATTCCTTTTTTTCTTTTGCTTGTGATGAGATATTTAACAGCGCTAAAAATACAGACACAATGCCGCAAAAAGCGGATAAAATAAAAATCAGCCAGCCTGCATTTGACATCAGCGCAGCAAAGATCGGCGGTCCCGCCGCTACTCCGATAAACCGCATGCTGTTATAAAATGAGGTGATGGTTCCCGATTCCTCGTTGTCTACGCCTTCTGTGATGACAGCGTCTAAAGCCGGCAATGCCATTCCGATACCGATACCGCTGACACACAAAAAGATAAATAATAAATAAAAACTGTGATTCCACCATAGGCCGATAAACGACAGTGTCACGGCACTCATTCCGAAAACGATGCAAAACTTCATTTTGCCTTGGTCTTTTCCGATTTTTCTGCCTGATATATATGAACTGACGGATAGAAATAAAAGCGGGATTGCCAAAAGCGCTCCTTTAGCCACACCGTCAATGCCGTATTTCTTCTCCAGTGAGTCTGATAAATAAAAAAGAACCCCGAACAGCAAAAACATAATCACGCAGCCGATGATAAAAACCGTAAAGAGCCAGCGTCCGTCACGCTTAAATATGCGGCCGACATTTTTCACAAATTCGGAAATAGAAGGCGCTTCTTTTTGTTCCTCCGGCTTTGCCACCAAAAACAATACGAGAAAAAAACTGATGAGCGAAAAAAACGGAATGAACCAAAACGGCATAAACCAAAACCATGCAGCCAAGAGCGACCCGAGAATCGGGCTTATTACTTTCCCGGCTGTGTTTGACGTCTCAATGTCGCCGAGCCCCGCGGTAATCCGCTCATCATCCCCTTTGAATAAATCACCGATAAACGGCATCACTACAGGAGCCGCCCCTGCCGAACCGATTCCCTGCAGCACCCGCCCCGCCAAGATAATGGGATAAGGATGCTTGAACGCGGTGGAAGCTATCGCGGCAAGCGCTCCGCCCGCACCGGCTATGAGAAGACAAGGCAGAAGAACCTTTTTTCTTCCGAATTTATCGGACAGATATCCGGCAATCGGAATACAAATAATCGCCACAATCGAATAGACCGTTATAATTAACGATACTTGAAAAGACGATATGGACAGCTTCTTTTCAATCATCGGAAGCACAGGAATCAGCATGGAGTTCCCGAGTGTCATCACGAGCGGTACAGAAGCCAGAGCAATGATATTTTTCGTTCCATTTTTCTTCTTACTCAACTTATTCACCCATTCACTATACTTGGTTGTTTCCTGTTTTATTGTGCCTTGCAGAAAACAAAGTATGTACTGAAACGGCAAATAAAAAAACAGACACATGACGCGTCTGTCTTAAAAACGTTTTCTTACAACATGAAAACTGAACTTATCAGCCCGGAAATAATTTAATGAATACAGCACAGGTTCATCATTCTGATTATAGTGGGTTTGCTTCAGCAATAAAAGCGCCGTCTCCGGCTCGCATTCCAAAACCGGCGAAATCGTATCGTGATATCCGATCGGTTCGATATCAGCAACGGCATAGCTGATCACAGACCCGGAGTTTTTTTCCAAAAGATCGAAAATAGACTCCTGTTCATGACAGAAAGAATTCGGCAGAATGTGCATCGGAATCGTATCTAAACAGTAAACGACCGGAGTGCCGCTTGCCGTTCTCACGCGTTCCAAATAAAAAAGCTCCTGCTCAGGCTCAAGCCGGAATCTAGCGATATCTTCATCAGACGGCGTGATGACCTGAGACGACAAAAAAATCGTACCCGGCACCATGTTCGCCTGCTGAATCGTTTTCGTCACGCTGTTGAGCTGTTCAATACCTGAAAGAAACAGCGGTTTTGTATGGACGAAAGTGCCCACACCGTGCCTTCTGATAATCACATGCTCCTCTTCAAGGATACGCAAAGCTTCACGCAGAGTTGCCCGGCTGACACCCATTGATTTTGAAAGCTCAAATTCAGAAGGAAGCTTTTCCTTTTCGGTGTAAATTCCGTTTTGTATATCCTCTTTGATTCGCTCAATCACTTTTAGATACAAGTGACGATTGTCAGCTTTTGTAGACATGTTTCCCCTCCGTAAACCACTTTCATAAATTATTGAACAATTGGGACAACTATATCATGTTTTAATAAAAAAATAAATAGGAATGATTTTGGTGATATCATTTTCAGTGAAAACTCTCTCCTTTTTAAGAAGAGAGCTCATCATATTGTTCCTTAGATAATAGTACTTCCCTCGGTTTGCTTCCTTCATACGGCCCGACGACGCCCCGTTCCTCCATTGCGTCAATCAGACGGGCAGCTCTCGTATATCCGATTCTGAACCGCCTTTGAAGCATGGAGACTGATGCCGTCTGCATGCCGATAATCAAATCGACCGCTTCGTCATAGAGATCATCCGTTACTTCACTGTGTGTTTCCGAAACTTCTTCCGGAATCATCTCTTCTTGATACTGCGCTTTTTGCTGCGTAATGACATGATCGACGACATGCTCAACCTCTTCATCGGATAAGAATGCCCCTTGCACACGCACCGGCTTATTTGCGCCTACAGGCAGAAACAGCATGTCTCCGCGCCCCAGAAGCTTTTCAGCGCCGCCCATGTCTAAAATTGTCCGTGAATCGGTCTGAGATGAGACACTGAAGGCAATTCTTGACGGGATGTTGGCTTTAATAACACCGGTAATAACGTCAACTGAAGGCCTCTGTGTCGCGATAATCAAATGAATTCCCGCCGCCCGCGCCATCTGTGAAAGTCTCGTAATTGAATCTTCCACGTCGGAAGAAGCGACCATCATCAGATCGGCAAGCTCGTCAACGATGACGACGATGTACGGCAGCTCAGGCTGCTTGACTTCTTCTTCGGCATTTGACCGCTTGATATGGTCGTTATAGCCTTCTATATTTCTCGTACCCGTATGGGAGAACAGCTCATAGCGGCGCTCCATCTCATTGACGACCTTTTTCAAAGCCTGCGAGGCCTTTTTCGGATCTGTCACGACCGGCGCAAGCAGATGAGGAATGCCGTTATACACATTCAGCTCAACCATTTTCGGGTCAATCATCATCATCTTCACTTCATGCGGTTTGGCCCTCATCAGAATGCTCGTAATAATACCGTTGACACAGACGCTTTTTCCGCTTCCCGTTGCCCCGGCTACAAGCAGGTGGGGCATTTTGTTCAGTTCGGCAAGCACGGCTTCCCCGGAAATATTTCGTCCCAAGCCGATCAGAAGCTTCGCGTCCGGCTTGTCATTGAGCTTGGATTCAAGCACTTCTTTTAACGAAACCATCGCAACTTCAGCATTGGGCACCTCGATGCCGATTGCTGATTTACCCGGAATCGGCGCTTCTATCCGGATATCCTTCGCGGCAAGCGCGAGCGCGAGGTCATCGCTCAGATTCACGATTTTACTGACTTTGACCCCGACGTCCGGATACACTTCATATTTTGTGACCGCCGGACCGAGATGAACTTGGGTCACTTTCGCCTTTACGCCGAAGCTTTGAAAAGTCCGCTCGAGTTTTCTTGCATTCTCGTAAATGTTTTTCTTATCGGTCTGCTGGCCGGTATGTTTCGGGTCAGCCAGTATGTCCAATGAAGGCATTTGATAATCTTTATTTTCAAGCTCTGTAAACGTCATCGGCGGAGCCGCAGCCGTTTCGCCACTGTCTTGAGCGCCGCCGGAAGGTTCATCTTTTGGCGCTTGTGCCGTCTCCTGCGTTTTTTCCGGAATCAGCGGTTCGGCGGGCTC
Source organism: Bacillus sp. KS1 (assembly GCF_020075515.1). Lineage (NCBI taxonomy): Bacteria > Bacillati > Bacillota > Bacilli > Caryophanales > Bacillaceae > Bacillus > Bacillus sp. KS1. Next base: position 450,095 of record NZ_JACAWW010000015.1, on the reverse strand, counting down.
TTCCTGACGGTCTGAAAAGCTTGAAATAATCGGCTCTGAATGGATGATCGGCGAAATGATTTCCTCATCCTCTTCCTCCGGTTCAGGCTCTTCTTTTTTCTTTTGAACCCGTTTTTGTTTTTTGCCCGATTTTGTTTTTGTTTTCGGCGAAGACATATTCGTTCTGACCGTCTTCATATCCTCAAGAAATGCCTGCCACTGGCCGCGGATAAACCGGCCGACGGGGCTCGTCCACTTTTTGAGCGTTTCCTGCAGTGAACGCCCTGTTACAAGAATCAGCCCCATTAAGATCAGCACGATCGCCATGATTTGTGAACCCGTTGATGCAAATAAAAAGTGGGAAGCTGCAAACAGTACCGCGCCGATCATGCCGCCGCCCAAATCAGGGGAAGCAGCCTGCTGTTTCATGTCAATCATAAACAGCTCCCACGTGTTGCCGATGACACTTGCCGACCGAATCGACTCGTGATGAGACAGATTTTTAAAGAGCTGCACGTGAGACAGCAGCAATATACTGGCGATAATACAGTACAACCCTGCCTTTCTTCTCGTTAAAAGGCTTGGACTCTTCTTTTTCCAAAACAGCGAAATTCCGAGAAGGAAGAGCGCAATTAAGCATAAAATAAACCACTCTCCGGCAAAAAAACGGAACAAGTACACAAATGTCTGTCCCACAACGCCGAGCTGCAAAACAGCAATAATTGAGATTGCAACACAGAGCAGTCCGCTTAGTTCGTATTTTAGATTGAGCTTACTCTCTTGTTTCTTTTTAGATTTCCGTTTTTTCTTTGCCACACTCATCACCTTACTGCGTTAAAAAATGTAAAATCATACATCATGAAGAAAAGCAGCCTTTTGCCGGCTGCATTTTTCTGTAGGATTCCCCTATTATAGCATATTTTGCCCCCGAGAAACGGACTGAATGCCGGTTAGATTTTCAGCTTGATTTTTTGTCCCGGAGCGATGTCCGGATTCAGAAAATCCATCGGGTTCGTACTTAAAATCTGTACGACTTCAGCTTCATTTCCCTTCATCTCAACTAGCAGCGGCACGCCGGCGTAATCTACCTGTTCATGCACGCTTTGCTCTATATCCTGACCGTAAACGACTTCTTGGGGCATGACAGTATAAAGGATCATTGAATCATCCTTCCTTCCTCGCCCTTTCGTTCCTCAATCAGCTGATTCAGCTTTTTTATCGCCTGTCCGACGCCGCCCACGGCATCAATTAATCCGTAATCAGCCGCATCTTTGCCGACTACGTTCGTTCCGATGTCCCTGGTTAAGTTTCCTTTTGAAAACATCAGCTCTTTGAATTTTTCTTCGGAAATATTTGAATGATGGGTCACAAAGTTGACGACCCGCTCCTGCATTTTATCCAGGTATTCAAATGTTTGCGGAACGCCGATAACCAGACCTGTAAGCCGAACGGGGTGTATGGTCATAGTCGCTGTTTCCGCGATAAAACTATGATCACATGACACGGCGATCGGCACACCTATCGAGTGTCCCCCGCCGAGTACGATTGAGACGGTCGGTTTTGATAAGGATGCGAGCATTTCCGCAATCGCAAGCCCCGCTTCCACATCGCCTCCGACGGTGTTTAAGATGATCAGAAGTCCTTCGATTTTCGGATTTTGCTCAATCGCGACGATTTGCGGAATGACGTGTTCATATTTGGTTGTTTTATTTTGCGGCGGGAGCTGGACGTGCCCCTCAATTTGGCCGATGATCGTCAGGCAGTGAATATTAGTATCTTGGGACATTTGCGGCAGAGATGTCTCTCCCAGCTGCTGAATTTTGCTCATAATGCTGTCTTTCGCATCTGATTTTTCGGGCTGCTGTTCTTCGGTGTTTTCCATACGATGATCCATTTTATCTTTCACCCTTTCCGAATGTCTCTTTGTATTATGAACAAAGATGATGATTTCCATCCGGGACATGAACAAAAACACAGCCGGAGCATCATGCGCTCCGGCTGTGTATACATTATACTTCCATAATGATCGGAATGATCATCGGCTTGCGTTTTGTTTTTTCATAAAGGAATTGATTCAGCGCATCACGCATTGCCTGTTTCAGCGTGGACCATTCTACGGCAGATGTTTCCGTCGCTTCAGTCACGATAGAGCGGACGAGCTCAGTAGCTTGTACAATTAAACCTTCTGATTCTCTGACATATACGAAACCGCGCGTAATGATCTCAGGACCTGATACGAGGTTCTTTTTCTGCTTATCGAGTGAAATTACGACGATGAGAATGCCGTCTTGTGATAATAAGCGGCGGTCTCTCAGCACGATGTTGCCGATGTCGCCGACACCGAGGCCGTCAATCAGAACGTTTCCGTACGTGACTTTATCCCCGATTTTTACATTCTGTCCGCGGAATTCAACGACGTCACCTTTTTCAATCAAGAAAATGTCGCTGCGTTTCATGCCGATCTCTTCTGCGATTTTGGAATGCGCTTTTTGCATTCTGAATTCACCGTTAACCGGAATTAAATATTTCGGTTTCAGCAAATTAAGCATGAGTTTCAATTCTTCCTGCGAACCGTGACCGGACACATGCACGCGTTTTTGGGCGAAAATGACTTGAGCGCCGGCGCGGGCAAGCAGGTTGACGGTTTTAGAATATATCAATTCATGCCCCGGAATCGGTGTTGATGCAATGACAACGGTGTCTCCTTCTTCAATGTTAAGCTGCTTGTGCGCCTGCTTGGCCATCCGCGTAAGAGCGGCCAGCGGCTCACCATGACTTCCGGCTGTAACAATTGCCACTTCCCGCTTCGGATATTTTTTCACATCCTGCACAGGAATAAACATTTCATCTTCGGCTTCAATATAGCCGAGCTTGCGCCCCAGCTGAAGCACGTTTTGCAGATTTTTTCCGGCGATTGCAAGTTTGCGGCCGTTCTGGACGGCAGCCTGTATCACTTGCTGGATCCGGTTGATATTAGACGCGAATACAGCAATGATGACACGGTTTTCTGAATTGTTCATCGCATCGGCAATTTCACCGCTTACATATGCTTCTGACGGAGTATACCCCGGGCGCTCCGCATTGGCGCTGTCAGAAAGCAGGGCGAGCACGCCGCTGTTTCCGATTTTGGCAATTTCGCCAATATCACATGATTGGTGATAAGCAGGCGTCTGGTCAAATTTGAAGTCTCCCGTGCATACAATAGAGCCAAGTGATGTTTTGAAGCTGACTCCCACTGAATCCGGAATGCTGTGAATCGTTTTAAAGAACGATACTTTCGTTGATTCAAATGTAATGACTGATTTAGAGTGAACTTCACGCAAATCAGCTTTTCGATTATGCCCGTACTGCTTGAGTTTTTCTCTCAGTAATGCAAGCGTAAGCTTCGTTCCGTATACCGGCACCGACAGCTTGTTCAATAAATAAAAGACGCCCCCGATGTTTTCATCGTGCCCGTGTGTCAGAAAGATGGCCTTCACGCGGTCAGCCCGTTCTACTAAGTAGGAAATATCCGGAATGACGACATCAATACCGAGCATTTCATTTTCAGGGTGCATCAGCCCTGCATCCACTACAAATATGTCTGAGTCAATTTCAATGACATATAGGTTCTTCCCAATTTCTCCAACGCCGCCAAGGGCGATAATTCTGACGTTTTCTGTATTTTTCTTTTTCAAAATCTGTATCCTCCTAGTCTCATACCCGTCCATCATCACTTGTTCCTATTATAACTGATATCAATTTTAGAAAACAAGAAGAAGCGGAAGGTTTAGGGAAAACCAATATGTATACAAAACGGTCAAACTCACGATAAAAATGAGAATGACCGCGTATTTTAACTGTATAAATTTTTTCTTACAGTTCGCTGATGACGCTGCTCAGGCTCAGACGTTCATCTTCATTCAGCGGGATAAGAGGAAGACGCACAGATCCGACATCAAGGCCTTTCAGCTGTAGCGCCGTTTTGACCGGAGCCGGATTAGGCGCTTTAAAGAGCTCCTTCATGATCGGCAGAAGCTTCTGATGAATCAGTGCCGCGGTTGCCGTCTGCCCGTTCGTATAGTTTTTAATCATCTGCTGCATGTCAGAACCTACGATATGGCTGGCTACTGACACGACTCCTCTTCCGCCGACTGCGAGAATAGGAAGCGTTAACCCGTCATCACCTGAATAGACGTGAAAATCTTCCGGTGTTTCGGCAATGATTTTCGTAATGGCATCAAGATCGCCGCTCGCTTCTTTAATCGCAGAGATATTCGGAATCTCCGCAAGTCTGATGGCCGTTTCCGGCGCAAGTGAAGCGACCGTTCTGCCCGGCACGTTGTAAAGCATCACAGGAAGAGACGTTTCTTCAGCTATGGCTTTAAAATGACGGTACATACCCTCTTGGGAAGGCTTATTATAATACGGCGTGACAAGCATAACACAATCGACGCCGGCTTCTTCAGCTTTTTTTGTCAGTTTAATGGAGTCTTTCGTATTGTTGCTTCCCGTACCCGCAATAACAGGCACGCGTCCGTTCACTTCTTTGACTGTAAATTCAAAGAGTGCAATTTTTTCTTCTGTTGAAAGTGTCGGGGATTCGCCGGTCGTGCCTGCGACGACTAAAGAATCCGTACCGTTTTTCAACAAATAGTCGATTAATGTAGACAGTTTTTGAAAGTCTACATTCCCTTTACTGTCAAAGGGGGTAATCATCGCTGTAGATATATTTCCGACATTCATTTTTTTCACCTCATCATGATTCAATCACATTTACTTTGAAAGTTCAAACACTTCATGCAGCGCATTTACGGCCGTTACCATATCTTTTTCATGAACGAGCACCCAGATCGTCGTATGGCTGTCGGCAGATTGCAGAATCGGAATGCCTTTATCAGAAAGTGCGGAGACGATTTTTGACGTGACACCCGGAACACCCATTATCCCGGCGCCGACCGCTGACACTTTCGCACAGCTCTCCGTCACTGTCGGCTCATATCCTAATTCAGCCAAAATGCTGCGCGCGGCTTCCGTTTTACTGCCGGCCACGGTATATACGATTTCACTCGGCGTAATGTTAAAGAAATCTACGCTGATTCCGGCATTTGCCATTGCTTTAAAGACTTCAGTCTGAACGTTGTATTGCCCCATTTTGGCGGGAACCTTAAATTGCGTCACATCTTTCACATGGGCGATCCCTGTAATCAGCCGTTCGAATACATCGCTGCCGATGTTAGACGAATGATGGGACGTCACCAAAGTGCCTTTGTCTTTTGAATAAGTGGAGCGCACGCGAATGGGCACCTTTGCCTGCATGGCGATTTCCACCGCGCGCGGATGAATGACTTTCGCGCCTTGATAGGCAAGGTTGCAGATTTCCGTATATGTGACGTTCGGAAGCGGCTTAGCATTTTCCACGATTCTCGGATCGGCTGTCATAACGCCTTCCACGTCCGTAAAAATGTCGATAAACTCAGCATCTACCGCCGCGCCGAGCGCCGCTGCTGAAGTATCGCTTCCTCCTCTGCCGATCGTCGTCGTGTCGCCTTTTTCAGTCGCTCCCTGAAATCCTGCGACAACGACAGCGTCATGGCTGGCGAGTGCAGCGAAAAGCCGCTCTGTTCTCATTTCTATAATTTTGGCGTCAGTATGCTGGGCATTGGTTAAAAAGCCGGCCTGGGCTCCTGTTAAAGCTGCGGCTTTTATGCCGTTTTCCTTCAGCATGCTGGAAAAAACAACGGACGAAATCGTTTCTCCGCAAGACAGAAGCATATCCTGCTCTCTCGGAGAAATGTCGGACTGGCTGCCGTAAAGGAGCCCGATTAAAGAATCTGTCGCGTACGGGTCTCCTTTTCTTCCCATCGCCGATACGACAACGACAACTTTATAACCTTCACTGATGGCATCTTTAATGTGTGCTAGCGCAAGCTTGCGGCCTTTGTCATCTTTTACGGATGTTCCGCCGAATTTTTGAACAATGATCTTCACTATTTTCACTCCAAATTAGTCTGACGTAACAGAAGAGAGCAGGCAGAGCCTTACTCTCTTCTGTTCGCCTATAGAAAATACGTTTGTTTTATACGAGGTTCAGTTTTTGCAGGCTTTCCGCGATTTGGACTGAGTTCCAAGCGGCGCCTTTTAACAGGTTATCAGAAACAACCCACAAATGAAAACCGTTTGCTCTGTCCAAATCTTTACGGATTCTTCCTACAAATACATCGCGTTTGCCGACGCAATCAGCAGGCATCGGGTAAAGCTGCTCCGCCGGATCATCCTGAAGCGTAACACCCGGAGCTTCTTTTAAAAGCTGTTTAATATCTTCAACGGTTGCGTCATCACGGTCAAGCTCAATGTAAACAGATTCTGAGTGCCCTGTTTCAATCGGCAGTCTGACACATGTCGCAGACACTTCCAGATTCGGCATATGCATGATTTTTTTCGTTTCATTAATCATTTTCATTTCCTCAAACGTATAGCCGTTGTCTTGGAATTTATCAATTTGCGGAATGGCGTTAAATGCGATTTGATAATGCTTTTTGTCGCCTTTAACCGGCATAATGGACGGTTCTGCGGGTTCATTGTTTAAAATCGCCTTTGTCTGGCTGTACAATTCCTTCGCCGCTTCATTGCCGGCCCCGGACACAGCTTGGTAAGTAGATACAATGACTTTATTCAACCCGTACGCTTTGCGGATCGGTTCAAGCGCAGCCACCATCTGAATCGTTGAACAGTTAGGGTTGGCGATAATGCCGTTATGTTTGTGCAGATCACCTTCGTTCACCTCAGGCACGACAAGCGGTGTATTTTCGTCCATGCGGAATGCGCTGGTATTGTCAATCACGATGGCTCCCCGTTTTACAGCCTCAGGCGCCAAACTTTGTGATACGCTTCCGCCGGCGCTGAATAACGCGATATGGACGCCTTCGAAGCTTTCCGGAACAGCTTCCTGCACTGTATATTCTTCGCCTTTAAACGTTACTTTCGTACCAGCAGAACGCTTTGAGGATAGTAGTGTGAGTGTTTCGATTTCAAAGTTTCTGTCTTCCAGTGTTTTCAGCATTTGCTGTCCTACGGCTCCCGTCGCTCCGACAACTGCTACGTGTAATCCTCTTCCCATCTGTAAAACTCCTTCCGCCAATTAAGCATCATTTGTTGAATTGACTTTGCATTTTACGTTTTATTTTACCATAGAATAGTCACGGATTGACCGAATTTTTTTATTCCGGAATGATTTTCTGTCATCATGATTTTTTATTCATGATGGTGTACGAGCACCGGCTGAACCTGCTGGTGCAAAAGAGCTTTTTCTACCGTAATCGGAAGGAGATCCATTCTGGCGACGAGCGATGTCGGTTTTTTCACGTGGTCGTCCTGGCCGAACGGGATGAAATATATGTTTTTTGCGGACATCAGCCTCATTAAATTCATTCCGTTTAAACCGAGTCCGTCGTTTGTCGAAATTCCGAGCACGACCGGGCGGCCGTTGCGGATCGTGGCTTTCGCAGCCATAAGGACGGGGCTGTCAGTCATCGCATTTGCGAGTTTGCTCATTGAATTTCCGGTTAAGGGGGCGATGACCATGCAGTCGAGCGGAAGTTTCGGCCCGAGAGGCTCCGCTTTTACGATGGAATCAATCGCCTCAAAGCCTGTTGCTTCTTCAATTTTTCTGACCCAATCTCCCCCCTCCCCAAAGCGGGTATCGGTCGATTGAACGGTTGATGTCACGACCGGCCGGACTTCAGCTCCTTGACTGATAAGCGCCTCTATTTGCGGAAAAACTTCCTCATATGTGCAATGCGAGCCGGTTAATCCGAATCCGATTCTTTTCCCTTTCAGAGACATGGTTATTTCCCCTCTTTCTTTAAGTCTGCCAAAAGCTTGCTCAATACGTTCGCAATAATCTGTCCGGCTGTTTTCGGGGCCACAATTCCCGGAAGACCCGGAGCAAGCAGCGCTTTAATGCCTTGTTTTTCAGCATATTTGAAATCCGTTCCGCCCGGACGGGATGCTAAATCCAAAATCAAGGTCTTCGGCGTCATGCGCGATAAAACGCTTTGATTCAGAATCAAGCTCGGTACGGTGTTAATGCAGATATCAATATCATTTACATGTTCAGTAAGCTCTTCAAGTTGAAAAGGAGAAAGCCCCATTTCCATTATACGGGCCAAATGAGCCGAACTCCGCGCGCCCACTTTTACCTTCGCCCCTAACGCCGCAAACGTCCGGGCGATCGTCATACCGGTGCGCCCCATGCCGAGAACGGCGACATTTGATCCGTGAATGGTATAATCCGTATGCTGAATCGCCATCATGATTGTTCCTTCAACAGTGGGAATCGAGTTGAATATCGCGATGTCGTCCCGTTCAAATAATTTCACAAGCTTGCGGCCGGCTTCGCTGGCGATCCCCTCAAGATACGCGTTGGAGATGCCTGAATAAATGACGCAATGCTCCGGTGTCCGCTCAAGATAGCTCTGCTTTAATACCACTTCTTCATTTGAAAAAACCGCGGAAACAACGCCTTCTCCGGTCGTTGCCGATACGGGCAGGATGATACTGTCTATTTTTTGAAAGGGAATCTCATCGATTTTGCATTTGACGGTTCCTGTAAAACCGTCATCCAATTGGTCAAACCCTGCAAGATAAATATCGGCATGCTGTTCTGTCAGCTTTCTTATAATCTCAAGCTGTCTTGCGTCACCGCCAATGATCGCAATTGTCAATCCGGTTAACATCTGAAACGTTCACCTTCTTTACAGTTACTGGATCTTTTAAGTGTCATCCTCATCTTCATCGTATGTGCAAAGAGAAAGGGCGGTGAATGTACAGCGTCTTTTTCATAAAAAAAGCACCGGCTGTATGAGCCGGTGCTTACAAAAAATGAATAAGATCTACTCTTCGGGAGGCGTGATCTCCCCCGGAACGTCTAAAATGATCATGTCTGACCCGATTTTTTGGATATGGTTCCAGGGGACGCGGATGTCGTGGCCTTGTTTTCGCAATCCGAACCATTTTACCGTCGGTATCAACAGCGCGGTAATTTGTCCGTCCTGTTCATTAATTTCCAAATCGGTCTGGCCGAGCACGCCGAGCCGCTCTGCCCGTTTAATGTCCACAATTTCTTTACCTGACAGTTCACTGAGCCTCATGATAGCCACCCCCTTGTACTATATGACCCGGAGCAAAAAAAAATGCCTGCCCCGTATAGAGGCAGACTGCTTTTCCGCTTAAGATGAGGCCGGCATATTGCCGGTCGGGCTGATGAGCGATAGTGCGTAATCATCCGTAAATAAGCGGCGGCTGAGGCCGTTGACGCTTTCCAGGCTGACCGCATTTAATTCAGTGATAATTTCATCCATGGTCTTATGCTTTCCGAGCAGGAGTTCGTTTTTCCCGTTCCGGCTCATTTTGCTGTTTGTGCTCTCTAAGCTGAGCATTAAGCTCCCCTTCATTTGCTCTTTGCTGTTTTCCAGCTCTTTCGGGGTGATACCGTCACGTTTTAGAACCGATAACGTTTCCTGAATGGTTTCAGACAGAAGTCCGAGCTGATTCGCGCCGGTGCCTCCGTAAATCGTCAGCATACCGCTGTCTTCATAGGAACTGTGATAGCTGTATACAGAATAGGCCAGTCCTTTATCTTCGCGCACATCCTGGAAAAGACGGCTGCTCATGCTTCCGCCCAGCACGTTGTTTAAGACGATCAAATCGTAAATGTCCGGATCTCCGACTTTCAGGCCTTTGAAACCGAGACAGAGATGCGCCTGTTCGGTGTCTTTTTTTCTGGTCAGCTTTTCATAATGAAACTCAGGCTCGCTGATGCCGCTTGCTTTGCCCTTCGCTTCGTATGTACCGAACCATTTCTCCACGTCTTTAATGAATTGTTCCGTTACATTTCCGGCGACAGAAATGACGACGCGGTCCGGCGTGTAAAAGTCATCCATATGCTGTCTGAGAGAATCGCCGTTAAATGACGAAAGCGTTTCCTCCGTCCCGAGAATCGGGTAGCCGAGCGAATGATTGCCGTATGTTGCTTTGCTCAGCAGATCGTGGACAATGTCATCCGGCGCGTCTTCATACATTTTGATTTCTTCATATACGACGTTCTTTTCTTTTTTGAGCTCATCTTCGTCAAAAGCAGAATGAAAGAACATATCAGCCAGCACATCAAGTGCGTAGTTTGCATGCTCATCCAGCACTTTGGCGTAATAGCACGTATATTCTTTTGAAGTGAAGGCATTCACTTGGCCGCCTATCCGATCGAAGGATTCTGCGATTTCCCGTGCGGACCTGGTATTTGTTCCTTTAAAAAACATATGCTCAAGAAAGTGCGAAATACCGTTTGTCTCCGGCGTTTCATGGCGTGACCCCGTCCCGATCCAGACGCCGATTGCCACAGACCGCACCGTTGGATTATTCTCAAGCACAACTCTTACACCGTTTTGGCATGTATAGCGTTTTATCAAGTCTGTTCCTCCTATTCAAAGACAGGCAAACTGCCGCCTGCTACTTCATCAGCCTGTTTTCATCCATTAAGTCAGACACTGAGCCGAGCGCGTAGCCTTTTTCTTTGATTTTTGCAATCAGTGTATCCAGGCTTTTCGCAGTCGGATCAGTCGGATGCATTAAAATCATGGCTCCGTTATGTATTTTGCTCAATACCCTTGTTTGTAAAACAGCCGGAGACGGTTTTTGCCAGTCAATGGTGTCAACGGTCCACATGATGGTGCCCATTCCTTTTTCCGCCGCAAGGTCGACCACAGCTTTTCTGAAGCTGCCGCTTGGCGGCGCAAACCATTTCGGCTTTATGCCGAGCGTCTCGCTGATTTGTGCATTGGTTTTGTCAAGCTGTTCGGAAATGCTTCCTGAAGTCAGTTTGCTCATATCAGGGTGATTGTATGAATGATTTCCGATTTCATGTCCGTCTGCCGCTATTTTTTTCCCCAGTTCCTGATTGTTTTTCAGCCATTTCCCTTCAAGAAAGAAAGTTGCTTTGACCTGGTGCTGCTTCAGAATAGGCAGCATTTGCTCCACATATTCATTTCCCCAGGCGACATTTATCAGGAAAGCGACCATCGGTTTGTCGGGATTTCCTTTATAAATGGGTTCGGGCGCGAGAGAATCAAGATGGACTTTCGGTTTTACCTGCTCATAGACAAGGCCGTCTTCGTGAAATTCTCCGTCCTTTTTCATTTGCTTATAGGATTTTTCCACATTGACTTTTAAACCGTTATATCCCGGTATACTCTTCCATATTTTATCAATCCGCGCGTCTTGCGGCTTCACTTCATACTCTGACGCTTTTTGCAGTAATTCTTCATAGAGCGGATCTTTTGATGCTGACACAGTTACAGCGTCTTTTTTCATTGCGTCTATGTAATCAACTGTATACGGGTTTTTTAACATTTCAAACGAAACAAAAAAAAGAAATAAAAAAACGGCAAACGGCACGAATTTTTTCAACATGTCCTTCCCCCCTCATCACACATTATGTATGAGGAGGACAAGGTAGAACCCGTCTGTTGTCTTTCTCAAAATAAAGAAGCCGGGTCTCCCAGGCTCCTTGTTAGGTTTTCATTTAAGATTGTTGTTGTTCCTGTTCTTTTTCTTTCTCTTCGCGCAGCACTGCTTTACGCGACAGATTCACTCGTCCCTGTTTGTCAATTTCAGTTACCTTCACAAGGATTTCGTCACCGATTTTCACAACATCCTCAACCTTGCCGACCCGTTCGAGCGCTAGTTCAGAGATGTGAACGAGACCGTCTTTTCCGCTGAAGATTTCAACGAAAGCGCCGAATTTCTCAATCCGTTTGACTTTACCGAGGTAAAGCTGGCCGACTTCGACTTCTCTGACAAGATCTTCGATGATTTTTTTCGCTTTTTGGTTGCTGCTTTCATCAGTAGAAGAAATAAAGATGGTGCCGTCTTGTTCAATGTCAATTTTAACACCGGTATCTTCAATGATTTTGTTGATTTGTTTACCGCTCGGTCCGATAACGTCACGGATTTTATCGGGATTAATGTTCATCGTTAAAATTTTCGGCGCATATTGAGAAAGTTCTTTTCTTGATTCACCAAGCGTGCTGAGCATGCTGTTCAAGATTTCCATTCTTCCTTTTTTCGCCTGCTGAAGCGCTTCTTCAAGAATTTCTCTTGAAAGGCCTTCAATTTTAATGTCCATTTGCAGCGCTGTCACGCCTTTTTCCGTGCCGGCTACTTTAAAGTCCATGTCGCCGAGGGCATCTTCCATCCCTTGAATATCCGTTAATACCGTATAGTACTCGCCTGATTTCACAAGTCCCATCGCAATACCCGCAACAGGGGCTTTAATCGGAACACCTGCGTCCATCATGGCAAGCGTGCTCGCGCAAATGCTGGCCTGTGAAGTGGAACCGTTTGATTCAAGCACTTCGGATACGAGGCGGACCGTATACGGGAAGTCTTTTTCATTCGGAATGACCGGCTCAAGCGCACGCTCTCCAAGAGCACCGTGACCGATCTCACGGCGTCCCGGTCCGCGCATCGGGCCTGTCTCCCCTACGCTGAACTGCGGGAAGTTATAATGATGCATAAAGCGTTTTGATTCTTCCACGCCTAAACCGTCAAGAATCTGAACGTCCCCAAGGGCGCCTAATGTACATACGCTGAGCGCCTGCGTCTGTCCTCTCGTAAACAGCCCGGAGCCGTGTGTTCTCGGCAGAAGGCCGACTTCTGAAGAAAGCGGGCGGATCTGATCAACGCCGCGGCCGTCCGGACGGACTTTTTCTTCTGTGATCAAACGGCGCACTTCGTTTTTCACGAGTTTAGACAGTGTCTGTTTCACTTTTTTAATCGTATCTTCATCATGCTCTTCTTCTTCGAATTTCGCGACAACTGCATTTTTCACTTCATTGATCGCGTCTTCGCGAGCATGTTTTTCATGAACCTGAATGGCGCTGAGAAGATCCGGCTCCGCAAGGCTTTTTACTTTTTCGCTGAGCTCTTCGTCAATTTCATACAGTTGGATTTCTGTTTTCTCTTTGCCGACTGCTGCGACGATTTCTTCTTGGAATGCGATCAGGCGCTTAATTTCTTCGTGACCGAACATAATCGCCTCAAGCATGATTTCTTCAGGTACTTCATCCGCTCCGGCTTCCACCATGTTGATGGCGTCTTTTGTGCCTGCAACGATGAGGTTGATATCACTTTTTTCAAGCTGGTCAACCGTCGGATTGATGACGAATTTACCGTCAATGCGGCCTACCGTCACACCCGCGATCGGGCCTTCAAACGGGATATCGGAAACGCAAAGAGCGAGTGATGAACCGAACATTGCAGCCATTTCAGATGAGCAGTCCTGATCAACACTCATGACAATGCTGATGACCTGTACTTCGTTACGGAATCCGTCTGCGAAAAGCGGGCGGATCGGACGGTCGATCAGACGGCTGGCTAAAACGGCCTTTTCACTTGGACGGCCTTCTCTTTTAATAAAACCGCCCGGAATTTTACCTACTGCGTATAATCTTTCTTCATAGTTAACGGTAAGCGGGAAAAAATCTAGCGGTTTCGGTTCTTTTGATGCGGTTGCTGTGCTGAGCACTGCAGTATCGCCGTAGCGGACCATGACAGCGCCGTTTGCCTGTTTGGCAAGCTGGCCGGCTTCTACTGTAAGCTGTCTGCCGGCCCAATCTATGGTAAAGACATGTTTCTCTTGTCCCATTCGATTACGAGCTCCTCTCTTAATGTGTGAAATAATCAATTACTCCTATTATGAACGAAATGAATTGAACATATCAATGTCAAAGTAGTATGTAAAAGGATTTCATTGTTTTTTTATCATTATTTTTTTCGCTTTAATACGATAAAAAAGCGGGAATCCTCCCGCTTTTTACGATTATCGACGTAAGCCTAGTTTGTTAATTAACTCACGGTAACGAGTTACGTCTTTATTACGCAGATACGTAAGAAGATTACGACGTTTACCTACCATTTTAAGAAGACCGCGACGTGAGTGGTGATCTTTCTTGTGAGTACGTAAATGCTCGTTCAAGTTGTTAATTGAGTCTGTTAGGATAGCGATCTGAACTTCTGGAGATCCAGTATCAGATTCGTGTGTTTTGAACTCACTGATGAGTTGATTTTTACGCTCTTGAGTAATTGCCATCCTGTTTCACCTCCATATCATAATTAGCCCCAGTTACCTAGCAACCGTCGGTGACTTCGGATTGCCAAGCAATGGTTTTAAGACTACGAAACATATGATACTAAAAATCGTGCCCATATGCAAATCTTTTAGAAGAAAATTTGTGTACTTTTGATGTTTTTTCCGTTATTTGCTGAAAAAACGGATCGCTTCTTGTTTGTCTTTCCCGATCTGAGCCGTCAGTTCATCGATGCCGTTAAACTTCCGTTCGCTTCGGATTCGTTTGTACCACTCGATTTTAACGTCTTCTCCGTATACATCCTGTTGAAAATTAAACAAATGGACTTCAATTGACGGCTGATCGGGACGCTTTTCATAAAAGGTCGGTTTGTAGCCGATGTTGCAGACGCCTTCATACACCTCGCCTTTTATTTCGGCTTTCACTGCATACACGCCTGTCGGCGGCACGATATAACTGTTGTGCAGGCCGACATTCGCGGTCGGAAAACCGATGGTGCGGCCTCTTTTGTCTCCGTGAATCACAGTGCCCCGGATAAAATACGGCTGGCCGAGAAGAGTGTGCGCAAGTTCAACGTCACCATCCTGCAGCGCTGACCGGATATAAGTAGAGCTGATCTTTCTGTCCTGCTCGGTCTGTTTCTCGACAGTCGTGCATCCGGCCTTGCCGTTTAAATCGTCCGGCAGCGTCTCCATCGTGCCTTTTCCGTATTTTCCGTACGTAAAATCGAAGCCTCCCACAGCGTGCCGCGCGTTTAACCCTAAAATATACTCCTCGGCAAACTGTTTTGGAGACAGAGACGCAAACGCTTCATCAAACTTTACGACATACAGCACATCAGCGCCTAAACGTCCGATCTGGCTGATTTTATCTTCAAGCGGCGTAATCAGATCCTTTGGCTCTTTGTCCCTGCCCAACACATGGGAAGGGTGGGGATGAAACGTCATAACGGCCAGCGACAGGCCTTTTTCTTCGGCAATTTGTCTGGCTGTTCCGATTACTTTCCGGTGTCCCAAATGAACGCCGTCAAAGTAGCCGAGCGCCATGACAGACGCCGGCTGCTCTTCTTTTTGTAAATGATGCGGATGAGAAATATGTATCGTCTTCACAGAACGGTCACCTTTTTTCTTATTGTTCGCTTTTTTGCATGAGCACTTTAGCCGGTTTCAGCAGTCCTTTTTTTGAAGGATGCGGCATATAAATGGCCACACATTCTCCGTCTTCAGTACAGACCGCTATACGGGCGTCAGCTGTCATTGCAGAAAATTCCGCCGGGATGTCAAACACTGACCCGTTTTCAGCTTTCTTAGCTAATGTATCACTTATGACCCATTTCGGCAAATGATTGAGCGCTCTTTCAATCGGCACGGCATGCTCTGCAACCGTTCCGTCTGAAACCTGCTGTTCAAGTTCCCCAAACGTGAAACACTCATCAAGGCTGAAATCGCCGGAAGCGGTGCGGATGAGATGCGACATATGCGCGGGATAGCCGAGTTTTTCACCGATTGTCACCGCCAATGTTCTGACGTAAGTGCCCTTTGAGCACGTGACTGTAAAGCGGAATGATGCTGTGTCTTCTTTATAAGTGACAGGGGAAGTGAGCGCGATATCTTCAATCGTGATATTCCGCTTCGGCCGCTCCACTTCAATACCGGCTCTGGCGTATTCATAGAGCTTTTTCCCGTTGACCTTTACAGCGGAATACATTGGCGGCACTTGCTCCCGCGGTCCCTTCAGTTCGTCTAAAACGGCTTTGATATCCGCTTCTTTCAGCGGCTCCTTGACAGGTTTTACGCTGACCGTTTCTCCAGTCTGGTCTTCGGTCGATGTGGAGAAGCCGAGAGTGATCTCAGCATCGTACGTTTTTGACTTGTCGGTGACGTACTCAACAATCTTTGTGGCCCGTCCGACACAGATCGGCAGTACGCCAGACACTTCCGGATCAAGCGTTCCCGTATGTCCGACTTTCTTTGTTTTTAACAGTTTTCTTATTTTCATTACACAGTCGTGAGAAGTCATGCCGACCGGTTTATGTAAAAGGAGAACTCCGTTAACCATCTGTCTTTCGCTCCTTTGTTATCAATTGTATCCCGTAAAACGCAGAAAAGAGGACAGACGACACTCGCCCATCCTCTTTCCTTGTTATTCAGACGGTTTATCTGAATGCAGTTCGTGAATCAATGTTTCAATACGATTGCCGTACTCAATTGATTCATCAAATTCAAATTCAAGCTCAGGCGTTTTGCGGAGTCTGATTCGGCTGCCGATTTCGGAACGGATAAATCCTTTCGCTTTCTCAAGCCCTTTCAGCGCCTCCTCTTTCTTTTTCTCTCCGCCGAGAACGGAGATATACACCTTCGCTATTTGTAAATCACCTGAAACACGTACGTCTGTTACAGTGAGAAATCCGATTCTCGGGTCTTTCAGCTTTCGGCTGATAATATCCCCGAGCTCTTTTTTCATCTGCTCGCCGACACGGTTTGCTCTCATACTCAATTCAATCACCTCTAAGTTAAAACCACTCTGTTCTAGTGATCGTCCGTTCTATTTCGGGAAAGGAGTCAATAAACGCGAGTACGCGCTGGATCTCCTTTTCCGCCTGAACGTGAGAGGAGGAGACGACGGCGATTCCGAAGCTGGTCCGCTGCCAAGTGTCCTGATAGCCGATTTCTGCAGCCGACACGTTGAACTTATTCTGAACCCTCGTTATAATCCGCTTCAGAACGGCTCGTTTCTCCTTTAATGATCCCGCATCATAAATGATGCATTCACATTCCGCAAATCCGATCACTTTCTTTCGATTTCCTGCATGACATACGCTTCAATGATGTCACCTTCGCGAATGTCATTGTATTTCTTAATGGTAATACCACATTCATATCCTTGTGAAACTTCTTTCACATCATCTTTGAAGCGTTTCAGAACGTCTACTTCCCCTTCGAAGATAACGACGCCGTCACGGATCAGGCGGAGTCCGCTGTCACGTGTAATGTGGCCGTCTGTTACATATCCGCCGGCAATCGTGCCGATTTTCGACACTTTGAATGTTTGGCGCACTTCAACCTGACCGATGACTTTTTCTTCGTATTCAGGATCAAGCATTCCTTTCATCGCCGCTTCAATTTCTTCGATGACTTTGTAAATGATACGGTGAAGACGGATATCTACATTTTCAGCTTCAGCCGTGCTCTTAGCATTTCCGTCTGGGCGCACATTAAACCCGATAACGATTGCATTTGAAGCAGATGCGAGAATGATGTCTGATTCCGTAATCGCACCGACGCCTGTGTGAATGATTTTCACTTTTACGCCTTCTACTTCTATTTTTTGAAGAGCGGCTGTTAACGCTTCGGCTGAACCTTGAACGTCAGCTTTTACGATTAAATTGATGTCTTTGACATCGCCTTGTTTAATTTGTTCAAACAGATCATCGAGGCTCAGCTTCGCTTTGTCGCTGCGCTGTTCTTCCAGTTGCTTGGAAGCACGTGCTTCACCGACAGAACGGGCTGTTTTTTCGTCTTTAAAGACGAGGAATTGATCGCCAGCCTGCGGTACGTCGTTTAAGCCCGTAATTTCTACAGGTGTGGACGGTCCGGCTGTTTTCACGCGGCGGCCGAGATCATTGACCATGGCCCGCACGCGGCCGAATGTATTTCCGACAACGATCGGATCTCCGACATTCAATGTTCCCGTTTGAACGAGAAGTGTCGCGACAGATCCTCTTCCTTTATCGAGCTCAGCTTCAATAACCGTTCCTTTTGCCTGACGGTTCGGATTGGCTTTCAGCTCTTCCACTTCACTGACAAGCAGAATCATTTCGACAAGCTCGTCAATTCCCTTGCCTGTAAGAGCGGACAGAGGAACGAAAATCGTTTCTCCTCCCCATGCTTCAGGAACGAGTCCGTATTCAGTCAGCTCCTGCATGACACGGTCAGGGTTCGCGCTTTCTTTATCCACTTTATTCACGGCAACGATAATCGGAACCTCAGCCGCTTTCGCATGGTTGATGGCTTCGACTGTCTGCGGCATAACGCCGTCATCAGCCGCTACGACTAAAATGGTAATATCAGTTACTTCCGCACCGCGCGCACGCATTGTTGTGAACGCCGCGTGTCCCGGAGTATCTAAGAACGTGATTTTTTTGCCGTTTTCTTCGATCTGGTAAGCCCCGATATGCTGGGTGATTCCGCCGGCTTCACCTTCAACAACTTTTGTTTTTCTGATGCTGTCAAGGAGGGTCGTTTTCCCGTGGTCAACGTGGCCCATGATCGTCACGACAGGCGGACGGATTTGAAGATCTTCTTCTTTGTCAGCCTCTTCATATTTTTCAAGCTCAGTTTCTTCAAGCACAATCACTTCTTCTGTTTCCACACCGTATTCAGATGCGATCAGTTCGATTGTGTCTTTGTCAAGCTCCTGGTTAATGGTAGCCATTACGCCAAGAAGCATCAGTTTTTTAATGAGTTCAGACGGTTCTTTGCCAAGTTCTTCGGCTAAGGCCCCGACTGTTAAAGAGCCGGAAAACGTAATTTTCTCAGGAAGCTCTTTTTTCGGTTTCAGCGGTTTTTGCTGATACTGATTTTTGTTGTTATGATTGCGTTTGTTTTTGTTTTTGTTGTTGTTGTTATTCTTCTTGTTTTTGTTAAATTGATTATTCTGCACGTCATTCTTCTTTCCGTCTCGAATTTTGTTTGGTTGATTCCCAGCAGGCTGCTGATTAATCCCTTGCGGCTTGTTTTTGTTCGTTTCCGCAGGCTTCTGAGATGTAACGCCGGCGCCGCCTTTTTTAAATTTCGCATCAAGCTGCTTAATGGTCTTTTCTTCAAGCATTGCCATATGGTTATTTACTACTATATCCATGTTTTTCAGCGCAGTCAAAATTTCCTTGCTTGAAACATTGATGGCTTTTGCATATTCGTAAACTCTCATTTTAGCCATTCGTTCACCCCCAAAAATATTAATCGAGCAAGCTGATCAGCTTATTCGCAAAACCTTGGTCAGTGACGGCGACAACGACACGTGATTCCTTGCCGATAGAGCGGCCGAGATCCGCGCGGCTTTCGACTTTTTTATAAGGCACTTTATAATAATTGCATTTATCGGATACTTTTTTTGCAGTATTCGCAGATGCATCTTCTGTCAGCAGAACAAGTTTTGCACGCGCATTTCTAATTTCTTTTATAACCAAGTCCTCGCCCGACACGACCTTACGAGCTCGATTGGCCAGACCCAGCAAGGGAAACCATTCCATTCCAGACATGTTATTTTTTCACCTTTTCCGCCAGTTCCAGCAATTCTTCGAAAATCTGGTCATCGATTTGTGATTGAAATTGATTTTGCAATGTGTTTTTCTTTTTCGCAGCTAAGATGCATTCTTTCTCAAGGGTGATATAGGCACCCCGCCCGTTCTTCTTTCCGGTCGGATCGACTGAAATCTCTCCTTCTTTAGAACGGACAATTCGGATCAGTTCCTTTTTAGGCTTCATTTCCCCCGTTACCACGCATTTGCGCAGAGGAATTTTTTTTCGCTTATTCACCTAAAGTCACCTCTTATTCATCCGATTCGGCTGTTTCAGGCTCCATAAAGAGCGGCTCTAAATCGTCATCTTCTTCATGCTCTCTCGGATAGATGCCAAGGTCTCTTGCATCCGTTTCACTTTTGATATCGATTTTCCAGCCTGTCAGTTTCGCGGCTAAGCGGGCGTTTTGCCCTCTTTTTCCGATTGCCAGAGAAAGCTGGTAATCAGGAACGATGACAGTCGTGGCTTTTTCTTCTTCGCTGACGATGACATCCAGCACTTTAGACGGGCTGAGCGCATTGGCAACAAATTCAACCGGATCATCAGACCAGTTAACGATATCAATTTTTTCGCCCTTCAGTTCATTGACGATCGCCTGCACGCGCTGGCCTTTAGGACCGACGCATGAACCGACCGGATCAACGTCAGGGTCATCAGTGCGGACGGAGATTTTAGAGCGGTCGCCCGCTTCTCTGGCAACGGATTTCAGTTCGACCGTTCCGTCATAAATTTCCGGCACTTCGATTTCAAAAAGACGCTTCAACAGACCAGGATGCGTTCTTGATACATAGATCTGCGGCCCTTTTGTCGTTTTTTCGACTTTTGTGATAAATACTTTAATCCGATCGTGCGGTTTATAGCTCTCATTCGGCATTTGTTCATTGACGGGCAGCAGCGCTTCAATCTTGCCGAGAGACACGTAAATAAACTTGCTGTCTAAGCGCTGTACAATTCCCGTCATGATGTCTTCTTCACGATCGATAAATTCCGAGTAAATCACGCCGCGCTCAGCTTCACGGACACGCTGCGTCACCACTTGTTTCGCCGTCTGCGCAGCAATGCGGCCGAAGTCTTTCGGCGTTACTTCTATTTCAACGACATCTCCGACAAGGTAGTTCGGATGGATGTGCTGGGCGTCGTCAAGCGAGATTTCAAGTCTTGAATCGTATACCTCGTCTACGACATCCTTTCTTGCGAACACGCGGATCGTGCCCGTCTCACGGTTCAGATCGACCCGTACGTTTTGCGCCTGGTTAAAATTTCGCTTGTACGCAGAAATTAAGGCAGCTTCAATTGCTTCGATGATAATGTCTTTACTGATGCCTTTTTCTTTTTCAAGAATAGTGAGAGCATCTAATAGTTCACTGCTCATGTTAGCGGTCTCCCCCCTTAAACACTAATACTTCATTCATTAAAATGTTACAGCTAATCTTGCGTTAGCTATTTTTTCATACGGAATATTGACCCGTTTCTTTCTTGTTTTGACCGTCATCTCTATTGTAACAGTTTGTCCATCGAATTCAGCCAATTTGCCTTCAAACACTTTTAAACCGTCAATCGGTTCGTACGTTTTCATGTACACATTTTTGCCCAGTGATTTTTCGAAGTCGGCTTTTTTCTTTAATGGACGCTCGGCTCCAGGAGAAGATACTTCAAGAAAGTAGTTCTGGGTGATCGGATCGGCCTCATCCAGCTTTTCGCTTAACGCTTCGCTGACTTTGGCGCACTCCTCAATATCAACACCGTTCTCGGAATCAATAAACACGCGAAGGAACCAGTTTTGACCCTCTTTGACAAATTCAATGTCTACGAGTTCAAGCTGAAGGTCATCCAGTATGGGCTGAGCCATTTCTTGAACGGTATCAGTCACTTTTTTGCTCATGTTTTTCCTCCTTGTGCTGTCGATATCATATCAGCCGTTCCTCTGCATAAAAACCCTGCTTCAAAAGAGCAGGGGCATTGAGAAAACGATGGACATGTCGAGGCAAAATTGCCTGTTCAATACAAAAGAGCGGGTTTCCCCACTCTTTGCCTCGGTAATCGTTAGCATTTCCAATAAAACTATACCATAACCATATATTTAATGCAAATCAAACTCCGCTCGGAGGCTGTGCACAAAGCTTAAAACAGAGACAGCTGATTTTGGTCCGGAAGCGACTCAAGACAGCCGTGACGGTCTAAATACTCTAAAATGGTTTTTGACACTTTTCCGCGTTTTTGAAGATCCTCTTTTGAAAGGAATTCCCCTTCTTTCCGCGCTTTCACAATATTGAGAGCGGCGTTGGTTCCGAGTCCCGGTATTGAGTTGAACGGCGGGATGAGACTGTTGCCGTCAATGATAAATTCCGAAGCGCTCGAACGGTATAGATCGACCTTCTGGAAGGAATAGCCGCGCTCACACATTTCAAGCGCAAGTTCTAACACGGTAAGGAGGTTTTTCTCCTTCGGCGAAGCATCAAGCCCTTTAGAGCTGATATCATCCATCACTGCTCTGATGGCGGTCGAGCCTTTAATCATTGTATCAATGTCAAAGTCATCTGCGCGGACGGTAAAATACGCAGCATAATATAAAAGCGCGTGATGCACTTTAAAGTATGCAATCCGCACCGCCATCAGCACGTATGCGGCGGCGTGGGCTTTCGGGAACATGTATTTGATTTTTTTGCATGAATCAATATACCAGTTCGGCACATTGTTCTTTTTCATTTCTTCTTCCCATTCCGGCGTCAGGCCTTTGCCTTTACGGACGAATTCCATGATTTTAAAGGCCAGTGAAGGCTCAAGGCCCTGATAGATCAAGTAAACCATAATGTCATCACGGCAGCCGATCACTTCGCTCAGTTCACACGTATTGTTGTGTATCAGTTCCTGCGCATTGCCGAGCCATACGTCCGTTCCGTGAGAAAGCCCGGAAATCTGGACAAGCTCGGAGAACGTCGTCGGCTTCGTATCCTCAAGCATCTGCCGCACAAATCGCGTCCCGAATTCAGGAATGCCGAGCGTCCCCGTTTTACAGCCAATCTGCTCTTCAGTGACGCCGAGCGATTCTGTGCCTTGGAAAATCTTCATAACTTCCGGATCATCTGTCGGAATCGTCTTCGGATCAATTCCGCTTAAATCCTGGAGCATCCGAATGACGGTCGGATCATCGTGCCCTAATATATCAAGCTTCAGCAGGTTGTCATGAATGGAGTGGAAGTCAAAATGAGTCGTTTTCCATTCAGACCCCGTCGCATCTGCCGGGAATTGTATCGGTGAAAAATCGTAAATATCCATGTAATCCGGGACAACGATAATCCCCCCCGGGTGCTGGCCGGTCGTTCTCTTAACGCCGGTGCAGCCTTGAACCAGACGGTCGATCTCCGCGCCGCGCATGTGTAGGTTGTGATCACCCGCATAGCCTTTCACATATCCGTAAGCCGTCTTTTCCGCGACGGTGCCGATCGTTCCCGCGCGATACACGTTATCTTCACCGAACAATACTTTCGTGTAGTTATGGGCATGCGGCTGATACTCACCTGAGAAGTTCAAGTCGATATCGGGTACTTTGTCACCTTTAAAGCCCAAGAACGTTTCAAACGGGATATCATGTCCGTCCTTTTTCAAAGGGGTGCCGCAAGACGGGCAGCTTTTATCCGGAAGGTCAAAACCGGAACCGACTGATCCATCATTAAAGAATTCGGAATATCGGCAGCTCGGGCACACGTAGTGCGGAGCGAGCGGGTTCACTTCAGTGATTTCCGTTAAGGTCGCCACAAGCGATGAACCGACGGACCCCCGGGAGCCGACGAGATAACCGTCATCCAGAGACCGTTTTACAAGCTTATGAGAGATGAGATAAATAACGGCGAATCCATGACCGATGATACTTTTTAATTCTTTTTCTATTCTCGCTTCCACAATTTCGGGAAGCTCTTCACCGTAAATGCTTCTGGCGCGCTGATAGCTCATTTCACGGATCTCTTCATCGGCCCCGTCAATTTTCGGCGTGTACAGATCGTCTTTGATCGGTTTGATCTCATCGATCATCGAAGCGACTTTCTGCGTATTGTCAACCACGATTTCTTTCGCTTTTTCCGCACCGAGGAAGGAGAAAGCCTCCAGCATTTCATCTGTCGTTCTGAAGTGCACTTTAGGCAGTTCGTGTCTGTTTAACGGGTTGGCGCCGCCTTGGGAAGATATTAAGATCTTCCGGTAAATTTTATCCTCATCGTTTAAATAGTGGACATTTCCCGTAGCCACGACCGGCTTATTCAATTTTTCTCCGAGCTTCGTAATGTTGGCGATGATTTCTTTCAGCGCTTTTTCATCCCGAACGAGCTCAAGCTGCAGAAGGTGTCTGTATACTTCCGGCGGCTGCACTTCAAGATAATCATAGAAGGATGCGATATCTTCAACCTCTTCAGGAGATTTTTGCATCATGCCTTCAAAGACCTCACCCCTGTCACAGGCAGAGCCGATTAACAGACCTTCTCTGTATTTATTAAGCTGCGACCTCGGAATACGCGGCACTCGGTAGAAATATTGAATATGAGAAATGGACACGAGCTTAAACAGATTTTTAAGGCCGGTCTCATTCACGGCAAGCAATGTAGCGTGATAAGGCCTTGATCTCTGATAAGCATTGGATTGTCCCATATTCTCATTCAGCTGATCATGATAAAAAATGTCTTTTTCAGCGGCATCTTTGAGCATTTTCAACAGCAGGTAGCCCGTTGCTTCAGCGTCAAAGACCGCTCGGTGATGCTGGGTTAATTCGATATCAAACTTCTTACATAACGTATTTAAGCGGTGATTTTTAAACTCAGGATACAGGAAACGCGCGAGTTCCAGCGTATCAATGACCGGATTTTTCGCTTTTTCCGTTTTCAAAAGACGCTTGTACGCCACATTTAAAAATCCCATATCAAAGCTGGCGTTATGAGCCACAAGCACGTCATCGCCGATCCATTCTTTAAAATCCCGGACGACGTCAACGACATCGGGAGCGTCGCGGACCATGTCATCCGTAATACCGGTAAGCTCGATCGTCGTTGCTGACAGCGGATGGTGCGGATTGGCGAACGCTTCGAATTTATCGATGATTTCTCCGCCTCTTATTTTGACTGCGGCAAGCTCAATGATGGTGTCATACACTGCGGACAGACCTGTCGTTTCAACGTCAAAGACGACGTATGTGTCTTCTTCGAGGAGACGGTGAGCTGGATTGTATGCGATCGGAACGCCGTCATCTACGATATTGGCTTCCATTCCGTAAATCATTTTAATGCCGTGTTTTTTCGCGGCGGAATAGGCATCCGGGAAAGACTGCACAACGGCATGATCAGTTAACGCAATCGCTTCATGTCCCCATTTTTTCGCCTGTTCGACAAGCTTTCCGACGCCCGTTACAGCATCCATTTGGCTCATCGGAGAATGCAGATGAAGCTCAACCCGTTTTTCGCCTTCAGGAGCGGTGTCTTCACGGGTTTTGGCTTTTATTTCATTCACGTCATTTGCAATCATGACGAGGTCTCTGACGAATGTATCGTTTTGAATGCTTCCCCGCGCCTTCACCCACATGCCTTTTTTCAGCGTTTTCATCAAAGCGGCGTCTTCTTTTTCTCTGGCGAACATTTTTACTAAAATGCTGTTTGTGTAGTCCGTGATTTTGAAAATGCAGAGCGTGCGTCCGCTTTTCAGCTCGCGTGTTTCAGCATCAAACACAAACCCCTGCACCGTAATTCTTCTTTCTTCATCCATGATGCTGTCAAGCGTCCGGATTTCTTCGTTCTCTTTAATTTGATAGCCGATGACAAGCGGTCCGGACGGTGCCTGATCCTCATCGCCCTCTTTTTCCTTCTTCTCCATCTCGATAAGCGCCTGCATCGCCCGCTCCTGATCTTCAGCAAGCTTTTGCTCGCGGAATTTCTGGACTTCTTGGTCAGATACGAAAATTTCGGTATCCAGCTGCAGTTCCGGAAAGCCGAATTGGCGGTAGCTGTGCTGAATCAGCGCGCTGTATTTATTTTTGAGCGCAGATGCTTCTGTATCTGTTTTTGTTTTCACGATCAGTTTGTTTCCCTTGAGCTTCGGCTTCTGCTGATTCAAAAGAGCCACCATCGGCGGCGAGGTTCCTTCAAGCTCTTCAATACAGCGTGTCCAATAATCCTGTACAAGCTCCTCTGTCACTGTAGAGTCGATGACCTGAACAGACGCTGTGACACGGGCGATGTGTGCAAACGATTGTGTTAACCTCATCATGAATGAGTCATATATTTGATACGGCAGAAGAGCCTTAAAGCGAAATTGGAAATGCCAGGCCTTTTCTGCTTTATGGATTGTCAGTTTATCAATCTCTCCGTCTTCAAAGTATGTCATGAAGGTATCATCTGTCATATTAAGCTGCTGCAGAAGAATCTGAAACTGTCTTCTGTTTACTGATAACTGTTCCATTCAGACAGTATCCCTCCCTTAAAACATCATAAGTGAAGGTACCTCCGCAGGTGATGAGGTACCTTCTTTTTTCTCTATTTTAACATGATTTTGTATGATTCGTTATGGTGATTACTTCGTCTTAATAAATTCAGAAAGCTCATCCACTGAAACTTCGGCAGATTCACCGGTTTTGCGGATTTTCACTTCTACGATGCCTTCATCGGCACGTTTTCCGACAGTGATACGGATCGGAAGGCCGATCAGATCAGAATCAGCAAACTTCACGCCTGCGCGTTCAGCGCGGTCATCGTATAATACCTCATAACCTTCCGCCTGGAATTTGCCGTAAAGCTGTTCAGCAAGCTCTTTTTGCGCTTCGTTTTTCATATTCAGCGCCAAAATATGAAGATCATACGGGGCAACGCTTTTCGGCCAGATCAAGCCTTTTTCGTCGTGATGCTGTTCAGCGATGGCTGAAAGCGTTCTGGACACGCCGATTCCGTAACATCCCATCAGCATCGGCTGCGCACGCCCGTTTTCATCAAGGTATGTCGCATTCATCGCTTCAGAGTAACGCGTGCCGAGTTTAAAGACTTGTCCGACCTCAATCCCTTCAGCGAAACGGATCGTGCCTTTTCCGTCAGGTGACGGATCGCCTTCCTGAATGATTCGAAGATCGGCATATGCTTTTACTGACGCGTCACGTTCGATGTTTACGTTTCGGTAATGACGGTCTTTTTCATTCGCACCGCTAACGGCGTTTACCATTACTTTTACGGCTTGGTCGGCATAAATCTCAATGTCCCCGGTAGCGCCGATCGGCCCCGCAAATCCCGGCTCTGTGCCAAGTTTCTCTGCTACTTCTTCATGAGACGCAAGCTCAACCACTTCCGCGTTCAGAAGGTTTTTCACTTTCACGTCGTTGACCTCATGATCGCCTCTTACTAACACGAGAACAAATCGGTCATCCGCTTTAAACAGCATTGATTTGATGCAGGCGCTCGGCTCGATCTGCAAGAACGAAGCGAGCTCTTCAATGCTTTTGACATTCGGCGTATCAATTTTCTCCAATGCCTCGGGTGTTTCATCTGACGGCTCGCTGTTCATGACAACTTCCGCCATTTCCGTATTGGCTGCGTAAGAGGATCCATCGGAATAAGCGATGGTATCTTCCCCTATTTCAGAAAGAGCCATAAATTCATGCGTGTCTTTTCCGCCCATCGCGCCCGAGTCGGCAATAACGGGACGGACGTTTAATTCACAGCGTGCGAAAATGCTGCTGTATGCGCCGTACATGTTTTGGTACGTT
The DNA here is from genome assembly GCF_020075515.1 of Bacillus sp. KS1. Classification (NCBI taxonomy): domain Bacteria; kingdom Bacillati; phylum Bacillota; class Bacilli; order Caryophanales; family Bacillaceae; genus Bacillus; species Bacillus sp. KS1. Next base: position 422,967 of record NZ_JACAWW010000015.1, on the reverse strand, counting down.
TCCTCCAGACTTTCTTCAGAAGCATGGAAAGAATACGCATCTTTCATGATGAATTCGCGTCCGCGCAATAACCCGAAACGCGGGCGTTTTTCATCTCTGAATTTAGACTGGATCTGGTAAAGAGTGAGCGGCAGACGCTTATAAGATTTCACCTCATCACGCACGAGAGAAGTAATGACTTCTTCATGTGTCGCGCCTAAAGCAAATTCACGGCCGTGGCGGTCTTTCAGACGCATTAATTCAGGCCCGTACGTATACCATCTGCCTGATTCCTGCCATGTTTCAGCCTGTTGAAGGGCCGGCATCAGCATTTCCACCGCGTTGATTTTTTCCATTTCTTCACGCACGATCTTCTGAATGTTTTGAATGACCCTGTAAGCCAGGGGCATGTAGCTGTAAACCCCGCTCGTATTTTGTCTGATAAATCCCGCTCTCAGCAGAAGCTTATGGCTTTTTGCTTCAGCATCAGCCGGCACTTCTCTCAGGGTCGGAATAAGCGTCAAACTTTGTCTCATGTCTTCGCACCTCTGATTTTTTACTAGTCAATTATAAGAATAAACGCTGGATATCGTTCCATGTGACAACCAGCATAAGAAGCATTAAGAAAGCTACGCCGATAAATACGACAAATGCTTCCTTGTCACGGTTAATCGGCTTGCCGCGGATTGCTTCTATGAATAAAAACAGCAGCCGTCCGCCGTCAAGCGCCGGTATCGGCAGCAGGTTGACGATTCCCAGGTTGATGCTTAAAAACGCCGCAAACTGGAATAGGTTGATAATACCGGTTTTTGCAACTTGATCCGTCATATCATAAATGCCGACAGGACCCGAAAGCATATCAAGCTTAAACTGGCCTGTCACAAGTTTGCTCAGATTGGTCAGGATCGCTTTTGTGACATCAACGGTAGATGTCGCGCCGTAAGCAATCGCTGCAAGCGCGCCTTTTTCAGTCGGCGCATAAGAGCCGAAGCGGCCGATTGTTTTTTTATTTTCATCTTTTACAGCTTCAGGTGTAACCGAGATATGAAACGATTTGCCATCCCGTTTGACGGCGACATCGATTTTTTTCCCGGGATTTTCTTTTACCGCTGTCACGATGTCGGTCCATGACCTCATTTTTTCACCGTTAATGCTCTGGATATAGTCGCCTTCTTTTAAACCGGCAGCAGCTGCGCGTCCATTGTCTGTCAGCTTCCCGAGCTCAGGCTGATTTGAAGGCACGCCTTGAATGAATCCGAGCATGACGAGAATGACATACGCTAAGATGAAGTTCATAATCGGACCGGCAGCAATCGCCTTAATCCGCTTCCATACGGGTTTAGACCCGAATTGTCGATTGTAAGGCGCAATCTGCACTTCTTCTCCGTCTACGATAAAAAAAGAGGTCTGACTGACAGTAAAGCCCGCCAGTTCATCTTCTTTCCCCTGCTCGTACCCGGTAATCTTCATTTCGTGCTCAAGATCAGCCGTCTCCACCTCGATAATTAAAGCGTCGGGATATTTTTCCTTTTGATTAATGATGACTTTTTCCACTTCGTCATCTTTATTAAAAAGAAGCCCGACGGTATAACCGGGTTTGACTTCGATCATCTCCGGGTCTTCACCGGCCATGCGGACGAACCCTCCGACCGGAAGGAGTCTGATCGTATACACGGTTTCATTCTTTTTAAATGAAAAGATTTTAGGGCCGAAGCCGATCGCAAATTCACGGCAAAGGATTCCCGCTCTTTGGGCGAGCAATAAATGCCCGAGCTCATGGAAAAAAACGAGCGTTCCGAAAATAATAATAAACGCGATAACTGTATTCACGAACATACCACCTTATGTGAGTATTGAATTAACGTATCCCCGGGTGTCTTTGTCCACTTCTTGGATATCCGCAAGACTCGGATCCTGAATTACGCTGTGGCGGTCCAATGCTTTTTCAATCAGGTCCTCAATCGATAAGAATGAAATCCGTCCGGCAAGAAAAGCGGCAACGGCTTCTTCGTTGGCCGCATTTAAAACCGTCGGCATCGTTCCCCCTATTTTACCTGATTCAAAGGCAAATTGTAAGCAGCGGAACCTTTCAAAGTCAGCTTTAGCAAAATGAAGGCTTCCGATCTCCCATAATTCAAGCCTTTTTGTTTCAGGCAGAGGCAGCCGGTCCGGATATGTCAGCGCGTATTGAATCGGCACCCTCATGTCCGGATTTCCGAGCTGGGCGATGACGCTTCTGTCGTGAAATTCAACCATCGAATGAATGATGCTCTCTTTATGTAATACAACGTCAATCTGTTCATACGGAATGTCAAAAAGCCAATGCGCTTCAATGACTTCAAGCCCTTTATTCATCATTGTAGCCGAGTCAATCGTAATCTTTGCACCCATCGACCAGTTCGGGTGATTAAGGGCGTCGGCAATCGTTACAGACTCAAGCTCCTGCCGCGTTTTATCTCTGAAACTGCCGCCGGATGCCGTAATGATCAGGCGCTCGATATTTTTGCTCTGTTCGCCTTGCAGCGCCTGAAAAATAGCGGAATGTTCGCTGTCAACCGGAAGAAGAGGAACACCGTATCGTTTTGCGTGTCCTTTCACTATATGCCCGGCAGTGACGAGAGTTTCCTTATTTGCAAGCGCAATTGTTTTTTTCTGTTCAATCGCTTTCAAAGTCGGGATTAAACCGACGCTTCCAAGCAGCGCATTGACCACGATATCCACTTCGTCCATGACTGCCGCTTCAATCAGGCCTTCTTCTCCGATGCCGATTTGACATTCATGCGAAAAAGACGCTTCTTTCACTTTTTGATATGTATCCATGTCGCCGACTGCTACATATTTCGGCTGAAACGTTCTGATCAACGGGATCGCTTTCTCGGCGTTTTTACCGAAAGTCATCGAGACGAGACGGAACTGATCTTGATGCATGCGCAATACGTCTAACGTCTGCTCCCCGATTGATCCTGTTGCTCCTAAAAGACAAATATTCTTCAAAATGCCACTCCCATTCTATGCGTCCAGATCGGTCTTATTTTCATATTAGCCTTTCTCATGAAAAAAGCGCAAGCAGAAAGTATAAGAACGGCATGACAAACAAAAAGCTGTCAAATCGGTCTAAAATGCCGCCGTGCCCGGGAAGGATTTTCCCCGAATCCTTCACATCATAGTGCCGCTTAAGCGCTGATTCAACCAAATCCCCGATCTGTCCGAACACAGACAGAACAAGCGTGATGACCAAAAGAACCGGATATGAAATCGGAAGGTGAGCAAACAGCTGAAAAACAGCCGTAAAAATAAGGGCGATGACAATACCGCCGAGAAACCCTTCCACTGTTTTGTTGGGACTGATTTCGGGCCACAGCTTCCGCTTCCCGAGCGACTTTCCGACGAAATATGCGCCTGAGTCCGTTGACCATATGACAACGCAGGCATAAAAGATATACAAAAGCCCGTTTGTTTCAATGTTTCTGATTTCAATAAAATAATGAAAACACAGTCCGATATATACCGTCGCGAGAACGATAAACCCGACTTCGTCAAACGTAAAGGTGTTTTTCACAAGCACCGTATAGCTGAGCAGAATCAATACGGCGAAAATCGTTACTTCCATTTTCGCATCGAAAAAATGATATTTGTCCGGCATCATATACAGCCATAACAACAAGAGGCTGATCAGACCCGGAAAAGAAAAAAATCTGAGCTTTTTCATCCGCAAAAGCTCAAAAAGCGCTATACTTCCCATCACGTAAACAAATACGGTGAACGGCAATCCTCCGAAAATAACCAAAAATAAAAATAGTGCCGCTGCCAGAACACCTGTTAACAATCTTTGTTTCATTTCCACCATCCTCTAAATTCCGCCAAACCTCCGGCCCCGCTGCTGAAATTCTCCCACTGCCTGCAGAAAGTGATCTTCTTTAAAATCGGGCCACAGGACATCTGTAAAAACAAATTCACTGTAAGCCACCTGCCAAAGCATAAAGTTGCTCAGTCTGATTTCTCCGCTCGTTCTGATGAGCAGCTCCGGGTCCTGGATTGATTCTGTCATTAAATGCCCGGAAAAGAGCGCTTCATCAATGTCTTCGATATTCAGCGTGCCGCTTTTCACCTGTTCGGCCAATGCTTTTGCCGCATTGACGATTTCCGTGCGTCCGCCGTAGTTCAAAGCGAAATTGAGAATCAGCCCGTCATTTTGTTCTGTATCTTTTACGGCCTTCTCAATCGCCCTGTACGTATGAGAAGGGAGCGCGGATTCATCTCCGATAATTTTCACCTGTACATTTTCCTCTATCAATTCAGGAAGATACGTATTCAGGAACTCTTCCGGAAGCTTCATCAAAAAGTCGACTTCCATCTTCGGTCGCTTCCAATTCTCCGTTGAAAACGCATAAAGAGTCAGAACTTTAACGCCGAGCTGATTTGCGAGCTTTGTCACCCTTTTTACCACTTTCATTCCTTCATGATGTCCGGCAATCCGCGGGAGTGAGCGCTTCTTCGCCCAGCGTCCGTTTCCGTCCATAATAATGGCAATGTGTGCGGGAATTTCACCCTTCAGTATGTCTTCTTTTGTATACCGTTCTAAGTTGGAAGCCGCATTCTGCTGATTCTTCCAATTTTTGAGTATGTTGAGCATGAGATTCCTCCGTCACCCAAAAAGGTTGCGTTGCTGATGATCAATGTAATCAACAGTATTAACAAAAAAACCCCCTGTAAACATGAGAGGGTCTTTTCACATTATCTATTGTACATAGTTTTTCATTAAACTTCCATGATTTCTTTTTCTTTGTCTTTCGTGACGCTGTCAATTTTTGACACATATTCATCTGTCAGCTTTTGAACGTCTTCACTGGAAGCACGAAGCTCGTCTTCTGTAATGTCCCCGTTTTTCTCAAGTTTTTTGAGGTCGTCGTTGCTGTCACGGCGGACATTACGGACTGCTACTTTCGCTTCTTCCGCGTATTTTTTCACGACTTTGACAAGTTCTTTACGTCTTTCTTCCGTCAGAGCCGGGATCGCGATGCGGATAATTGTGCCGTCACTTGTCGGCGTTACGCCAAGATCAGCTTTCAGGATTGCTTTTTCAATATCGCCGATTGCCGTTTTGTCATACGGTGTGACAACAAGCATACGCGCTTCAGGCACATTGATGGAAGACAGCTGGTTTAAAGGTGTTTGGGCACCGTAGTATTCTACTGTCACTTTATCCAATAGAGATGGGTTGGCACGTCCTGCGCGGACTGACGCCAATTCACGTGAATAAGCGGCAACCGCTTTTTCCATGCGTTCTTTTGTTTGTGTTAATACTTCGTTTGACAACGTTATTTCCCCCTTACGATCGTTCCGATTGATTCGCCGATTACGGCACGCTTAATATTTCCTTCTTCCATAATAGAAAAGACGATCAGCGGAATATCATTATCCATACATAGTGAAGAAGCCGTAGAATCCATGACTTCCAGCCCGTCTTTTAACACATCGAGATAAGATAATTTTTCGTATTTAACGGCTGACTCATCTTTTCTCGGATCAGCATTATACACACCATCGACATTATTTTTCGCCATTAAGATCACGTCCGCTTCGATTTCAGCGGCACGCAGCGCTGCGGTTGTGTCCGTAGAGAAATAAGGGTTTCCTGTTCCCGCGGCAAAAATAACAACGCGTTTTTTCTCCAGGTGGCGGATGGCTTTTCTTCTGATGTAAGGCTCAGCGACCTGACGCATTTCAATTGATGTCTGCACTCTGGACTGAATTCCGAGCGTTTCCAGGCTGTCCTGCAGGGCAAGTGAGTTCATGACAGTAGCAAGCATGCCCATATAATCGGCCGTCGCACGGTCCATTCCTAAGTCACTGCCCGTTTTTCCGCGCCATAAGTTGCCGCCGCCTACGACTACGGCCACTTCGACGTCAAGCTCAGCGATTTCTTTTACCTGTTTAGCGATGGATTGGATGACAGTCGGATTAATGCCGTTTCCCTGCTCTCCTGCCAATGCTTCTCCGCTAAGCTTTAAAACGATACGATTGTATTTTGGTTTTTCCATAATAACCTCCAAGTGTAAACATTGCCGTTTCCTATTATGCAAGAGAAAAAAAGGTTTGTAAATATAGTTTTAAAAATAGGGAACACAAGTAGTGTCCCCTATACTGCCTGAAAAGCCGCGAAAGATTCGCCAAGGCTTTCCGCCATTATTTTTTCACTTGGTTCATAACTTCTTCAGCAAAGTTTTCTTGGCGTTTTTCAATACCTTCTCCAACTTCGTAGCGGACGTAAGTTTTAACAGATGCGTTTTTCGCAGCCACAACTTGTTTCACTTTTTCGTCTGGGTTTTTAACGAAAGCTTGGTCTAATAAGCAAATTTCTTCGAAGAATTTGTTCAGACGGCCTTCAACCATTTTAGCTACGATGTTTTCCGGTTTGCCTTCTTGAAGAGCTTGCTGAGTCAGAATCTGACGCTCATGGTTTGCTTCTTCTTCAGACACTTGGTCGCGGGAAATGTAACGAGGATTTACCGCTGCAACATGCATCGCGATGTCTTTTGCAAGATCTTCGTCAGTTGTTCCGCTAAGAACGGATAATACGCCGATGCGGCCTCCCATGTGAAGGTAAGCACCGAACGCTTCGCTGTCTTCTTTTGAAATAACAGCAAAACGGCGAAGAGTGATTTTCTCTCCGATTTTAGCAACGTTGCTTGTGATGTATTCTTCAACAGTAGAACCGTTTTCCATCTTTTGACCCATTGCTTCTTCAAGATCAGCAGGAGCGTTTGCAAGAAGGTGGTCAGCAAGCGTGTTCAGAAGCTCTTTGAAGCCTTCGTTTTTCGCAACGAAATCAGTTTCAGAGTTTACTTCTAAGATAACGCCTTTGTTGCCGTCAGTTTTAATAAGAGTAGAACCTTCAGCAGCGATACGGTCAGCTTTTTTAGCCGCTTTCGCAATTCCTTTTTCTCTCAGAAGGTCGATTGCTTTGTCCATATCTCCGTCAGTTTCAGTCAATGCTTTTTTACAGTCCATCATACCAGCGCCTGTTTTTTGACGCAGTTCTTTTACCTGCTGTGCAGTAATAGCCATTTGAATTCCTCCTTATATGTGTAAACAAGATATGTATAGATACATTTTTCTTGAAAAAAGGTGATAAAAGGCAGTCCCTCTTATCACCTTTTGATTAGGTTACGCAGTTGTCGTTTCTGTTTCAGGTGCAGTCTCTTCAGCAGCTTCCGCTTCTTCTTCGCCTTGCTTCGCTTCAAGAATAGCATCTGCCATTTTAGAAGTAAGAAGTTTAACAGCGCGGATTGCGTCATCGTTTGCAGGGATTACGACATCAATTTCATCAGGATCACAGTTTGTATCTACGATTCCGATGATAGGAATGTTCAATTTGTGAGCTTCCGCAACAGCGATGCGCTCTTTGCGAGGATCGATGATGAATAATGCATCAGGAAGATCCTTCATGTCTTTAATTCCGCCGAGGAATTTTTCAAGACGCTCTAATTCTTTTTTCAATTGAACAACTTCTTTTTTCGGAAGTACTTCAAATGTACCGTTTTCTTGCATTTTCTCGATGTCTTTCAGACGCTTAATGCGTTTTTGGATTGTTTCGAAGTTTGTCAGTGTACCGCCCAACCAGCGTTGGTTGACATAGTACATGCCAGAGCGTACAGCTTCTTCTTTAACAGAATCCTGAGCTTGTTTTTTTGTGCCGACGAAAAGGATTTTTCCGCCTTCAGCAGCAAGGTTTTTCGTGAAGTTGTAAGCTTCCTCTACTTTTTTCACTGTTTTTTGAAGGTCAATGATGTAGATTCCGTTACGCTCCGTGAAAATGTAACGCTTCATTTTTGGGTTCCAGCGGCGTGTTTGGTGGCCGAAGTGAACACCAGCTTCAAGCAATTGTTTCATAGAAATAACTGACATGTGATTTCCTCCTAATAAAATGGTTTTTTTCCTCCGCTTAGGTCATTTTTGTGCAGAACTGCCGTTTGCAGCACCCTCTGCATAAATCGTTAAGCGTGTGTATTTAACACCAAGACATAATATAACACAGCTTTATGCGACAATCAAGAATCCTTTACAGCTTTGCCGCGAAATTTTAAAAACAGCTCGATTTCTGTCTTTCCGCTCTGCATCCGTTTGGCGATTTCCGCGGGGGTGAGCCCTTGTTCATATAATTCTGAAACACGTTCTTCAAACGAATGCGCGCCGCTGTTTTCGTCACTTTCAGCCCGTTCCGTTGCACTGATGAGCTTTTCCATGTGGTCCGGAATATCAGGCTCTTCTTTCGGTTCCGGCCGGGGGGCGGCGTCTTCTGCGGCCGGCGCTTGACGGCTTTTTGCGTCTTCGAGTCTTTCATTTTCTTCTTTCAGCTCAAGCAGAAACGCTGCAAGGGTGTTTTCCGTCTCTTCAAGAATCTTCTTCTGCTGGCGCTCCGTCTCCTTGAGGGCTGAAAACCTCGTGTACAGAATAATGACGGCATAAAGCAGTACGCCGTGAAGCACAAAGCTTAAAAGCCATAATAGTGTTGACATGTTTTTCACTCGCTAACCATGAGTTCATTATTGAATTACTTTTTCAAGCAGGTGCTTTAATTTAAACAGCGCCTTTGAATGAATCTGTGAAATCCGCGACGTCGAAAGGTTCAGGACTTGTCCGATTTCGGTCAAAGTCAGTTCTTCTTTATAGAATAAACTGACGACAAGCTGCTCTTTTTCAGAGAGCTCGTGAATTTTGCCCGCAAGCTGAGCGATCAGCTCGTCCTTCATGATTTTTTCTTCCGGCGGCACATTTTTGTCATCTCTGATCATCACTTGAATATTCTCACCGTCATCCTGGTCGTGAAGCTTTTCATCAATGGATAAGAGATTGGCAAAAAACCCTTCATTCATCGTTGATACTACGTCCTGCTCCGTCATCCCCAGCTCTTCTGCGATCTCTGAAGGCGTCACATTCCGAAGGTAGCGCTGTTCAAGTTTTTCGATTGCCGCTTCGACTTTTTTTGTCTTCTCCCGTGAAGTTCTGGGCAGCCAATCTTCTTTACGCAGCCCGTCGATAATTGCACCGCGAATTCTAAACGAGGCATAGGTATCAAATTTTAAATCCCGGCCGGGGTCAAATTTTTCTAGGGCATCGTATAAACCAAGCATACCAAGGCTCATTAGATCGTCTTTATGCACCGATTTCGGCAGTCCGACGGAAATTCTGCCGACATGATATGTGACAAGCGGCATGTAACGGCGCATTAAATCATCACCGGCTTTAGGATCTTTCCACTCTTTCCAGCGCGACCAAAGCACCTGATCTTCATAATTCAAGGATTGCATTGTTATCCCCCTACCTCATACCTTTATTAAATCGTTGTTTCACCTTGTTTAACAGTTCGAATGTGCAGCATGCAGGACTTTGGCTCAAATTCAATCGTCCGGCCGCTTGAGCCGCCCGTATCTTCACTGATGACCGGAATGTTATACAATGAAAGCTGCTCTTTGATGGCCGCTACATTCCTCGGACCGATTTTCATCAGGTCGTTCGTCATTTTAAACTTAAACATCTCCGCTCCCCCGGCGAGTTTTGCCTTCAGGGCAAACTTGCGGCAGCCGGCTTTCAAAAGCATATCGATCGTCATCTTAACGGCGGTGTCCGCGTATTTTGCACGGTTGAGCTCCGCTGTTTTTGATAAACCGGAGTCCGGCAGCATGACGTGAACGAGTCCTGCCGTTTGTTTGTCTTTATCGTATAAAACCAGCCCCACGCATGAACCGAGTCCCGAGGTTCGGATTTTATCCGGGTAACGCGCGACTTGGACATCCGCAATCCCCACTTTAACGACTGCGGCTTCCGCACGGCTCATAAAGCCGCACCCAATGAGACGAAGAGCTTTTCAAAAGAATCATAGTCCGGGAGCATAAACATGTGAGCTTTGAGCTCCTGCCGGCTGCCCTGGTCAAAAATAGAAGTATCCACGACAATGGCATGCTCTCCGACTTGGCTGAGCTCCATCAGCCCTTCACTGATAACCGCGCCGAACATATCAAGTGAGATTTCCGGCACGCTCGGGTAAATCTCAAGCTTTGTCAAATCAGCCAATGCCGTTAAATAGGAACCTGCTAAAATATTGCCGAACTCATGTAAAGCAGAAGAACTCAAATGATCTTCGCCTAGCTGGTCAATATCAAAATCCGGATTTCCGATCAGCTCTCTGATAAACTGTTCCGCCTGAAGGAAAGGCATGATGAGAAAGATAGAGCCGGTCATGTCGCCTTCCATTCTTAAAAAGATACTGGCGACCGGCGTTTCAGCCCCGCCGAAAAAATCAGCGAGCTCATCAAATGTCAATAAAGTCGCAAACGGCACTTCCATGTCTATCTTTCTGTTCAGCAGCTGAGCCATTGCAGAAGCCGAGTGACCCGCCCCGATATTTCCGACTTCCCGCAAAATATCCATCTGCTCTTCTTTGATCGCTTCAAACTTACTCATGTTGTCTTTTCCCCTTTAAGCATTAGGCTCTCCGGACGCAGATGCCGAAGCACCTTTATCCAGCACCGCATGCGCATCGATAATATTGAGGAGCCTGTTATCTTGCTTAACGATCTGTTTAATCCACACATCCGTTTCCTTTGTCTGGCTTTCAGGCGCGGATTCGATTTCATTTTCATGCACGGTGATGACGTCATTGGCCTCATCCACGACCCATCCGACATCAGCGTCACGGTAAGAAATGATGATAATTCGAGTCTCTTCTGTGATGTCCTGTTCAGGCTGATTCAGACGTTTTCTTAAATCAAGAACCGGGGTAATCACTCCGCGCAGATTGATAACGCCGCGGATATAAGATTCCACACCCGGGATCCTCGTCGGTTTTTGCCACTTTTCAATTGATTTCACCTGGGAAACTGAGATAGCGTATTCTTTCCCGTTTATCATAAACACAATCATTTTTTCACCTGTTTTGATTTCAGCAGTCATGCGGGCACCTCCTCGTGTCGTTTTAGTAGATCAGCGCATTGCAATCAATAATCAGCGCCACTTCTCCGTTTCCGAGAATCGTAGCGCCGGAAATCGCAAAGACGTTCGTTAAATAGTCGCCGAGTGATTTCAGTACGACTTCCTGCTGTCCGATAAAAGAGTCCACGACAAAAGCAGTGGATTTATCGCCCTTTTTCACGACGATTACATGGAACTGATCGGCATCCTGTTTTGAATCCGTAATGCCGAATTCTTTTTTCAGATAGACGATCGGAACGATTTGGCCTCTGAAATCAATCACTTCTCTGTCATGCGTCTGCAGGATATCTTTCTTATCAATAACAGCCGTCTCTATAATAGAAGAAATCGGTATCGCAAACGTCTCTTCTTCCAGTTTAATGAGAAGAACGGATATAATTGAAAGTGTCAGCGGAAGCTGGATACTGAAAAGAGAACCTTGGCCTTCCGCGGATTTGACACTGACAGAGCCGCCGAGTGATTCGAGTTTATTTTTTACGACATCCAGGCCGACGCCCCGCCCTGAAATGTCAGAAATTTGATCGGCAGTCGAGAAGCCCGGAGCAAAAATAAGCTCGTAAATCTCATTATCTTCAAGCGTTTCAGCATCACGTTCGGTGATTACACTCCGCTCGAGCGCTTTTTCAAGAATTTTCTTTCTGTTCAGGCCGGCCCCATCATCTTCAACCTCAATAAAGACGTGGTTGCCGCTGTGATATGCCTTAAGCACGACATGGCCAGATTCCGGTTTTCCTTTATTCACCCGCACTTCAGGCGATTCAATGCCGTGATCGATGCTGTTTCTGATTAAATGGACAAGCGGATCGCCGATTTCATCAATCACCGTGCGGTCCAGCTCCGTTTCAGCTCCGATGATGGACAATTCGATCTTCTTGTTTAATTCCTTTTGAAGCTGGCGGATCATTCTCGGAAAACGGTTAAAGACGGTTTCTACCGGCACCATCCGCATATTAAGAATAATAGACTGAAGGTCGCCCGAGATTCTGGTCAGGCGTTCAACGGTTTCAGTCAGCTCATTGTGGTCAAGCTCCTTGGCGATCTGCTCAAGACGTCCGCGGTCAATGACAAGTTCTTCAAAAAGGTTCATTGAAGAATCCAGTCTTTCAATGTTGACGCGAATCGTTTTCGAGCCGCTGTGATGCTTCGGCTGTTCTTCCGTTTTCGCTTGCGGCTTAGGCTGTTTTTCAGCCTTTTTAACCGGAGTTTCCTTCACCGGTTCAGCCGCTTGCGGTTTTTCGGCCGTTTTTAACGGCGCACCGGCAGAAATTTCGACATTCTCCACTTCTGAAATGCCGCTGATGAGTTCTTTAATTTCTTCAGCAGGCTGCTTTGTCAAGAAACACACCTGAAAATCCGTTCCGAAATCTTCCGTCTCAAGCACTTCCGCGGCGGGTATCGTTTTTGCGACTTCCCCGGCTTCATTCAGCTTTTCAAATATCATGTACACGCGCACGGCTTTGAGCATACAGCTTTCATTCAGGGAAACCGTTATTTCATAGCGGCTGAATCCTTGCTCTTCCGCCTCTTCAATAACAGTCCGTTCGAACTCATCATAATTCCATTCAGTTGAAGCCTGTTGTTTTGAAGCCGGCGGTTCTGCTGTTTCGGCTGAAGCCGCAGTCTCATGCACCGCATTTACGTCGAGCTTCGCACTCACTTCAGAAATATCACGTTTGCCGTCTCCACCGTCAATAATGGACTGCACCATCTCTTCAAGATGATCAAGCGCTTCAAACAGCACGTCCAGCCAATCCGATGTAACGGGCATTTCTCCATTGCGGATAGCGTCCAGCACATTTTCCATCAGGTGGGTTAAATGCGCCAGATCTGTATATCCCATCGTTGCGCTCATGCCTTTCAGCGTATGGGCAGCTCTGAAGATGTCATGCACAAGCTGAAGGTCTGCCGGATCTTTTTCCAACAGCAGCAGCTTTTCGTTACATGTCTGTAAGTGCTCTTTACTTTCATCAATAAAGACATCTAAATATTGATTCATATCCAATTGATTCACACCCTCTCTTTTTTCACACATCCGGTGATGGATGCAGCGATATCTTCCACATGTTTAATCTCATGAATGAGGCCCGCCTTTATCGCTGACTTCGGCATTCCGAACACAACACAGGATTCGTCCGATTCCGCAATCGTTTTAACGCCGCCTGTTCTGAGCATTTCTTTTACGCCCTCGGTTCCGTCGCTGCCCATGCCTGTCATAATGACGGCTACCTTTTCGTAATCGGATAAGCGGCTTGCCGACCGAAACAAATAATCGGCTGACGGTTTATGCCGGCTTTCCGTATCATGAACGTCAAGAATGATGCGGAGCCTTCCGCCTTCCTCTGCAACCGTCATATTTTTTCCGCCGGGTGCGATGTACACCCATCCGTCTTTCGCTTCTTCACCGTTTTCCGCTTCTTTGACCTGAATATCTGACAAATGGTTGAGTCTGTCTGCAAGTGAAGCGGTGAAGCCTTCAGGCATGTGCTGAACGACAAATACAGGCGCCTTTAAATCCTTCGGCAGTTTCGGAATCACCTTCTGCAGAGCCCGCGGTCCGCCTGTAGAGGTCGCGATGAATACGGCCTGCTTGGCGGATTTTGCTTTCGGTCTTTCAAATCCCGCCAAAGCCGGACGTTCCGGGATAGAAGACTCTTTCACTGCCGCCTCAGGTTTTTGTGCGCGGGACAGCCCGGCTGCAATCACCCTCTCAATCAGCTGCTCTTTAATTTTATAAAGATCAAGTGAAATCGCTCCGGAAGGCTTGGTGATAAAATCAAAAGCGCCCATTTCCAGACAGTTGATCGTTCGGTCCTTCCCTTGCTGTGTCTGGCTCGATACCATGATTACGGGAAGTTTATATATGCTGATGATCTTCCGCAATGTATCCGTTCCGTTCATGACCGGCATTTCAATATCAAGCGTGACAACATCCGGTTTAAGAAGCTCTATTTTCTTCAGCGCCTCTTCCCCGTTTCTGGCTGTCCCGATGACTTCTATCTGCACTTCCGCAGCCAGAAAATCGGTAATCATTTTTCTCATAAAAGCTGAGTCATCAACGACAAGCACACGAATCACTGTAAAGTCCTCCTCAATAAAAAAGAAGATAATCTCTCAATAAATGCCGGTTTCTCTTCTCTTGGTTTGTTTTCTTCCGTTTGAAACAAGACATCCGTCAGAAGACGGACGGACCTGCTGGCTTTTGCTTGAGGACTTTTTATTAAAAAAGGCACCTGGTCAATGACAGCTTGACTTACTAGCGGGTCATCGGGTATGGAGCCGGCGAAACGCACCCCTGCGCCTAAAAACGTGTGAATCGCATGAGAAAGGCGGTTGTACGTGTCCAGCGCCTGTTTTTGGGCGCGGGCGCGATTGACGGCAATGTTTACGGTCAGCCGTTCATCCGCGAGCAAAAGATGTTTGATCGCGCTGTAGGCATCCATAATGGCCGTCGGCTCAGGCGTTGTCACGGCGAGAATGTCTTCCGCCGATAAAATAAACGGCAGCTGTTCTTTTGAAAGTCCCGCTCCCATATCAAACAGAACGTAATCAAAATCGCTTAATACAGCGGAAAGACCATTCATAAAAGCCGTCCACTTCTCTCCGTCTGCTTGATAGATCGCCTCAAGCCCCGTTCCGCCGGATATGTAGCGAAGGCCTTTCGGACCGGAGGAAAGTGATTGCGCCAACGCGTGCCGATTCTCCATCACATCAATAATGGTGCGGGAAGAAGCAGCGCCGATCAGCACATCAATGTTGCCCATTCCGATGTCAAGATCAATGATGAGTGCTTTTTTTCCTTTTTCCTGCAGGGCAACTGCCATGTTTAATGTTAAATTAGATTTTCCGACGCCGCCTTTACCGCTGATGACGGCTAATGTCTTCGCTTTTTTCTCATAAAGCTCCGGCTTGATCATTTGCCGCTCTCTCATTTTCTTTCTTAATGACTCTGCCTGATCGGGTTTCATGTCAAAAGCATCCTTACAAACTCTTTTGGTGAAGCCGATAGGATGTCTTCAGGCACATCCTGTCCATTTGTCAAATAGGCGGCGCCGATTCTTGATTCCGACAGCACTTGAAACACGGAGCCGAGTGAGGCGGTTTCATCCGTTTTCGTGAAAATGAATTGATTGACCGGCACACCTGAAAACTGTTTCAGCACCTGTTTCATATCTTCATATTTTGCAGATCCCGATAATACGAGAAAGGATTGTAAGCCTGATTCAAACGGAATCATCTCTTGTAATTCCGTAATATACTGCTCTTCTTTAAAGTTTCTACCGGCTGTATCAATGAAAACGTGGTCATATTCAGCGAATTTTTCCAGTGCCTTCAGACATTCTTCCTTTGAATAGCATACTTCAAGAGGAGCCTGAAGCAGCTCCGCATATGTCTTCAGCTGCTCGACCGCGGCAATCCGGTAAGTATCCGTCGTCATAAAGGCAATTTTTTTATGCTCTGTCAGCATTGATGAGGCCGCGAGTTTCGCAAGTGTAGTCGTTTTGCCGGCCCCGGTTGAACCGAAAAGCACGACGTATTTTGATTGAATCCCTTCCTGCCACCTGTCTGCCGAAGGGAGTTTTTTCACTAACAAATCCTGCAGTTTTGAGCTGACATTATCTTCAGTTAAATCTCCGGAAACAATTGAAGAACGGAGCAATTCACTGAGTACGGCGTTTTGCGTATGATCAGGAAGCCCGGCTTGCTTCAATAGTCTCTCGGCTTTTTTTAATGGTTCAGGGAGCACTTCTTTAAAATGCGCCAGTTCGCCGGAAATGCTTTGAGCCGGAAGACGCGGCGGCTGAACAGGCTCAGCTTTCTCCGCCGTTTCCGTCTTTTTCATTTCTTCAGCGGCAGCCGGCGGCGTTTTTCTCGCTTCCCTGACGTCACGATCTAAAACCGCTATCACTTCGACGGCCTGCTGCGACCGCAGCCCCAGCCATTTTCGTTTCTTTACTTGTTTGGAATGTAAAATAACGGCATCATTGCCGAGTTCCTTTTTGATTTGCTTCGCGGCATCCTGCATTGAAGCGGCTGTAAATTTTTTTATTTTCATTAAATATCCACCACTCCAATGCTCTGTACTTCAACATTTGCTTCCAGCTCATTATAAGAAAGAACCGGAAGATCAGGGAAATAGCGTTCTAACAGCTGTTTAACATACATTCTGACAGCAGGCGAGCAAAGAAGAATCGCCGACTCCTGTCGGATGGAAAGCTGCTCGGCTTCTTTAGCGACAGAACGGATGATGCTGTCTGAAACCTCAGGGTCGAGTGACAGGTAATTGCCCTGTTCAGTCTGCTGTACCCCGTCTGCAATCGCTTTTTCCACCCGGCCTGAGCATGTGATGACCTTCAGCGTTTCATGCTCTCTCGCATATTGTGCCGTGATTTGTTTGGCAAGCGACTGTCTCGCGTATTCTGTCAAAAGATCTGAATCTGTCGTTAATCTTCCGTAATCGGCAAGAGTTTCAAAAATGGTCACCAAGTTTCTGATTGAAACTTTTTCTCTCAGCAATTTGGCAAGCACCTTTTGAATATCGCCGACAGAAAGAGGGTTTGGCGTGACTTCCTCAACAAGCACAGGATAATTTTCCTTCAGATGATCGATCAGCTGCTTTGTTTCCTGTCTGCCGACCAGTTCATGGGCATGCTGTTTAATTTTTTCTGTAATATGCGTAGATACGACTGACGCCGGATCAACAACTGTATACCCCAGCATGTCCGCTTCATCTTTTGCAGCTTCGCTGATCCATTTTGCGGGAAGTCCGAACGACGGTTCAATCGTTTCAATTCCTTCAATGAAGTCATCTTCAGGCGTGGGTGACATCGCTAAGTAATGATCCAGCAGGAGCTCTCCTTTAGCGACTTCATTGCCTTTAATTTTCAATCTGTATTCATTCGGCTGGAGCGCGATGTTATCCCTGATGCGCACAACCGGAATGACAAGTCCCAATTCAAGCGCAAGCTGACGTCTGATCATGACGATGCGGTCAAGAAGATCACCGCCCTGCCCCGCGTCTGCAAGCGGCACGAGTCCGTATCCGAACTCAAATTCAATCGGATCAATATGTAAAAGCTGCACAACGCTTTCCGGGCTTTTCAGTTCATCCGCCTGAGCCTCTTCTTCAAGAATTTCTTCCTCTTCTTCGCTCGGCTTATCCGCTTTGGACAGCATGTAAGCGCCGAATGCAAGCAGACCGGCGATCGGCCCCGTCAGCAGAATGCCGATCGGTGTAAGAAGACCGAGCAAAAGTACAGTTCCCGCGGCTACATACAAGAGCTTCGGATAAGCAAACAGCTGGCCTGTAATATCATGACCGAGGTTTCCTTCAGATGCCGCTCTCGTCACGACAATCCCCGTAGCCGTTGAAATGAGCAAGGCCGGCATTTGAGAAACGATACCGTCACCGACCGTCAGCATTGTAAAGTGAGACGCAGCTTCTTGTATGCTCATCCCCTGCTGCAGCATGCCGATTACGATTCCGAAAATAATATTGATCATCACGATGATGATCCCCGCGATGGCATCCCCTTTGACGAATTTGCTCGCACCGTCCATGGCGCCGTAAAAATCCGCTTCCCGGGCGACTTTTTCACGTCTGTGCTTTGCATCCTGCTCCGTAATCATGCCGGCATTTAAATCCGCGTCAATACTCATTTGCTTTCCGGGCATCGCATCGAGCGTAAATCTCGCCGCCACTTCCGATACCCGCTCGGCGCCTTTTGTAATGACGATAAACTGAATAATAATCAAGATAATGAAGACAACAAGCCCTACCAGCACATTTCCGCCGACAACGAAATTCCCGAATGTCTCAACAACCTTTCCCCCTTCTCCGCGAGAAAGAATCGAACGTGTCGTCGACACATTGAGCGAAAGCCGAAACAGCGTCAATAACAGCAGCAATGACGGGAATATCGAGAATTGCAGCGGTTCTTGCATATTCATTGTGGTGAGAAGCACGATCAACGCAAGAGAGATATTAATGATGATCAAAATACTTAACAACCATGGAGGGAATGGAATCACCAGCATTGCCACAATGAGGACAACACTTATTAAAACCGATAAATCTCTTGTTGACATGCTGTTTTTCTCTCCTTTTGAATCTGAAATTCACTATACTTTTTGTTTCGTTTTATATACATAAGCCAAAATTTCCGCAATGACTTTAAAAAACTCTTCCGGCACAGCCTGGTCAATGTCAACCTGATCATATAACGCACGCGCGAGCGGTCTGTTTTCAATCGTCATGACATCGTGTTCTTTGGCGATCTGCCTGATTTTTAATGCGAGATGGTCGACCCCTTTGGCAACAATGTAAGGGGCGTCCATTTTCTTTTCATCATATTTTAAAGCTATCGCATAATGGGTCGGGTTGGTAATGATGACATCCGCTTTCGGCACTTCCTGCATCATCCGCCTCATCGCCATTTCCCGCTGCTTCTGCTTAATTTTGGACTTGATAATCGGATCACCCTCCGATTTTTTGTATTCATCTTTTATATCCTGCTTTGACATTCTGATATTTTTCTCATAGTCAAAACGCTGATATAAATAATCAAGCCCGGCCAGCAGCATTAAAGCCCCTGATCCCGCAAGCCCCATCCAAAGCGTGAGCTTAGAAACGAAAGTGAGCACTTCCGCAGGCGTTAAAAGCGGAAGGCGGAGAATATCGCCATAATGAAGCCAGAGCACCATAAAGGCGGCAAAACCGACCACGGTAATCTTCAAAATGGATTTGACCAGTTCAACAATCGCCCTCATGCTGTAAATCCGTTTAAATCCTTTCAGCGGGCTGAGCTTATTCAAGTCAGGCTTGAGGACTTCCGCAGAAAACAGAAAACCCACCTGCATGTAATTGCTCACGACACCTGCCACAAGCGCGACCAGCATAATCGGCGCGAGGATGAGGCTGATATCTTTCACCGTATCCACGAACAGTTCATGCACGGCAGATGCTGACAGATGTAATGATATCGTTTTCGTATAAAACGTTTTAATAAAGGACAGCAGCCTGTCTCGCATATAAGGACCGAGCGCGATCAGCGAAAGAAAGATAATCAGTAAAGAAACGGCTGTATTCACATCCGTACTTTTCGCGACCTGTCCTTTCTTTCTTGTATCCTTCCGTTTTTTCGGAGTGGCTTTCTCCGTTTTTTCACCGGCAAAGAATTGCAGATTCAGTCTGAGTCTCATCATGTCACACCGACCAATGCCAATAGATTCCGCATGGTTTCAACGGTAAGGCTGAAGATGTTGCGGACGACGACAAACATCACCGACATACAAACGATCAGCATAATAAAGCTCACGGCTATTTTCAGAGGAAGCCCGACAACGAAAACATTCAGCTGCGGCACCGTTCTCGCCACAATGCCGAGCGCCAAATCAACTAAAAACAGACTGGCCACAACCGGCGCAGACATTTGAAAAGCGATAATGAACATGGCATTGAAGCTTTTTGCGATAAAAAGTCCAAAGTGATCATTTCCAAACGACGGAAATGCCTGATCAAGCGGGATATACTGAAAGCTGTAATAAATCCCGTCCAATAAAAGATAATGGGCGTTTACGCTGAGCATAAATAACAGCGCCAGCGTATAAACGAATTGTCCGATCAGCGGGCTTTGCGTTCCTGATTGCGGATCAATGACATTGGCGATGGAAAAGCCCATCTGAAAATCAATAAAGGAACCCGCTATCTGAATGGCTGTCATCATCATGAAAGCAATCAGCCCGAGGCTCAAGCCCACAACGGCCTCTTTTATGACAAGCAGCATATACTGTTCCCCTATTTCTATGTCCGGCGCATGTTTCAGCGTGCTGAAGCAGATCACCGAAAGAAAAAAAGCAAAGCCGATTCTGTGAACCGCCGGCAGATTCCGATGTCCGAACACCGGCACCGTTACAAAAAAAGCAGAGATTCTGATAAAGACCAATAAAAAAGCGGGAAATAAATCAATGATGGAATTCATTTGATTCTACCCTGCAAATCGGTTCAGATGAGAGAACAGATCAGTTGTGAACGAAAGAATCGTCGACAGCATCCAAGGACCGAAAAAGATCAGTCCAAGCATCACCGCCACGATTTTCGGAATGAACGCAAGCGTCTGTTCCTGGATTTGAGTTGTCGCTTGAAAGATACTGACGAGCAAACCGACGATCAGCGCGATCGCAAGCAGCGGCCCGCTGATCATTAGTGTTACATATACGGCTTTTTCCGCCATGGAAATTACAAATTCTGAACTCACAATTAGCACCTACCCTAAAAGCTGTCAAGCAAAGATTTCACGATTAAATACCATCCATCGACCAAAACGAAAAGCAATATTTTAAAGGGCAGAGAGATCATAACCGGCGGTAGCATCATCATTCCCATTGACATTAAGACGCTCGCCACGACCATATCGATAATTAAAAACGGAATAAAAATCATAAAGCCCATTTGAAAAGCGGTTTTGAGTTCTGATATCGCATAAGCGGGCACCATTGTCGTCAAAGGAATATCCTGAATCGATTCAGGTTTTTTCATTTTGGCATAGTTCATAAACAGCGCCAGATCCTTCTGCCTTGTATGCTTGCTCATATACTCTTTAATCGGCTTCTCGGCTTTTGTATATGCTTCATCGAGACTGATTTTGTTGTCCATCAGCGGCGTTAAGGCTTCCTTATTAATCTCTGAAAAAGTCGGCGCCATAATAAAAAACGTCAAGAACAGCGCAAGGCCGATTAAAACCTGGTTGGGAGGCATGTTCTGCGTCGCCAGTGAGGTTCTTACAAAAGACAGAACGATGACGATTCTCGTAAAGCAGGTCATCAAAATCAGAATCCCCGGCGCCACTGAAAAGACAGTCAATAGCAGCAGTAATTTAACAGTGGAGCTGACTTCGGTCGGACTGCTTGAATTAAAAAGATTAATAAATTCATTCATGATGATAAGGGCCTTTCTTCTTTCCTTCAGAACGGCTTTGTTTCAGCTCGTTCAGCTGTTCTTTCAGCGCTTTCGAAAACGACGGAAGCATCGTTTGCGGCTTTTTTTCTCCATCCTTACGCGGATTTACGAGCTTGGTCCATTCCACTTTTGAAGACATCGACTCTTCGTATTGGCTCAGAATCGCCTCGCGCTCTTTTTCATCTTCAATTTCTTTTAAAAGCTGTATCGTTTCGCCCACACCGACTACGAGAACGCTGTTTCCCACTTTAATCAGCTGCACGGAACGGTTTTGGCCGACTGACGTTCCGCCAATATTTTCTACATATTGAAACGGCTTCAGCAGACGGTTTCTTCTATTCATCAGTTTGACAAATCCATAGATCAGCAGAATGACGAATAATAACGCCCCAATCATCTTTACAAAATCAAAAGCGGAGACAGAAGATGCAGAAGCATCCCCTATCTCTTGATCAGCCGTTTGTTTCGATGTATCGCTTTTTTTCTCTGTTTTGTTTGTTGATTGTTTGTCAAACCATTCGTTGACGGTGGAATTGTCAGACTCCGCCGCAAAAGCAGGGAACGGATGTACATTGAGTAAAACGAAACAACAAATCAAAGCTAGTAAACCATGACTCTTTTTCAACAGTCGTACACCCTTTAGCTTAATGTTTTATTAATGGCTTCAAGCACGCGGTCCGCTTGGAACGGTTTCACGATAAAGTCTTTTGCGCCGGCTTGAATCGCGTCAATAACCATTGACTGCTGGCCCATAGCCGAACACATGATGATTTTCGCCTGCGGATCGATTTGTTTAATTTCCTTTAAAGCTGTAATCCCGTCCATTTCAGGCATTGTAATATCCATTGTCACAAGGTCGGGGGAATGCTCTTTGAATTTTTCGACTGCCTGCGCTCCGTCTGAAGCTTCAGCTACAACATCAAAACCGTTCTTCACTAAAATATCCTTGATCATCATTCTCATAAATGCTGCATCGTCTACAATTAAAATTCTGTGTGCCATAATCTGTTTCTCTCCTCTATGTTCGCTTATTTTAAATTGTTAAGGCGGTCTGCCTGACTTAAAATATCAGTGACTCTCACGCCGAAGTTTTCTTCTATGACAACGACCTCGCCCTTTGCCACGATCCGCTGGTTGACCAGGATGTCAACAGGTTCACCAGCCAGCTTGTCAAGCTCAATAATGCTTCCCGCAGAAAGTTCAAGGATTTCTTTGACGCTTCTCTTCGTTCTGCCGAGCTCAACCGTAACGGAAAGCGGAATATCCATCAGCATATCAAGGTTATTCCTTGATCCTTGCGCCGCTTCGTTATGATCAAACGCCTGGAATTCTACCGGAGCGACTTGAACAGGAGCAGCTTTTTTGGCGGTTCCCTGTCTCTTCGGAAGCTCGGGTTTTGCTTGCGGCTCCGGCTGCATGGCAGGTTCCGGCTGCGGCGTTTCGTATGTTTGCTGAGGTTCTGATACGGTTTCTGCAGCCTCTGACTCATGCTGGTCTGCAGTCATCAGGTCTGCGATCAGATCTTTCGCAAACGTAATCGGATAAAGCTGCATGATGCTCGAATCGATTAATTCGCCGACTTTCAGACGGAATGACACTTTTACGAGCAGGTCATCCTCAGGTATTCTGTCGGTCCCTTTTTCTTCCGTCACATCCAGAAGTTCAACCCTTGGCGGAGAAATGTCAATCTTTTTACTGAATACGGTCGACATTGACGTAGCAGCCGAGCCCATCATTTGATTCATTGCTTCCTGCACGGCGCTCAGGTGGATTTCACCGAGTGACGGATCGGCGCCCCGGCCGTCTCCGCCGATCATCAAATCCGCGATGATGGCCGCGTCGCTTTGTTCGACGACGAGCAAATTGCTGCCGTCAAAGCCTTCTGTGTAGTTCACTTCAATGGCAACATACGGATGAGGAAATTCATCACTGATTTTGCTTTTTGAAATGACGGTCACACTCGGCGTCGTAATGTCCACTTTTTGATTTAAAAGAGTGGACAGCGCCGTAGCCGAGCTGCCGAACGAAATATTCCCGATTTCTCCGATCGCATCGCGCTCAAGTTCAGACAAGTTCGCCCCTTGAGGCTGCTCTGTATCCTCTGATTGACTGTTTGTGCCGTTAAGAAGAGCATCGATTTCATCTTGAGATAATCTATTGTTCATCTTGTTCACCTCTTATGTCGTGATCTAAAATTTGCACTGCCTGTCTTCGATTCACCCGGCCGGCCTGCCCTAAAAACTTCGGTTTGTTTCCGACCAATACAGTAAGAGGATCAGTCACTGATTTGTCCAGAGTTATACAGTCCCCGACTTCCAAACTTAAAAATTCTTCTATTGTCAGTTCAGAAGCGCCCAAGAGAGCCACAACGGGAATTTGAGCCGTCATGATGCGCTTTTCAAGCAACTTCGTTTCTTCGGGCTTCGCTTCATTCCGGTCTGATTGCATCCAATAATGTACGGAAAGCTTAGGGATAATCGGCTCAAGTACGACATGGGGAATACAAAGATTAATGACACCGCTGATTTCACCTATCTGTGTATTGAGAGAAATGACAACGACTGTTTCATTTGGGGAAACCATCTGTACAAACTGAGGATTCACTTCAAATTCAGTCATTTCAGGGTCAATATCAGCAATCGATTGCCAAGCTTCTTTGTAGTTGCCCAGTGCATTTTCAAATAAGTTAGAAATAATATTCGTTTCAATTTCCGTAAGGCTGTCAGCTTTGTTATGAGTGATGCCGATGCCACCCATGACGCGGTCAAGCATTGCGTATGCGATGGTGGGATTAACCTCCATCATGATTCTGCCTTCCATCGGATGAACATCGAATAAATTTAAAATCGTCATGTTCGGTATGGAACGGATAAATTCTTCATACGGCACCTGGTCAACTGAGCTGACGGATATATGAATATACGTTCTGAGCTTGGCGGAAAAGTGTGTTGTGAGAAGCCTCGCAAAGTTATCATGTATCCGGGTTAAACTGCGTATCTGATCTTTCGAGAATCTGAGAGCCCGTTTAAAATCATATACCTTTACTTTTTTCTCTTTAACTTCTTTTTTCAGCTCTTCCGCATCCGCCTCACCCGTGGAAATGGCGGAAAGCAGTGCGTCTATTTCATTTTGGGAGAGAACTTCTCCTGACATTTTCTTCACCTCCGTATTCTGTCAAATTTGTTTTTATTGCAGATTAAAGGAGGTAATGTACACTTTCTGAACTTTTCCTTCTTGGAGATAGCTGTTTACTTTCTCTTTTAATGATTGTTTAAACGCTTCTCTTCCTTTATCTCCCTCAATCTCTCCGGCGCTTGTGTCGGCTAAAATGGAAATGATGTTGTCTTTCACCTGAAAATCGCGTTTTTCAAGTTCTTCCTTCGCATTAGCCGAGTCGGTTTCAAGCTTGATGCCGATACGGATGATGCTGTCAGACTTTAAGTTTGTCGTGATATCGTCGACAGACACAGTGGCTGCAACGACTTCGTCAATTGTCGGCTTTTTATCTTTGCCGGAATTTCCGCTGACGACAAAATATGCTGCCGTTCCGAGGCCGGCGATGACAATTAAAATAATCAGCAAAATGATGACTAATTTTTTCTTCATTCTTCTTCCTCTATTCCCTGATCCAGTGAAAATATTTGTATGCTATGGTAAAACGATATGACTTTTTTGAGAACTGCTTCTTCCGGTTCTTTCACTACGAACTTTTTGCCGTTGGACAGTGTAATCGTCGTGTCGGGGAAGCACTCAATCTGTTCGATAAACAGCGCGTTCAGCGTAAAAGGCTGGCCGTTTAAACGGGTGACTTGAATCATGCAATCCGGAGAAGCGGCCTAACCGCCTCTCCTCCCTCCTTACCGTTTCAGATTAACCAGCTCCTGAAGGATTTCATCTGAAGTCGTAATGATTTTTGAGTTTGATTGGAAACCGCGCTGAGCAACGATCATTTCGGTAAATTCATCTGTCAGATCTACGTTTGACATTTCAAGATAGCCTGCCAAAAGCTTACCCGTTCCGTTTTCGCCCGGAGTGGTGACTGCGCTCGCAGCTCCTGAACTTAATGATTCTCTGTAAAGGTTGCCTCCGATTTTTTCCAGACCGGCGCTGTTAGGGAACGTGACCAGACCGATTTGTCCGGCATCATGAACCGCATCCCCTGCATCAGTGTATGTAACGGTTCCGTCTGCACCGATGCTGTAATCTTTCGCATCAGTCGGAATATTGATTTTGCCGCCGCCGATTTTTTCAAGGTAGTACCCGTCAGTCGTAACAAGGTTGCCTTGATTGTCCTTTCCGAAATTCCCCGCACGTGTGTAAACGATTCCCGAACCTGTATTAATCTGAAAGTATCCGTCTCCGTCAATGGCTAGGTCGGTTTTATTCTGTGTAGCCTGCGGGGCGCCGGTTGAATGAACGACATCAATGGAAGAAGTCGCGGCACCCAGGCCGATTTGTTTTGAATTGGTCACGTTTGAACCGCCGGCGACTGTCTGGCTGATCATATCTTTAAATGTAACGCGGCTTTTCTTAAATCCCACTGTGTTGACGTTGGCGATGTTATTGCCGATTACATCTAGTTTTGTCTGAAAGTTTTTCATGCCGCTGATACCGGAATATAATGAACGTAACATGTTAAATTCCCCCTGGGTTTCTTTTTATTTAGATGTTTCGCTGACGGCCGTGACATTCCACGGACTGACCTCTTTGCCATTTTCAAGCACGAGCACGTAATTGCCGTTTGAATGCTTGACTGAATTGACTGGGCTTGTCTGATCCTTCCCGTCGCTGTCGCTGAATGTGACATTTTTGCCGATCCAGTTCACATACATCGTAAACGGATCTTGATTTTCTACAAATTTAGTCATCGTCGTATTCATATTCATCATTTGTTCCAATGAAGAAAATGTCGCCATCTGGCTGATGAATTCTTTGTCATCAACCGGATTGAGCGGGTCCTGGTTTTGAACCTGTGTCATTAAGATCTTCAGAAATTCGTCTTTCCCTAAATTCGTACTGCTGTTTACTGCGGAGGTGCTCTTCGCGTTTGAAGTGGTTGAAGCGCCCGCCGCGGCATAATCCGAGTTTACTGATGTCACCTATTCTTCCTCCATTTCATTGAGAGAAAACTCCTCCAGCATATCTCCGAAATCGCCTGACTGCTGCTGGTTCTTCTGCTCTCTCTGTCCCTGATGCTGCTGTTTATTGTGATCGGCCGTCTGCCCGTAAACAGGCTGCTGATCCCCGCCTTGAAGCGGGACTGTAAAACGGTCGACCTGGACCGACATATTCGGAAGCGACTGTTTCAGCTGAGGAAGATGCTGTTCCAGCAGCTCTTTCGCGGACTGGCTGGATGCGATTATTTTGCTTTGAAACATCCCGTTTTCGTTTGTCACCTTAATTGTGACAAATCCGAGGTTCTCGGGATTAAGACGAATCGTAAAGCTTCCGGTTGTTTTCCCGAAAGGCGTGTATTTCATCTGTTTCCAGCCGCTGATGACCTGATCCGTTAACGGTTTATTTTCTGCCGGCTGCTGTTCAGCTCCTGCGGACGTTTGCTGAATGCCGGCAAGGCTTCTCGTTCCCGAAAACAGGATATGTGCAGACAATTTGCTGTCAGGCGCCTTTGCGTGAGAAACCGTGCCGCCGTTTTGCTGTTCTGTTTTTCCGGCTGACTCTTGGGATGATTCAGATGATTGAGATAACACAAAAGCTTTCAGCTCAGTTTCAGCCATATCCCATTCCTTTGTTCCCTTTTGAGAAAGGCCCGCAAGCTGCTCCGCGACGCTTTGAAAGCTCTTCAGCTCAGCGGCTGTCATGGAGTAAAGTTTAGATGCAGATTCGTTTTTCGGAAAAAATGTCTGCCGCAGGTCTTGAATCACGCGGTCCGGAACGCCTTGTTTTTTCAATGCCTCTAATAAACGGGCGCCTTCCTGGTAAACCGCCTTTGCCTGCGCGCTGTCCGGCAGTTCCTGCTGAGATGTGAAGAGCTGGGATACGGCTTCATGAATGAAAAGCAGACCCTTCTCAAGCGCATCCTTGACGGAATCCCCGTCTTTTGCGGAAGAATCCGGCTCATCCGTTTCAGGCTTCGCCCCATGCTGTTTTCCCGCTAACATGTCTTCAACAGATTCGGCAAGCTGCTTCAATAAAGGAAGAGCCGTTTCAGCCGTCTGCTTTCCTTCAAGAGCTTTTACCGCCTCAAGCAGCTGTTTCAGCTGCAATTCTTTATCTTCCGAGCCGGCTTTCAGCCAATCACCGATTTTCGATAGGGCATTATTCAGCTCTGCGTCACTTGTTTTTGTTTCATCTCCAGGCTGCCGGGGAGAAGTGATTTCCGACAGGAGCCAGTTATGAAATAGACCTAAGCTGTTTACATTCATCTTCACATTGCTGTTTTGCGCAGCCTGCGTACGATTACCCGTTAATTCAAGCAGCTTCAACTTACATCACTCCTTATTTCCGTCAGCGGATAGTTTTTCTGTATATTTAGCCGCTTGTTCAGGAGTCATTTTCGTCAAGATTTCAGCAAGCTGCTTTTTACTTAATCCGTTTAAAATATCGAGGGCTTCTTTTTCTTTCAGCTTTACGATAATGCTTGCCGCTTTACCGCTGTCCATACTTTTATAGATGTTGATCATTTTATCTTTTCCGGCTGAATCCGAAGCGTCTTTTTTCGTTTCATCCGTCTTCGTTTTCTGCTGTTGTTCAGCTTCCTGTTTCAGTGAACGGATTTTCTGATTCAGATTATCGATTTCGGACTTGCTTGTGTCTAAATCTTTATTCAAAATGTTAATTTCACTTTTTTGTTCCTTTATGGTCTTTTCAAGAGAAGCCGTTCTGTCTTCCTTCTGCTTTTCCGCCGCGCTTTTCATTTCTTTCGTTTCGGGAACCAATTCTTTTAAAACAGGCGTTTTAGCGGCTGTTTCTTGAATCGGCTTCATCACATCAACGCCGGCAGCCCAAAGGATGATGCTTGCGACGATGATCAGAAAAATCAGCGGGATCATGATAAAAAGCAGGATTGAACCGAACTTTCCAGATCTCTTTTCTTTATCGGCCATTTCATTCGCTCCTAATGCCCCTGAATCATAAACTGCTTGATTGAAATGTCGTCCATTTCCCTCATCTCTGCAGCTTTGTCTTCAAGTGCGAACATATTAAATTGTTTTTCCCGCATTTTTTCAAATTTCTTTACTTCAATGTTTTTTTCGGTGAGCTGTTCCTGCTTCTCATTCATTTCATTTCGTTTCATGATGACAAGCTTTTGATAATGATAGATGGTGTTCTCAAGATTGGAAACGAAGTGCTGATAATGTCTCATTTCCTGAACGCTCATCCCGCATTTCAGCTTTGATTCTTTGTCTTTTTCGAGCAATTCTTTTTTGCTCATATTTTCATATAGTTTTTCAGCCACTGTCTCAAATTCAGAAACCGATTGTCTGTATTCAGTCAATGTTTGGTCTTTTTCATTTTCTTTTAATTCCAGCAGCTTTTGAAATCTGAATTGGTATGCCACGATGTTTATTCCTCTTTTCCTGTCAGACTCGTCAATGCCGCAATGCTGTCTTCCAATTGAGCAGGTTCTTCCGTTCCTTGTTTTAAAAATTGAATAAGCTGCGGATAAAACTGAATCGCTTCATCAATTTCTCTTGATGATCCTCTTTTGTAAGCTCCGATATTAATGAGATCTTCAGAGTTTTGATAAGTTGACAGAAGATCGCGGAATTTGTTGGCCGCCTCTATATGCGATGTGTCTGAAATATTAGACATGACCCTGCTGATGCTTTTCAGGATGTTCACGGCCGGGAACTGCCCTTTGTTGGCAAGCGCCCGATCGAGAACGATATGCCCGTCTAATATTCCGCGCACCGTATCGGCAATCGGTTCGTTCATGTCATCTCCGTCAACGAGAACCGTATAAAAAGCGGTTATCGTTCCTTGTTCATTCGCGCCCGTTCTTTCCAGCAAACGGGGCAAAATAGCGAACACAGAAGGTGTATATCCTTTTGTTGTCGGCGGTTCTCCCGCTGCCAGGCCGATTTCCCGCTGAGCCATCGCGACCCTCGTGACGGAGTCCATCATGAACATCACATTCCGGCCTTTATCGCGGAAATACTCTGCAATGGCGGTGGCCGTATACGCCGCTTTCAAACGCATTAAGGCAGGCTGATCAGAGGTCGCGACTACGACTATCGAACGTTTCAGGCCTTCTTCGCCTAAATCCTTCTCGATGAATTCACGCACCTCGCGCCCCCGTTCACCGACGAGTGCGATAATGTTTAAATCAGCTTCAGTCTGCTTCGCGATCATTCCCATCAGGGTGCTTTTTCCGACTCCGCTTCCGGCAAAAATCCCGATTCTCTGCCCTTTTCCTACCGTCAGCAGACTGTCAATCGATCTGACACCGACACCCATCTTTTCCCGTATCGGCGGGCGTTTCATCGGGTTTGGCGGCGGCTGCTCGGTCGAAACGGGGGACAAACCTTTCGGAAGCGCCCGGCCGTCAAGAGGTTCGCCGAACGCGTCGACAACTTGTCCGATTAAACCCGCGCCTACTTTGATGCGGAGCGACTCGCCAGTGGCCTCCACAATGCTGCCCGGCGCGATGCTGGCCGCTTCCAGATAAGGCATTAGCAGAATGTTTTCATCCTGGAAGCCTACAACCTCAGCTTTAATCGCTTTTTTCGCAGGGCCTTTCGGATAAATGAGACAAACATCTCCGATCGAGCTTTCGGGCCCTTTTGATTCAATCATCAGCCCGATGACCCGTTTAACCTTGCCGTAGCGCTTGTACGGATCCGCTGTTTCAATTGAGTCTATTAAATACTGTGTCTTCATTGCTCCGCTCCCGCCTCAAGCGCCGTTAAAAGTTTTTGCTTTAATTGCATCAGCTGGGTGTCTATGCCTGCATCGACACGTCCGAACGGAGTTTCTATCGAGCACGTTCCCTTCGCGGCTTTTTCATCGGCATATAAGCTTAATCTGCATTCTTTGTATAACAGCTGCTGAATTTCGTCCATATGCTGATGAACCGTCTCATAATATTCAGGGTCCACATAGATGGAGATGTCATCATAATCTTTCACTTCGGCTACTACCTGTTTGACCAGCAGAAGGAAAGCCTCTTTATCATCACTTTTTTGCCGCCATACTTTTTTAGCGAGCGCAACGGAAAGCTCAATAATTTCTTCCTCAGCGCTTTCCAGTTTTTCCTCGACTGACTGTCTCGCCATTTCCATAACGGCATTGGCCCGGCTGATGAGATTAGCGTATTCAGCTTGAGCCTCGGCTTTTCCCAATGCCATGCCTTCTTCATATCCTTCTGCCTTTGCTTCTTCTATCAATCTTTGTTTTTCTTCCGCCCAGCGGTTTTTCTCTTCTTCAATCTGCTGAAGAGTGTGCTCAAATTGATTTTTCGCTTCTTCAGACACCCTGTCGGCTTCTGCTTTGGCAAAAGCCATGAGAGCCTCTGGATTTTCGGGTTCCTCCCGGTCTGGCTGGGAATGTGTTTTCCTGACTTCCTGCAAGGAAAGCTTGCGCCGTTTTTGTTCAGGAGAAAATGATGATTGCTGTTTAATGATATTAGACAATAATATCGTCTCCTCCGCCTCGCGCGATTACAATTTCACCGGCTTCTTCCAGCTTGCGGACGACGCCCACGATTCTTGATTGCGCCTCTTCCACATCACGCAAACGCACAGGCCCCATAATTTCCATTTCCTCTTTAAACGTTTCAACCATACGCTGTGACATATTGCTGAAGACGATTTCTTTGACTTCCTCGCTCGCAACCTTCAATGAAAGCAGGAGGTCGTCGTTTTCAACGTCTCTGATCACGCGCTGAATCGCACGGTTATCAAGGGTGACAATATCTTCAAAGACAAACATCCGTTTTTTGATTTCATCCGCCAATTCTGGATCTTGGATTTCTAATGAATCAAGAATCGTTTTTTCCGTTCCTCTGTCTACGCCGTTTAACACTTCAACAACGGCTTCTATGCCGCCGGTCTGCGTATAATCCTGCGTAAAGGAGGAGGACAGCTTTTGTTCAAGGACCCGCTCCACTTCATTTATGATTTCTGGAGACGTTCTGTCCATAACCGCAATCCTTCTTGCCACCTCAGCCTGAACGTCCGGGTTCAGCTCAGACAAAATCTGTCCGGCCTGCACCGGGTCAAGGTAGGATAAAATCAGCGCCATCGTTTGCGGATGTTCCTGCTGAATGAAATTTAAAATCTGTTCGGGCTCCGCTTTTCTTGCGAAGTCAAACGGCTTTACCTGCAAAGAAGAGGTGAGCCTGTTTAAAATGCTTACCGCTTTGTCTTCTCCGAGCGCTTTTTCAAGCACTTGGCGGGCGTAATTTAAACCGCCTTGTGAAATATAGTCCTGAGCGATTGCGATATTATGAAATTCTTCAATGATTTCATCTTTTCTTTGATGATCGACGCTTCTGACTCCCGAAATCTCGAG
Source organism: Bacillus sp. KS1 (assembly GCF_020075515.1). Taxonomy (NCBI): domain Bacteria; kingdom Bacillati; phylum Bacillota; class Bacilli; order Caryophanales; family Bacillaceae; genus Bacillus; species Bacillus sp. KS1. The sequence continues at coordinate 391,568 of NZ_JACAWW010000015.1, read as the reverse complement.
TGTCAATCTTTCAATTTCTTCTTCAGACAAATGCTTGTATACAGAAGCTGATACATCAAGGCCTAAGGAAATCATGAGGATGGCTGCTTTTTGTTTTCCTGTAAGCTTGTTCTGATCACGTTTCGCCATTTTCCATTCCCCCTAATCCTCGTCCAGCCAGCTTCGAAGCAATTTAGCAAAGTCTTCCGGTTTTTCTTTAGCCATTTTTTCAAGCTGTTTTCGTCTGACTGTTTCTTCCGTTTCAATTTTCTCTTCGTTGATATCAGGCAATCGAACCGGCTCCGGCGGTGTTTCATATTCATATTCTTCGTATTCATCCTCTTGTGAGCGTTTCTTTCTGATGAGGAGAATAATAAGCAGAATAATGGCCGCAAGCAGTACGCCGCCTGTAATGTATACCCAGATCGGAAGACCTGAAGATTGTGCCGAATCTGTGTTCAGGCTTGTTTTTCCGTCAAACGGCTGAACGGATACAACGATTTTATTGTTGATATCATTGTCTGTCAGGTTTTGATTTTGCGTTTCGTTTTTATCAAGAGACGTTCTGACGACCGTTCCTAAAATCTTCTGTATATCAGCCTGTCTCTGTGCTGATAAGGAAGCGGCATTTTTCGGATTAGGCGGCTCCACCATGACCTGAATCCCTAAATCACGCACTTTATACGGGCTTTCAGCGATTTCTTTATGAATGCGGTTGACTTCATAGTTGATTTTATTGCTGCTTTTTTCGTAGTCCCCGCTGTTTGAACCGCCGTTTGTCTCGGCATAGTTCGCGGTGTCATTGCTTCCCGTTCCGGCCGTGCCGCCGTTGGCCGCTCCGTCGCCTTTGTACGTTTCCGCAACTTTTTCGGCGCTTACCGCTATGCCTTCCATGTTATCTTTATCGACAGGTTCGACAGTGTCTTCAGTGCGTTTTTCCTTCGTGAAGTCAATATCCGCCGTTACGGAAACAACGACCTTATCCTGCCCCATCATTGTGCCGAGCAGTGACTGAACATGTTTTTGAATGTCCTTTTCGACCTGCGACTTAATACCTTGCTGAGAAGCATAACTGTCAGAAACGGCCCCTGCACCGCTGTCACTTTTGTCATAATATGTAGAATTTTGATCCATTATGACGATATTATCTTCTTTTAAGTTCGGAACACTTTTAGAAACGAGATGGTACAGCCCGTTGATCTGGTTTTGATCAAGCGAGTAGCCCGGTTTAATCTGCAAAACGATTGAAGCGGATGCTGCCGGCTGATCTTCACCGACGAACACGGCTTCTTTCGGCATATTGATCATGACCTTCGAGCTTTTAATACCGTCCATTTCATTTATCAGGTTTGACAATTCGGTCTGAGTCGCCTCAACCTTTAAAACGTCAAACTCATTATCTGTCAGGCCGAAGCCCGCATTTTGTCCGAAGAACGAATAATCAATTGATCCCGTTTTCGGCAGGCCTTCTGCGGCAAGCTGGACTTTAAGCGAATCCACTTGGCTCTCAGGAACCTTAATGACCGTGCCGCCATCAGCAAGTTCAGAAGACACCTTTTTCGTATCGAGCTCTTCTTTAATCTTCCCCGCTTCTTCCGCGGACAAATCTTTATAAAGAGGCACCATCTTTTCAGACGAAGTAAAAATAATAACGACGATGAGTAAAATAATGAATGCGGCCAAGCCGCTTACCATGAGTATCTTCTGTATTTTTGATCTGTTGTTCCAAAACGCTGCCGTTTTGGTTTTCATTTGCATTAGAGTACGATTCATGTTAACCCCCGGTCATTCCAGTCATTCTCTTCAATCTGACCACTACATCTGCATTCTCATGATTTCCTGATAGGCTTCCACGGCTTTATTGCGGAATTCGGTAGCGGCCGTCAGAGAAATATTTGCTTTTTGGGCAGCGATCATGACCTCGTCAAGGTTTACATCCTTTCCTGCAGCCAGTTCGTTCGTTATTTGGTCAGATTTTACTTGTGACTCATTTAACGAATCAATAGAGTTTTTTAAAAGCTCCGAAAAGCTTGTTTGGTTTGAAGAATCAGTTTTTTGAGTTTGGTTTAATTGATTCGTTACGTTTTGAGTGTTTTGGGTTTGTTGAAGCTGAAAAGGAGTAATAGCGTTAACCACTTACATCACCTTACTTTCCGATTTCTAAAGCCTTCAAAAGCATGCCTTTGGAGGCGTTTAATGCAGTTACGTTTGCTTCATATGATCTCGAGCTGCTGACAAGATCCACCATTTCCTTTAATGGATCTACATTTGGTTTTTGTACATATCCGTCTTTATTCGCATCAGGATTCTCCGGATCATAAACGAGATTAAAAGCGGACGGGTCTTCCGTAACACCAGATACCTTTACGCCACTTCCCGCGCTTCCTGTTCCGTTCATCTTGGAATGTAAAAGGGACGAAAATGATTCGCCTCCGGATTGGAGAGATACCAGCTTTCTTCTGTAAGGCACCCATTCGCCATTTACCTGCTTCGCTCTCGTTGTATCCATATTGGCCAGGTTGGACGATACGACGTCCATCCGGACACGCTGTGCAGTTAAAGCGGAACCCGAAATATTTAAGCTTTGAAAGCCACTCATTATTTTCCTCCTGTCAAGACGGTTTTCAGAGAATTGAATTTGCCGCTCATTCTTTCAACCAAAGCCTGATAATTAATTTGGTTTTCGGCTAAATCTGTCATTTCTTTGTCGATATCGACATTGTTTCCGTTTTGCTGGTACGATGTATCACTGCTGGACACGATAGAATAATCGTCCCCCGAACCCGTAAAGTCAACGTGCCGATAGTCGGTTTTTACAGCCTCAAGATTGGATGTTTCCTGATCTAACAAATTTCGGAAAGAGACTTTTTTTGCCTTGTAGTTCGGTGTATCTATATTGGCGATATTATTAGTTAAGACTTTTTGCTTAATGTCCGCTCTCCCCAAGGCATTCTCAAGATTTTGTATAGTTCCAGAAAATAAGTCCAAATCCACTTACCTCCATTTCAGATATTTTTCTCCTAAAAATCCTTGTCGAGAATTGTAAAACCATATGCTTATTGTAAGAAATAACAGGCTTAAAGTCTATGAAGTTAGGCTAAAAAAAAGTGCTCAATTATATCTATTTTGTATGTAGGTATTAAGTCCTAGAATATTTGTACTACAAGGATTTGTTTAATATTAGACTGAAAATAGCAGAATTTCTGTATCTTCCTCCTTTTTTCACACAGCAAGATGGATTATCTCAGATCAGATTCCAATAAGCAACTTTAAACTGCAACTTTTCACCTATTGTCCATAAAAAAAGCAGGACGCCCATTTTTAGGGATCCTGCTTTTGTCTTAATGAGATTTAAGGTTTTCCAATTCAATAAGGAATTTGTTGTTCAGAACTTTAATGTACGTCCCCTTCATTCCCAGTGATCTGGATTCAATGACGCCTGCGCTTTCCAGCTTTCTCAGCGCGTTAACGATTACTGAACGTGTAATACCGACACGGTCCGCAATCTTACTTGCCACAAGCAAGCCTTCGTTTCCGTCAAGCTCTTCAAAGATATGCTCAATCGCTTCAAGTTCACTGTAAGACAGAGAACTGATCGCCATTTGAACAACCGCTTTGCTTCGCGCCTCTTCTTCGATTTCTTCCGCTTTTTCTCTTAAAATCTCCATTCCTACAACGGTTGCTCCGTATTCAGCAAGAATGAGATCATCATCTTCAAATTGATCCTGCAGACGGGACAGAATGAGCGTGCCCAGTCTCTCTCCTCCGCCGATGATCGGCACGATCGTTGTTAAGCCCGCTTGGAACAGGTCTCTGTTTTCTACAGGAAACGCCGTGTATTCGCTGTTGATATCAAGGTTTGAAGACGTCTCCGGAACATTGAACAGATTTCTCGTGTACTCTTCCGGGAACTGGCGGTCTTCAAGCATTTTTTTCATGCGGTCATTTTCAATCTGCTGATTAATAGAGTAGCCCAAAAGCTTTCCTCTGCGGCTGACGACGAAAATATTAGAATCAATGACGTCACGAAGCGTTTCAGCCATTTCTTTAAAGTTTACGGGTTTGCCTGCCGCAGCCTGCAGCATGCTGTTAATAATTCGTGTTTTTTGTAGTAAAGCCATGATAAATAATCCTCCTAGAATTCCTCTTATTAAATTTTCACAATATAAATTGACTTAGATCTTTGTTGTTTGCAATCGTTCCGAGCTTTTCTTCAACGTATTGCGGCGTGATAGCGACTTTTTCCATCGTCACGTCCGGCGCTTCAAACGACAGGTCTTCCAAGAGACGTTCCAATATCGTGTGAAGCCTTCTCGCTCCGATGTTGTCCGTATCCTGATTCACATGATAAGCTACTTCGGCGATCTTACGAATAGCTTCGTCAGAAAATTCAAGAGATATACCTTCTGTCTGCAATAAAGCCTGATATTGTTTTAACAGGGCGTTATCGGGTTCGACGAGAATCTTCACAAAATCATCTACTGTCAGCTTGCTCAATTCTACACGAATCGGAAAGCGGCCCTGCAGCTCCGGAATCAGATCAGACGGTTTGGCCATATGGAATGCCCCGGCTGCGATAAACAGCACGTGATCTGTTTTGACGGAGCCGTATTTCGTGACGACGGTAGATCCTTCGACAATCGGAAGGATATCTCTTTGAACGCCTTCTCTCGATACATCTGCTGAGGAAGAAGCCCCTCCGTTTTTTGCGATTTTATCTATTTCGTCAATAAAGATAATGCCGCCCTCTTCAGCTCTTAACACGGCCTCTTGGCCGACTTCATCCATATCGATTAATTTGCCTGCCTCTTCATTGGTCAGAACCTTCCTTGCTTCTCTGACCGTCATTTTGCGGCGTTTTTTCTTTTTTGGCACCAGATTGCTCAGGGCATCCTGCATATTCATGCCCATCTGCTCCATCCCGGAGCCTTGCAGCATGTCAAACATCGACGGCTGCTGCTCTTCCACCTCTACGGAGACGTAATGGTCTTCGAGCTCTCCCAATGCGAGCTGATGCGCCATGCGCTTTCTTTTCTCTTCAAGGCTTGCTTCTTCCTGCTGGTCGGCTTCATCATCATTTGCCGCCTGACTTCCTCCGAAAAGCATTTCAAACGGATTTTTCACACCCGCTTGTTTTTTCTTTCCCGGAACGAGAAGCCGCACTATACGTTTGTTTGCATTTTCTTCAGCCTGTTCTTTCACTTCGCTGATTTTTTCTTCTTTAATGAGCCGCACGGATGTCTCAACGAGGTCTCTGACCATTGATTCGACATCTCTGCCTACATAGCCGACTTCTGTAAATTTTGTCGCTTCAATTTTTATAAATGGCGCACCGGTAAGCTTGGCGATCCGTCTGGCGATCTCTGTTTTCCCCACCCCGGTCGGGCCCATCATCAGGATGTTTTTGGGAACGATCTCGTCTCTCAGTTTTTCATCAAGAAGACTTCTGCGATAGCGGTTTCTTAATGCCACGGCGACAGCTTTTTTCGCATCCTGCTGTCCTACAATGTATTGATCCAACCGATCTACGATTTGTCTCGGTGTTAACGGTTTGTTTTCCATGCGCCTCAAGTCCTTTCTATTCAAGTTCTTCCAAAATGATCTGATCGTTTGTGTACACACAAATCTCGCCCGCGATTTTCAAAGCGGCTTTTGCAATATCTTTGGCGGACAGATTCTCTCCGGCATAGGTTTTCAGCGCTCTTCCTGCTGACAGGGCGTAGTTTCCGCCGGAGCCGATTGCCAAAATGCCGTCATCCGGCTCAATCACTTCACCTGTTCCCGATACGAGAAGCAAGGTATCCTGGTTCATGACAATCAGCATGGCTTCCAGCTTGCGCAGCACTTTATCGCTGCGCCATTCTTTCGCAAGCTCAACCGACGCACGTTTTAAATTGCCGTTGTATTCTTCAAGCTTCGCCTCAAACATTTCAAAAAGTGTGAAAGCGTCTGCAACAGATCCCGCAAATCCGGCCAGAACCTTTCCGTTAAACAGCTTTCTCACTTTTCTCGCGGTATGTTTCATGACTACAGCCTGACCGAATGTGACCTGGCCGTCTCCTGACATAGCGCTTTTCCCGTTATGCTGGACGGCAAAAATCGTTGTCGCATGAAAAGATGACATGAGAAGGGCCTCCTTTTAATTTTCTTTAAAAGCTCTCGGGTGGTGGGACATATATGTGTTTCTCAGCATTTCCTTCGATACATGCGTGTATATCTGCGTAGAAGACAGATTGGAATGGCCCAAAAGCTCCTGGACGCTTCTTAAATCAGCCCCTTCATTCAGCAGATGAGTCGCAAACGTGTGCCGAAGCATATGCGGGTGTATATGTAAAGTGCCGGATGCTTTTTTTACAAGCCCGCTTAAAATATACCGGATTCCTCTGGCGGTCAGCGGGCCGCCTCTTTGATTGACAAACAGCACATCATGAGGCTCTTTTGCTTTTTCAAGCAGGCACTGCCTTCCGCTGTTGATATACAGCTCCAGCGCATCACGGGCATATGAGCCGAACGGGATATAGCGCTGCTTCTTGCCTTTCCCGTGAACGAGCACCGTATCCATGAACAGGTCAAGATCGCCGACAGTGAGCGTACAGCACTCACTGACCCTCATTCCGGTCGCATAAAGAAGCTCAAGCAGGGCCTGATCGCGCATCCCTGACGGCTGACTTCTGTCTGAAACAGCGAATAGTTCCTCAAGTTCTTTTTCATAAAGAAACTTCGGAATCCGTTTCTCTTGTTTCGGCAGATGAACAAGCTGAAACGGATTCTCTTCAACAAGCTTTTCCCTCATTAAAAATTTATAGAAGCTTCTCAAAGCTGAAATTTTCTTGCTGATTGTTTTTCTTGACAGGCCTTTTTCATAAGCCTCTGTCAAAAATATTCTCACATCATGATATGCAGCTTCTTTCATTCCATTTATATTTTGAGCATGCAGAAACATCCCAAATTCTTCAATCGAATTAACATAATTCACAATAGTATATTGTGAATAATTTTTTTCAATTTGTAAATATTCAACGAATAACTTTAAAAAAAAGTTAACATTCTCAGTCATTATGAAGACCTCCCTCTCCGAAGGGCTTTTAAATGGTATCATATAATGCATCGAAGTTGCAATGAAAAGCTATATCGTTTTCGAAATAGTTTGAATAGTTTCAATTGCGCGTTTAGCGTATTCTTCATTTCGTTCTTTTTTGTTTTTAATTTTTACAGGCAATTCTTTTAAGAGGCCGAAGTTTGCATTCATCGGCTGGAAGTTCTTCTGATTCGTCGTCGTAATGTAGTGAGCCATGCTTCCGATCGCCGTCTCCTGCGGGAATGTCACAAGATCCTGACCGAGCACAAGTTTGGCGGCATTGATTCCCGCTACAAGACCTGAAGCAGCAGATTCAACATAACCCTCTACGCCGGTCATTTGGCCCGCGAAAAACAGATCGTTCCGCTGTTTAAATTGATATGTCGGGTTCAAAAGGCTCGGCGAGTTGATAAATGTGTTTCTGTGCATGACGCCGTATCTGACGATATCAACATTTTCAAGACCGGGGATCAGTTTAAGCACTTCTTTTTGGTCTCCCCATTTTAAATGTGTCTGAAAACCTACAATATTATAAAGCGTTCCCGCCGCATCATCCTGTCTGAGCTGAACGACTGCATAAGGGCGCTTGCCTGTTTTCGGATCTTCCAGTCCGACCGGTTTCATCGGTCCGAACAGCATCGTTTTCTTGCCTCTTTTCGCCATGACTTCAATCGGCATGCAGCCTTCAAAGAAGATTTCTTTTTCGAATTCTTTTAAAGGTACCGTCTCAGCCGTCGTCAATGCTTCATAGAAACGGTCGAACTCTTCCTCTGTCATCGGGCAGTTTAAGTACGCCGCTTCTCCCTTGTCATAACGGGATTTTAAGTACACTTTCTCCATATCAAGGCTGTCTTTTTCGACAATCGGCGCCGCCGCGTCATAAAAATACAGATACTCTTCTCCCGTGAGCTCCTTCAGCTGCTGTGAAAGCGATTCTGACGTAAGCGGTCCGGTCGCGATAACAGTCGGGCCTTCCGGAATCTCTGTTACTTCCTCAGTAAGAACCGTTACGTTCGGATGGTTTTTCACGAGATCCGTCACGCTTTGCGCAAATTCATGACGGTCAACGGCAAGCGCTCCTCCGGCCGGAACCGAGCATTTATCAGCAGATTGAATGATTGCCGAGTCAAGCGCCCGCATTTCTTCCTTTAATACCCCTACCGCATTGGCGAGTGTATTTGAACGGAGGGAGTTGCTGCATACCAGTTCGGCGAATTTATCAGTATGATGGGCTGCCGTCTGCCTGACGGGCCGCATTTCATATAGTTTCACTTGAATTCCTCGTTTTGCAAGCTGCCATGCCGCTTCACTTCCGGCAAGGCCTGCTCCGATTACATTAACTGTTTGCTGGTTCATTTCTTTTCATCTCCTGTTGTTTGTCCCTTCCACACAAAGAAGGTGAGCAAGGCTCTGCTCACCGCTACTTCTGTGGTTCTTCCTTATAATCGCATTCGACGCATTGGACTTGTATGCCTTTTTTAAGCTTTTTCTCTACGAGCATATTTTCACATTTCGGGCATTTTCGTTCAATCGGTTTGTCCCAAGATACGAAGTCGCATTCAGGATAACGGTCACAGCCGTAAAAGATGCGTTTCTTTTTTGATTTTCGTTCGACAATGTTTCCTTCATGGCACTTAGGGCATTTTACGCCGATTTGTTTGACAATCGGTTTTGTATTCCGGCAGTCAGGGAAGTTGGAGCACGCCATAAATTTGCCGTATCGGCCCATTTTATAAACCATCCGGGAGCCGCATAACTCACAATCTTCATCGGCGTATTCAGGTTCAATTTCCACTTCTTTCATTTCGGCTTCCGCTTTTTTCACGCGTTTTTCGAAATCAGTATAGAAGCTGTCAATGATTTGAACCCATTCTGTCTGGCCATCTTCAACATGGTCAAGGTCTCTTTCCATTTTAGCCGTGAATTCAACGTTAATGATTTCCGGGAAAAACTCCATGATAAGATCCAGCACGATCTGCCCAAGCTCAGTCGGCACAAACCGTTTATTGTCTAATCCCACGTAACCGCGGCGCTGGATGGTGTCAAGAGTCGGCGCATATGTCGAAGGACGGCCGATCCCCAGTTCTTCAAGCGTTTTAACCAGGCGCGCCTCTGTATAACGCGGAGGCGGCTGAGTAAAGTGCTGCTCAGGCTCAATATCTTTCGATAAAACCGTGTCTCCCTCTTTAAGGTCCGGAAGCATGCGGTCTTTTTCTTCCAGCTGATCGTCTTTACCCTCTACATAGACTTTCATGAAGCCGGCGAATTTGACTTTACTTCCGTTTGCCCGGAATGTCAATCCGTTATTGCTGAGATCGACGCTCATCGTATCAAGGACGGCAGGCGCCATCTGGCTTGCAACAAAGCGCTCCCAAATCAGCTTGTATAATCTGAGCTGGTCTCTTCCAAGCACCGCTTTTAAGTCGGCAGGTTTTCTGAGCACCGAAGTCGGGCGGATCGCTTCGTGGGCATCTTGAGCGTTTTCATTTTTCTTTGCCGGTTTCCGTTTTCCCGCTAAGTACTCTTTTCCGTACGCCTGATCAATAAAAGCTGACGCTTCTTCAACGGCTGTATTGGAAATCCGCGTTGAGTCCGTTCTCATATACGTGATGAGCCCGACTGTCCCTTCTTTGCCGAGATCAATTCCTTCATATAATTGCTGAGCGATCATCATCGTTTTCTTCGCTCTGAAATTCAGCTTCCTGGCAGCCTCCTGCTGCAGAGTGGACGTTGTAAACGGCAGAGCGGGATTTCGTTTGCGCTCTTTTTTCGTAACCTTGTCAACTGTATACTTATTGCCTTTCAGCTGAGCAAGAATGGCTTTTACGTCTTCTTCGCTTTTTAAAGGAAGCTTTTTGCCGTTTTTTCCGAAAAATCCGGCTTCAAATGTCTCTTTTCCCTTTAAAAATGAGCCGGTAATCGTCCAGTACTCTTCAGGTTTAAAGTCATTGATTTCCTTTTCCCGGTCGATGATCAGCCGGAGCGCAACGGATTGCACACGGCCCGCACTGAGGCCTTTTTTTACTTTTTTCCAAAGAATCGGGCTGATTTTGTATCCGACAAGTCTGTCTAATATGCGGCGCGCCTGCTGCGCATCGACAAGATCCATATTAATCATGCGCGGATGTTTAAATGATTCTTTAATGGCGTCTTTCGTTATTTCATTAAAGACGACCCGGCAGTCCGAGCTGAGATCCAGATCAAGGCTGTGTGCGAGATGCCATGCAATCGCTTCCCCTTCTCTGTCGGGGTCGGCCGCGAGATAGACTTTTTTTGCTTTCTTTGCCGCTGTTTTTAATTCTTTTAAAACAGGGCCTTTTCCGCGGATCGTAATATATTTCGGTTCAAAGTTCTGTTCGATGTCAACTCCCATTTGACTTTTCGGAAGATCTCGGACATGTCCCATTGAAGCTTTGACTTTATATTTCTTCCCTAAATAACGTTCAATCGTTTTCGCCTTTGCCGGCGATTCCACGATGACTAGATAATCAGACATTTTCATCCCCCTCAAGAGGTGTTCTCTCTCTTTTCAAGTATCAATTCATTTTAGAGCTGCCTTTTTATGGCTTTCAACATTTCATTCTTTATGATGAACGTCATTTTATACATGAAAATAATATGCAACTTTAAATCCTCACTATTATTAAATATTACAATACCGTTTGTCAAACGATATTTCAAAAGGGTTCCGTATACTGAACGCATCGGGCGGTCAGCTCTCCGTCAATATCCTCTGCGCATAATACAGCTTTCGCCCCTTCTTGAATGAGTTTTATAGGTCCTCCGGAATATGGATTAAATATGGAACCCGGAACGGCAAATACCTCTCTGCCTTGATCGAGGGCCTGGTAAGCTGTGATTAATGAACCGCTTTTTTCTTTTCCCTGCACGACCACAATTCCTTCACTTAGTCCGCTGATTATGCGGTTTCTCATCGGAAAGTGCCATTTTTTCGGCTTTGTTTCAGGAGGATGTTCTGAGAGTAGGAGATGGTGTTCAGCCATGTATTCTGCTAACAGGAGATTTTCCCGGGGATAGATGTGATGGAATCCGCCGGCTATCACGCCGATCGTAAGCCCTTTTGCCCTGATGCTCGCCTTATGAGACAAACCGTCTATACCGGATGCAAGCCCGCTTACAATGACCCAGCCTTTTTTTGAGAGTTCGGCGGAAAGATGCCCAACCGCTTTTATTCCGTCTTCCGTCGGTTTCCGCGTTCCTACAATCCCGATTTTTCTGCCTTTTTCAAGAAGCAGCGTGTTCCCTTTTGCATACAAGACAGCCGGCGGATCATAAATCGCTTTAAGCCATGTTGGGTAGCGGCTTGATGAAATCGGAATAACAGTAATGCCTTCGCGGCGGTAATCGGACAGAACTTCATCAAGTTCCGGATCCTTGCGCTCTATTTCCCGAAAAATTGCTTCCGGGGCTGTTTTCCCTTCTGATAAAACAGTTAATGGATGCGGATCCGGTAAAAAAGACAGAGAGTGATCAGCTTTCCACCATTTTAATAGAAGAGACGGGGAAATGATTTGATTAATACTGCAGACCATTAAACAGCGCGATGCTTGATCCAAATCGGGCAACCTCCTCTTTTTTCAGCAAAAACAGGAACAGCCGTTACGGCTGCCCCTGCTTCGATCAGTGCGTTTTGCACGTTTCAAATAAGCCTTTTTCTTTTAACACCTTAATCAGCGTTTCACCCATTACAGAAGGGGTTTCCGCGACTTCAATTCCGCAGGCGTTCATCGTTTTGACTTTTTCTTCTGCCGTGCCTTTTCCTCCGGAGATGATGGCGCCCGCATGGCCCATGCGTTTTCCCGGAGGCGCGGTTTTACCGCCGATAAAGCCGACAACAGGCTTCGTCATGTTCGCTTTCACCCACTCAGCCGCTTCTTCTTCAGCTGTGCCGCCGATTTCTCCGATCATGATGACGGCATGTGTTTCAGGATCTTCATTGAACGCTTTTAACACGTCAATAAAGTTCGTGCCGTTGACCGGATCGCCGCCGATCCCTACAGCGGTAGACTGGCCTACGCCGGCTTCTGAAAGCTGATGGACGGCCTCGTATGTCAATGTTCCTGAACGGGATACAACGCCGACATGACCCTTTTTATGAATGTATCCCGGCATAATGCCGATCTTGCATTCTTCAGGTGTAATAACACCCGGGCAGTTCGGCCCTATTAATCTCGTTTTCTTGCCTTCCATAAAGCGCTTCACTTTCACCATGTCCAAAACCGGAATGTGCTCAGTGATACAAATGACAAGATCAATTTCCGCGTCAACCGCTTCCATAATTGCGTCCGCCGCAAACGGAGCCGGCACGTAAATAACTGACGCATCAGCGCCCGTTGTATGAACCGCTTCTGCGACCGTATTGAATACCGGTACGCCTTCCGCTTCCGTTCCGCCTTTTCCAGGTGTTACACCGCCAACGATATTCGTGCCGTATTCCAGCATCTGCTTTGTATGAAATAAAGCGGTAGAACCTGTAATCCCCTGTACAATAACTCTTGTATCTTTATTGATAAAAACACTCATTATCTGGTCCCCTGCCTTTCATTCTTTCCTAAACTAAGGATACGATTTTCTGTGCGCCGTCTGCCATTGATTCCGCAGATGTGATATTTAAGCCTGATTCATTCAGGATTTTCTTTCCTAAATCTACGTTTGTCCCTTCAAGGCGCACGACCAGCGGCAATGTCAATCCGACTTGTCTCGTCGCTTCAACAACGCCTTCGGCGATGACATCACACTTCATGATGCCTCCGAAAATATTAACGAAAATTCCTTTTACGTTTTGATCGGAAAGAATGATTTTAAAAGCTTCCGTCACTTTTTCTGCGGTTGCGCCGCCCCCGACATCAAGGAAGTTTGCAGGTTCTCCGCCGTAGTGTTTAATGATATCCATTGTAGACATTGCAAGACCCGCGCCGTTTACCATGCAGCCGATATTTCCATCAAGGGAAATGTAGCTTAAATCGTATTTTGACGCTTCGATTTCTTTCGGATCTTCTTCATCTAAATCTCTGTATTCCATAATGTCTTTTTGTCTGTATAACGCATTGCTGTCGAAGTTCAGCTTAGCATCCAGCGCCATGACGTTTCCGTCCCCCGTAACGACGAGAGGGTTGATCTCGGCGATGGAGCAGTCCTTCTCAACAAATGCTTTATATAAGCCGAGCATAAATTTAGCGGCTTTGCCGACAAGCTCTTTCGGGATGTTAATTGCGAATGCAATTTCCCTTGCCTGATAGCCCTGAAGGCCGACAGCCGGATCAATTACCGCTTTTTTAATTTTTTCAGGTGTTTTTTCCGCTACTTCTTCAATCTCCGTTCCGCCTTCTTCAGACGCCATTAAAACGATTCTTGAAGTAGCGCGGTCAAGTACAAGCCCGACATAGTATTCCTTTTTAATATCGCAGCCTTCTTCAATAAGTAAGCGTTTTATTACTTGTCCGTCCGGACCCGTTTGATGTGTGACGAGCGTCTTGCCTAACAGTTCTTCGGCATACTCTTTCACTTCATCTTTTGTTTTTGCAATCTTTACCCCACCAGCTTTGCCGCGGCCGCCAGCATGGATTTGCGCCTTTACGACATAAACCGAGCTTGACAGGCTCTCTGCTTTTTCAACTGCTTCCTCTGCTGTAAAAGCCACTTTACCTTCAGGAACAGACACCCCGTATTTTCTGAGGACTTCTTTTCCCTGGTACTCATGGATATTCATTTCCCATCCTCCTAACTTATGTAGCAAAACTAAAAATAGACTGCGCTTTCATTCTATATAATACTGGAAGAATTGTCTAGGGTTCAAAACAAAATCTTTATATCCTTCCAAACATTCTAACTTTTATTTTATTGAAAATATAAATTTAAACGGAGTCCGGGAAATGAATGGTCCTTATTTTTCGTTTTTCAGGGTTTCGTCCAGTCTGTAAACAAATGAAAAAATTTCGGCAACGGTTTCATAAAGCGCCTCCGGTATCTGATCGTCAACCGTCAAATGGCGCATTAATTCGACAAGGGTTCAGTCTTCCTGAATGGGGACCCCAGCCTTCTCAGCTTCTTTTATAATATTTTCCGCCACGTGCCCCCTGCCTGTTGCGACAACCTTCGGGGCTTGGTCTTTCTGCCGGTCGTAATGCAGGGCGACAGCTCTTCTTAACGGCGTTTGCTCTTTCATATTTTCACATCCACTTTTCTTCCGCCGTCTTTTTCCATAAACTCTTCCACAAGAGCGCTCTGGTCTTTCGGGCGCCGTTTTTTAGCCGTGACGCCTGACAGGCTGAAGCCCGTTTCTTTTACGGCTTCTTTTAAAGCCGGTACGAGAGGGTCGATGGCCGCCTGAAGCTCAAAATCAGTCTCAACCGTAATGGTCATTACATTTTGCTGAATCATGCAGTCCACAACGGTTTCTTGCAGTGTTTCAAGATGCAGCAAAAACAGGAGCCTGCAATGTGACGGATCGAGTTTTCCGTCCGGCTTCTTCCGTCCTTTAAAGAGAACTGTGATATCATTCTCATACGCGGACGCTCCCAGCGGAAATGACAGCACCATCTGCGTAAAAGAAGGGTTATGCTGCTCAATAAACAGCTGGCCGTTTAATTTATGAATAAGCGGTTCCGCCTCTTGTTTAACGGATTGGGGCGCTTCTTGAAGCGTCCAGACGGCTTGGAGGGCCGTTTTCAGCGCTTGTTTCTCCGGCTGCGGAGACACGCCTTTTTCAAGCGCTGTAATGAATGATAATTCATCACGCGTGCCCAGTCCTTTTTTGATTTTCTGCAAAAGGCTTAATACATCATGTTTTTCCGCATATTTCAATTCGGTGAGCTGAACGGCTTTTTCGAAAACAGCCGCCTCCTGTTCTGTCAGACGTGCGTTTTGAAGAACAGGTGCTGTTTTCAATGTTCTTTCTTGAGAAATGAAAGCCTTCATGATCTCCGCCGTTACTTTTACGGGACGGTTTTCAGTTTCTTCTGCCGATGTCATTAATTTCTCTATAATCTGTTTTGCCGTTTTTTCAGGAAGTTCCGGATCTGTCCGCGCACTCGGAGGAGAAGGTTGGCTTGAGACTGCCTTTCCGTTTTCACGAGTCTCTCGGACAAATGGTGATTGTTTTGATCCCGTCCGTTCTCCTTCATCCATCAGCCCGGTTTCTGAGATCGGCATGCGTGCAGCCTCGGCAAGCTTCTTCAAGAGACGTTCTGCATGAAGATCCGTTTCCGCGTTTAACACGTCAGAAACCGCCTCTTTGAGCACAGACAGCTCTTTTGCCGATTGCGGAGCCTGATTGACTGCCTGAAGCAGTCCTGAGAGGAGGCGCCGGGTCGGAACCGGATATTTAACGGCATGAATGGCTGACAAGACTTCCGGATGTGCGGGCAGTTCCCGTTTCAGCGCAAATACGATTGTTTCCGCCGCTTTTTTCAATTCGGCGGCCGGAAGCGATTCAGCCCAGCGGATGCAGGCTTTGAGGCTGTTTTCCGTCATCGGCAGCTTCTGCTGCATAAATGTTTCGGCAATCTGCAGAGACACAGGACCTGATTTGACGGAAAGAGCGTTTAACAGTCTTCCCGCAGCTTCCTGAACGGTTTTCGGGCTTCCTTCGAATTGGTCGATGACATGAAGCCGGCCCGTTTTTTCCGCCGGCTGTTTGTCATAAGAAAACCAGTAATACGCCTGCGGACGAAGGGCGGTTTCAAGTTTTCCCTGCATCGTCCGGCCGCCGATTTGGATAAGAGCGCTTTGATCGTCCAGCAAACGGAGAACCTTCCCTAACAGCAGCCTTTGAGCGCCGCTGTCTTTACCGCCGTCTTGCCGGTCCGGAGGGATTTCCGCCGTCAGCTGTCTGAAAGCCGCTTGGATTTCGCCGCTTATGTTCATGTCTTAAGCCTCTTTTCTAACAATAAGATTGAACGGGAGCGAACGTTTTTCGGTGAATAGTTGTCGGTCCGTATGCCTGAAGAGCTTCAAGATGTTCTTTCGTTCCGTAGCCTTTATTTTTTTCAAAGCCGTACATGGGATAGGTTTTGGCGTACTCAGCCATGAGACGGTCCCGCGTTACTTTTGCTATGCAGGCTCCGGCGGCAATTGACACGCTTTTGGCATCCCCTTTTATAACTGATGACTGCGGAATGTCAAGCGGAAGGGTCATGGCATCAACAAGCAGATAATCAGGTGTTTCCGTTAAAGCATTGACGGCTTTTACCATCGCCAGTCTCGCGGCCTCATAAATGTTGATCCGGTCAATGACGTCCGCATGGACAATGCCGACTCCTACAGCCGCCGCTTCTTCCGTGATCCGGCTGTAATACTCCTCGAGCTTCTTTTCCGACAATTTCTTCGAGTCCGTGAGACCGAGAATCTCGCATTCTGCCGGCAAAATGACGGCGCCGGCGACAACCGGTCCGGCAAGCGGCCCTCTTCCGGCTTCGTCAACACCCGCAATCAGGCGGAAGCCCTTTTTGGATGACAGTCTTTCGTATGCCGTCATGTTCAGCCATTGCTCTTTAAGAGCTTTTTCCTTCGCGTGCTTTTTCAGCCATTGCTCTAAAAGCGTCTGTACGCTTTTTCTCGGGTCTTTCTCACATTGGGCAAGGAAGGGGTCGCTTTCGTCCCTGACCTCTTGCAGGCGTTCTTTTACGCTTTTTACGGTTAATGTATTCACGTTCTCTTCTCCCTTACATTATGTATATCGGTATTCTGCGGAAAAAATAAAGACCCGCATCGCTGCGCGTCTTTATTCTGATGGTGTTTCAAATGAAAGCCTGCCGAATTTTTCCGTCCGGATGTCCCGAATGATGACTTCCGTTGTTTTATCATAGTCAACCATTCCGCCGCCCATCAAACAGCCTCGTTTTTCACCGATCGCGTCGAAAAGAGCGGCGATATCCTCAGGGATTTCCTGAAGTCCGTAGCGCTCCTTCAAGCGGTCGGGATAATGCTCTTCCAGAAAGCGCAGCCCGAAGACGGCCACATCCTGCAGGTTGATAATCGTATCTTTAATCGCCCCGGTGATCGCCAGGCGCAAGCCGACAAGCTCATCTTCAAATTTAGGCCATAAAATTCCCGGTGTATCGAGCAGCTCTAATTCCTTGCCTACCTTTACCCACTGCTGTGAAGTGGTAATGCCGGGCCTGTCTCCCGTCTTGGCAATGTTTTTCTTGGCCAGCCGGTTAATGAGCGTAGACTTGCCGACATTCGGAATGCCGATGATTAATGCGCGGATTGCTCTTGGCCTAACGCCTTTTGCTTTCATTTTATCGAACTTATCTTTCAGCAGCTCTTTTGAGGACGGCACGATTTGATGCAGTCCCTGCCCGTTAACGGAGTTTATTGAAAGAGAGGGAATGCCCTGTTCCTGAAAGTGGTCCTTCCACTGGGCAGTCACAGCCGCATCCGCCTTATCGGCTTTATTTAAAAGCATAATGCGCGGCTTATTTTTTAAAATCTCCTCAATCATCGGATTTCTCGATGACATCGGGATTCTCGCATCCACCAATTCGTATACGATATCAATTAATTTCAGTTTTTCTGTTACTTCCCGTCTCGCTTTAGCCATATGGCCTGGGAACCATTGAATGGTCATGTGACTTCGACACCTGCCTTATTTACCGGAACCGAATGTTCCGATGATCTCTTATGTATTTTACGTTGCTTGTTCTGCTTTTACAAATTTCATATAAAAAAAGAGCCTGTTACGGGTAACAAGCTCTTTTCGTTCGTTATCATTATCGTCTGATTTCTTTAATACGAGCCGCTTTTCCGCGAAGTTCACGCAGGTAGTAAAGCTTAGCGCGACGTACTTTACCGTAACGTACAACTTCGATTTTCGCGATTTTTGGTGTGTGTACAGGGAATGTACGTTCAACGCCAACACCGTAAGAAATCTTACGAACTGTGAACGTTTCGCTGATTCCACCACCACGACGCTTGATCACAACACCTTCGAAGATCTGGATACGCTCACGGTTACCCTCAACAACTTTTACGTGTACACGTAAAGTGTCACCAGGACGGAACGCAGGAAGATCAGTGCGAAGCTGTTCTTTTGTGATATCTTGAATTAGTTTTTGCATCGTTTTCAACTCCTTCCAACAGATGCTCTTGGCCACAACTGCAAGGCACAGCGGAACATCGTTTTCAAGCTTCTGAAGGATAAGCCTCCTTAAGCCACAAGTAGTATCTTATCATATCTTCATCGCCTGCGCAATAGAATCTATTCGTTTTCCCACTCGGAAATCCATTTTCTTTGCTCATCAGTGAGAGGATAGTTTTCAAGAAGATCCGGACGTCTTAAAAAGGTTCTTCTGATTGATTCTTTATTGCGCCATTCTTGTATTTTGGCATGGTTGCCGGACAGAAGGGTCTCAGGCACTTTTAAGCCTTTATAATCTGCAGGCCTCGTATAGTGCGGATGCTCTAAAAGCCCCGTGCTGAAGGAATCCTCCACGTGGGATGCTTCTTTTCCGAGGACGCCCGGCAAAAGCCTGACAACGCTGTCGGCGATCATCATGGCAGGGAGCTCTCCTCCGGTCAGCACAAAATCCCCGATGGAGATTTCATCAGTGACAAGATGTTCCCGAATCCGTTCATCATACCCTTCATAATGTCCGCAAATAAACATGAGATGTTCCTCTTCCGCAAGCTCCTCGGCTTTCTTCTGCGTATAACGCTCACCTTGCGGGCAGACGAGAATAATGCGCGGCTTGGCGTCCGTACCTGCTGTCAGCTTTTCAACCGCATCAAATACGGGCTGCGGCTTTAACACCATCCCGGCTCCCCCGCCGTACGGGTAATCATCAACCGTTTGGTGTTTATTATCCGAAAAAGCCCGGAAATTGATGACGTCAAAACGGACAGCCTCTTTTTCCTGTGCTTTTTGCAGAATGGATGAGCCGAGCACCCCTTGAAACATTTCGGGAAACAGTGTTAAAAAGTCGATTTTCATTCGTCTATTAACCCTTCCATTACATGAATCTTAATTTTCTTCTCATTTATATTAATATCCTTTACCACAGAAGCAATATACGGAATGAGCGCATCTTTTTTGCCTTTTCTTGCAACCACCCATACGTCATTAGCCCCGGGCGTCAAAATTTCCTTCACTGTGCCGATCAGTTCCCCGTCTTCTGACACAACCTCGCAGCCGATGATTTCATGAAAATAAAATTCATCTTCTTCAAGCTCTCCCAAGTCTTCTTCAGGGACTTTGATCACCATGTTTCTTAGGTGTTCAACTTCATTGAGACTCGGCATTTCTTTGAATTGCAGCAGGTGAAACTGCTTGTGAAGCCTGTGGGCGCTGACCGTTACTTTGATTGGCTCCGCAGCCCCTTCCGCAAACAAATAAAGCGTATTGCCGGGCTTGTACCGTTCTTCGGCAAAGTCCGTTTTAGAAATGACCCGCACTTCGCCTTTAATGCCGTGGGTATTTACAATTTTGCCTACATTAAACCATCTGTTTGTCATATTATCACCTCGGGCGGATTTCAATTACTACCCCGTCTTTTATGACGATGGTATTTGCCGCTGTTTTTTCATGCCAGTTATCACCGACATTGATTGAAAGCAGCGCATCGATCTCCTTTTCCTTCACTTCGCTTCCAAGCGGGAGCGACTCTGTCTGGCTTATTTGGAAATCGATCATTTTGATTTTGTCTTGTCTTTTTTCAATTGCTTTTTTAAAAGATTCCGCTACATCGGGATTCTGCTGATCTTTTTCATGTTTTCTAAGCTGAAAATAGAGCTGGCTGCATTCTCGTTCAAGCGTTTGCTTTTTTTCTGCAAAAGAGGCCAAAAGCTTTTCCTTGCTTTGCTCGGTCAGAACCTGCATAACGGTTACCCTGTGAATAATCTGCATAGGACCAGACTCCCCACTCTTCCAACATATTTCTGTTCATTTGCCTTTTTTACGTGTAAAAAAAGGGGAGGTGCCGGCCCTCTCCCTTTTTCAGTCAAATATTTCAAATTGAACTTTCTTAGAAGACTGTGCGCCAGCTGCAAAAACGACGGTTCGAATCGCTCTTGCAGTCCGGCCTTGCTTTCCGATAATTTTACCGGTATCTGACTTATTGACAGATAAGCGCAGCGCAATCTTTTGATCAGTCTCTTCCTTTGTGACCGTTATGTCTTCCGGATGGTCGACAAGCGGAGCCACAATGCTGACAATCAAATCTTCCAAGTTCTGATCAGTCATTACTTGCCTTGTTTAGCGTTGTGGAATTTTTCCATAATTCCTTGGCTTGAGAACAAGTTGCGGACTGTATCAGAAGGTTTAGCTCCTGTTTGAAGCCATTTAAGAGCAAGCTCTTCGTTGATTTTCACTTCAGCCGGCTTTGCAACCGGGTTGTATGTGCCGACTGTTTCGATGAAACGGCCGTCACGCGGTGAACGAGAATCTGCTACAACAATACGATAGAAAGGAGATTTTTTTGCTCCCATACGTTTTAAACGAATTTTTACTGCCATTTTACTAGCACCTCCGAAAATATTTCAACAAGATAGTATATTAACAATGATAAAAGTGTTTGTAAAGTGTTTTTTCTTAACAACGGTTTTATCATGTATAACCGATTACATAAAAGGTAATTTAAAGCCTTTTTTCTTCCCTTTTG
Organism: Bacillus sp. KS1; assembly: GCF_020075515.1. Classification (NCBI taxonomy): domain Bacteria; kingdom Bacillati; phylum Bacillota; class Bacilli; order Caryophanales; family Bacillaceae; genus Bacillus; species Bacillus sp. KS1. The sequence continues at coordinate 370,892 of NZ_JACAWW010000015.1, read as the reverse complement.
TCATGTTGGTCATCTGCTTCATCATTTTTTTCATTTCCTCAAACTGCTTTAAAAGACGGTTGACTTCCTGAACGGATGTTCCGCTTCCTTTGGCAATCCGCTTCCGCCGGCTGGCGTTAATGATATCCGGCTGTTCTTTTTCAAGAACAGTCATTGATTTAATGATCGCTTCCACATGATTCAGCTGTTTTTCATCGACTTGGATGTTTTTTAAGCCTTTCATTTTGCCTGCGCCGGGCATCATTTGCAGCAGTTCGTCAAGAGGCCCCATGTTTCGGACCTGGCCGAGCTGCTCCAGAAAATCGTCCAATGTGAAGCTCATCGTTCTCATTTTCTGCTCAAGCTCTTTGGCTTTGTCTTCATCAACGGTCGCCTGAGCTTTTTCAATCAGCGTCAGCACGTCACCCATTCCGAGAATCCGGGATGCCATCCGTTCAGGATGGAATGCTTCAAGAGCATCGAGCTTTTCTCCCATTCCGGCGAATTTAATCGGCGTTTCGGTGACCGCGCGGATAGAAAGCGCCGCACCTCCGCGGGTATCCCCGTCAAGCTTTGTTAAAATGACACCCGTTAAACCGAGCTGGTCATTAAAGCTTTTGGCGACGTTTACCGCATCCTGACCGGTCATTGAGTCGACGACAAGGAAAATTTCCTCAGGATTTGCGACTTCCTTTACGCCGGAGAGCTCATCCATCAGTTCATGATCGATGTGCAGCCGTCCGGCGGTATCTAAAATCACATAATCATGATGCTCTTCCTTCGCTTTTTCAATCGCCTGTCTGGCAATTTCCACCGGGCTGACCTGATCGCCAAGCGAAAAGACCGGCATATCAAGCTGTTTCCCCAGTGTTTCCAGCTGTTTAATCGCGGCGGGGCGGTAAATATCCGCAGCCACGAGCAGCGGTTTGCGGTTATGTTTTTTGCGCAGCAGGTTGGCAAGCTTCCCCGTGGTTGTCGTTTTACCGGCACCTTGGAGCCCGACCATCATAATAACGGTCGGCGGGCGTTTGGCGACGGCAATTTTGCTTTCTTCGCCGCCCATCAGCTCGGTAAGCTCTTCTTTTACGACTTTAATAACCTGCTGACCGGGTGTCAGACTCTGCATAACGTCCTGTCCGACAGCCCGTTCACTTACTTTTTTCACAAAATCCTTTACGACTTTAAAGTTAACGTCAGCCTCAAGAAGCGCAAGACGAACTTCACGCATCATCTCTTTTACGTCTTGTTCGCTGACTTTTCCTTTTCCGCGGATTTTTGAAATCGTCTTTTGCAGTCGGTCGGCTAATCCTTCAAATGCCATTGTTTGCCGCCTCCTAATCTAATTTCTCAAGCGCTTCAATCAGAGCCGTCATTTTTTCCTCTTCCTGCAACCCGGAAGCAAGCTCTTTCAGCTTTGTAAACATTTCTTTACGCTCCTGAAACTTTTTAAAAAGGAGCAGTTTTTCTTCATATTGTTCAAGCATCGCTTCAGTCCGTTTGATGTTATCGTAAACGGCTTGCCTTGAAACGTCATACTCTTCGGCTATTTCACCAAGGGAGAAATCGTCCAGATAATAAAGCGACATATAGCTCTTTTGTTTTGACGTCAGCAACGACTGATAGAAGTCAAATAAATAGTTCATTCTCGTCGTTTTTTCGAGCGACATTTGAGCTCTCCCCTTTGTTAAGTCAAATCCCTTTACAAAAACTTAGTTTACATGGTTTCAGAGCGTGTGTCAAGTTTTTATCTTGTCAAAGCAGGATGCTCTTTTTACATAATAAGTTTTTTTAAAAAAATTCATACAGACCGTCGTTAAAATACTCGAATTCTTGTTTTGATACACGATAGCGGCAATAGCCTTCGTAAAAAGCATTAAGGCATGCTTCATTTGTGACAAAATGACTGATCGCTAATGATTCATCATATCGCGGATCTCCCGCCGATATTCCCGCAGCATCGATAAACAGATAGACCTCTCCGTCTTTCACCAGCACATTATCAGTCGTGCAGTCACCGTGAATCATTGTCTGCTGAACAGGAACAGGCCTGTACCTGTCCAATTCCTTCAAAAGCTCTGCACTTCCTTCAGCCTGTCCTTTTTTGACATATTCCCCGGCTCGTTTGATTTGCAGATCGAGCCAGTCTGTTTCCGGCTGTAAACCAGAGACCATTTCGGTTTCATGCAGCCGTTGCAGAAACTGGCCGAAACTTTTGATCAGCTTTTTCTTTTCAGTATCCCCTTTTGCTTTTCTTAAAGCCGAAGTCAGGGTGATTCCATCCTCAAATGACATTAGGATATGGCTGGCATGCTGTTCCTGTATCATCCCATAATAAATAGGAACAGGCAGACGACGAGTTTCCGTCAGTTTTTGTAAAACGAAGGCTTCTCTCATTAACCATTCCCGATACTTCTGTTGAAAAGAACTTTTCAGCAGAAATGCGTCTTGGCCGGTCACTATTTTTCGAACGGTTGAAGTGCCTCCCTGTTCATCCAACAGCGACATATGGTTTATCGAGCCGATCTTGCTTTCCAATTCAGCTTTCAGCCACTTGTCCAACAATTGCCCCTCCATTCCGATCTATCAATGGTATAAAAAAACGAGTATAAAACCGTCCATTTTATACTCGTTTTTTATTCATTAATCCTCGGCTTTTTCAACTAAATCAGAAAAGAGACCGTATACGTAAGATTCTGCATCAAACCGCTGGAGATCGTCAACCTTTTCTCCGAGGCCGACCAGTTTCACGGGGATGTGAAGCTCATTGCGGATCGCCAGGACGATACCGCCTTTTGCGGTGCCGTCAAGCTTCGTTAACGCGATACCCGTCACATTCGTCGCTTTGGAGAATTCTTTCGCCTGCGCCATCGCATTTTGGCCTGTCGTCGCGTCCAGCGCAAGGAGAACCTCATGCGGAGCCTCAGGCACTTCGCGTTCGATGACGCGTTTGACTTTTTCAAGCTCTTTCATTAAGTTTACTTTATTCTGAAGGCGGCCGGCCGTATCACAAATCAGCACATCCGCTCCTCTTGCTTTAGCCGCGTGTACGGCATCATAAATAACCGCAGCAGGGTCGCTTCCGGCAGCCTGTTTAATGACAGGCACGCCTGTACGCTCCCCCCACACTTCAAGCTGTTCAATCGCCCCGGCTCTGAAGGTGTCTCCGGCAGCGAGCACAACGGATTTGCCTTCATTTTTCAGCTTATGGGCAAGTTTTCCGATCGTTGTCGTTTTTCCGACGCCGTTTACCCCGACAAGCAGAATAACGTTCAGGCGCCCGTCCTGAATATTTAATTCAGAAATCTGTTCGTCGCCGCTATTATAAATGTCGACAAGCTTTTCAGAAATGACGGACTGCACTTCCTGAGGATCCTGGATGTTTTTCAGCTTCACTTCTTTTTTGAGCTCATCAATCAGCTCCATAACGGTTGTAAAACCGACGTCAGCGCCAATCAGCACTTCCTCAAGCTCCTCGAAGAAATCCTCGTCGACCTTCCGGTAGCGGGAGACGAGTTCGTTCACTTTATTTGAGAAGGAATTTCTTGTTTTTTCAAGACCATCTTTAAATTTTTCAGAGACGGAGTCTGTCTGTTTCGTGATTTTCTCTTTTAATTTTTTAAAAAAGCTCATCTTTCAACCTCTTTCCTCGTTACTGAACGAATTCTTTTGTTTCTTCCAGTTTGACCGAAACCATTCGGGAAACGCCGGATTCCTGCATCGTAACACCGTAGAGGACATCCGCTTCTTCCATGGTGCCTTTTCTGTGGGTGATGACGATAAACTGGCTGTCGCCGCTGTATTTTTTTAAATATTGCGCAAACCTGAATACATTGGCTTCATCAAGCGCAGCTTCCACTTCATCAAGGACGCAGAACGGCACGGGCCTTACTTTCAGAATGGAGAATAAAAGGGCAATGGCAGTCAGCGCCCGTTCTCCCCCTGACAAAAGATTTAAGTTTTGCAGTTTTTTGCCCGGAGGCTGCGCGATAATGTCCACCCCGGAATTAAGAAGATCATTCGGATCAGTCAGCTTCAGTTCAGCCCGTCCTCCTCCGAATAAAGAACGGAACACGTCGTTGAATTGAGAACGGATCTGGACAAACGTTTCATGGAATCGCTTCGTCATTTCAGAATCCATTTCTTCAATGACTTGAAACAGTGTGTTTTTCGCTTCCGTCAGGTCATTTTTCTGCTCTGTTAAAAACTGATACCGTTCGTTTACTCTTTCAAATTCATCGATGCTGCCGAGATTGACCGTTCCGAGCTCTTCAATTGAAAGCTTGATCAGTTTGACCCGTTTTCTCGCATCTTCAGGCTCGAGTTCGAGCTGATATTGTTCTTTAGCCCCTTCAAAGGATAAGCTGTACTCCTCGCGTAAATACTGCAAGAGATTATCAAGCTCGACTTCCATCCGGCCGAGTTTTACCTCTTCATCTTTCAGAATGTCCGTTTTTTGCTTGTACAGACGCTTCATCTCTTTCAGCTCAAGCTCGTTCGTATCAAGCACCCTCTGAAGCTTCACCCGCTGGTCGCGCCGGCTGGCGATCAATTCGATCGTTCTCGTTTTATCGTGAAGCTTATGATGGGCTGCTTCTTCAAGCTGCTCCTCACCGCTTGTGCTGGACGTCATCTCTGAGGTCAGGAGGCTTAAATCTTCCCGTGTTTCTTTCAGAGCGAGCTGCGTTTCTTCAAGCTCTTTTTTCAGCCTTTTGAGGTTGTCTTCCTCACTCGAGCACGCCTGTTCTTTTTTCGCAGCGGCCACTTTACATTCCGTCAGTTCATGAGAGAGCGTTTCTTTTGTTGAGGATAGGGTCTGCTTTTGTTTTGTCAGCTTTTCCATCTCTTCCTCAAGCTCTTTCAGCTGGCCGGATGCCTCACTCAGCTGTTCTTCCAGAGCTGATTTGCGCGTTTCTTTTTCCCGGCTGCTTTCCGTCAGCGATGCTTTCTCCTGATCGTAAAGCTCCAGATGGGTATTGATGTTCTTTTCAGCAACTTCGAGTTCATACAGCCTGCCTTTTACATCCTGCTGCTTTGTTCTGAAAGCTTCACCGTCTTCACGGAGACCGCTCAGCGTATGTTCAAGCTCTTGAATGGCCTGCTTCAGCGTTTTGACCTCTTTTTCAAGCAGAGCTGTTTTTTCTTCCATTTCGGAAAGCCGCGCAGTCACCGTCTCAAGCTCACGGCTTCTGCCGAGCAGAGAATTGTTTTTCTTTTTGACCGCGCCGCCTGTCATTGATCCGCCTGGATTGACGACATCGCCCTCAAGCGTCACGATGCGGTAGCGGTGCCCGAGAAGCTTGGCCAGTTCATTCGCGCCTTTTAAATCTTCAGTGATCAGCACGGTGCCGAGAAGGTTTTGAATGACATTCCGATACGCGGCATCATATGTGACAAGCCCGCTCGCTGTGCCGAGGAAAGACGGATGCTTTGAAGCCGTCTGTTCATCACGGGTTTGGAGCTGGCGCGGTTTCATAACCGTAAGCGGCAGGAACGTCGCGCGGCCGAATGAATTCTGTTTTAAATATTGAATCGCTTTCCGCGCCGCCTGCTCGTCGTCTGTGACAACGTGCTGCGCCGCTGCGCCGAGTGCAATCTCGATCGCCGTTTCATATTTTTGTTCGGTGGCAATCAGTTCGAGAACGGCGCCGCGGATGCCGCCAAGCTGCTCTTTCTGCTTCAGCACTTCTTTTACGCCTTGGTAAAATCCTGAAAAATCGCCTTGCATCGTTTCAAGCATATCTTTTTTGGATCTGGCCTGCTGGACGAATTGATATGCCTGATACAGCGCAGATTCTTTCTTTTCATATTGGCGTTTTTTCTGTTCATATGCTGTCTGGACTTCGCGAAAGCGGACGACCTGATTGTGAATATCCTCTTCAACGGCGGCCAATTCTTCTTCGCACGCCGCTTTGCGGACTGCAATATCGTTTCGTTCTTCAAGGTATTTTTCATTGTTTGCGGTCAGTCTCGCCTGCTGGACCGCAGATTGGGACATCTGGTCATCTAAAAGCTGCAGCTCGTTGCGAATCGACGCCTGGCTGTTTAACAATTCAAAGTAATCGCTTTTTAATTGTTCAATTTTGTCTTCTACATTTTCATTATGCAGACTGAGAGCCTGCTGCTTTTCTTTCACCTGGGCGTTTAACTGCTTCACTTCCGCACGCAGCTTATCATAGACGGCAGACTGTTTTTCAATGTCCGCTTTCAGTTCGGCTTCTTTGTTCGTGTAATGTGTAACGGATTCCTCAAGCTGTTCCCGGTTTTGCGCGGCGTTTTTTTTGCGCTCTTTCAGCACTTCTTTCCGGCCTTCCAGCTTTTCCAGCTCTTCACTTGTCACGAGCAGAACCTGCTGCAGTTCGTTGACGGATTCATCAAGCGCGTGGATTTTATCTCTCGTCTCTTCTATCATCGCTTCTTTTGCGGATAGAGCCGATGATTCCGCCAATTCTTCTTCTTTAGCCGCCTGCACCTTGTCTTTTAAACCCGACCATCTGCCATGCAGTTGTTCGATGTCAAAGGCGGTAAGGGCGATTTCGACATGCTCAAGCTCTTTCTTTTTTTCTAAGTAGTCTTTGGCGATTGATGCCTGGATTTTCAGCGGTTCGACCTGATCTTCAAGCTCGTGGAGAATATCTTCCACCCTGTTTAAGTTATCCTGCGTCTCAAACAGTTTGTTTTCCGCTTTTTTCTTTCTTGTTTTATATTTCAGCACGCCGGCCGCTTCTTCAAAAATACTGCGGCGGTCTTCCGCTTTGCTGCTGAGAATCTCTTCGACTTTCCCCTGGCTGATAATAGAAAATGCTTCTTTCCCGAGCCCGGAGTCCATAAATAAGTCAATGATATCTTTCAGGCGGCACTGCTGATTGTTGATGAGAAATTCACTTTCTCCGGAACGGTACACCCGTCTCGTCACGCTGACTTCGTGGTAATCGATCGGGAGAAAATGATCTTCATTATCAAGCGTTAACGTAACTTCGGCAAGGTTCAGCCGCTTGCGCGAATCACTTCCCGCAAAAATGATATCTTCCATTTTTCCGCCCCGAAGCGAGCGGGCTGATTGTTCGCCGAGCACCCAGCGGATGGCTTCGGTAATGTTGCTCTTTCCGCTGCCGTTCGGACCGACAACGGCCGTGACGCCTTTTACAAAGTCAACGGATATCCGTTCTGCAAATGATTTAAATCCTATAACGTCTAAACGTTTGAGGAACATCCCAGATCCTCCTTATCGTATAAGTATCTCAATATTATCATAATCACCCTCTTATATCAGGCGCAGACATACTGAAATCCCCCTAGGGAAACAGGGGGATTTTATTGTTTCGTATGATGTTTTTGCATTTTTGCAAGAGCTTCCTGTGCCGCATGCTGCTCGGCTTCTTTTTTGGAACGTCCGTTCCCGATACCGAGCGCCTCACCTTTAAGAGAGACAAGCGCCTCGAATTCCCGGTTGTGGGCAGGCCCTTTTTCATTGAGAATTTTGTACTCAAGCGATCCTTTTCCGTCCCGCTGTACAAATTCTTGAAGCTGGCTTTTGAAATCCATCACATGAGAAAAAGCACCATCGTTTATTTTAGGGAACACGTACACTTTCAGGAATTGCTGAACCGGCTCAAGGCCCTGATCCAGATACAGTGCGCCGATAAACGCTTCAAACACATCCGCTAAAAGCGCAGGACGCTTTCTGCCGCCCGTCATTTCTTCTCCTTTTCCCAAGAGAACAAGATCGCCGAATGACAATTCATGGGCAAGTGAGACGAGTGACGGCTCGCATACGATAGCGGCTCTCAGCTTCGTCAAATCTCCTTCACTCATGGCCGGATATTTGGCAAATAAGAATTGGGAGATCGTCAGTTCCAAAACAGCGTCACCTAAAAATTCAAGCCTTTCATTGTCTTCATACGGCTTTTTCCGATGCTCATTCACATAAGATGAATGTGTAAATGCTTGATACAAAAGTTTCTCGTTTTGAAAATGAACCGAAATCCGTTCTTGGAACTCTTTAAATTGCTCTATTTTTTTATAGAACTTTTTTTTATCTTTAAAATGTGAGTGTTTTGACATAGTAACCTCCATAGGCACATCAGGTTCACCGCGCTCCCCGCCGTAAACGGAATCGGCAGCGCGTACAGCGTCAGACGCCGGTAACCGAACGATTAAAGGGCTAAAGCCCCGCTGTCAGGCGGGACTTTTAGCATCAGCTTATTGCTGGTTTTGTATGTAGTTCACAGCGTCGCCGACTGTTGCAATCTTTTCAGCATCTTCGTCAGAAATCTCCATATCAAACTCGTCTTCAAGTTCCATAACAAGCTCAACTACATCTAGGGAATCAGCACCTAAGTCTTCCTTGAAAGAAGCTTCAAGTTTGACGTCAGCTTCATCAACGCCAAGGCGGTCTACGATGATTTTCGTTACACGCTCTAATGTATCTGCCATAGCAATTCACCTCCCCTCAAGTATTATAGAGGATTCGTTTTTAAAAAACTAGAGAAACTAGGATGAAATTTTAAAAACAAATCTTTACATCACCATTCCGCCGTCAATATGAAGGGTTTGGCCCGTCATATAACGCGATCCTTCAGAAGCAAGGAACGTAACAACGCTGCTGATATCGGAAGGATCACCGAAACGCGCGAGCGGAATCTGCTTCAGCATTTCATCTTGGACTTCTTTAGAAAGCTTGTCCGTCATATCTGTAGAAATAAAGCCCGGAGCAATGGCATTAACCGTAATATTTCGGCTCGCAAGCTCTTTGGCTGATGACTTCGTTAAGCCGATTACACCGGCTTTTGCCGCCACATAGTTCGCCTGGCCGGGGTTTCCGCTGACGCCGACGATTGATGATACGTTGATAATCCGGCCGGAGCGCTGTTTCATCATCTGTCTTGTCACGGCTTTCGTGCAGTTGAATACACCTTTCAGGTTAATGTTAATGACATCATCCCATTCATTTTCTTTCATTCTCATCAGAAGATTGTCTTTTGTGATCCCCGCATTGTTCACGAGAATGTCGATTGAAGAAAATGCAGCGACAGCCTCTTTCATCATGTTTTGTACTTCTTCGGAATTTGATACATCGGCTTTTACCGCGATCGCGTTTTGGCCCAAAGATTTGATTTCATCTACGACTTCGTTCGCTTTCGCTTCATTCCCGGAGTAGTTGACTACTACGTTACAGCCGTTTTTCGCAAGATCAAGCGCGATCGCCCGCCCGATTCCGCGGGACGCTCCCGTTACCACTGCTGTTTTTTCATTAAGCATCCTGATTCTCCTCCTTCAGCGTTTGAATCGCCAGTTCGATGGTTTCATGGTCAGAAACCGAGATTGTTTTAAGGCGGCGGTTCACTTTTTTCACAAGGCCTGAAAGCACTTTTCCGGGCCCGATTTCAACAAACGTCGTGACGCCTTCGTCAATCAGTTTGTTAATGGTTTCTTCAAAGCGTACAGGTGAGTACAGCTGTTCGATCAGTTTTTTCTTGATATCGTCTTTTTCTGTCATAACGTCAGCCGAAACGTTTGAAATCACGGGAACAGCCGCATTTTTTAACTCACAGGCGCTGAGCACCTCCTCGAGTTTTTGCGCTGCCGGCTTCATTAATTCAGAATGGAACGGTCCGCTTACTTCTAATGGGATTGCCCGTTTGGCTCCGTTGTTTTTCGCTTCTTCTGAAGCCAGCTCCACGCCTTTTGCCGTTCCGGAAATGACGATCTGGCCGGGGCAGTTCAGGTTTGCAAGCTGTACGAGATGACCGTTTTCCGTCACTTGATCCGTCACCTTTTTCAAGGACTCCGCATCCATTCCGAGAATAGCTGCCATGGCGCCTTCTCCGGCCGGCACGGCTTCATTCATGAATTCTCCCCGTTTTCTTACCGTGTAAACGGCATCTTTAAATGTCATCGCTCCCGCCGCAACAAGCGCCGAATATTCTCCGAGGCTGTGGCCGGCGGTGAAATCAGGGGTGATGCCGGATTCTTTAAACTTTTCCAATACGGCGATGCTCGTTGTCAACAGCGCGGGTTGCGCATTGTATGTAAGGGTCAATTCTTCGGCGTCACCTTCAAAAATGAGCGAGCTCAGCTTTGTTTCAAGCGTTTCATCCGCTTCATCAAAAATACGTTTTGACGCTTCTTCGCGTTCGTACAAGTCTTTTCCCATACCAATATATTGTGATCCCTGTCCGGGAAATAAAAATGCAATCTTACTCATGATGCGGTAACCTCCAGACTACTCATCTGTTTTTTCTTCTTTTACTTCTTCTTCTATAAATGCGGCCACGTTTTGGCTGACCATTTCTCTCGCCTGGCGCAGCGCATGGTAAACAGCGCGTGCGTCAGAAGAGCCGTGCGCTTTAACGACGGGGGCTTTCAAACCGAAAAGACTCGCCCCGCCGTACTCAGAATAGTCCATTTTCAGTTTCATTTCCATCAGCTTCGGCTTCAGCACTCCCGCTGCGAGCTTAGAAACAAAACTTGAAGTCAGTGTATCTTTCAGCATTTTGAAAATCGATAACGCTGAACCTTCCAATGTTTTCAACGTGACGTTGCCCGTAAAGCCGTCTGTGACGATGACGTCAGCAGCGCCTTCAAGCAAGTCTCTCGCCTCTACGTTTCCGACAAAATTCACGTTTGTTTCTTTTAATAATTCAAACGTCTTTTTTGTCAGGTCGTTTCCTTTCTTTTCTTCCGTGCCGACATTTAACAAGCCGACGCGGGGCGAGCTGATTCCGAGAACCTGCCGGGCATATACAGATCCCATAATTCCGTACTGGACGAGATGCTCCGGTTTGGCATCGACATTGGCTCCCACGTCCAAAAGAAGGAAACCGTCGCCTGAAACAGTCGGAAGCGTCGGCGCAAGCGCAGGCCGGTCGATTCCTTTAATTCTGCCGACCATAAACAGTCCCGCTGTCATGAGTGCGCCTGTATTCCCCGCTGAGATGCAGGCGTCTGCTCTGTTTTCAGCCACTTCCTGCGCCATCAGCACCATAGAAGAGTTTTTCTTTCTGCGTACGGCGCGGACCGGTTCATCCGTCGGTTCAATCACTTCATCGGCGTGCAACACAGTGATGCGGTCTGTTGTTGTTGGCAAGTGTGATTCTATCGTTGTCTTGTCACCGACTAGCGTAATATGGAGATCGTCAAATGCCTCAATACTCTTCATTACTCCGTCAATAACAGCTTTGGGTGCGTTGTCGCCTCCCATTGCATCTACAGCTATTCTCATGCATGCTCCACCTTTATGATTGTTTTGAACGGTACATGTCAAAGCTGCCGGAGAACACGACTTCTTCTCCCACATAGCTGTTGACTTCAACTACCGTTCTGCCTTTTTCTTTTTCGACTGCCGTCACTTTGGCTTTCGCAACGACGCGCTCGCCTTCTTTCACCTGTCTTGTAAAGCGGATATTTGCGCTTGCGGTCAGCGCCAGCTCATCATCAATGACGGCTACGGCGAGTGAGTTCGCCTGCGCAAACAAATGATGCCCCCGCGCAATTTGATTGCGGCTGAAGACATGTTCGCGTCTTACTTCTAATATGGAAATGGCCTGGCCGTCAAGCTCCAGATCAATAATTTCACCGATCACTTCATCTAAAGACAGTGATTTCACTTCATCATCAAGCGTTTGTTCTGCCACATTTTTAATTCTTTCCCTCAGCTCCGGTATTGAGAGCTCTAAGCGGTCTAAACGGATCGTCTGAATGCTGACGCCGAATTTCCCCGCTAATTCTTCATCTGTGATGAAGGGTGTCGATTTGATCGTCTGCTGCAATAATTTTTGGCGTTCTTTTTTGCTTCTTCTCATCTGTAAACACCATCCGGACAATTAAGACTAGGTACTAATAGTAGTATATAATCTCATAGATTGGAATGCAATGATTGTTTTTTGAAAGCCGCCGAATTTTACAGAATCAGCTTAATTTCTCCCCTTCCAGGACGCCGCTTGAAAGTAATTGACCGCGCAGCATGCGGTATTCGTCATCTTTCCAAAAAGCCTCTGAAGACACCAGATTGGCCGCATCCTGGCGGGCCGTCTCCAAAGCTCTGTAGTCATGAACCATATCCGCCACCTTGAACTCGGGCATACCGCTCTGTTTTTTTCCGAAGAAATCACCGGGGCCGCGCAGTTCAAGGTCCTTTTCAGACAGCTCGAAGCCGTCGTTTGTCTCCGACATGATTCTCATCCGTTCCTTCCCGGTTTCGGATTTCGGATCTGCCATCAAGATGCAGAAAGATTGGTGGTCTCCCCGTCCGACCCGGCCGCGGAGCTGGTGGAGCTGAGATAATCCGAAACGGTCGGCGTCATAGATGACCATAATCGTCGCATTCGGCACGTTCACCCCGACTTCTACGACAGTTGTTGACACAAGTACCTGACATTGATTGGCGCTGAATTCTCTCATCACCTGATCTTTTTCATCAGAATGGAGCTTCCCGTGCATCAGGCCGACATTCCATTTCCCACGGTAAACGTCAGACAGCATGTTATATACGTCAATCGCATTCTGTACATCCAGTTTATCCGACTCTTCAATGAGCGGGCAGATAATATAGGCTTGCCTTCCCTGTTTCAGCTCTTTTTCTATAAAAGCCAAAATCCGCTCCAGCATGTCGTGTTTCACCCAATACGTTTCGATTTGTTTTCGCCCCGCGGGCATTTCATCTATCACGGAAACATCCATTTCTCCGAAGACGGTAATGGCCAACGTTCTCGGAATCGGGGTGGCTGTCATAAACAGCACATCCGGATCCTGACCTTTATTCTTGAGTTTTTTGCGCTGTTCGACCCCGAACCTGTGCTGCTCGTCCGTAATAACAAGACTCAGCGCTTTAAATTCCACTTCATCCTGGATTAAAGCATGGGTCCCTACTAGAATATCAATCTCTCCGAGAGCAAGCCGCTCCAAAAGCTCCCTGCGCCGCTTTCCTTTTACAGAACTCGTCAAAAGCGCGATATTCACATCTTCATTTGCAAACAATGACACGAGAGAATCTGCATGCTGTTCGGCCAGAATTTCAGTCGGCACCATTAATGCCCCCTGATACCCCGACAGAATCGCAGCGTACAAAGCGATGGCGGCGACGGCCGTTTTCCCTGAACCGACATCACCTTGCAGCAGACGGTTCATTCGGTAAGGGGATGTCATATCAGCGGTAATTTCCCGAAGCACGCGCGTCTGTGCGGTTGTGAGCGAAAACGGCAGGCTGTCTGTGAAAGCGGCGAGCTTTTCAGCAGGAAACACATGGCTGATGCCTTTTGACTGTTCCCTTTCCGCTTTACGGAACGCCTGCATTTTCAGCTGAAATAACAAGAATTCCTCGTAAACAAACCGGCGTCTTGCCTGCTGTAACGATTCCCTCGTTTCAGGCTGATGCATCGTCTGCAGGGCATGTTTGTAATCAGGCAGCTTGTAGCGGATTCTCAATTTTTCAGGAAGCGGATCGGCCGCACTGTCCAAATGATGCTCCAGCGCTTCCTTAATAAACCGTCTCATCATTTTTACGGTGACGTTTTCTTTAACGGAATAAACAGGCTCAATGCTTTTATCTTCTTGATGAGGACCGTTTTTTAATTCCTGCACGGAAACGGTCTGTCTGTGTTTATCCCATTTCCCGGATATCGTGACGACAGAACCTAACGTCAGTTTCTTTTTTAAGTAGGGACGGTTAAAGCAGACCGCGGTAATTAAATAATTGCCGACAAGCACCCTGAATGTCAGCCTGTTTCGTTTTTTGCCGTAATAGGTAAGAGAAGGCTCTGAATGAACCTTCCCTTCTACCGTCACTCTTTCTTCATGTTTTACTTCTTCTAAGTCCCTCAGCTCATAGTCGTCATAACGGTAAGGGAAATAATTCAGAAGATCAGAAATGTCATAGATACCAAGTTCGTGCAATGTTTTTTCTGTTTCCGGCCCAATGCCCTTAATCTCCGCTATACTAGTTTGCTGATGGTGTGTCACTTGATTTCAGCGCTCCTCCGAAAATTTTTTTCTCCAACTCTCTTCCCGTCGGTGTCGCGGCTAAACCGCCTTGTCCCGTTTCACGCAGTGCTGTCGGCATTGTCTGGCCGATTTTGTACATCGCGTCAATCACCTCATCGCAAGGAATGCGGCTTGTAATCCCGGCCAGCGCCATATCCGCCGCGATCATTGCGTTGGATGCTCCCATTGCGTTTCGTTTGACACACGGCACTTCTACCAATCCGGCGACCGGGTCACATACGAGACCGAGCATATTTTTCAGTGTAATCGCCATTGCTTCCGCTGATTGCTGAGGCGTTCCGCCCGCCATTTCCACAATCGCAGCCGCTGCCATGCCTGATGCTGACCCGACTTCCGCCTGACAGCCTCCTGCCGCTCCTGAAATACTCGCATTGTTTGCTACGACAAAACCGAACGCGCCGGCTGTAAACAGAAAACGGATCATTTGTTCTGTCGTAGGGTTCAGCTTATGCTTTACGGCGAATAACGTTCCCGGCACAACCCCGGCAGAGCCGGCGGTCGGTGTAGCGCAGATCGTTCCCATGGCCGCATTAACTTCATTTGTCGCGACAGCTTTAGAGACGGCGTCTAAAATCAGATTGCCCGACAGGCTTCTTCCCGATTGGATGTACGCCTGAAGTTTCACGGCATCTCCGCCTGTTAAACCGGTCTGACTCGTGACGCCCTTCAGCCCTTTTTCAACAGCTGCTTCCATGACGGAGAGATTGCGCTCCATTCCTTGAAAGATTTCTTCCCGCGTTTTTTGCGTCACTTCCATCTCTTGGGTGATCATCACTTCCGAAATCGGAATTTGATTTTCTTGAGTAATTTCTATTAATTCTTTTACATTACGAAACATGTCATTTTCCTCCTGACTTTTTAGTCAGCTATCTTAGTAACCTGTATAATATTAGGAAGTGTTGAAAGCTCGTCAAGCACTTCTTCTTCAATATTCTGATCGACCTCAATCGTCATCAGCGCAAGCTGGCCGACGTCCTTACGCGCCACTTCCATATGTCCGACGTTGATGGAGAATTTCGCAAGCACATTGGCAACGCCTGCAATCGTGCCGAATTTATCATTGTGAACGACTAAAATAGCCGGATGGTTTCCGGAAAGACGCAACTCAAAGCCGTTGAGCTCCGTGATTTCTATTTTTCCGCCGCCGATGGAAATACCGGTAAGGGCAAGCTCTCCCTCATCATCAGAAATGACGATACGCGCTGTATTCGGATGAACGGGCACGGCATCCTCTGTACGGAACTCTACATATATGCCCTTCTCTTCCGCAATTTGAATCGCTGTTTTAATCCGTTCATCAAATGTATCAAAATCAAGCAGGCCGCCGATAATCGCGACATCAGTGCCGTGACCCTTATACGTCTCCGCAAATGATCCGTAAAAAGACACAATGATCCGGCGGGGCTCCCGCCTGAATAGGCTTCTGGCCACTCTGCCGATCCGGGCGGCGCCTGCGGTATGTGAACTGGACGGACCGATCATTACCGGGCCGATAATATCAAAAACGCTTCTATACTTCATGCTGGTTTGTTCCTCCTTAACATCACTCTATTCAGCGCTTTTCTTTAGACTAATTGAACATTTCTCAATTGGCAAGCAGGCACACTGCCGCAGGTAAATAAAGGCATAAGAATAGAAGGGCCTGATAAGCCCTTCTATTCTGCCGCAAATATATATGGATACAGAGGCTGTCTGCCGTTATGGATTTCAACCTCGATATCTTCACAGACGCTTGCAATATACTCAGCAAGTTTCTCAGCTTCTTCTTCCGGCGCGTCCTCTCCGTACAGGATGGTGACGATTTCATCTTCTTCCCCGATCATTTCATCCAGCAGCAATTTCGCCGCACTCATCCGATCTTCGGCGCTGCCGATAATTGAACTGTTTAAAATGCCGATAAAATCACCTTTTTTAATATCTTTACCGTCAATATGGGTGTCTCTGACTGAATATGTCACCTGCCCGCTTTTCACATTCCGGATGGCCTCAAGCATATTGGCTTCATTTACGTCAGCCGGCTGGTCAGGGTTAAACGCAAGCAGGGCGGCCATGCCTTGAGGGACCGTTTTTGCCGGAATGACAATGACATTTTCTTCAGCCACGCTCGCCGCCTGATTGGCAGCCATCACAATATTGGAATTGTTCGGAAGAATGAAAACCGTCTCCGCATTGACAGACTGAACGGCTTCAACAATATCTTCCGTGCTCGGATTCATTGTCTGGCCGCCTTCGATTACGTGTGAAGCGCCGATGCTCGTAAACAATTCAGAAATGCCCTCTCCCATTGCCACAGTCACGATGCCAAAAGGCTTCCGGGCTTCTTTCATAACGCCGGCCGGCTTTTTTTCATCATGTTCTTGGCTGATGATTGAAGTATGCTGTTCCCTCATGTTTTCAATTTTAATTTTAATCAAATCGCCGTAACGCTGTGCGAGATTGAGTACGTTCCCTGGTTCTTCGGCATGAATATGGACTTTCGCCAGCGTATCATCAGCCACGACCAGCAATGAATCGCCGAAACGGCTCAGTTCGTTTCTGAACGTCTCTTCCTTGAACGTCCGTTTATCTTGATCCAGCCTTACCATCACTTCCGTACAAAATCCGAATTCAATATCTTCTGTACTCAGCATGCTCTGCGCGCTTTTATGATGCTCGGCATTCACCATATCATCGAGTGCCGGAAGAACCGCTTTTTTCGGTACGGCCTCTCCTTTTAAAGCAGACAAAAAGCCTTCATATACACAAAGCAGACCTTTTCCGCCGCTGTCAACGACACCGACATCCTTTAAAACAGGAAGCAGATCCGGTGTGCGGTTCAGCGACGCTTCCGCTTCTTCAATAACGGCCTCCATGAGAGCAATGATATCGGTTTCTTCTTTAGCCGAGGCGACCGCTTTTTTAGCCGCATCCTTGGCCACGGTTAAAATCGTTCCTTCAACCGGTTTCATGACCGCCTTATATGCCATATCCACTCCCGCTTGGAGTGCTGCGGCAAATTCTTGGGCGTCTATTTGGTTTTTGTTTTCAATGCTCTTTGTGAAACCTCTGAACAATTGGGACAAGATCACCCCTGAGTTTCCTCTCGCCCCCATAAGCAGGCCTTTTGACAGGGCGATGCCGACTTTGCCGATATCGGGTGAGTCAATGTGCTCTACCTCTCTTGCACCGGATGACATCGATAAATTCATATTTGTTCCGGTATCGCCGTCAGGCACGGGAAACACGTTCAGCGCATCCACCGCGGATGCGTTTTGAGACAATGTCTCAGCCCCCGCCAGAATCATTGCCGCAAAAGCTCTCCCATCTAAGTTTCGTCTAGCCAATACTCATCCTCCTCACTACGGGTTCGTTACTCGTACGCCTTGGACATAAATATTTACAGAATCAACTGCAAGTCCGATTGTTTGATTTACTGTGTATTTTACCTTCGTCTGAACATTGTGGGCTACTTCGGATATTTTAGTGCCGTAGCTGACAATAATGTACATGTCGATATGTATTTGTTCGGCTTCCTGACGGACATGTACGCCTTTTGCGAAGTTCTCTCTCCGGAGGATTTCAGACAAACCGTCTTTAATCTGGTTTTTTGAGGCCATCCCCACTATTCCGTAACAGTCAATGGCAGCGCCTCCGGCAACCATTGCGATGACTTCGTTGGATATATCAATCTGTCCGTATTTTGTCTTCATTTCAATGGACACACAGGTTCCTCCTTCAGGTGCATAGAGTTATCATTATTCTACTATATGTATCCCATTATGAAAAGAAAAGATACAGACAGCGGCCTTCAGCGCGGAAATGTGATTGGTTTTACATGTCAAGTGATTTTTCTTGAAAGTAAGGGAAACAATAGTTGCAAACGGTTTTTAGCTGTGGTAAATTATTTAAAGTATTGTATAACGAAAGCATCTGAGAAACTATGTTTGAAAAGATGTTTCGCGCAGTTAGGAGGGAAACAAATGGCACGTAAATGTTTTATTACAGGTAAAAAAACAAAAGCCGGAAACAACCGTTCTCACGCAATGAACGCTTCTAAGCGTACTTGGGGCGCCAACCTTCAAAAGGTCCGCATCCTCGTTGACGGCAAACCTAAAAAAGTGTATGTATCTGCCCGGGCTTTAAAATCCGGTAAAGTTGAGCGTGTATAAGCAAAAATGAACGCCTGCCCTTTTATGCGGCAGGCGTTTTTTATGCGTTCAAAGAGGGCAATTTCAGCTTCTTGGGCTTACTCTTTTCTAAATGAGCCCAGCATCGCCCGGACAATTCCTCCTAAAAACTTCGGCAATTTAATGGTATAAAATTTCATTTTGTCCCCTCCTATAAGTCCCGTATCCGCTGCGTTCATCACTTTAGGATTCATGGTTTTTTCCGCATATGGCAGAAGCCGCTTTTCTAATCCGCGCTCCTTACCATTATTAATATGCCTTTTGCAAACGAAAAAGTACCTCGTGAATGAATGAGTTCGTTACTAATACATAGTGTGGAACCCAGAGGAATATGACAATTATCAAGGGGATATTTAAAACCGTCGAGTGTCAGGCCGTCTGCCGCTTCCGTAAACGGAATGAAAGAAATATAGCGTCTGCCCGCTTTTTCTTCAATTGTATAACGGCCGGGCCCGAACATCTGAATGTCATTCTGCCGGTCGATCAGCTCGACATCGGTATTCTTATGTAAGGCTTTATACAGCAGCTGGATGTTCCCTAAAAAGTGATCGGCTCTTCCGCCCGTCACACCGAATATCCGAATGGTCTCCGGTTCTAGTTGTAAAGCCCAGTCAAGGGCGAGTTCAAGATCGGTATAATCTTTTTCCGCCTGATATACATGGAGGGCCGGAGCCGCTTTTTGAATCTGCATGAGCTCCTCTTCCGTAATGCTGTCAAAATCACCGAAAGCTTCCTGCGGAATGATTCCGGCCTCCAAAAGAGCAACCGTCCCTTTATCGACTCCGACCCACGTCGTATCTCCGCCTGTGTATTCGGATAGATCGGGAATAAGCTCCCGCGGGCCGCCCGCAACAATATTGATTGTCTTCATATGTTTTCCTCTCTCTTAGACGCGAAAAGAGCCGGCGGCTTTCACCGGGCTCTTTTTCAGCATGTTTATTACGCGTTTCGAATGTCAGCGATGGCTTTTTTCCGATCCGGCTGATTATATACGGCAGACCCGGCAACAAGCAGATTGGCGCCCGCTTCAGCGCATAAAGGGGCTGTTTCTTTATTAACGCCTCCGTCCACCTCGATTAAAAGCTCAGACAGGCCTTTCTCCTCAGCCAGCTGTTTGACCTGACGGATTTTCGGCAGAACCGAATGAATGAAGCGCTGTCCGCCAAAACCGGGGTTAACCGTCATTAACAGCACAAGGTCAAGCTCCTCGATCACATGTTCAATCATTTGGACGGGCGTATGCGGATTGAGCACAACTCCCGCTTTTACCCCCTGCTCTTTTATCAATTGAATGGTCCGGTGAAGATGCGGACACGCTTCAGCATGAACGGAAAGGATGTCCGCACCGGCTTTTGCGAATGCCGGGATGTAGCGGTCCGGGTTTTCAATCATAAGATGGACATCCAGCGGCAGATCAGTCACCGGACGGACGGCTTCAACGATAAGCGGCCCGATTGTAATGTTAGGGACGAAATGGCCATCCATGACATCAATATGGATATAGTCCGCCCCTCCTTTTTCCACGTCTTTAATTTCCTCGCCCAGTGAAGCAAAATCGGCGGAAAGAATTGATGGCGCAACCTTAATCATATTAATACCTCGGCTTTCTCTCTTTTATTTCCTGCATAAATTCTTTGTAATGCTCATAGCGGTATGGCTGAATCTTTCCTTCTTCCACCGCTTGCTTTACCGCGCATTTCGGCTCCTTAAGATGCAGACAGCCTCTGAATTTGCAAGAGGCGCTTATTTCTCTGATCTCAGGGAACGTGCTGCCCAGCTCTTCTTCCTCAATGCCGGTAAATTCAAGCGAACTGAATCCCGGAGTATCCGCCACCAGACCGCCTGATGTATGAATGAGCTCCACATGGCGCGTCGTATGTTTTCCGCGTCCCAAATGTGCGGAAATCTCGTTTGTTTTCAGCTCAAGCTCCGGGCTGATCGCATTTAAAAGCGAAGATTTTCCGACTCCCGACTGACCGGCAAACACCGTTGTTTTGTTCTCGAAGTGTTTCACAATGCCTGTTAAACCGCTGTTTTCTTTTGATGACGTCACATATACGTCATAACCGATCCCCTGATAGTCTTTCACGTAAGAAAGTATCGCCTCTTTCGATTCCCTGTCTGCAGCTAAGTCCATTTTGGTTATGCAGATGATCGGGTGAATGCCGTTGGCTTCCACAAGGACGAGAAAGCGGTCCAATAAAGACGTGCTGAACGCCGGCTGAACGGCAGAAAAGACAAGAACGGCCTGATCGACATTTGAAATCGGCGGCCTGATCAGCTCGTTTGTTCGTTCTTTGATTTCCAGCAGGTAGCCTTCTTTATCATTTTCAGCCTGATAAACGGCATAATCGCCGACCAGGGGCGTTATTTTATTTTTTCTGAAAATGCCCCGGCCCCTGCATTGAATGATCTTGTCCTGTGATTCATCCAAGACATAATAGAATCCGCTTAACGCTTTTATAATTTTGCCCTCAGGCATAGGGTCCCTCCTTGTCAGTCATTATCTTTCGGGTATTCAATCGTTTTGTAGCTGACGACTTTATGATCGACCATCACTTGATAATACCCCTTCTGTCCCTGATCAATCTTCAGTTCAATTGTTTTTTCAGTCGGCTCTTTTATTTTAAATGAATCATACGTATCAGAGATGCTGTGGTCCTTATCATCGATGGCGATTTGCACTTCAAGCTCGTCCCCTTCATGTTCGGGTTCGTAAGGAATGCTGATTTTTTCTTTTACCGTTTTCGCCGGTTTTTCTTCAGGTCCGAGCGAGAACGTCACTTCAACATTACTTCCCGGCTTAACCGCAGTGCCGGCTGCCGGCTCTTGCTTCATGACTTGTCCTTCCGGCACATCATCTGAATGGGCTTGTTTTTCAACAAGCTGCAGGCCGTTATCTTCAAGATACCCTGAAGCCGCTTCTTTGCTGTAAGTCTTTAAGTCCCTCAGCGTAACGTCCGCCGGGCCGAGGCTGACCGTTAGATTGACTTCATCGTCGCTTGCGACCATGTCGGTGCCGGCTGACGGGTTCTGATCAATTACGGTGCCGGCCTCGCTGTCATCGTTCTCTTCTTTGACATTGACATGTTTGAAGCCTTTTTCCTTCAGCGCTTTTTTTGCGTCGCCGATCTGCCGTCCTTTCACGTCGATCAGCTGGGTTTTCGGTTTTCCGATGCTTTTATACAGTTTTACAGAAGAGCCTTCTTTAACGGTAGACCCCGCTTTTGGGTCCGTTTTGACCATTAATTCCTCTTCTATTTTTTCATCTTCAATGTCCGTTATATCAGGATCCGCCCGGAGCCCGTTCTTTTCAAGCAGGGCTTCCGCTTTTTCGTACTTCATGCCCCGTACGTCGGGGACGCTTACATCTTTAGGCATAAATAAAGACGGAAACACGGTGACCGCAAGAACAGCCGCCAT
The DNA here is from genome assembly GCF_020075515.1 of Bacillus sp. KS1. Lineage (NCBI taxonomy): Bacteria > Bacillati > Bacillota > Bacilli > Caryophanales > Bacillaceae > Bacillus > Bacillus sp. KS1. The sequence goes on along the minus strand of NZ_JACAWW010000015.1, from coordinate 349,326 downwards.
AATGAAAATGAAACAGACGGCCAGCAAAACCCACGGCCATTTCCGTTTTTTCTTTTTGGCGGGCTGCTGTTCCTTATCGTCCGTCTCCCCCGGCGTTTCCGCCTGAGGCGCGGCTTTTGCGCCGTCAGTAATAACGGGAATGGCTTTTGTCATTTCCTCATCATCCTGCACGGAAAACTTTTGTTCATTCAGCCTGCCGGCGTCAAAAGCCGTTCTGATGTCCGCTTCCATGTCCTCGGCGCTTTCATAGCGGTGAAACGGGTCTTTAGCGGTTGCCTTCAAAATAATGTTTTCGACGCTCTGCGGAATGGAAGGGTTCCACTTTCTGGCGGAAGGCGTTTCTGTTTGCAGATGCTTTAGCGCTATGCTGACGGCTGATTCTCCGTCAAAAGGAATTTTACCTGTTAAAAGCTCAAACAGCACGATGCCGAGCGCGTAAATATCTGATTTTTTCGTTGCCAGACCGCCTCTCGCCTGCTCCGGAGACAAATAATGAACCGAGCCCAGCACAGAATTCGTATGTGTGATTGTCGTAGACGTAAGCGCTGTGGCGATGCCGAAATCCGTCACCTTGATATGCCCTAAATGATCTATCAATATATTGTGCGGTTTAATATCCCGGTGCACGATATGGTTTTGATGGGCATGGGCGATGGCCGAGGCGATTTGCTCCATAATGGACAGCGCTTCTTTCGGATGGAGCGGCCCGTGTGCGTTTATGTATTCCTTTAATGTCATGCCTTCCACATATTCCATGACAATGTAATAAATATCGCCTTCCTCCCCGATATCGTAAATACTGACGATATTCGGATGATCGAGGCTTGATGCCGACTGTGCTTCTCTTCTAAAACGCCTGATAAAATCAATGTCATTCACAAAGTCAAACCGCAGAATTTTAATTGCGACTTCACGTTCGAGAATGATGTCCTCAGCTAAAAAAACGTTTGCCATTCCGCCGCCGCCAATGGGCCGGAGGATATGATAACGCCCGCTGATCCGCTTGCCGGTTAGCACTTGTCTTCACCCTCTTTTGCATCTGCGGAAAACTCAATCAACACAGCCGTGATGTTATCTTCGCCGCCGTTTTGATTCGCTTTGCTGATGAGAAGGTCTACTTTTTCCTGAGGATCAGATTCGGTTTGAAGCATTTGTTTGATCTCGTGATCTTCTATTTTATTTGACAGTCCGTCAGAGCATAAAAGCAGCTGATCGCCGTCAGACAGTTCAAAAGAACGGGCGTCGGGACTGATGGTTTCATCTGTCCCTAGCGCTCTCGTCAATACATTTTTCCGCGGATGGTGCTCGGCGTCCTCTTTCGAAATTTCTCCTGTCTTGACCAGCTCATTCACAAGCGAATGGTCTTCAGTCAGCTGAGTGAAATCCCCCTCTTGAAGCAGGTAGCACCGGCTGTCTCCGATATGAGCCACAGTGACAAATTTACCGGTGAATAAGGCGCAAACAACGGTGGTGCCCATTCCCCGGCATTCTTCATTCGCTTTAGCGTGGTCATGTACTTTGACATTCGCCTCATGGATCCGGTCTTTCAGCCAATCCTCGCAAGCAGACGGCAGAGAAGGAACCGTTTCGGTCCGGTTCCACTGCTCTTCCATCGCCGCAACCGCCATCCTGCTCGCTACATCTCCGGCAAGATGACCGCCCATGCCGTCGGCGACAACCGCAAGCACCGCGTCTTCTTTTGTGAAAATGCCCGCCGCATCTTCATTATGCCGGCGGACTTTACCTGTATCTGTTTTCAAGGCTGTAATCAACCTCTTCACCTCGTCTCGTCTTGACGCTCCTTCGCGCGAAGCTGACCGCAGGCCGCGTCAATGTCATGGCCTTGCTCTCTTCTGATCGTGACATTTACACCGCGGGATTTTAACGTTTTTTCAAATGCGAAAATCTGATCTCTCGGTGTGCGGACGTAATCCCGTTCAGGCACATAGTTTACCGGAATTAAATTGACATGGCATTTCACGTCTTTTAACAGTTCTGCAAGCTCTTCTGCATGTTCGACCTGATCATTTACGCCGCCGAACAGCCCGTATTCAAAGCTGATCCGTCTGCCTGTTTTCTCGATGTAATATTTGACGGCCTCCATAAGGTCAGGAAGCTTATAGGCTTTGTTAATCGGCATCAGACGGCTTCTGATTTCTGTATTCGGAGCATGCAGAGAAATCGCGAAATTGATCTGCATTTTTTGATCGGCGAAATCGTAAATCTTCGGAATGATTCCGCTAGTGGAAACTGTGATATGACGCGCTCCGATGTTCAGCCCTTTATCGTGGTTAATGATTTTTAAGAAAGCGAGCATTTCATTGAAATTATCAAACGGCTCTCCGATTCCCATGATGACGACTGAGCTGACGCGTTCATCCGTTTCATCAAGCGCCTTTTGCACTTTCACGACTTGAGCGACGATTTCTCCCGCTTCAAGATTCCGTTTCAGTCCGCCGAGCGTTGACGCGCAAAATGTGCAGCCGATCCGGCAGCCGACCTGTGTCGTTACACATACAGAATTACCATACTCGTGTCTCATTAAAACCGTTTCGATCGTATAACCGTCATGAAGCTCAAATAAAAATTTCATCGTGCCGTCTTGAGATGTCTGTTTTACAGCCGTTTTCAGCGTTGTCAGCACAAAATTGCTCTCGAGTTTTTCACGCAGGCTTTTTGAGAGGTTTGTCATTTCATCAAATGAAGAAACCCGCTTTTCATAGAGCCATTCAAAAATCTGTGCCGCGCGGAACGGCTTTTCGCCATTCTCGGTCAGCCATTGTTTGATTTCATCTAATTCAAAAGAGTAAATGGACGGCTGCTCAGTCCGCAGCTCTTTCCGTACGCTTGTCTTTTTTAATTGTGTCATTTTTTATCCCTTCTTTCTCATGCTGCTAATAAAGAAACCGTCTGTTCCGAAATAATGCGGAAGAATTTGAAGGCTTCCATCCTGAACAAAGGGTCTCGCCTTTTCAGGCAGCCGCTTTTCAAGAGACAAATCGGGTTCAAACTCAGGGTGTTCTTGTATAAACGCATGCATAACTTCTTCATTTTCTGTCCGGTCCATTGTACACGTACTGTATACGAGTGTGCCACCTTTTTTTACTAATGGGGCGATTTCCCTTAAAATGCCGAGCTGGATTTCTGACAGCCGTCTGCTGTCCTCCGGCGTCTTCGTATATTTCATATCGGGTTTTCTTCTGATGACGCCGAAACCTGAGCAAGGGGCATCAACGAGAATACGGTCAAACCGTTCTGCGCCAAAGGCCTCTCCCGCTTTTCGCGCATCCATCGTTTGCGCGTCGATGATTGTAAGCCCGAGCCGTTCTGCGCCCTCTTTAATCAGCTTCACTTTATGGCGGTGAAGATCAAGCGATGTGAGGCTCCCCTCGTTCTCCATCAGTTCCGCAATGTGAGCCGACTTTCCGCCCGGTGCGGCGCATGCGTCTAAAACGGTTTCGCCCGGCTTCGGGTCCAGTGCCCGCGCGACAAGCATTGAGCTTTCATCCTGTATGGATACCCGGCCGTTTTGGAAAAATGCCGTGTTCGCGATGCTTCCTTTTAAAAGCTTAATCGCATCAGGAGAAAGGTCTCCGGCTTCCGCTTCCAGACCGGCTTTCTCCATCTCATTCAGCACCGTTTCCCTGTCGCTCTTTATGTGATTGACACGGAGCGTCTGCTTAGGCGGAATGAGATGAATCCGGCAGATCTTTTCAGCCGCCTCAAAGCCGTACGCCTCGATCCACTCTTTAACGAGCCATTCGGGATGGCTTGTCTCTGTAGAAAGACGGAGAACCGGGTCTTCAATTTCAGCGAATGACGGCGCCCCTTCACGCTGCAGGGAGCGGAGGATGCCGTTGACAAAGGACGCAATGCCCTTATGCCCGCGTTTTTTGGCGATCTCAACCGCTTCATGAATGGCGGCGCGATCCGGAATTTTTTCTAAATACTCCATTTGATACGCGGACAGACGAAGCAGCTGAATCACCCACGGTTTCACCTTATTCGGCTTGCGGATAAAAGGCTTCAGCATATAGTCTAAGGCGATTTTATTTTGCAGCGTTCCGTAGACAAGCTCTGTCAGGAGTCCTCTGTCCTGATCGCTGAGCGTGTTCGTTTTGATAACCGATGTAAGAAGCAGGTTGCTGTATGCCTGATTTTGCTCAAGCTTCTCAAGCGCTTCAAGAGCGAGCTCCCGGACATTAATTTTCTTCATTTGCTTCTCCTAACACGTCACCGGGCTGCACATTTTTGCCCCTTACAAAATCTTCGCCCTTCATCCGTTTTTTTCCCGCCGGCTGCAGCTCTGTGATTAAAAGGGCGGTGCTGTTTCCTGCTGCGACGACAATCCCGTTTTGCTCCGTACGGATGACTGTTCCGGGCGCAGCTTCAGTTTTCGCCGCAACTTTTTCAGAAGTCCATACTTTAATATTTTGACCGTTCAAAGTTGTATAGGCGACAGGCCAAGGGTTTAAACCTCTGATCTGGTTGTAAATCTCTTCCCCGGGCTTTGCCCAATCAATCCGCTCCTGCTCACGCTTAATGTTAGGCGCGTAAGTCGCTTTTGATTCGTCCTGTTTGATCGGTTTAATATTTCCGGAAATGACGTTCGGGACGGTCTCTGACAAAAGCTTTGCCCCCGCTATGCTTAATTTGTCGTGTAGCGTTCCGACGTTATCCGTTTCATCAATTTCCACTTCGATTTTAGAAATCATATCGCCCGCATCAAGCTTTTCAACCATATACATGATCGTCACGCCCGTTTTCTTCTTTCCTTGGAGAATCGAATAATGTATCGGCGCTCCGCCTCTTAATTCAGGCAATAGTGACGCGTGTACGTTGATACAGCCGTATTTCGGGCCGTCCAGCAGCTGCTTGGGCAGGATCTGTCCGAATGCCGCCGTAACAATCAGGTCCGGCTTCAGGCTGAGCACTTTTTCTATTTCTTCTTCGAGCCTTACTTTTTCGGGCTGAAGCACGGGAATGCCGTGACGTTCAGCTTCAGCCTTTACAGGAGGGGGCGTCATGATTTTTTTTCTGCCTTTCGGGCGGTCAGGCTGCGTAACGACGCCAACCACTTCATACCCGTCTTCAATAAGCGTGCGCAGGACGGGAACTGAAAAGTCGGGCGTTCCCATAAAAACGATCCTTGTCATCCAATCATCCTTCCATTTCTGCCAGTTCTTCTTCAGTGTAGTAAGCCGTAATTTTTGATGTGAATAAAATGCCGTCTAAATGATCCATTTCATGCTGAACGGCTCTGGCCAAAAAACCCTCCGCTTCTAAAATAAACGGTTTTCCTTTACGATCGTGGGCTTTTACCTTTACGTAATCCGGGCGGGTGACATCGCCGTAAACCCCGGGAAAGCTTAAGCAGCCCTCGACTCCGGTCTGTTCACCGCTCTTTTCAAGAATAACCGGATTTACAAGGTCGATCCGGCCGCTTTCTTCACCGATGTCCACGACGGCCGCTCTTTTTAAAATGCCGATTTGCGGCGCGGCGAGGCCGACGCCATCCATTTCAAGCATCGTATCGTACATATCGTCAAGCAGTTTTTTTAATTTTTTATCAAACACTGTCACTTCATCGGCAGGTGTTTCCAGAACCTCCGCCGGGTGTGTGACGATTTTTTTCACAGCCAAAATTTTGCCCTCCAAAAACTAATGTTACATCAGCATGTAGGGATTCATATCGATTGAAATCATTACATGCTTTTGCGCAATGTCGCGTTTATAGTGCTCCAGTATCTTTTTCAACTGAATCTGCAACTCGTTTTCCTGTCTGTATTTTATCACGCATTGATAGCGATATCTATCTTTGATCCTGGCGATCGGGGAAGCAGCCGGCCCGAGAATTTTCGTGTCAGGCCCGCATCCCGCTCTTAAATAGTTTGTAATCTTTTCTGCGGTGACCGCGGCTTTTGCCGCTTCTTCATGAGAAACAGTCACCAGCGCCACGTAATAATAAGGCGGGTATGACTGGGCCCGTCTGTGCGCCATTTCCTGCTGAAAAAAAGTTTCATAGTCGTGCGTTTTCGTCAGCTGAATGCTGTAATGAGACGGTGTATACGTTTGAATGACCACCGTTCCCGGCTTTTCATGCCGCCCGGCCCGTCCGCTTACCTGCGTCAGCAGCTGGAATGTCTTCTCCGCGGCCCTGAAATCTGGGATGTGAAGCGTCGTATCTGCGCTTAATACTCCGACGAGCGTCACGTTCGGAAAATCAAGCCCTTTTGCGATCATTTGCGTACCGAGCAGGATATCCGCCTTCCCTTCACCGAACGCTGACAACAGTTTTTCATGGGCGCCTTTTCTTGAAGTGGTGTCCACATCCATCCTGATTACGCGCGCCTGAGGCAGCACTTTGGTAAGCTCCTCCTCCACACGCTGCGTTCCCGTGCCGAAAAAGCGGATATGTTCGCTGCCGCATTCCGGGCATGTTCCCGGTACAGGTTCCTCATGGCCGCAGTAATGGCATTTCAGCCTTTGTCCGTAGCGGTGATAAGTCATTGAAATGTCGCAATGCGGACATTGCGGCACATAACCGCAGTCCCGGCACATCACAAATGAGGAATACCCCCGTTTATTCAGAAAAAGGACGGCCTGCTCTTTTTTTGCAAGCTTCTCTTCCAGCTGTTCCATCAGCTCTCTTGAAAACATTGATCTGTTGCCGTTTCTCAGTTCTTCTCTCATATCAACGAGAGAAACGTCAGGCATGAGCTGGCGGTTTACGCGATGTTTTAACGGAAGCAGCTCATAAACGCCTTTTTTCGCCCGCGCAAATGATTCCAATGTCGGCGTGGCGCTCCCGAGGACGACCGGACAGCTGTGATGCTCGGCCCGGCGGATGGCTACGTCCTTTGCATGATACCGCGGCATTTCCTCCTGCTTATAGGAAGATTCGTGCTCTTCATCAATAATGATCATGCCGAGATTTTCAAACGGGGCAAAGATGGCCGATCTGGCTCCGACGACAAGCCGGACTTCCTTGCGCTGAATCTTCCGCCATTCATCGTATTTTTCACCTGTGGATAATCCGCTGTGCATGACCGCAACCTGTGAGCCGAAGCGGCCTTTAAAACGGTTGACCATTTGCGGTGTCAACGAGATTTCCGGAACGAGCACGATGGCTTCTTGTCCTTTTGCCAGCACTTTTTCAATGGATTGCAGGTAAATTTCCGTCTTGCCGCTTCCCGTGACGCCGTGAAGCAGAAAGACGTGATGGACATGGTCGGCTACAGCTTGTTTAATCGGCTCAAAAGCGGCCCGCTGCTCTTCTGTAAGAGAGAGCGGCTCTGTTTTTTTGAACATTCTGTCCTGATAAGGATCGCGGTAAACCTCCTCAAAGCTTTCCGTAAGAAGCCCCTTTTTAAGAAGCGTTTTCAGCGTCGCTGAACTGGAATCGGTCTTTTTGCAAAGTTCGGCCGCGGAAATCTTTGCTCCCCCACCGATAAAATAAGTAAGCACGGCGAGCTGTTTAGAAGCCTGCTTTGTCAATGAATCTGCGTGCCGGGCGAGTTCTTCTTTGTCTGCCCCCGCTTCGATCATGCGGATCATTTTTTTATTCGTTTTTTGGGCGACTTTATATGTGACATCAATGCTTCCTTTGCGCACGAATTTTTGAAGTGACGAAAGAATGCTTTCATCGGTAATATCCGAGTACAGAAGACTTTTTTGATTCCTGAAAAGCTGTTTGATGTCCGGTGTCAGCGCTTCTTCGTCAACGACTTTCAGCTCTTTCTCGTACTTCGCCTTCAGTGCGGCGGGCAGCATTGCCTGAAGCGCCGTGATTTTAAACGACAGCGTTTTGTCAGAAAGCCATGAAGACAGCTGCATCAGTTCCTCAGTCAGAACGGGCGTCAAATCAAGAAGCTTCTCGACTTCCTTCATTGAGCCGCCGTTTAATTCAGACGAATCTTTCAAACCGGTCACAAATCCTTGAAGCTTGCGCGGGCCAAACGGGACAATCACCCGCATGCCGACTTCGATCATCCCTTTTAAATGATCGGGAATTTTGTAATCAAAGGGTCTGTCAATGTTTTTGGAGCTGACATCGACAATGACTTCTGCTACATTCATACGGGTTTTCGGTCCTCGGCTTTCAAAGCGGTCATTTCCTTCAGCATTTCAAAGGAAACGTCAAGTTTAGACATAAGCGCAAGCTCCCGTTTTCTTCCGTCCCGGAAATAGAAGGTGACGACATTCGTATCCGTGCCAAATCCGGCTCCTTCTGCTTTCACATCATTCGCAACGATCATATCAAGGTTTTTCTGTTCGAGTTTTCTGCGCGCATAGCGTTCGACGTCTTGCGTTTCAGCCGCAAATCCGACCAGCAGCTGGTGTGTTTTCCGTTCGCCGAGTTCTTTCAGTATGTCTGCCGTACGGTTGAATTCGATCACGAGCGAACCGTCTTTCTTCTTCATTTTGTGATCAGAAACAGCAGCCGGCGTAAAATCGGCCACGGCCGCCGTCTTAATCACCATGTCGCATGAATCAAACACAGAAAGCACAGCTTCTCTCATATCGGCTGCCGATTGCACAGGAAGAAACTGATACAGCCCGACTGGCGGCTCTATTGACACCGGGCCTGAAATCAGCGTCACCCGCGCCCCGAGACGGACGGCGGCTTCAGCAGCGGCGTAGCCCATTTTGCCGGTGGATTTATTTGTGAAGAAGCGGACAGGGTCCACGGCTTCGCGCGTCGGACCGGCCGTAATGACAATATGTTTTCCTTTCAGCGGCGCATCGTCTTCAGGCTCCTTAAAATGCTCTCTGACACGCTCAACAATAAGCTCCGGCTCCTCCAGCCTTCCTTTGCCGACATATCCGCATGCCAAATAGCCTTCACTCGGCTCGATAAAGCGGACCCCGTCCTGATAAAGCACAGATATGTTCCGTTTCACCGCCGGATGATCATACATATGGACATTCATCGCAGGCGCCACCCAAACCGGGGCCTCAGCCGCCAGCACCGTCGTTGTGAGCATATCGTCAGCAATTCCGTTGGCAAGCTTTCCGATGATATTTGCCGTAGCGGGCGCGACAATAATTAAATCCGCCCAGTCAGCGGCATCAATATGAGAAATCACCTTCGGATTTTGTTCATTAAATGTATCTGTATACACTTCATTCCGGCTCAGCGCCTGAAATGTCAGCGGAGAAACAAACTCACGCGCGGACTCAGTCATAATCACTTTGACGTTTGCGCCGGCCTGAACCAGCTTGCTCGTGAGTGCGGAAGCTTTATAAACGGCAATTCCTCCGCTTACGCATAGCAAAATGTTTCGGTTTTTCATGAAGTCTTCTCCCCTTTATGAAAGCATTGGACAAATCCCAAACGGAAAAAAATAACAACCTATGTAGAGATAGGTTGCTACGTGTGCTTGTTATTTGCTGTCTTCTCTTTCAAACGAAAGCAGGCCCGCGTCAATTTCTTCTAAAGCTTTGCCTACATATTTGTGAGAAATGGTATGTTCAATCTGCTGGTCTTTTTTGATCTGCATTTCACGCGCGCGTCTTGCAGACACGGTCACCAGCGTATATTTAGAATCTAATTTATTCATTAAAGAGTCAATTGACGGATCTAACATAAGTTATTCTACCTCCAGCATTTTCTTATATCTCGGAGCGACGCGTTCACGTTTTAAGTGCTCGGCGAGAACGATTGCGTTAATCTTATCACAAGCCGTTTGGATATCGTCGTTTTCAACGACATAATCATACGCGTCCATCATTTCGATTTCAGCTTTTGCGGCATTCATTCTGTTTTCGATTAAATCGTCGGTTTCAGTCCCTCTTGTTACGATTCTGTTTTTCAGCTCAGAAAGACTCGGCGGCGCTAAGAAGATAAACAGGCCTTCCGGAAATGCATTCCGCACTTGGAGCGCGCCCTGCACTTCAATCTCTAAGAAGACGTCTTTTCCTTCTTGAAGCGTCTGTTCGACATAATCAACGGGCGTTCCGTAATAGTTGCCGACATATTCCGCCCACTCAAGCAGTTTGTTGTTTTCAATCATGCGTTCGAATTCATCTCTAGATTTAAAGAAATAATCGACGCCGTCGACCTCGCCCTCTCTCGGGTTTCTCGTCGTGACTGAAATTGAGTATTCAAATTTCGTATCCTGTTGTGAAAATATTGCTTGCCGAACCGTTCCTTTTCCAACTCCGGAGGGACCTGAGAGAACGATTAATAACCCTCTTTCTTTCATGCGGCAATTACCCCTGCCCTTCATCCATAATTTCTTCTTTCACAGAAAGTCTGTGTGCAACTGTCTCAGGCTGGACGGCAGATAAGATAATGTGATCACTATCCATGACGACAACTGCACGGGTTCTTCGTCCGTATGTAGCGTCTATTAGCATTCCGCGGTCTCTTGCATCCTGGATCATTCGCTTTATTGGCGCAGACTCCGGGCTGACAATCGAAATCATCCGATTGGCGGAGATGATATTGCCAAATCCGATATTAATCAGTTTAATCGTCATCTTCTACGTTCCCCCTGTAAAATAGACGTCTCTAGTGTAACCTGAAGAGACCGTCTGTAAACAATACGCACAGTCGCTATTCTATATTTTGCACTTGTTCCTTCAATTTTTCAATAGAACTTTTCATTTCAACGACAAGCTTTGTGATTTGATGATCATTGGCTTTTGAGCCGATCGTGTTCGCTTCCCGGTTAAGCTCCTGAACAAGGAAATCAAGTTTGCGGCCGACTGCCCCGCCTTCTTTTAATATATCACGGAATTGAACAAAATGGCTCTTCAATCTGGTAATTTCTTCCGTAATATCAGAACGGTCGGCGAAAATGGCGCATTCCGTGATCAGCCTGCTTTCGTCGAGCGCGTCCTCCGTCCATTCCTTCATTCGGGCGTAAAGACGTTCGCGGTACTGAATAACAACGGCCGAAGCGCGCTCTTTCACCTGTTCGGAAAGCGTCTCAAGCCGCTCAATGTGCAGAAAGCAGTCTTCCGCCAAAAGCCGTCCTTCTTTTTCCCTCATGTCACAAAGTTCCTTTACAGCCAGCTCAGCGGCTTCCCTGATGACTTCTTCAAGCTTGTCATCACGCATCTGTTCTTCGTGTATCTGCGCAATATGTTCAAATTTAAAGAAATCCATTGCATCGGGTTCTGCGGCCAGGCTGTAGCGCTCTTTCATGACGCGTGCGGCGCTCACATATTCATCAAGGAGCTCCCAATCGATGTTCAGGCTTCTTTTTATGAGCGCGTCACTGTTTACAGTGAGAAACAGCTCTACTCTTCCGCGCTGTATATGCTGCAATATCGTTTGTTTCAGCTTATCCTCTACATATAGCAAAGGCCGTGGCAGGCGGGCGTTCACTTCTTTGAACCGGTAATTGACGGATTTCAATTCAACGGTTGCCGAGAGATCGCCTTTTGTGCTGCTTGCGCTGCCGAAGCCTGTCATACTCCGTATCATATGAAACACCCAATTCTTTCCCGTTATCAAAATAAAAGGGCAATAGACATGCTATTACCCCTAAGATTATATCATATGGAATTATTTTTTTCTTGTCAAAAGTGAACCTGCCAGCAAAAAAGTAGGTATGCCCGACATACCGATAATCAGCATCCAATCGCCCGGCGTAATCGGCACTGTTTTGAAAATCGGCTGCAGCGGCGGATAATAGATGACGATGACCATCAGGAAGATAGAAGAAATGATGGCGCCGAGCAGATAGATATTTTCAAACGGATTCCGGGAGAAAACAGACGTTTCGCTCCGGCAGTCAAACACGTGTATAAGCTGAGCCAGGACAAGAGTCGCGAATGCAACGGTCTGTGCGTAGGGCAGATTTTCAGGATTGCGGTGATAGACGATGATAAACGCTAAAATGGTTGCGGCTCCGATTAAAAACCCTCTTGATACGACTTTCCAGCCCAGTTTTCTCGCAAACACTCCTTCTTTCGGATGCCGCGGCTTCCGCCTCATCAGATCTCCTTCCGGCTGATCCATACCGAGGGCCATCGCCGGCAGCCCGTCAGTGACTAAGTTCACCCACAATATCTGAATCGGAACGAGCGGCAGCGGCAGAGCGAGAAGCATCGCAAACAGCATCACTAAAATTTCACCGACGTTGGAGGCGAGCAAATACCGGACGAATTTTCTTATATTTTCATAGATATTCCGTCCCTCTTTTATGGCTGATTTAATCGTAGCAAAGTTATCATCTACCAGAATGAGAGAAGAGGCTTCCTTTGCCACATCCGTTCCCGTCACGCCCATGGCAACACCGATATCTGCCTGCTTTATGGCCGGCGCGTCATTAACCCCGTCTCCCGTCATGGCGACGACGTGTCCGTTTTCCTGGAACGCTTTGACGATTTTCAATTTATGTTCAGGCGACACGCGTGCGAAGACGTAGACATCATCGACCGTTTCGATAAGTTCTTTCTCCGTAAGCTCATTCAGCGTCTTGCCGTCCATCACACGCCCCTTTTTCGGAAGAAGACGCAAATCTTTCGCAATGGCCTTTGCCGTTTCAACGTGATCCCCTGTGATCATAACCGTTTTAATGCCGGCTTCACGGCATTCTTTAATCGCCTGTCTGACCTCCGGACGGGGCGGATCAATTATGCCTGACAAGCCGAGCATCGTCAGATTTTTTTCCGCCTGCTCCATTGTCGGCTTTTCTCCGGGCTTAAGCGGTTTATAAGCAATCGCGATCGTACGCAAAGCTTGCGACGCCAGCTCTTTCAGAACCGCTTCCGTTTCTGCTTTCTTTTCTCCTGAAAATGGCGCGCTTCTTGCGTCGTACATCAGATGTGACGAGCGGTCAATCAGCACATCGGGCGCTCCTTTAGTGATGACGAACTGCTTTTTTTCCTGATCCTCTACAATGACGGTCATCATTTTGCGGACGGAGTCAAACGGAAACTCGGCAACCACGCGGTATTGCCCGCTGAGCCAATCGTTTGAATAGCCGCCCTTTCTTGCAGCCGTCAGCAGCGCTCCTTCTGTCGGATCACCGTCGAGTACATAATGGCCGTCTTTCAGTGCGATTTCGGATGTGTTGCACAACGCGCCGAAAACCAGCATTTGTTCAAGAATCTTTTCATCTTTCGGCTTGATTTCCCGCTCATCTCGGGTGAAAACGCCCTCCGGCTCATAGCCGATGCCTGACACTTTAAATGTTTTTCCCCCTGACCACATATGGGTGACGGTCATTTTGTTTTGTGTCAGCGTGCCGGTTTTATCAGAACAAATGACAGAGGCGCAGCCCAATGTTTCAACCGCCGGGAGCTTTCTGACAATTGATTTTTGTTTGATCATGCGCTGGACGCCGATTGATAAGGCCACCGTAACAATGGCGGGAAGCCCTTCCGGAATCGCGGCGACGGCCAATGACACTCCGGCCAAAAACATGCTGTAAAGCTCATGTCCCTGTAAGACGCCGACTGCAACGACCAATACCGTTAAAAGGAGCGCGACGATAATTAAAATTTTGCCGAGCTCTTCAAGTCTTCGCTGCAGCGGTGTTGAAAGGCTGCCGGCGGATTCCAGCATATCGGCGATTTTCCCCATTGCCGTATTCATTCCTGTACCGACGACGACGCCGACACCGCTGCCGCGCGTTACGATCGTACCCATAAACGCCATATTGCTGATGTCGCCTAACGAAACATCCGGCTTTCTCAGTTTATCAGCTTGTTTAACAACCGGAATTGATTCCCCGGTCAGCGCCGATTCCTCAATTTCAAGGCTTTTCGCTTCAACGATCCGCACATCCGCGCCAATCCGGTCGCCGCTTGAAAATTTCATGATATCGCCGGGAACGAGCTCCTTGGACTGAATTTTCTTCCAGCTCCCGTCCCGCAACGCTGACACATACGGCGTTGACAGCTCTTTTAATGCATGTAAAGACTTTTCCGCACGCCGCTCTTGAAAAAAACCGAGAACCCCATTGACAAATACAATCGCCATAATCGCTACGGCATCTACATATTCGCCTAAAAACCCGGATATTAAGGTTGCCGCCAGCAGCACGAGCACCATAAAATCTTTAAATTGGGCGAAAAACACGGCGATCGCCGGTGTCCTCTTGCCCTCCTGAAGCTCGTTCGGTCCGTGCTTTTCAAGGCGTTTTTTCACCTCTTTTTCGCTCAACCCCTGTTTAATGGACGTATTTGTTGCTTTCAGCAAATCGGTTTGTCCCATTTCATGAAACTTCATTCTTCTCGTCCACTCCCCTGCCCTCGCTTTAGAGATGTCACTCTGTAAACAAGCTTATTCTGACTCGTCCCTTTTCATGCTATAATTATCGAATGCAGGAAGAAGGAAAGGGTGTTTTATATGTCTTTTGATGGCATGTTTACATACGGAATGACACATGAATTAAACAGCCGGATCGCCGGAGGCCGGATTACGAGAGTCCATCAGCCTTTTAAGCACGATGTGATATTCCATATCCGCGCTAACGGAAAAAACCATAAATTATTATTATCGGCGCATCCGAGCTATTCACGGGTGCACATGACAAACCAGGCCTATGAAAATCCGAGCGAGCCGCCGATGTTTTGTATGCTGCTCAGAAAGCATATAGAAGGCGGATTTATTGAGAAAATAGAACAGGCCGGATTAGACCGGATTATGATATTCCGCATAAAAAGCAGAAATGAAATCGGCGACGAAACCGTCAGAACGCTGTATGTTGAAATTATGGGGCGGCACAGCAATATTATTCTGACTGACGGAGAAGGAGCCATCATCGACGGGCTGAAACATCTATCTCCGTCGATGAACAGCTACCGGACCGTTCTGCCGGGCTATGATTACAAGCTTCCTCCCGCTCAGGAAAAAATTTCGCCGCTTGCCGCGGATGAAGAAGACGTTTTGCGTTATCTCAGTTTCCAGGAAGGACGGCTTGACCAGCAGATCGTCAGACATTTCTCCGGTGTTTCTCCGCTGTTTGCAAAAGAAGCCGTTCACAGAGCGGGTCTCGCTAATAAAATAACGCTGCCGAAGACGCTGATTGAAATGTTCCATGCCGTAAAAGATTGCAGATTTACACCGAACATTACAACAGCCGGCGGAAAGGAATACTTTTATCTCCTGTCTCTCACACATGTAAACGGAGAGGAGCGCACCTTTCACTCACTGAGTGAGCTGTTGGACCGGTTTTATTTCGGCAAGGCGGAACGCGACCGCGTCAAACAGCAGGCTCAGGATCTCGAGCGGTTTGTCGCAAATGAAAGGAAAAAGAACGCCAATAAGATAAAAAAGCTGGAAAAGACGCTCGACTACTCAGAGAATGCGAAGGAATTCCAGCTATACGGCGAACTGCTGACGGCAAATTTGTATATGCTGAAAAAAGGTGACAAAGAAGCGGAAGTCATCAATTATTATGATGAAGAAAGTAAGACAGTGACCATCCCTTTAAATCCGAACAAAACACCGGCAGAAAACGCGCAGATGTATTTTACAAAGTATCAAAAGGCGAAGAATTCCGTCGAGGTGGTAAAAGAACAGATCCGTCTGGCCGAGGAGGAAATCGCTTATTTCGATCAGCTGATCCAGCAGCTCTCCTCCGCCTCCACAAAGGATATTCACGAAATAAGGGAAGAGCTTGTGGAAGGCAAATATTTGCGACCGAAACAGCAGCGGGGACAGAAAAAACAGAAGCAGCACGTTCCTGTTTTGGAGCAATATGAATCTTCACGGGGATTGACGATTCTTGTCGGCAAAAACAATAAACAAAATGAGTACTTAACGACAAAAGCTGCCGCAAGGGATGATTTATGGTTCCACACGAAAGACATTCCGGGTTCCCACGTTGTGATTAAAAGCAGCGATCCGGATGAACAATCCATACTGGAGGCGGCTGCGATCGCCGCTTATTTTTCCAAAGCGAAAGATTCCGGCTCCGTTCCCGTTGATTATACAAAAATCAGACACGTGAAAAAGCCAAACGGCGCAAAGCCCGGATTTGTCACCTATGACAGCCAGCACACCGTATTTGTCACACCTGATGCCGACCTTGTCATACGGCTGAAAAAATAAACGCACCTCCAAGCTGAAATCCGCACTCAGCTTGGAGGTGTTTTTTATTACGTATAAACGGAGACGAAACTTTCCCAGCCGTCAGAACCGATCTTTACAATATCTGATCAGTTTCCCGTCATGTCTGCCTGATCCGCCGGGGCCGTCTGTGATTAAAGCGGTCACACCTTGATTTGGCGGCGGATGCTGTCAACTTCCCTCGCCGCACCTGAGCACATCCGGGCGGGTCTCTGGCCTTTCCTTTGTATACGGGCGGAATCCAGGCGGAATTGGGATCAGATACATATTCCGCATCACTTCGCAACCCTGACCGCTTGTCGGCATATACCGTTCAAACTGCCCGCTTTCGTTTTGAATTGTTCACATTCGACGGACTGTCAGGACAGTATAAAAAACACCCTGCCCGATGACAGACAAGGTGTTTTTTATGGTCTTCTTCTTTTCTCAAATAATCGATCCACTTCTTCAGTCAAATCAGCAGTAATGAGAGGCTCTATGTCCTCAGCCAGTCTTTTCGTATGTGCCGGGCTTGCGCCGCTTGTTGATACGGATACTTGAATGCGCCCTTTGCGAATGATCTTCGGCATATACACGCTGCCCTGTTCAGCATCGCTTACACAATTGACCAGCTGCGTTTCAGAAGCGCTCGCGGCTATCTCCTGATTCACACTGCGGTCATTTGTCGCGGCAATGATGAAAAAAGCGGGCGCGAGATCCTTCATTTCAATTTTACGGGAAACCCAGCGGATACGTCCTTCATCTGCCAGCTGTTTAATTTCAGGCAGGGCATCGGGACTGATTACAGTAATATCCGCGCCTTCCGGAAGCACCGTTTTGAGCCTTCTTAAGGCAACATTGCCTCCGCCCGCGATGATAATTCTTTTTCCGCTTAAATTAATGTGCAGAGGCAGCATACTGTCCCCCCTTAAAATCAAACTGACCGCCGGGGTTTCGAACAGCTTCTGACACACGGTTCAAAAACGCCTGCTTAATATGAGGGTGAAAACCTAAGTATGAAGCGAGATGAACATTTTGATTGATCGTTTGAAGCTTTTGAACTTCCCGTTCAATCTCAGTCATTAAAAGCCCGGTAAACAGAAGATATGGAACGATAAAAACGGGTGCTCCGTCATCCTCTTCAAGGCCGGCAAACACTTCTTTATAATGCGGGTCACATGCTGTTAAAAAACAAGGGATGACTTCTTTAACAGGTGTAATCGCCTCAAGTTTTCCGGCAATCTCACTGACTGCGTTTTTAACTGCCGGATCTGTGCTTCCTCTTCCGATCAGCACCACTTTCGCCTGCTCAATGGGCACTCCGGTATCTTCAATGCGATGATGCACCGCTTTTACGACTTCATCGTCCACTCCGATCGGAACACCATATGTCACTTTTATATCGGGATGCAGGGCCGCCGCACGGGCGATTTCAGCCGGAATGTCATGTTTTGCGTGGGCAGCGGTCAACAGCAGTAAAGGCACGGCCGCAATATGAGTGGCGCCTTGTCTGACACATGCTTCAAATCCCGCTTCAATAGACGGTTCCTGCAGTTCTAAAAAACAAATTTCCTGAATGGGAGCGTCAGCGTGCGGCATGCACCCTTTTAAAAACGCCGCCGACTCTGTCTGCGCTTTTTTCAGCCTGCTTCCGTGCCCGATGTATAAAATCGCCTGCTTCATTTACAACGCCTCGCTCAAATCCAGATTTTTCTGATCAGATGCATACCAGTCCAGTTTGCAGTGATAATTGACGACATCACCGATAACAATTAAGCTCGGGTTTTTGATTTCTTCTTTTATCACGGTGTCTGAAAGCGTGCCGACGGTGCAGACGACTGTTTTTTGCCTGTCCGTCGTTCCCCAATGAATAAAGGCTGCCGGGGTGCCGGCGTCTCTGCCGTTTTCCAGCAGCATTCTTTCAATCTGCCGGATATTTTTAATTCCCATATAGATCACCAGCGTATCAATACCCGTCGCCAGCGCTTTCCATTTTTCTTCAAAGTCGTCTTCTTGTTTATAATGCCCCGTAACGAATGCGACATTGGAACTCACCTCTCTGTGCGTCACGGGAATGCCGGCATAAGCAGCAGCCGCGATTCCTGATGTAATGCCGGGAACGATCTCAAACGGAATGGCGTTTTGCGCGAGAGCCTCCGCTTCTTCGCCTCCGCGGCCGAAAACAAACGGGTCGCCTCCCTTGAGCCTTACAACGGTTTTTCCCTTTTTCGCATACTTCACAAGGAAACGGTTGATCGTATCCTGTTTCATAATGTGAAAATCCGGGAGCTTGCCGCAGTAAATCAGATCCGCCTCTTCTCCGGCATACTGTAAAATCTCTTTGCTTACCAATCTGTCATATAATATAACGTCCGCTTTCTGTATGGCTTTCATTG
This sequence comes from Bacillus sp. KS1, assembly GCF_020075515.1. Taxonomy (NCBI): domain Bacteria; kingdom Bacillati; phylum Bacillota; class Bacilli; order Caryophanales; family Bacillaceae; genus Bacillus; species Bacillus sp. KS1. The sequence continues at coordinate 330,915 of NZ_JACAWW010000015.1, read as the reverse complement.
CCTTCACCGTTAATAAGTCCGGATCTCCCGGACCGGCTCCAACGATAAATACTTTCCCCATAGCATGTCTCCCCGATCCGTTTTGAAATCTTCCCAGAACAGCCGCGAGGCCGCACTTCAGCTATTTTACCATATCCCGCCATTGCGGGGGATATCCGGCTGATTGCGCGGCCTTTTTGGACCTATTATGCTAAGCTGTTTTTCACAAAGTCAACCAGTCTTCCGGTGCATTCTTCGCGTTCACATTTGCCTGAATCAAGTACGAGCTCAGGCGCTTTCGGCTCTTCATACGGTGAGTCGATCCCCGTAAAGAACGGAATTTCACCATTTCTTGCTTTTTTATATAAACCTTTCGGATCGCGCTTTTCACATATATCGAGGTCGCATTTAACATAGATTTCATTAAATTCGCCCTCTGCCACAAGCTCTCTCACCTGATCTCTGTCCTCACGGAACGGAGAAATAAAAGCCGTGATGACGATGGTTCCCTGCTGAACGAAAAGCTTCGCCACTTCCCCGATGCGGCGTATATTTTCCTTGCGGTCATCATCGGAAAAACCTAAGTCCTTGTTTAAGCCGTGGCGGATGTTATCACCATCAAGCACGATGACTTGATAGCCTTGTTCAAACAGCTCGCGCGCTGCGGCGTTTGCAATCGTGGATTTCCCTGAACCGCTTAAGCCCGTCAGCCAGAGGATAGAGCTTTTATGCTTGTTTTTCTGCTGGTATTCTTCTTTCGTTATTGAGGCTTCATGCCACACGATATCACGATTTGTCACTCTATTTTCCTCCTTAAGAAACGCCTGCTTCTTCTTTCGTTTTCAGCCCTTTAATCAACACCTCGACAACTTCAGGACGGCTGAATTCCGCCGGCGGCATGACGCCGCTTCGCAGCATTTCTCTGACCTTTGTTCCTGACAGAATGACGTGGTCTTCTCTTTCATGCGGGCATGTTTTGGCCGTTCCCATGTTGCCGCATTTCCGGCAGAAGAAGCTGTGCTCGAATTTCATCGGTGTAATACCGAGTTCATCCGCTGTAAATTGATCAAACAGCTCTTGCGCTTCATATGTGCCGTAGTAATCACCGACGCCGGCATGATCGCGGCCGACGATGAAATGCGTGCAGCCGTAGTTTTTGCGGACAAGCGCGTGGAAAATGGCTTCTCTCGGCCCCGCATACCGCATAGCCGCCAAAAATACGCCGAGGAAAACGCGGTCTTTCGGATAATAATGATCGAGCAGCACCTGGTAGCTTTCCATTCTGACATCCGCCGGAATGTCATCTGATTTTGTTTCACCGACGAGCGGGTTCAAAAACAGGCCGTCAACCGTCTCAAGCGCGGTTTTTTGGATATATTCGTGGGCGCGGTGGACCGGATTTCTCGTTTGGAAACCGACAATGGTTTTCCAGCCCTTTTCTTCGAAGCTTCGTCTTGTATCGGCAGGTTCAAATGTAAACTCAGGAAACTGCTTTGACGCTTTTTTAATTAATGTGATCGGCCCGCCGACATACGTATCGCCGCGTGAAAATAATTTTTTCACGCCCGGATGCGCGGCATCATCGGTTTTATACACGTGAACGGCTTCTTTTTGTTTATCCGGCGTATAAATATCTTCGATGTCGACTACGCCGTATGTTTCTCCGCCGTAAGTCAATTTCACCGTGTCGCCGACGGCAAGCTCAGCCGCTTTTTCTGAATCGACCGGAAGCGTGATCGGCAGGGACCAGACAGCCCCGGATGCCAGACGCATATTTTCAACGACTGACACGTAATCTTTTTCTGTGAAAAATCCTTCAATCGGGCTGTACCCCCCGATCCCGATCAGCTCTAAATCAGCGAACGAAATCAAATCAAGCTCAATTTCTTTTTGGACGGATGTAAGATCATACTGCTCATTCACCCGATTAATTAATGTTCCTCCGTGCGGTGCTAAACTCATAATACATGATTCCTCCCAGTTAACAGATAAATAAACTCAGATTAATAGTTAAATGCCTCCGCCTTGTTCATGGACAGAGCGTTTCTCTTTTCGGATGGCTTTCATCAGACTGGCGGCTCCGCCAGCTGCCAAAAGCACGCTGGCCATCATAAAGATGGAATAGTAATCTCCTTTTAACAGCAGGGAGACAAGCAGATACGAAATCGACAGTGACAAAAACGGCGAAACGACCCATACTTTGAGCATCGTTTTCACGACTTCTTTATGAAAAACGTTCGGCCCGTTTTTGGCCATTCCGATACCGATAATTGATGATGATGTGACTTGCGCCAATGGGACCGGCAGACCGAAGACGGAACTGATAATGACAAGCCCCGCGCCGGTTCCTGAAAGCAGTATGCCTTCTCCGGCTGAAAATCTCGTAATCTTTTTCCCGTTGGTTTCAAGCACTTTACGTCCTAAAAGCAGAGCGCCGAAAGCGACAAAGATGCCTCCGTACAGCGTTCCTTTGGACACGCTGAGCACGCCCGCCGCAACCAGAGGGCCCACCGCATTTGCGACATTGTTCATTCCGGCTGAAAAAGCTTCCCAAAACCCCGCAATCAGCAGCACAATCCCTAAAATCTTCTGTTTCCGATTCGAAATGACTCGAATATTCAGAGAACTGAATACCTTCGAGACGAGAAACGTGAAACAGAACGCGACAAACGGTACGAGCACCCAAAAACTCACGATGACCAAAAGATGCTGTAAAAACAATACTTTGTACGCGACGCCGACACCGACAATCGCCCCGACAGTGACCTCACTCGTCGACAGCGGAATGCCCAGCACATTCGCCGTGAATAACGATAGCGCCGCCGATCCGATAATAATGCAGACAATGGTGAGCGTAATGGTTTGTTCGGGAATGATTCCGCCGCTGATCGTCTTAACGACTTCACCGCCGCCGATAACCGCCCCTGACAGGACTCCGGCCGCGCAGATGATCAGCGCATACGTTTTCTTTTTAACGGCGCCGGACCCGTAAGCGACTCCCATTGAAGCCGCGGCTCCGCTGGCTCCGATATTCATGGCAAAAAACAGGCAGAATAAAATAGCGGCTAATTCCATCGTGCAGCTCCTTTATTCATGCAGTCCGCATTCTGTTTTCGCCATGCCGTTCCATCTGCCGCTCCGCAAATCTTCCGCGGTAAACGCAGGTGAAGTGCACGGTTCACAGCCGATGCTCGGATACCCCTGATCATGGAGGATATTGTAATCCAGCTCATGCTTGGAAGTATATCTCCAGATGTCTTTCCATGTCCAATGGATCAGCGGGCATACTTTAATCGATTGAAACTTGTCGTCTTTATTCAGGAAATTCGTATTCGCCCGGCTCGGCCCTTGATCCCGGCGAAGACCGGACAGCCATGCCGGATGCCCCGCGAGCGCTTCTCTTAACGGCAGAATTTTTCTGATGTAGCAGCACTGGTTCGGTTCTCTTTCCCACAGTTTATCTCCGTGAGCCTCGGCTTGTTCTTCAAGAGTAAGGCTGGGCTTTTTCAGGATAATGTTCAGCCCCGGATAACGTTCTTTCACTTTTTCGATCGTTTCATATGTTTCTTTAAAGTGAAGACCCGTATCGAGAAACACGATTTCCGCGTCTTTCTTTACTTTAGAAATTAAATCGATCAGGACGATGCCTTCAATCCCGAAGCTGCATGCGTAAACAAGCTGGTCTCCGTAGTGGCCGTATGCCCATTTTAAAACGGACAGCGCGCCTTTATAGGAATCGTCTTCCGGAAATGTAATCGCCGGCTCTTCCCATGTGTCATACGTTAGCATTTTTCCTTTCCTCCTCCCGGAGACAATCAAACAGCTGTTGTTTTCTGCCGGTTGTCTTATCCCTCAATCTTTTTTTCATATAAAAAACTTTCAATCCAGCGGAATGAAAGACAGTGACCCGGTATAGCCCTTATCTTCAAAATGCTGTGCATTTTTCTGGATGCGGCACCTTGCATGACACGCAGGTTGCCGGGCGTCATCGGTCCAGTCCCTCAGCCGCTCTTGATAAGCTTTTTAGATTTGTACTAAATTTTAGCACAATTCTAACAGAAGTCAACCCGAGTTTTTTGATAGGAATAATAAAACAGGCCCTGAGGCCTGTTTTATTGTCATTTTTTTTTAAACCAATCTTTTGACTCGGGATTCTGTTTCCATGATTTCAGTTTCTCAATGTCATCTGAATGTATCGTTCCGTTTTCAAGCGCGACTTCAATCAGCGTGTCATAATCCGTTAACGAGTAATAAGGAAGACCTGCTTTTTTAAAGGCTTCTTTTGCTTTCGGCAGTCCGTATGTAAAAATGGAAATGACGCCGAGGACTTCCGCGCCCTCTCTTTGAAGGGCCGCCGCAGCTTCAAGCACGCTGCCCCCGGTAGAAATCAAGTCTTCAATCACGACTGTTTTTTGTCCTTTCTTAATGGCGCCTTCTATTTGATTTCCTTTGCCGTGCGCTTTCGGTTTGCTTCTGACGTAGCACATCGGCGCGCCTGTACGGTCTGCGAGAAGCGCAGCATGCGGAATGCCCGCCGTTGCAGTGCCCGCGATCATCTCCGCCTCAGGGAAATGCTCTTTCAGCAGTTTGCCGAGCCCGTCCGCCACATCATTTCTCACTTTTGGATACGACAATGTCAGACGGTTGTCACAATAGATCGGTGATAAAATGCCGCTCGCCCACGTAAACGGCTCATTCGGGCGTAAAAAGACAGCTTCAATGTGTAATAGATGTTTTGCGATAGCCTGTTTCATCGGCGAACGCCCTCCCATTCCAGTTTAATTGCTTCATATGCTTTAACGGGGTTTTCCGCTTTTGTAATTGAGCGGCCCACGACAATCGCTGACGAACCATTTTCTTTCGCAAATGACGGAGTCGCCGTCCGGACTTGATCGTCAGCTGCGTCACTGGCCGTGCGGATGCCCGGCGTGACTGTGAGAAATGAAGGCCGGACCGCTTCATAAATGGCTTTTGTTTCATGTACCGAACATACCACTCCGTCCAGCCCGCACTCTTCCGCCATTTTGCCGTAATGCACAACCGTTTCTAACAGCGGCTTATGCAGCAGAAGCTCTTCCTTCGCCACCTGCTCTGAAGTGCTGGTCAACTGAGTCACCGCGATTAAAGACGGGCGTTTTCTGCCTGCCGGCGTGCCTTCTTCAAGCCCCTCAAGGGCCGCGTGCATCATGCGTGCGCCCCCTGCCGCATGCACATTGACGAGATCAACGCCGAGGCCGGCAAGCCGCCTCATCGCTTTATTGACCGTAGTCGGGATATCATGAAGCTTTAAATCTAAAAATATATCACAGTTCCGTTCTTTTAATTGGTGAATGATGGCGGGGCCTTCCTGATAAAAAAGTTCCATCCCCGTTTTGACAAAAAGCCTTTCCTTTTCAAACAAGTCTAAAAACGTTAAAGTCTCTTCCCCTGATGCAAAATCAAGCGCGATGATGGGCAGGTTGTTTTTCATGTTTCCAGCTCCTTCCGATGCATTCACTTACAGATTGAAAACCGTGTTGGCGCAGCACACAGGGGAGCTGTTCTATGATTTCCGGGCAGACGAACGGATTGACGAAGTTCGCCGTGCCGACGGCAACCGCACTCGCTCCCGCAAGAAGAAATTCTAATGCATCCTCTGCGGTCTGAACGCCGCCCATCCCTATAATCGGGATTTGAACGGCCTGGCTGACTTCGTATACCATCCGGATGGCGACCGGTTTGATCGCCGGGCCTGACAGTCCGCCCGTTTTATTTGCTAAGATCGGCCGGCCCGTCTTGAGATCGAGCCTCATCCCGATGAGAGTATTAATCATCGTCAGACCGTCAGCACCGGCCGCTTCAATCGCTTTGGCAATTTCGGTTATGTTTGCGACATTAGGCGAAAGCTTCACATACACAGGCACTGCGGAAACTTCTTTCACCGCTTTTGTCAGTTCGGCCGCCATGACGGGATCAGTACCAAAAGCAATTCCCCCCGTTTTGACATTCGGACATGAAATGTTAAGCTCAAGCGCATGCACATTCGGCGCTTGGCTGATGTGCTCGGCCACTTCTTTATAGTCGTCCACCTGAGAACCGGCGACATTTGCGATAATCGGCGTGTCAAATTGTTCGAGCCAAGGCAGCTCATGATTGAGCACATGCTCAAGGCCGGGATTTTGCAGTCCGATGGCATTCAGCATTCCCGCGCTTGTCTCCGCCACTCTCGGCGTCGGATTTCCGAAGCGGGCTTCGTTCGTCGTTGCTTTAATCATAATGCCTCCGAGGCATGATAAATCGTAAAATCCGGCATATTCTTTCCCGAAACCGAAACATCCGGAAGCGGGGATGATCGGGTTTTTCAATTGGAGACCCGGCAGATTCACATCTAACATTACAGCGCCACCTCCTCAGCTTTAAATACCGGCCCGTCAAGGCAGACCTTTACATAGGATGTATCGCTTTCACCCGTGCGGCACACGCAGGCGAAGCAGGCACCGATGCCGCAGCCCATCCGCTCTTCCATCGAAAGATAAACCTCTTTATGGCCGTACTGCTGCTTCAGAGCTTTCAGCATCGGTGTCGGTCCGCAGCTTAGCAGGACATCGAATTCGAGCTGCTTTTCACGGATGACATCGGTGACAAACCCTTTCTCTCCATATGTTCCGTCAGCCGTCGCCACATAAGTGTCTCCGTACGCACGACATTCCTGTTCGTAAAAAACATCCTTTGCTGATTGAAATCCAAGCACATGAATGACGTTTACGCCTTTTTCCGTCAGGCGCTTTGACAGTTCCTGCAAAGGCGGAACCCCGACTCCGCCTCCGACTAACAGCGCGGTTTTGCCGGATTCAATCCGCCGGACGGGGAACCCGTTGCCGAGAGGGCCGAGAACGTCTATCCTGCCGCCCTCTTTTTTCTCGGACAAAAGACGCGTTCCCTCACCGTCAGCTCTGTAGATAACGGATACTTCATTCGCAGCGAAATTGACGTCCGCAATGCTGAGCGGTCTTCTTAATAGCGGCGTGACCGCGTCACTCACCTTCAGATGAAGAAATTGACCCGGCTCGGTAAGGTGCCGGACAAGCTCTCCTTTCAGCACCATCTTATAAACCCGGTCGGCAATTTCTAAGTTGGATTGAACAGTCAAATGCGCTTTCTTCATATCGTGACTGCCGCCTTTTGATTGGTTTCGGATGCAGGCATATGATCCGCCCGGAATGTCATGCTTTCCAACACCCGCAAAATGGCTTCGGCCGTATCTAAAGATGTCAGGCAGGCGACTCCGTTTTCAACGGATTCGCGGCGGATTCTGAAGCCGTCTCTGGCCGGCTGTTTGCCCTTTGTCAGCGTATTGATGACAAATTGCGCTTCGCCGTTTCTGATGACATCGAGCAGATTTTTCCCTTCTTCGCCGATTTTTCCGACGACTTGAGCCGGAATCTGAGCGTCTTTCAAATAAGCCGCCGTTCCTTCCGTCGCCAAGATTTTATAGCCGATGGCGTGGAACCGCTTGGCGATCAGCAGTCCTTCTTCTTTATCTTTATCGGCAACGGTCAACAGCACTGAGCCGTAGTTCGGAATTTGAATGCCAGAAGCAATCAGCGCTTTATAGAGCGCTTTTTCCAGGGTTGAATCTTTGCCCATGACCTCTCCCGTCGACTTCATTTCAGGGCCTAACGTGATATCCACTCTTCTCAGCTTCGCGAATGAGAAGACAGGCGCTTTCACGAATACCCCCTGCTGTTCAGGCTGCAGCCCCTCTTGATAGCCGAAATCAGCAAGCTTTTGGCCGAGAATGACCTTTGTCGCCAGATTCGCCATTGGGATTTTTGTGATTTTGCTTAAGAACGGCACGGTTCTGCTTGACCGCGGATTTACCTCAAGCACATACACCTCACCTTGCGACAGTACGAACTGGATGTTCAGCAACCCGATGATGTTAAGGCCTTTTGCCAAGGCTACAGTGTATTGTTCGATTTTTTTCTTAATGTCTTCGCTTAAAGACTGAGGCGGATAGACGGCGATTGAATCCCCTGAATGGACGCCGGCCCGCTCGATATGCTCCATAATCCCCGGAATAACGACTGTTTCGCCGTCAGATACGGCATCGACTTCGATTTCTTTCCCCGTCAGATAACGGTCGATTAACACCGGATGCTGCGGGTTGATTTTGACCGCATTTTTCATATAGTGAAGGAGCTCTTCTTCGTGATAGACGATTTCCATCGCCCGGCCGCCGAGCACATACGAAGGACGGACAAGTACCGGATAGCCGATGGATGCGGCGATTTTGACCGCTTCGTTCACCGACACGGCGGTTTTCCCAAGCGGCTGCGGCACATTCAGCGCCTCAAGCGCCTGCTCGAACTTATCCCGGTCTTCCGCACGGTCTAAATCTTCAAGTGATGTACCGAGAATTTTGACGCCGCGGGCGCTCAATTCTTCCGCAAGGTTGATCGCCGTCTGGCCGCCGAATTGGACAACAACGCCTTCCGGCTGTTCCAAATCGATGATGTGCATGACATCTTCAACCGTCAGCGGTTCAAAATACAGTTTGTCTGATATGCTGAAATCAGTGGACACCGTCTCAGGGTTGTTGTTGATAATAATCGCTTCATAGCCTGCCTGCTTGATCGCCCAGACAGAATGAACGGTCGCATAGTCAAATTCGACGCCCTGTCCGATACGGATCGGGCCGGAACCGAGGACGACGACGCTTTTTCTCGAAGTAACCTCAGACTCGTTCTCTTCCTCATATGTGCTGTAGAAGTACGGGGTTTCTGATTCGAATTCCGCCGCGCATGTATCCACCATTTTATATACAGGCTTGATGTCTGCTTCTTTTCGCATTTGATACAGCTCTTGTTCCGGCATATTCCATTCCCGGCTGATATATTTGTCGGAGAAACCGAGTTCCTTCGCTGTCTGAAGGACGGCGAGGCTGCCTTTTTCCGCTTTCAGCTCTGTTTCAAAAGCGACCAGCTTCCAGAGCTTGTGCAAAAAGAATACGTCAATTGCGGAAAACTCATGAAGCTGCTCCACTGTATAGCCTCTTCTGAACGCTTCAGCAAGATAAAACAGGCGTTCATCCCCGGCTTTTCTGATCCTTTTTTCCAAAAGTCCGTCAGAAATCTCTTCCGCATCCTTCAGTTCAAGGTGATAGACATCGGCTTCCAGTGAGCGGACCGCCTTTAACAGCGATTCTTCAAGGGTGCGCCCGATGGCCATGACCTCTCCGGTAGCTTTCATTTGCGTCCCGAGCCTGCGGTTTGCCGACTCAAATTTGTCGAACGGCCAGCGCGGGATTTTAGAAACGACATAGTCAAGCGCGGGCTCAAAAGCCGCATATGTTTTTCCCGTTACGGGATTCATCATTTCATCAAGAGAAAGCCCGACTGCGATTTTCGCCGCAAGCTTTGCGATCGGGTAACCCGTCGCTTTTGAGGCGAGGGCAGATGAGCGGCTCACCCGCGGATTCACTTCGATAATGTAATATTGGAAGCTGTCGGGATCGAGCGCGAGCTGAACATTACAGCCGCCTTCAATGCCGAGCGCGCGGATCAGCTTTAATGAAACATTGCGCAAAAGCTGGTATTCCCGGTCGCTCAAAGTCTGGCTCGGGGCAACGACGATGCTGTCGCCCGTATGGATGCCGACCGGATCGATATTTTCCATGTTGCAGACGACGATGGCGTGATCTCTGCTGTCTCTCATGACTTCATATTCGATCTCTTTGTAACCGGCAATGCTTTTTTCCAGAAGGCACTGATGGACGGGGCTGAGTTTTAATCCGTTTTCTACGATCTCTTTCAGTTCCGCTTCATTCGAGCAGATGCCGCCGCCCGTTCCGCCTAATGTGTAAGCGGGGCGCACGATAACCGGAAACCCGATCCGGCCGACAAATTCCTCGGCTTCCTGTAAAGTGCGGATGATCTCACTTTCCGGCACCGGTTCATTCAGCTCATTCATCAGCGTACGGAATAAGTCGCGATCTTCCGCCTGCTGGATGGCGGAAAGCTTTGTGCCGAGCACTTCCACTCCGCATTCCTCAAGAACCCCGAGTTCAGACAGCTCGACGGCAAGATTCAGTCCGGTCTGTCCTCCCAGAGTCGGCAGGATGGCGTCCGGCCGTTCTTTTCTGATAATACGCGTGAGAAACTCCGGCGTCAGCGGTTCTATGTATACCCGATCAGCCATTTCCGTATCCGTCATAATCGTTGCCGGATTCGAGTTGACGAGAATGACTTCATAGCCTTCTTCCTTTAAAGCGAGACACGCCTGTGTGCCCGCATAATCAAATTCCGCCGCCTGTCCGATAATAATCGGGCCTGATCCGATCACTAAAATCTTTTTAATATCTACGCGTTTTGGCATACCGCTTCCCCTTCTTTCTCAGTTGTTTCGATCAAGTCAATGAATCTGTCAAATAAATGATTGGCGTCTTCCGGCCCCGGTGAAGCTTCAGGGTGGTACTGAACCGTAAATGCCGGCAATGTTTTATGCTTGAGTCCTTCGATCGTTTGATCATTGATCGCAATGTGCGTCACTTCAAGCTCTGTCTCATCTATTGAAGAAACTGTATATCCGTGGTTTTGGGCGGTTAAAGCGACTTTCCCTGTCGCAAGCTCTTTAACCGGATGATTGGAACCCCTGTGTCCGAATTTCATTTTTTCCGTTTCCGCTCCGGATGCCAGCGCAAATAATTGGTGGCCGAGGCAGATTCCGAATAACGGCACCTTCCCGAGTATGCCTTTTATCATTTCAATGGCTTCCGGCACATCTTTCGGATCTCCGGGTCCGTTAGAAAGCATGATGCCGTCCGGCTTGAGCTGAAGCACTTCTTCCGCCGTTACATTGTACGGCACAACGATGACATCGCATTTTCTTTTGTTTAACTCTCTTAAAATGCCGTGCTTCATACCGAAATCGACGAGTACGATGCGTTTGCCCCGGCCCGGACTCGGATATGCCGTTTTCGCAGATACTTGAGCGACTTGATTTCTCGGCAGTTCCGTTTCTTTCAGCCTTGCAAGAACCTCTCCGACATTCTCCTCACTTGAAGCAAACGTTCCTTTTAATGCGCCGGCCGTGCGGATCATTCTTGTGAGCTTTCTCGTGTCAATCCCTTGTAAGCCGGGGATATTTTTCATTTTCAAATACTCGTCAAGCGTATAAGCCGAACGCCAGTTGGAAGGCAGCTCGCACAGTTCTTTTACGATCAGCCCTTTTACAAAAGGAGTGATGGATTCAAAGTCATCTCTGTTAATTCCGTAGTTGCCGATCAGAGGATACGTCAGCGTCACGATCTGCCCGCAGTAAGAAGGGTCTGATAAAATTTCCTGATAACCGGTCATTCCCGTGTTGAATACGACTTCACCCGCTGTATGTTCCAGGCTCCCGAATGCTTCACCCTCAAATACCGCTCCATTTTCCAGCACTAGTCTTCTTTTCATTTGACGAGTCTCCCTTCTTCGTATGCAAGCTTACCGGCAGCCATCGTTGCAACAGGCCAGCCGAAGCACTTCATCTTGTTGAATGGCGTATTTTTTCCTTTAGATAAAAATGTATCTTTGTCAATGGCCGCTTCTTTTTCCAGATCAATCAGGGTGATGTCAGCCGGCGCCCCCGGTGCAAGCGTTCCGTACGGAAGATCAAATGCCTCGCAAGGTTTTGCCGTCATGAAATCAACCAGCTGCTTCAGCGTCCACGCCCCGTTTTTCACAAAATGTGTGTACAGAAGCGGAAAGGCAGTTTCTAAACCGACGATACCGAAAGGCGCAAGCTTCATGTCCGTGTTTTTCTCTTCTTCTGTATGCGGCGCATGGTCAGTGGCGATGAAATCAATCGTGCCGTCTAAAAGCCCTTCAATCAGCGCCTCTCTGTCGTCTTTGCTGCGAAGGGGCGGATTCATTTTAAAATTGGTATCAAGTCCCGGGATATCTTCGTCACAAAGCAGCAGGTGGTGCGGCGACACTTCCGCCGTCACGCGGATTCCCGCTTTTTTTGCGTCTCTTACGGCTCTGACGGATTCTTTCGTGCTGATATGACACACATGGTAATGGCAGCCCGCCGCTTCAGCCAGCAGCACGTCACGGGCGATATGTACCGCTTCACAAATGGAAGGTATGCCGTTCAGGCCGTTCGCTTTTGAAAAAGAACCTTCATGCACGCTTCCACCGTAAATCAGTGAGTTATCCTCACAATGAGCAACAATCGCTTTATTTATTGAAGCCGCCCGTTTCATGGCTTCATACATCATTCCGGCCGTCTGAACGCCGACGCCGTCATCGGTGAAGGCGAATGCGCCGGCTTCATGAAGTGCCTCAAAATCTGTCATTTCTTCTCCGGTTTGTCTGATCGTAATCGATGCGTAAGGAAGAACCCTGACAGATGAGGTTTCTTTGATCCGGTTTTGCAGCCATTCCATCTGCTCTTTCGTATCCGGCACCGGCCTTGTATTCGGCATGGCTGCGACTGTGGTAAAGCCGCCCCGCGCCGCGGCTTTAGAGCCCGTCTCAATGGTTTCTTTTTTCTCGCCGCCCGGTTCTCTGAAGTGAACATGAAGGTCTACGAGCCCCGGTGAAACGAACAGTCCCTCAGCGTCGATCACCGTTTCTCCGTCTTTCGCTGTCAGAAGCCCGGTTTCCGAAATGAATTCACCCGTTACCCGGATATCCTGCGCCACTTTTTCTCCCTGTTCATTTAACATCCAGCCGTTTTTAATGAGATAAGACATAAGCCGCTTCTCCCCTTTTCACATTGGTTTGCAGTGCTCTTTTTAAGACTGCCATTCTGATATACACACCATTTTCCATTTGTTTAAAGATTCTTGATTTTCCGCATTCCACTAATGTTGTGTCAATTTCGACTCCTCTGTTCACCGGTGCGGGATGCATGATGATGGCATGCCGCTTCATGCTCTCCGCCCGATTTGCGGTCAGCCCGTATGCTTCCAGGTAGCCTTTTTGGTCGGCTTCTGTCTGATGCCTTTCATTTTGGATGCGGAGCAGCATGACGACATCTGAAGCTTGTATTGCTTCATCCGTCTGTACACAGGTGCCGAAGGCGTTTTTCTCATCCTGCCATTGCGGCGGACCAGAAAACAGCACGCGTGCGCCGAGCCTTGTCAGCACCTCGGCATTCGACCTTGCCACCCTGCTGTGTTTGATATCGCCATGAATGGAAACCGTCAGGCCCTGAAAGGTCTCAAATTCCTCTTGAATCGTCATTAAATCGAGCAATGACTGAGTCGGGTGCTGGCCGCAGCCGTCGCCGGCGTTTAAGATCGGAATATTGACTCTGCCGGTCAGATCTTTGTAATATTCATCCGTGCTGTGCCTGATGACGCAGGCGTCCGCTCCGATTGATTCCAGTGTTTTGACCGTGTCATATAAGGACTCGCCTTTTTGAACGCTTGTGCTCGTATCGTCTAAGCTGAGCACGTTCATCCCGAGTTTCTTTTCCGCCACTTCAAAGCTGAACCGCGTCCTCGTGCTCGGTTCAAAAAACAGATTCGCAACGAATTTTCCCGCGAGATCGGGACGGACTGTACCCTCTTTTATCGCTTTTGCCTCACGCAGCAGTTCTGTAATTTCAGCAGTGCTCAGTTCAGACATCGCCGTTAAATGATTCATGTTTTTCTCCTCCGTTTCCGCTTGAAGGCCGTAAAAAACACCCCGGTCTATAGACTCGGGGTGCGGTTAAAGAGAGAAGCAGCGTACAGCTTCTTCCCGTTATAACCCTTCCAAGCCTCTCTGGACTTTCTTTAAAAGGTTTTACATATGATTTTGTTTTTCTGATGCCATCGCGTCTTCTTCATTTGCATGCGGCAGGATAAGGTTCAGGATGACTCCGACAATTGCCGCAAGCGCCATGCCGGATATTTGGAACCCGCCTTTTGATACTTGAATAAAAGCCCCTCCGACGCCGATCACGAGGATGACGGATGTGATAATTAAATTTCTCTTGTTTTCATAATCAATGTTGTTGTCAATCAGCATTCTTAAGCCGCTGGAGGCGATAATTCCGAAGAGCAGGAAGGAAACGCCTCCCATAACCGCGGACGGAACAGAGCTGATCAGCGCTGATACTTTTCCGATAAATCCGAAGCACAGCGCAATCACACCCGCGCCGCCGATGACAAAGACGCTGAAAACTCTCGTAATTGCCAGTACACCGATGTTTTCGCCATATGTTGTCGTGGGCGGGCCGCCGATTAACGAAGCAATGATCGTCGCTACGCTGTCCCCCATTATGGAGCGGTGCAGTCCCGGCTTTTTAATGAAATCCTGTCCGACGACTTTACTCAGCACCATTTGGTGGCCGATATGTTCTGACATCGTCACGAAAGCGACCGGCACCATCGCAGCCGCAATGCCCAATGTCACTGCCGGCGTATAGTCTTTGAAAGGGATGATAAATTCAGGAACGGCGAACCACTTTGCATCAATGACCGGCTGAAAGTTGACGATGCCCTGTGTCAGCGCAAACAGATATCCGCCTATAATGCCGATCAATACCGGAATCAGGCTTAAAAATCCCCGTAAAAAGATGGCGCAGATAATGGTGATGGCCAAAGTGACGCCGGCTACACTGAAATGTTTCAAGCTGTAGACGAGTTCCTTCGCATTCGGATCAGCATACATTGCCATATTGACGGCTGTGCTTGCCAGTCCGAGGCCGATGACGATGATGACCGGCCCGACGACCACCGGGGGCAGCAGCTTCATCAGCCACCCCGTTCCAAGCTGCCTGATGAGAAGTGCGATCAGGCCGTACACAATTCCCGCCAGGAAAGCGCCGACCATGGCAGCCCCCGGTCCTCCCGTCGCCTTCACCAAGATAATCGGTGATATAAAGGCGAATGATGAGCCGAGATAAGCGGGAATCTGGCCTTTTGTCACCAAGAGATAGGCGAGTGTCCCGATTCCGCTCGTGACAAGCGCCACTGCCGGGCTCATTCCGACCAGTTTCGGCACGAGTATGGTTGAACCGAACATGGCGAATAAATGCTGCAGGCTGAATGACAGCCAGGACAATGGATTGGGGACGTCCCTGACTCCCAGGTTTACTTTTTTCTTACTCATGGCGTTTTCCTCCCGGTTGACTTTCAAATGGTATAAAAAAACCTCTTTGCTTTTTGCGCAAAGAGGCATACAAAACCCGGCCGCGTCGATCCGCCCGGCTTTGTGTTTTAAAATCCTCTTTGCAAACTCTCTGGAATGCATTTAAAAAGGGTGATTATTCATTTTCGTAAATGGCGACCATATCAGTCTGATCAACTTCGCTCAGCTGAACCATCACTTTTTCAGCTTTTGAGGTCGGAATGTTTTTCCCGATATAGTCCGCTCTGATCGGCAGCTCCCGGTGCCCTCTGTCGACAAGCACGGCAAGCTGTATCGATGACGGCCGCCCGACATCAACGAGGGCATCCATCGCAGCTCTCACCGTCCGGCCGGTATAAAGCACATCATCAACCACAATGACCTTTTGGTCTGTGATATCGGCCGGAATGTCCGCGCCTTTTACAAGCGGCTCTTCATTGCTCGTTTTTTTCGTGAGATCGTCACGGTAAAGGGTGATATCGATTTCCCCGACGGTGACCGGATTTCCTTCAATCTGTTCGATCCGCTCGGCCAGCCGCTTCGCTAAATAAATGCCTCTTGTTTTAATCCCTACAAGAATGCAGTCATTCATTCCTTTATTCCGTTCGATCATTTCATGGGCTATCCTTGTCAGCGCCCGCCTGATCGCCTGTTCGTCGAGAATAACAGCTTTTTGATTCACTCGTGACACCTCTCCATTCGTATATAAGAAGAAAAAACCCCTCCTGCCAGAGCATAGAGGGGTTCCTTTCCAGGACGAAGACACATGCGTATCTCTTCTGTCCTATCCGTTATCCTTCTCAGCCTCTCTGGACTGTGTTAAAGAATCTATTCAGCTTGTTTTTATTATTTCAGAAAAGAAAGTCGCTGTCAATGGCTATTTCTTAAATCTTCAATGAGTTTTTTCATATCTTCAGGAAGGGGCGCTTCAAACTCAATGTATTCGCCCGTCCGCGGATGATCAAAACCTAATATTCCGGCATGAAGCGCCTGACCATTGAAATCAATGGTTTTTCTCGGTCCGTATTTCGGATCGCCCGCCAAAGGAAACCCGATATATTTCATATGAACACGGATCTGATGCGTTCTTCCGGTCTCAAGCCGGCACTCTACGAGCGTGAAATCTTGAAAACGCTCAAGCACGTGGAAATGCGTGACGGCGTTTTTGCTGCTTTCTCTTGTTACGGTCATGCTTTGACGGTCTTTTTTATCTCTCCCGATCGGAGCGTCAATCGTCCCGTCATCATGTGAAATCAACCCGTGGACAACCGCTGTGTACTTTCTGGTCACGGTTTTATTGACGAGCTGATTAACGAGTGATTCATGCGCCATATCGTTTTTAGCGACCATTAACAGACCGGAAGTATCTTTATCAATCCGGTGGACGATTCCCGGGCGCATGACGCCGTTAATGCCGGAAAGGTCGTTGCAGTGAGCCATCAGTCCGTTTACAAGCGTCCCTGTCACATGGCCGGGCGCCGGGTGTACAACCATGCCCCGCGGCTTGTTCACAACCAAGACATCCTGGTCTTCATAGTAAATGTCCAAATCCATCGGTTCTGCAAGCACGTCCAATTCTTCCGGTTCAGGAATGGTGACGTTTACCTGATCGCCGGGCTGCATTTTATAATTCGCTTTTACGGATTTGCCGTTAACGGATACCAGTCCCTCTTTTACCCATTGCTGCACTTGAGTGCGTGACCAGTTTTCTCCCGTTGAAGCCAAAAATTTATCAATCCGTTCGCTCTTTTGTTCAGGCTGAACGGTTATCTCAAATTGATTCATGTTATTGCTCCTTCTTTTTCCCGCTGTCAAACAGCATATGAATAAATAAAAGTATTACACCGACGCACAGTGAGGAGTCCGCGATATTAAAAATCGGATAGTGATAATCCACGATGATGACATGAATAAAATCCACCACTTCCTGGCGCGCCGCCCGGTCAATAAAGTTTCCGGCCGCACCGCCCAGCATTAAACCGAGAGAAATTCCGAGTAACATCTGCCCTTTTGCATAACGCTGTATGTAATAAACGATTCCGATAATCACGGCGATGGTAATGACGTAGAAAAACCACATTTGGCCGGCTAAAATCCCCCACGCCGCTCCCGTGTTGCGATGAGATGTGATATAAAGCACCTGATCGATGACAGGTATGCTTTGTCCCAATTCCATATGGCTGACGACAAGCCATTTGGTCAATTGGTCGGCAATAATAATAAAAAGAGCGATAAGATAATAAAGCACACACGTTCCTCCAGTATACAGTTACTTTTATCCTTTATGAATTTTATCAGTAAAAGTTGCCAGAGTAAAGGCAGATCATAAGCGCATGCAAACAGACGCTGTCACTCATACAGCGCCTGATCATATGCATAATCTCCGGGTTCCCAATATGGAAGGGTTTTCTTTTCAAATTGAGCGGGATAATAAAAATCATCAGCGGTTCTGGCCGTAGGCAACACCGCAAGTTTTGCAATCGGAATGGGGTCGCCTGTTTTTTCACAATAACCGTACGTATTGTTTTCAAACTTAGACAGGGCAAGAAGAACGTCCTGAAGTTCTTCTTTTATATGATAGATCAGAGTTGCTTCTTGGTCGTTCATTGAAGGTTCAACAGATGCTGACATTTGAAAGCAAGAATATTCGAATAATCTTGATTGAAGTTCTTCTTTCATCATGAGAAGCTCCGTGTGGATTGCGGTCAGTTGATCATTCATTCATCACAACTCCTGCTCTTGATGTTATGGCTTTATTGTTGCCCCCAGAGCGCCATTTGAAGCCCATAAGATTTTTCCTGTCGTTCTAATCGATGACATTGCTGGCATGTAAAAAAAGCGCCCGGCTGTCACCAGGCGCTTTCTCATTTATTATTTTTGATAATATTTTTCAACGATTTCCGCATTGCGCAGTGATAACGTCGGATATTTCGGATTGGCTCCGACATCTTTAGAAATTACGCGGGAACGTTCACACATCTGGCCTTCCGCTTTTTCTACGGTCATTTTTCCTGTTGTGAAGCTTTGCGCGTTTTCCGGCGCTTCACTTTCGTCTTTTACTGTCAGTTCTGAGACGATAAACAGCTGCGCGATATTTTCTTTAATGGATGACAAGAGGTCGCGGTTTTCTTTGTTCGGATACAAAGTCAGGCTCGCTTCCAATGATCTTCCGATAATTTTTTCGTTACGGGCTGTTTCCAAAGCTTTCAGCACGTCGTTTCGAAGCTCCATGAAGCGGTCGAACTTTTCTTCTGTCGCTTGACTGTCCGGAACAGCAATGGTTTCCGGCATATCTGTCAGCTGCACGCTCGCTTCTTCAACAAATGATAAGTGAGACCACATTTCATCCGCCGTGTGCGGGAGAATCGGCGCCGTCAGCTTCACTAACGCCAGCAGCGTTTCATAAAAGACGGTCTGCATGCTGCGGCGGTCCGGATGATCCGCATGCTCGATGTACACAACATCTTTTGCAAAATCAAGATAGAAGGAGCTGAGCTCGATCGTACAGAAATTGTGAATGCTGTGATAAACAACCGCAAATTCATATTCATCGTACGCTTTTTTCACCTTATCGATCAGCTTATTCAGCTTGATCAGCATATATTGATCCACTTCGCGGAGATCTTTTACATCCACGGCATTGACGCTTGGATTGAAATCGAACAGGTTGCCGTGAAGGAAGCGGAACGTGTTGCGGACTTTCCGGTATACTTCCGCGACCTGCTTCAGAATGGCGTCAGACACGCGAACGTCCGCCTGATAATCCACTGACGATACCCATAATCTTAAGATGTCGGCACCAAGCTGTTTCATGACTTTAGCCGGAACAACAACGTTACCGATTGATTTACTCATCTTGCGTCCTTCTCCATCCAGTGCGAACCCATGGCTGAGCACACCTTTATACGGCGCTTTTCCTGTTACGGCTACTGCTGTAGAAAGAGAAGAGTTAAACCAGCCGCGATATTGGTCAGATCCCTCTAGGTATAAATCAGCCGGGCGAACGAGGTCATCACGTTCTTCAAGCACTGCTTGATGTGAAGAGCCTGAATCAAACCAAACGTCCATGATATCCTGTTCTTTTGTAAATGTGCCGTTCGGGCTGCCAGGATGCGTAAAGCCTTCCGGAAGAAGATCCTTTGCTTCTTTTTCAAACCAAATGTTTGATCCGTGCTGTCTGAACAATTCAGAAACATGTTCAATGGTTTCATCTGTAATAATCGGTTCTCCGTTTTCAGCGTAAAATACCGGAATCGGCACACCCCACGCACGCTGTCTGGAAATACACCAGTCTCCGCGGTCCCGAACCATGTTGTGCAAACGCTGCTCGCCCCATTCAGGAACCCATTTGGTTTCTTTAATGGCATCCAGCAGGTCTGATCTGAAATCTTTAATAGACGCAAACCATTGCGCTGTCGCTCTGAAAATGGTTGGTTTTTTTGTTCTCCAATCATGCGGATAAGAGTGAGTAATGAATTCAAGCTTCACAAGTGCGCCTTTTTCATCGAGCTGCTGTGTGATCGCTTTGTTTGCATCATCATAGAACATGCCTTCAAACCCAGGAGCTTCGCTTGTCATTACACCTTTTTCATCGACCGGGCAAAGCACATCTAAACCGTATTTTTGGCCAATGATAAAGTCATCTTCCCCATGTCCTGGCGCTGTATGAACACAGCCTGTTCCGGCATCAGTTGTTACGTGTTCACCAAGCATAACGAGAGAGTCTCTGCCATATAGCGGGTGTTCAGCGATAATGTTCTCAAGGTCTTTTCCTTTGACCGTTCTTGTCACTTCATACTGATCAAATCCGCATGCTGATGCAACACTTTCGACTAAGGCACTTGCTACGACAAAGCGGTCTTCACCTACTGCAATCACGCTGTACTCAAGATCAGGGTGCACTGAGATTCCGAGGTTCGCCGGAATTGTCCAAGGCGTTGTTGTCCAAATGATGATGCGCTCGCCGTTTTCAAGAACGCCTTTTCCGTCTTTTACACCAAAAGCGACGTAAATAGATGCTGAACGTTTGTCTTGATATTCGATCTCGGCTTCAGCCAGAGCAGACTCACTTGAAGGTGACCAGTTAACCGGTTTAAGGCCTTTGTAAATGTAGCCTCGTTTTGCCATTTCACCAAATACGCGGATTTGTTGCGCTTCGTATTCCGGTTTTAATGTCACGTATGGGTTTTCCCAGTCACCGCGGACACCAAGACGTTTGAATTGCTCACGCTGTCCCTCGATTTGCTTCCAAGCGTACTCTTCGCATAGTTTGCGGAATTCCGCTACTGACATTTCTTTGCGGTTGACCTTTTTGTTTTTTGTCAGAGCTGTTTCAATCGGCAGTCCGTGCGTATCCCAGCCCGGCACGTAAGGTGCGTTGTAGCCGCTCATTGATTTATAGCGGACGATGAAGTCTTTCAGGATTTTGTTCAGGGCATGGCCCATGTGGATGTCTCCGTTTGCATAAGGAGGTCCGTCATGCAGCACGAATTTCGGGCGGTCTTTCGTCCGTTCTTGAACAAGACGGTAAATGTCCTGCTCCTCCCAGTCTTTTTGCATGTCCGGCTCACGATTCGGCAGATTTCCGCGCATCGGAAAATCTGTTTTCGGCATTAACAGCGTATCTTTGTAATCCATTTTCATTCCTCCACAACATTTTTCAGAAAATAAAAAAAGCCCTCTCATCCCATAAGGGACGAGAAAGCTTATCTCGCGGTACCACCCTTTTAGAAAAAACGGATCATCCGTCTTTTCCTCTCGAACATCGTAACGTGATGGAACGTCCTATCCTACTCTCGGTTCAGAAAGGAAACTAAAGGGCTGATCTGCATGATTCCGGCCATCCCGGGCTTTCACCTTCCCCGGGTCGCTTTATAGCCTGTTTTGAGTCATGCCGGTCCCTTTCAATCGTCTTTTCATCTGAATTTATGAACGTATTATATTCGAACGGGCCGGAGAATGTCAAGAAAATCAGAAAATTATTCTTTTTCCTCAAAAACCGCGTCGACTTCGTATTCCAGCAGATGATCCCAATCATCGTTCTTCAGCAGGTCGAGCTGCGCCTCAATCAGCATTTGGAAACGTGTTCTGAAGACTTTAGACTGTTTTTTCAGCTCTTCGATTTCCATTGCGATTTTTCTTGATTTGGAAAGCGACTCATTGATGATGCGATCAGCATTTTTTTCTGCTTCACGGACGATCAGCTTCGCTTCTTTCTGCGAGTTGCGCTTTACGTCTTCTGCGGCTTCCTGGGCTACGAGAATTGATTTATTCAGCGTTTCTTCGATATTGGCAAAGTGGCCGATTTTTTCGTCCAGCTCGTTCACTTTCGCCTCAAGCTCCGTTTTTTTACGGAGTGCGATTTCGTAATCTTTTCTGACCTGCATTAAAAATTCATTTACTTCATCTTCATCATATCCGCGAAAACCTTTTGTAAACGTTTTGTTATGGATATCATTCGGCGTTAATGGCATATTGCCACCTCCATTTTTACATTTCAGTACGGTTATCTAGTTCACATTATAAAACAAATACGGCACAGATGGAGAAAAAAACTGAAAAAACGACTCATTTTTGCCGTTCAAATGTAACTTTCCATTTGTCTTTTTTCGTTTTTCCGTCAACTTTTGCCAAACTGCATCGTCCGAAGCCGCGAATCGAGAGCATGTCCCCTTCAGCAACCTGATAAGACGGATCTTCAATGGCTTTCCAATTCACTTTAACGAGCCCGTTTTTCACAAGCGCCTGCGCTTTCTGACGGGATTGCCTGCTCATTGAAGCGCAGACGGCGTCGAGACGCAATGAAGAAACCGTGTCATCCCTTATTTCGACATCTGAAGCGGGAATGTGAAGAGCGGAAAGCTCGATTTTCTCAAGCTTTACCGGCGCTTTGCCCGCCTTGGTCAGCTGAGTGCTGACAAAATCGGCGATTTCACCGGAGACGATCAGCTGCACGGCTTCCTCTGAGAAAATCAGATCGCCGTATTTCTGCCGCTTTAAGCCGATCCCCATTAATGATCCGAGAAGAGAGCGGTGGTCAATGCTGACGAATTTTTCAGCGTATTGAACGTCAAAAGCCCGAAGCTCAAAATCATCCTGTTCAGGTTCCATATATTCAGGGTATAAAATTGCGCGTTTGCGCTCAGCTCTGTCATATCCTCCGAAAAACGCAAGACCGCAGGCATCGCCGATAACGGCCTTTACAATGACCTGTTCTCTGGGATCTAAGAAATCAGTCAGCTTCATCCGATACTGGTCCAGGACAATCTGTTTCCATTCAAGCGCCTGATCAATAAAAGGCCGCTCGTCTTGTCTGAAGTGCTGGTAAATATCGCTCATGTTCTTTCCTTTCTATGTAAAGAGGCTTGGCTGGTGCCAAGCCCGTATCAAACTGTCGCATTCAAGTATACATTGCGATCATGCGGTATAGGCCCCAAAGTCCCGTCGTGGCAAACCGAAGCACGATAATCGCTACAATCGGGGATATATCCAGCATGGCAATGGGCGGAATGATCCTTCTGAACGGCTCTAAATACGGTTCGCAAATCGCTGCGAGAAACCGTCCGACCGCCGTTTCTCTCGTACTCGGCACCCATGACATAAAGATATAGATGATCAGGGCAAACGAGTAGATGTAAATTAAATAACTCAGAACGGAAAAAATTTGATAAAGAATCATCCTGCTTTACCACCTCTGATGTTCGTCTTCATTTATAAGCTCCGAAATCGTGCCGGAAACGTCGACATTATCAGGCGTGCACAGAAAAATATCTGAACCGATTCTCTGAATGTCGCCGCCGATGGCGTAGACGGTACCGCTTAAAAAGTCGACGATTCTTTTCGCCTGATCATGCTGGATGCGCTGCAGATTGACGACAACCGCCCGCCTGTTCTTTAAATGATCGGCGATTTCCTGCGCTTCCGCATATACACGCGGTTCACTCAAGACCACTTTAGAGGATTTCTGAACACTTTGCAAGCTTACTACGTTCTGCTTGCCCTGCGGCTTCTGAGCGTAAGCAGGCTGTTTATCTTTCTGCTGTTCATGCTCTTCCTGATGATCCTGCTCTGTTTCAATGTATTCGTACTCGTACTCCTCCTCATCCATTGAGAAAAAGTTTTTCAGTTTATTTTTCATGCTCATTTGTTTACACCCCCCGGTTCATTTCCGACTAATGAAGAGCCGATTCTGATAAAAGTTGCGCCCTCTTCAACAGCGATTTCATAATCATTTGACATGCCCATTGACAGTTCCCGGCACGGTGCGTTTGTCTGATTCAGTTTTTGCACCTGATCCCTCAGATCACGCAATTGCCGGAAGCAGGCTCTGATCGTTTCTGTATCGTCTGTCAGGGGAGCCATCGTCATCAGGCCCTCTACAGAAATGTTTCTAAACTCAGAAAGCTCTCTGATAAAGGGGATGACCTCCTCTGTTTTCAAACCGTGCTTAGACGGCTCAAGCGAAGTATTCACCTGCACAAAACAGCGAACCGTATGCTGCGCCCGTTTTTCAATCTCTTTTGCCAATGACAGTCTGTCTAAGGAATGAATATAAGATACACGGTCAACGACGGCCTTCACCTTTCTGGACTGAAGACTGCCGATAAAGTGCCACTCCGGGCTGCCATTGATGACTTCCTGCTTATGGATAAGCTCGGCATCCCGGTTTTCTCCCAGACTTGTAATACCGGCATCAACGGCCTCTTGAGCCCTTTCGGCTGATACGTATTTTGTAACCGCGATGACGGTAACATCTTCGGGGCTTCGGCCCGATCTGTTACATGCTTCGTTTATTCTTTCGTTTATATGTCGTAATTGATCAGCAACACGCAAGATCTTACGCCTCCTTCATTCCGATAAAGGACATCATGCGTCCCGTTTTCCCTTTGTCGCGGCGGTGTGAAAAGAATAGTTCACGCTCTCGTTCAGTGCATAAGCCGCTGACTGAAATGTTTTCTTCCGGAATGCCGCAATGTATCAGAAGAAGACGGTTGACCTCTTTTAAATCAAGCTGATACTGGCCTTTTTCCGTTTCGCATATGGCGGATTCAGCCGTAAAAGGCAGCGCCCGCACTTCATTGATGACGCGGTCGTCGACTGTATAGCTTCCCGCGCTGATGGACGGACCGATGACAGCCTGAATATCTGTTAAACGGGAGCCTTCTTCGTTTACCCAGCGTTCCGTCATGATGCGTCCGATTTGTTTGACCGTCCCCTTCCATCCGGCATGGGCAGCGCCGATAATGGATTTCACCGGGTCATAAAAATACAAGGGCACACAGTCCGCAAAACAAAGGGCCAAAAAAAGATTCGCATCTTTCGTGTAGAGCCCGTCCGTCCCGCGGAATGCGGAAGAATAGTCTCTCGCTCCTTTTCCTTTATCCCCGGCTGTCACGCGCCGGACGCGGTTTTCATGTGTCTGTTCGGCGAACACCCAGGAATCCAGATCAGTACCGCATAAGGACGCTATGACTTCACGGTTTGTCACAACATCATGAGCTTCGTCCCGGACGTGCAATCCGGTATTTAATGACTCATACGGAGGATTGCTGACCCCGCCGTTTTTCGTTGTGAATCCGGCGATGACCTTTGTGTTAAGCTGATTCACACAGTTCCAGTCTTCTATCATGAGTGCCGAGGGGGTGGTAAGACTAAACGGGTGATATGTATTCATGGAGATCCAACCTTTCGACAAACATTAAAAAAGCGTAATTTCCCAATCATTTTAACACAATTTTGAGCATACGTTTAGCGGCTGATTGAAAAATGAGATAAATAAATGTGCCGGAAACATTGAGATTTCCGGCATTTTACAAGTAAAGGGAGGATTACGCTCCCCCCTTTGGTTCATTTACACGCACTAAGATGACATCTTCCCCAATTTTAACTATATTTCGCCAAGGAATGATCATTTCCTCTTCTTTTCCGAAAAAACCGAGAACTTTTCCGCTGCCGCCTAAAATAATCGCCTGAATTTTTCCCGTTGTCACGTTAATATCAATATCACCGATGCTTCCGAGTTTTTTTCCGTTCGACACGTTTACCACATCTTTTATTTGAAATTCAGATATGCTGATCATCCGTATCACGCCCTTTGCCCGTTCTTTTTCCTATTATATGAACGGCCGGGCTGAACCTTGTCACATCGGGCAATCTTTTTTGCGGCTGCACCAGCCGAGGATAAATCTCAGCATGATTTTCGTATAGTCCATAAGCTCATCAACAGACACTTCCTCGTTTACGGAGTGGGCGTTTTTTAAATCGCCGGGACCGTAAATGACGCTCGGAATCCCGGCATGATAAAGCCACCCTCCGTCAGTTACGGTTTGGGAAACATCAATGACGGGCTCCTGTTTTTTGACGGCTGAGTGTGATGCAGCCAAGACAGAAACTGCCGGATGGTCCGGGTCGATTTCCAGCGCCGGGAACACCTCTCCTCTGTCTTCAATCATCGAAGATCCGCCCCATTTGAACACCGGCCTGTTTTCTTTGAGCCACAAATCACTGTCAGCGACACGATTAATATAGTCTTCGATTTCTGCGGCTGCTTGTTCGTGCGTTTCGTTCGGATAAAAGTGGACGGTGATCCATAACCGGCATTCATCAGCGACAAACGCTGCGTGTCTTCCGCCTTCAATGACGGCGGGGTTGATCGTATTGGTGCCGGGCGCAAAGCCGGGATAGCTTTTCGTTACCGCCCAGTGGCGCTCCAGCTCTCCCAAGGCAGCGATGATTTTCGCCATTTTTTCGATGGCGCTCGCTCCGAATGTGCCTCCGCCCGCATGAATCATATTGCGCCTCATGCCGTCATGAAATGTTTGTTTGCTTTTCAATTCTATCCAGCCGGTGATGACACCGCCCTGCCCTTGAATATGCAGGCTGCTCGTATCCGCGACAACCGCAAAATCCGCGTGATAGCCGCGTTTGCAGCATTCCAGCGTCCCCGCCTCACCGACTTCTTCTCCGATTACAGACTGTACAATGAGGTCGCCCGGAAGCTTAATGCCGGCATCATGGATCAGCTTCAGAGAGAAAAGAACACACGCCAAACCCCCTTTCATATCAGCGGCGCCCCTTCCGATCAGCATGCCGTCTTTTACGAGCGGCTGAAACGGGTCAGAGTGCCAGTCTTCGCCCCCGGCTTCTGCCACATCAATGTGTCCGTTTAAAATCAGGCTTTGATGCCTGCTTGAATCTGTCCCTTTTAAAACACCGACTACATTCGGATCTTCCGGATACACATCCCACATATCGACCGAGCAGCCCGTTTCTTTTAAAAAGCCGGCCACCCACTTTTGGGCTTCTGCCGTATTTCTTGCTGGCGGGGCCGGAGTGGGAAAAGCTATCAGTCTTTCAGCAATATGTATCAAGTCGTGCCGCCGTTTCTCCGCCTGATGTAAAAGCATATCAATCTGATGCATTGGAAATCTCCCCTTTGGCTGTATCAAAAAACCCGTTCATTCATGAAATGAAACGGGTAAAAAACGGATCTTCCTCCGCTTTTTTCACCGCTTCCCTCCGCCGGCATGATCCGGATCAGGTCCGTTAAGGGTTGAGACAAACGTCTCTCTCAGCCGCATGGCAGCACCCCCAGGGTGAATTTATGTTATTTTACGGATGATGCCTCTTTTGCACGCGTTAAAAACGGACGGCCATTGTTCCATAAGACATTGACAGGCATATCGAAAAACGCTGTAAGCCGCTCGTCAGAAAGCATGTCCCTGATTTTCCCGGAGGCGAACACCTCGCCCTGTTTTAAAAGCAGCGCCTGATCAAACACCGGCAGAATTTCTTCAGCGTGATGGGTGACATAAAGGATGGACGGCGCATTTTCTTTTTCGGCGATCGACGTAATCGTGTCCAGCAGCTGCTCCCTTGCCATAAAATCAAGACCCGTCACGGGTTCGTCCAAAATCAGCAGTTCCGGATCAGCCATAAGCGCCCGCGCAATCAGCGCTCTTTGTCTTTCCCCTTGTGATAATGTTTCATACCGTCTGTCGGCGTAACCGATGGCGCCCAAATCCTTCAGAAGACCGATCGCTTTTTCCCTTACCTGCTCACTCGGAGTTTCGTACAGCCCGATTGAGGCGTACGCGCCGCTGAGGGCGATTTCAAAAGCGGAGTCCGCGGCATATAATTTGTGCTGAAGACCTGCCGAAACAAGGCCGATTTTCCTTCTGAGCCTGTCACCGAGCTCTGTTTTGCCGAATTGATGTCCGAGCACCTGCATCTCTCCTGAAGTGGGGAAGTAATAAGAGCATAACATATTCAGCAAAGCCGTTTTTCCGGCTCCGTTTAATCCGTACAGCACCCAATTTTCGTTTTTCTCGACGCGCCAGTTAATATCTTTCAAAATCCATTTCCCGTTTCTTTTTAATGACACACTGTCCAGCTGTAAAATCATTGCAGTTTCCCCCGTTTGCTTTGTTTAAATTTTCTAAAAACTTTTACACATTAGAATACATCACTTTTTTGCAAACGTAAACCATCGCATGAAAAAAGCCTTTAAACAAGGTTTAAAGGCTTTTTCCGTTATTGATGGATATTCTTATTCATTTGTTTAATGGCTGCCTTTTCAAGCCTTGAGACCTGAGCTTGGGATATGCCGATTTCTTCAGCGACTTCCATTTGGGTTTTCCCTTGGAAAAAGCGCTTTCGCAAAATCATTTTTTCCCGTTCGTTCAGTCTTCTCATGCCTTCTTTCAGAGCCAGCTCCTCAATCCATTGTGTATCCTTGTTGCGCTCATCGCTGATCTGGTCCATCACGTAAATCGGATCGCCGCCGTCATTATAAATCGGCTCAAACAGTGAAACCGGATCCTGGATGGCGTCAAGGGCAAACACAATTTCTTCATGGGGCACTTCAAGAACTTTGGCGATTTCCTCTGCTGTCGGCTCCCTGCTTGTCTCACTGATTAACCGCTCTCTTACTTGAAGCGCTTTATATGCGATATCGCGAAGCGACCTCGAGACGCGGATCGGATTGTTATCCCGCAAATATCTGCGGATTTCTCCGATGATCATCGGTACAGCGTATGTTGAAAACTTAACATTATGGCTTAGGTCAAAATTATCAATGGATTTCATTAGTCCGATGCAGCCGACCTGAAATAAGTCATCAACATACTCTCCTCTGTTGTTAAACCTCTGAATGACGCTTAAGACAAGGCGCAGATTGCCGTTTACAAGCTTTTCCCTCGCTGAATCATCGCCCTCATCCTGTAATTGCCTAAACAGCTTTCTCATCTCTTCATTCTTGAGCACCGGTAATTTGGAGGTATCCACCCCGCAAATTTCGACTTTATTTCTTGACACGTTTTTCCCTCCCACTAGGAGCTGCTGTACAACGTTAAGTATCTCCTCGGGTGGGAAAAATATGCACCGCCATTTTACAGAAATAAACATCCGGCTGCGGCAATCCTTGCAGCAGTAAGGGCTGTCAGATGGAAAAAATTTTACACCATTTTGTTAAACTCTTTTCTCAGTCTTTTGATAATCCGCTTTTCGAGCCGGGAGATATAAGATTGTGAAATCCCCATCATGTCGGCTACATCTTTTTGTGTTTTTTCTTCTTCCCCGACAAGCCCGAAACGCAGTTCCATAATCTGCTTTTCTCTTTCGTTTAATTGCTCAAGCGCTTTTTTCAAAAGTTTTTTATCCACATTGGCTTCAATGTCTTTTGTAATAATATCATCATCAGTGCCGAGCACATCCGAAAGCAGCAGTTCGTTTCCGTCCCAATCAATATTCAGCGGTTCATCAAAGGACACCTCTGAACGGATTTTATTGTTTCGGCGCAAGTACATTAAAATTTCGTTTTCGATACATCGCGACGCGTAGGTGGCGAGTTTGATTTTCTTTTCCGGATTAAAAGTGTTTACCGCTTTGATCAAACCGATGGTGCCGATGCTGATTAAGTCCTCGATGTTGATGCCGGTATTTTCGAATTTGCGGGCAATGTAAACGACAAGACGTAAGTTTCTCTCAATCAGAATGGCCCGCGCCGCCTGATCCCCGCTCGGCAGCTTTAATAAGAGCACCTGCTCCTCTTCTTTAGACAAAGGCGGCGGCAGCGCCTCGCTTCCTCCTATGTAATACACTTCATCGCTTTTCAGTCCGAGTTTCATCAGCCATTTATACCACAAATATGTCAGACGCAGCTTAAGTTTTTTCATCTTCCTCCCCCTTCTAAATACAACGCGTTTTGAGTATGATGAATAACAGACTTTTCGTCAGGAAACATGTTTTACAGCCTTCCCTGTCAGCATCTTCGGATGAACGATTCCGTCAAATTCACCGTCCGCGGATAATGGTTTCGTGCTGATGCCGATCAGGCATTTTTCACAAGCGATCATTTCGTCTTTTGTTAAAATCGTGACGTAATCCGGCTTTAAACAGAGTAAAAATTGATTGTCCTGGCCGACGCCCCTGTACGGAATCAGCCTCAGCTTATCCGCATGGCGGAACGAATCATCAAGCTGCTCTATCACTTCAAGCGGACTGGCGGATTTGATGAGGGCCGTTTCCTTTTCGCTGAGAATCGGAGCGAATTTGTCAATGTGAAGGATCATGACCGGCGTTTTCGTCAGCGGATCATACAGCTGATTCCCGGAATCCACCAATCCTTTCGCGCGGATTGTCTGTCCGCTGAATTCCGCCTGCACCATGACAAGTTCATCGTACTGAATGGACTTCGTCTCGATGTCTTCAATTCTCTTTTTCGAAAAAAACCATATGGCCGGAAATCCGATAACTACAAACATCCAGCTGATCGGGTCGCCGAATCCGGTCTGGCTTGTGACCATTACGCCTTGCTGCACAATTGATTCTGTCTGCAGCAGGGAATGTACGCCGATCATTCCCCCGCCGACGAGAAAAGTCGCGAAATAAAAGGCGAACAAATTTTGAAAAAAGTATCGGAACCGTTTAAAGCCAAAAGCCGCAAGCACGATGACTACTGAAAACGCCATTTTTCCCGCCGGATGCTCCACAAAGGGAGAAACAGGCGTAAACATCAGAAGCACAATGGCTGACCCGATGAAACCGCCGGCGGCCACTCTTCTTTTTTTCACCTGGCGTTTTAAAATAAAGGCGGTCAATAAAAGCAAAAGAGAATCAAAACAAAAGTTCAACAGCCAAATGACATCCAGATAGATTTTCACATCTGACCCCTTTCCTCTTTTGTCTTACATATCTGTTTCTCTCTCTTGTTTCATAAGTATAAAGCAAGCTCTGTGGGAAAGTCTGTCAATTAATGTTGAGGGTAAAGTACAATTTTTAAGGGATAACCGTTTTATTTGTCGAGGGCCGAAAGGGTTGCTTTCCTATTGTCCGCTTCAACTAAAAAAGCGCTGCCGTGATCTGGCAGCGCTCTGTTTTACTCATTGATATAAAGTTTTCCTTTAGCCGTCTGTCTCGTTTCATTTCCGTAGTCATCTCTAGCGATAACGTCAATTTTTGCTCCGCTTGCTTTGATGGAAGAAGTCGCCGTCCAGTAACCCTCATATCGTCCCGGAGAAATTTCTCTCAGCGGAAGCTCTGTTGCGTTTTGGCTCCCTGCCCGGGCGTTTGTCAGAGGCAGACGGATAACAAAGGAAGCGTCTAGTTTCTTTCCGCTTGAAAAAGCGATTTTCACTGATTCTCCGGCTTTTAATTCCTTATCCGCTCCGGGAACCAATCCGGAAATGACGGGAGCATTGTAATTGACATCGATCACCGTCTTTTTCGTTGTTTTGTTACCCGCTTCATCTGAGGCCGTGACCTTGATCTCATTGCTGCCGTTTTCCAGGAGGGTTCTCGCTTGATAAGAACCGTTATTTACTTCAGCTTTTTTTCCGTTCACCTTTACCCATTTTAAATGGGCGTCGTGCACTTTTCCTTTTACGGTCACTGTTTCTTTATTTGTTTTATCACCGTTTGCCGGACTGTCAATCGTCACATCCGGCTTATCCTCATCCAGTATGACCGTGACAGGGCGTGACTCATCGGTTGACCCGCTGTCTGTCACAGATGCCGCCGTCAGCCGATTGGCATCTTTAGTGAGTGTGACGCCGGCCTGGAAATTGCCATCTGCATCTGCTTTCGTTTCTGCGGCGGTTTTACCGTTATTGGTAAGACGGACAGCGGTTTTTGGTGAAGCCGTTCCTTTCACCGTGATTGACTTCTTTTTTGTAAATGACCGGTCTTCAGGCGACGTTATGTCAGGCACAGAAGCTTCGTAGTCGACCAAAGCCCTGATCATAAAGTTTCCGTCTGATTTATCGGTTTTAGACCAGCGGCCGTCGAGGTATTGCCAGTTTCTGTTCGAGTACGGACTGCCGTCATCAGATGACAGGGCAGGTGTATAAGGGTCAGGTTTCGTCTGGCGGAACACAAGATAAAAATCCTTTCCGACCGCGATTCCTTTTGAGCTGAGATCCACTTTGGTCCATTCTCCGTTTCGAAGCGCTTCAGCTTGGAACGGGCCGGCAATTTTGCTGCCCGGAGCTCCATCAGGGCCGGATGCATCATATACTTCTGCTTGAAATTCGGTACCTCCCGGATCAGGCCAGTCTGCGCCCCAAAATTTAAAAAGGCCTCCCGTCAGCATACCGTGTTCTTTTCCGTCTTTAAGCGTCATCTTAACGGCAGATTTGCTGCCGGCTTTAAAATATGACAGCGCGGCTTCTTCTATCCCGTTATCATAGGCAATTTCCCCTTCATAACCGATATACGGCTTAAGCTTGACGTTTTTTTCAGCATCCCCTTTGATGTCAACAGAAAATTCGCTATTGTAATAGCCTTTTGCCGCTACTTTGATTGTGTAGGAGCCTTCGTACGCCTTAAGCGAATATTCCCCTTTATCGTTTGTCACCGCCGGTTCAATTGCGGCATCCTCGGCCACATAAAGCGCAGCCCCTTTTACCGGTTTGCCTGTTGACTGATTGGTGATGGTTCCTTTTAGCGTGCCGGACGGCATTTGCTCCAGTGTAAAGTCTGCCTGTGCGGTTTTGTCTGATTGAATAGAAACTTGTTTCGAAGCGGACTTAAATCCGTAAGCCTCTGCTTTCAGCGTATAGCTTCCCGCCTTATGCGACAGGCTGTAGCTTCCGCTTGCAGGGTCGGAATATACGGATTTCCCCGTCTCGGCGACACTGATTTGCGCTCTGATAGGCAGGAGGTTTGTTTCACGTTTTACTCTTTTTCCGGGTGATTTCACTGCCGGTTTGGCCTGTTTCGGACTGACGGCTTTTTTCTTCAGGTGGCCGGGAGGTGTTTGTCTATTGTGTTTATTTTTTTTGGCCGCCTTGCCGAGAGAGCTGCTTGAAAGCCGGACATCATCGATATACCATCCGTCTTCATTCAGTACTTCGTCTGACTGCATATTAAACATGAGCTTTATGTTTTGGCCTTTATACGCAGATAAATCTGCCTCTTCATCGTTCCATCCTGCGGAGTCACCATTGTAAACAGCCGCCTGCTCCCAATTCGATTTTCCTTCCGGCAGAACGAACACGTACCCGTAATCAAAAAATTCTTCGAGCTTGTGCCAGCTTTTAAATTGCAAAAACAACCGTCCTGTATCCGGAACTTGAATCGGAGGCATCACCAAATTCATGTTGGCTGAATCTGCATAAGGGCCGGACAGATTCGTCGCATACACTTTATCTCCGGAAAATGCGGCGCCGGGCCCTGAACCCGGGATCCCCCATTCCCATTGGTCATGTGTCCCGTAACTGGACCAGCCCGCCGGCTGTGATTCAAAATCCTCTTTGTATCCCGCCGTAATGCTCGGTTTCACGTCAGCCCGGTACGTATCAGATTCTACAGAGTGACCTCCGAAATCTTTTATGGTCCATTTATAACTTATCTTGCTTCCCATTACATCCGGAATTTCCGCCTGGTATGTTCCCTTTTTTTCATCACCGCTTTTTTGAACGGCGGCTGTAGTTTTCCGCTCTCCTTCATCAAACTGATAGGAAAGGATGACTTCAGTTACGCTTACATCGTCTTCTGCTGTAACCGTCAACGGAAGGTTTGCCCCTTTGTAAGCCACTGAGACCGGTTCATGGTGAAAGCTGGGCGGATTGTGATCTTCGCCCGCAGAAGAGACCTTGCCTTCTACGCTCCCGATTCCGTCCGTTACGGCAGAAACGGCATCAAAAGCGTTAACGAGACCGTGGCCGTAACCGTTATTCGGTGATTCCGGAAAAACGGAATCTGTCAGCTTTTCCGCGGTGCGCGTCAAAACGTCTTCCATTTCATCGACCGTAATAGAGGCGTTCGCCTGCCTTAACAAAGCCGCCGTCGCCGCCACATGCGGCCCGGCCATTGAAGTTCCGTCCCAGCCGCCTTCGTATGTTCCTCCAGGAATCGAAGAACGGATATTCACTCCCGGAGCCGAAATGTCCGGTTTTGTTTCATGATACGGTGAGGGGCCTTGAAGTGAGAAATCAGCGAGTTTCTTGTCGATGTCAGTCGCACCTGTCGCAAATGCTTCAGGATAATTGGCCGGATTTGCGATTGAACCCGGTCCTCCCGGTGTAAATAAGTCTTCATTTCCCGCAGAGAATTCCGGAAAAATCCCTGCCGCTCTCCACGCATTCACCATATCGCGGTACCACTCGTCCATTCCCGAACCGCCTGCCCAGGAATTATTGACAACATCCGGCGCCATCTCGGGATGCGGCGTGCCGTTTTTATCTTTAGGCGCGAGCACCCATTCACCGGCATCCAAAATATCGGCATCGGTTCCTCCGTCATCTGAAAATGCTTTTACTGCGATCCATTTTGCCCCCGGAGCCACACCGATTTGATTTGAGCCGTCAGGTTCTGAACCCGTCATGGTCCCTGTTACATGAGTGCCGTGTTCAAGATCATCGTAGGGAGCGTCTTTATGGGACACGGCATCATACCAGTTCATTTCATGATTCGGCGCTGCGGGATTTTCAGGATCGTAACCCCGGTATTTTTCCTTAAGCGCCGGATGATCCCACTGAACTCCCGTATCAATGGAGGCGACAACCGTGCCGGTTCCGTCGTATCCTGAGGCCCAGGCCTGCGGCGCATCAATTTGGCTGATATTCCATTCGATGCCTTCCTTTGCTTTGATCTCTTTTTGTTTTTTCTTCATTTGAAAAGGTGCTTTTGATTGTCGTTGAGTAAGCTGACGTTTTTCATTCGGAAGAACTTTTTCTACTTCAGGAAATGAGGCGGCTTTTTCCATTACCTCTTTCGAAGCAGTGACTGCCATTCCGTTGACAATATAATAGGAATGGATGTGATCAGCCTTGCCTTTCTTTTTTTGTTTTTCCAAATATGTTTTCAGATTCTGCTGCGCATCATGAGCCGCCAGTTTTAAAGAAGAAACGACGGCTGACCGTTTTTGATATTCGGTTTTTGCTGCGGAAAGCGATTGAGACTTGGCGTTTTTTTCTGCTTCTTTGACCGCTTTTTTCGTATTGGCTTTCTCTTTAAATTTGATAAGAAACGTGACTTTATCATTTTTTTCAAAACGCTTCTTGACTGAATCGGAAATCTTATGCTGAATGCTCTTAGAGGAAGAAAGATCTTTGGTGAAAGAAACTGCCCCCGGTGTGCTGTTCGCTCCGGCTGCACCCGGAAACAACAGGGAACTGACGACAATCGCGCTTAAAACGGAGCCTGTCCATCTGTTTCTCGTTTTTTTCTTCAATCGTATCCCCCCTTATTTGGTAACGCCCTATAAAATGTGTATCCCTCCTTCATAATTGGAATCGTTTGTCATTTTCGATGCTGTACGTTAAATGTAGACAATCTCCCATCCAGATATTGTCACATTCTGTAGAAAACCGTATGAAACTAAAAAACAATCAATTCGTCATAGGTATAAAGTTGCTTTTTTCACTGTATAGATTACGGGGATAGGAAGGAAGACTGTGCACAAAAGAAAAAGGACAAAACCATGTGGTCTTGTCC
The DNA here is from genome assembly GCF_020075515.1 of Bacillus sp. KS1. Taxonomy (NCBI): domain Bacteria; kingdom Bacillati; phylum Bacillota; class Bacilli; order Caryophanales; family Bacillaceae; genus Bacillus; species Bacillus sp. KS1. The sequence continues at coordinate 295,915 of NZ_JACAWW010000015.1, read as the reverse complement.
TTTTTTACATCAGCCGCGTTTGTTGCGGTTTCTTAAAAATGTAGGAATGTCGAGGGCATCATCCGCCGGCTGTGATGTATGGCGGTTCACCGTGTTTTGATGCTGTGTTTCTTCTCGTTTCGGCTCACGTTTCGCAGCGTTTTGGCCTTGAGACTTCAATCCTTGGTTTAAAGTCGGACGCTGCGGTTTTGAGTCATCTTTTTCCTGTTCGATAAAACCGGTCGCAATAACGGTGACGACGATTTCATCTTTCAGATTTTCATTGATAACTGAACCGAAAATCATGTTGACATCAGGGTCAGATGCAGAAGCGACGATGTCGGCTGCTTCCTGCACTTCGTAGAGGCTCAGGTTTGTACCTCCCGTAATGTTCATCAAAACACCTTGCGCTCCGTCGATTGCCGCTTCCAGTAACGGACTGGAGATCGCCTTTTTGGCGGCTTCAGCAGCACGGCTTTCGCCCGTAGCGATCCCGATACCCATCAATGCTGAACCTTTGTTGGACATGATGGTTTTGACATCGGCAAAGTCCAAGTTGATTAAACCAGGCGTCGCGATGAGGTCAGAGATACCTTGCACCCCTTGGCGAAGCACGTTATCAGCTTCACGGAATGCTTCAAGCATCGGTGTGTTTTTATCGACAATTTCAAGAATGCGGTCATTCGGAATAACGATCAGTGTGTCAACGGCTTCTTTCATTGCCGTGATACCGCCTGCAGCCTGCAGCTGGCGTTTTCTTCCTTCAAATGTAAACGGTCTTGTTACGACACCGACAGTCAAAGCGCCTAAGTCCTTTGCGATTTGCGCGATAACCGGTGCGGCTCCCGTTCCGGTACCGCCTCCCATTCCGGCTGTAACGAACACCATGTCAGCGCCTTTCAGCGCTTCTTCGATTTGTTCCTTACTTTCTTCAGCGGCTTTTTTGCCGACTTCCGGATTCGCTCCCGCTCCGAGACCGCGGGTCAGCTTTTCCCCGATCTGCATTTTCACTTCCGCTTTTGACAGGTTAAGAGCTTGCGCGTCCGTGTTCACCGCAATGTACTCTACACCCTGTACTTCATTTTCAATCATTCGGTTGACCGCGTTATTACCGCCGCCTCCTACTCCGATTACTTTAATTGATGCTAAGCCGTCTATGTTTGTTTCGAAATCCAACATGCTAAATCCTCCTAATCTGCCGAATGACTATCAATCTATTCCCAAAACATGCTTAATAGTTTTTTCATTTTGCTCGGTTTGTTGTGTTCGGCTTGTGTTTTTTGTTTTGCTTTTGGACGCTGCTGCGCCTCTGGCCGCTGATGATGTTCTTCTTCGTGAGAGACCGCGATTTCCTGCACGGCTTCTTCCGGCATATGAAAGCCTATTTTTCTTCCCTGAATTCTGGCATTTCGGCAGGCAAATTGTATCAAGCCGACACCCGTCATATACTGAGGGTCTCTTACACCGATATAATTCGGGCTTGCGACCCTTACATTGTGCCTCAGCACTTCCTGTGCCAATGAAAGCACTCCGGGCATTGCGGCCTGTCCGCCGGTCAGCACAAAGCCGCCGGGCAGATCTGTAATTCCCATATGCTCAATTTCGGCTGCGGCAATCTCAAGAATCTCTTCCACTCTTGCTTCAATAATATTGGCAATTTCCTGCTGTGTAAAAGATTGCTTTTGATTCGTTCCTATGACGGTGACTTCAAATACTTCATCTTCTGAAGCCTCATCGTAGAATGCATGTCCGAATTGTTTTTTTACTCTTTCAGCCTCTTCGGTGGAAGTGCGCAATCCGATCGATACATCTTTCGTGATGTTTTCGCCTCCGAGCGGAATGACGGCTGTCTCCTTCAGGTGCCCCTGTTCAAATACCGCCACCGTCGTCGAGCCGCCGCCGATATCAATCATGGCGACTCCGAGGTTTTTTTCGTCTTTTGACAAAGCCGCCGAACCGGCCGCAAGCGGCTGCAGGCAGATATCAGTAATTTCAACGCCCGCTCTCTCCACACAGCGAAGTAAATTATGTAAGATCGTTTTGGAGCCGGTAATCAGCGTGCCTTCTACTTCCAGGCGCACGCCGAGCATTTTTTTCGGATCGGTAATTTCGTCTCTTCCGTCAACGATAAACTGTTTCGGAACGACGTCAACGATCAGCTGCTCATGCGGAACTGACACGACCTGTGCCGCTTCCATTACCCTGCGGACGTCTTCAACGTGAATTTCTTTGTTTTCACTGGAAACAGCGACAACGCCGTTCGTATCTTGAATATGAATATAATTTCCATTAACGCCGACAATGGCTTTTTTCAGCGGAAAACCTACCATTCTTTCAGCTTGGTCAAACGCTTTTCTTATAGAATGAACGGTTTCATCTATATCAACGATTGAGCCTTTTTTCAACCCTTCAGACGGTACATTTCCCACTCCGATAATGTTAAGGGAATCATCTGTCATTTCTCCGACGATCACTTTTGTATTGGACGTACCGATGTCAAGACTGACGTAAAGTTCATTGTTGTTCATTCTATGGCACCTCCTCACATTTCGATCAAATTCTATTCTATTATTTGCGGAACAACAATACAATGAATGTGGCTTTACAAGTGTGTAACAAAAACAACAGCATCAACAAATTCTTATCTGATTTCTCACAATTTATGTTTAATGAAACTATTCGTTATATTCTATGTATATCCTCTTTTATATCGCATTTTTTTTATTTTTTTTAGAGACGGCCCACCTTACCGTAAGATTTCCTGTCACGGTGTCATACTGTGCAATCCAGATGCAAATATATCCGCTTTCCCTTAGTCTACACTAAGATGAACCTCCAGAAAAGCTATAGATATTGCCAGAAACATCCGAAAAAAGAAGAAACAGGAGGAAAATTCCAAATGCAATGCTCACTGCAGAAGACACGCCCATTGCATTGAGAATTTTCCGCTTGTCCGGCAGCCATATCCCGGGCAAAAACAAACATAGTCATAATGATTCCGCTATCGGTTATATCGGCTGCCCCGCTGATTGTAATAGATTCTTTTGAATCACCTTTGAATTAGTTCTTTAGAACTATTAATCATTTTCTTTTTTCTTGCCGGATTTACCTTTGTTAAATTCTTCAAAATACGTAGCGACTTCTAAGTGGATAATCCCCTTTTTCCCGCCGTCCAGCTGGGAAACGATAGAAGGATAGGTCTTCATCCGGCCGGCAAACGTTTTAATAGAAGCGGTAACTACATACCCGTCGTTCATATACAGCTTGATCCGGTCCTGATCCATTTTTACCGGTGTATAATAGATTTCAGAAATCGACTGCTTAAGCGAACCGGAAAGCTTATCAAGCTGCTCCGCCATTTTGACCCGCTTTTTCGCGTTTGTCCAGTCAACCAAAATCGGGCCCGCGTCATCCGGCGTGACTTCGTTCGGCAGCACAGTGCCGTTTTCGAGCACTTCATAATACACATCATGTCGCTGCAGATACGCGATCGTCTTGTATTCTTCAATGTGAATGCTGACTTTGTTAGGAAATACTTTTGAAAGTTCCGCCTTTTTCACCAGCTTATTCTGCTCAATCTTTTCTTCTGTTTGTTTCTTGTTCAGACTCCAGAACTCGGTTTGTCCGTTATGTATATCAGAAAGCGCGTTGATCTCTTTTACAGACACGTTTTCGTTTCCGGAAACGGTGACAGAAGACACTTTGCTGATCGGCATCTGCAAGTACACGATGATCAGCACCATCATAAAAAAGAGCACAATGAATGAAATCAGCCGGCGGTTTGCTTTTTGTTTCCGCTGCTCTTTGATTTTCGGAATCCGCTCTTCAATATTTACGATTTTTTCTCTTTCATGATTTGGGTTCACTGCCTGTCCACCTCACTAAGAATGAAACAGCTTGACATTCGTCTGATTGAAAAACAAACGGCATGCTGTGATGCCGTTTGACATTTGTTAAAAGTATATCACATGAGCTCATGTAATCAGAGAACCTTTTAACGATTCCCTCCGATGATTTCAACTTCTGTATGCATGTCAACATCATACTGCTCACGGATTGTCTTTTTCACATATTCAATCAGATCGAGAACGTCCTTGGCAGTCGCTCCGCCGGCATTGACGATAAAATTCCCGTGCATTTCGGACACTTTCGCTCCGCCGATCTGATATCCTTTTAATCCCGCTTTTTCAACGAGGTTTCCGGCATGATTCGGCAGCGGATTTCTGAATATGCTTCCGGCGCATGGGCTTGAATACGGCTGAGTATTTTTTCTGTAATCTTTGTTCTGCTGCATTTGCGCCGTAATGGCTTCCCGTTCCTTCTGCTCAAGCTGAAGAACTGCCTCGAGACAGACACCGGGGCGTTTTTTCTGTAAAACAGACGTTCTGTAGCTGAAATCCATCTCTTCGTTCGTCAGCCATTCGATTGTGCCGTCTTCAAATAAGATACGGGCTTTCACAAGAATCTCACTCATATCAGATCCGTGCGCCCCGGCATTCATATAGACGGCTCCGCCGATTGATCCGGGAATGCCCGCTGCAAATTCGAGACCGGACATTCCTTTTTTACTCATGGAAGTCGCAAGCCGGACGACCGAATAGCCGCCTCCGACCGTCACCTGATCGCCGTCAATCTCCAAATGATCCAGACCCGCGCCCAGTTTGATGACAACTCCTCTTATGCCTTCATCAAGCACGAGCAGATTTGAACCGCGGCCGATAACCGTCCATGGCAGATCATGTTTTTTCACAATATCCATAATATCTTTGACCGCTTCCACACGGTTGGGGATGATCAAAATGTCCGCCGGACCGCCGATTTTCATCGTTGTATGGTTCGCGAGCGGTTCTTGTTCCAGCACTTTGCCGACTTCGCGGTCTCTTAATTCCTGAATTACGTTCTCCATCATAAACCTCCGCATTCCATTTGCTCTATTTTTTTATGTCTTCCATGATACTGTACAGTCTGGCTGCCGCATCCGGAACACCGAGTGATTTTGTCCGCTCACTCATGTCTTTTAAGGTTTCTTCATTCATGACGATTTTGTCCAGCGCAGCGATCAGTTTTTCTCCGCTGAGCTCGGTTTCCTTCAGTACGATTGCAGCGTCATGCTGGCTGAGCGCCTTCGCATTGACTTCCTGGTGATTGGCTGTCACATACGGGCTCGGAATAAGCACACTCGGAATGCCGAGAGCGGTGATTTCCGCAATCGTCGTCGCTCCGGCTCTGGCCACAATGACATCAATTGATTGTAAGTACTCCGGCATTTGGTGCAAAAACGGTTTTGTCACCATATTATCAGCGGCTTTTCCGCCTTTCAGCTCAGCCGTTACCTTCTCGTAATGCACTTCCCCGGTAATATAAAGGACTTGGTAAGGTCTCGTTTTCAATTCTTCCTGCATATCTATAACGGCACGGTTAATGGGAGCCGCGCCTCTGCTTCCGCCGAAAATGAGCACCGTTTTTTGATTGTCTTTCAGCCCGAACTCAGTTAACGAGCGGCCTGTCTTAATTGAGACGACTTCAGAGGCTCTCGGGTTTCCCGTAAACACAACTTTTTCAGCAGGAAAATGCGATTTTGCCTCTTCAAAGCAAATTGCCACCTTATTAACATATTTCGAGAGAAACTTATTTGTGATGCCGGGCAGGCTGTTTTGCTCATGAATGATCGTCGGAATTCCCATTTTTGCTGCGGCGTATACGACCGGACCGCATACATAGCCGCCTGTACCGATAACGGCATCCGGTTTAAACTCTTTTAAATATGATTTGCTTTTCGTCACGCCTTTTAAGAAACGCATGACGGTTTTTACATTTTCAAAAGAAAGTTTTCGTTTGAAACCTGTAATTTCAATGGCGCGGAACGGAATATTTTCCCGTTCAACAATTTTTTTCTCAAGACCGTTCTCTGTTCCGATATACAAAAATTCCACATCCGGATGCCGGCGCTGAACTTCTTTAATAAAGGCCAGGGCCGGATAAATATGTCCTCCGGTTCCGCCTCCGCTTACTGCAATACGCATTCGTATGTCCCCCTTAATCACATAGCGATAACCCTGTTTTTTAGGACAGGGTTATTGATGTTGTCTGTTTTTTTATAGATAACGAATAAATCATGAGTGATGAGGCAAGATACAGATCAATACCTCGAGTACCGGCTGACATTTAAAAGCACGCCGACCGCTGCGAGCATCAGCGTCAGTGATGAGCCTCCGTAGCTTAAAAACGGCAGCGTAATGCCTGTTACCGGGATCAGCCCCGTCACAACGCCGATATTAATCATGACTTGAATAGCTATCATAGAAATAATACCGATGGCGACAAAGCTTCCGTATAAATCCGGCGCGCCGAGGGCAATCCTGACGCCCCGCCATAATAAAATACTGAACAGCAGCAATATGAGCGAACCGCCGATAAAGCCGAGTTCCTCAGATAAAATAGCAAAAATGAAATCGGTTTGCGGCTCCGGCAGGTAAAAAAACTTTTGCCGGCTTTGACCCAGCCCCATCCCGAACAGTCCGCCCGGACCTACGGCATAGAGCGACTGAATGATCTGAAATCCGCTTCCAAGCGGATCCTCCCACGGGTTTAAGTAAGAGGTAATCCGTTTAATCCGATAAGGAGCGGACAGAACTAGCGCCGCAAATCCGCTTAAACCGATGAGTCCGAGAAACGCAAAATGAGCGATTCGCGCACCGGAAACAAAAATCATCACGATGCACGTGCCCACCATTACCGTCCCCGTTCCCAGGTCTGGCTGGCACATGATAATAATAAATGCAGAAAACACGATTCCGAGCGCGGGAACGAATCCGCGTCTGAATGACGTAATATTCTTCTGTTTTTCAGAAAGAAATTTAGCCAGAAACGCAATCATCGCGAGTTTCATAAACTCCGAAGGCTGAATGCTGAACGCTCCCACTCCGATCCAGCTTCTTGAACCGTTCCGCACCATTCCGACTCCCGGAATCAGCACAAGCACAAGCAGAAAAAAACAAATGATCAGAAGCAGCTTCGACCATGTGCGCCATGTCCAATAATCCACATTCATAATGAAAAACATGGCAATGACGCCGATTCCCGCAAACAGCAGCTGCCGTTTCGCGAAGAAAAACGAGTCGTCAAATTTATAATCCGCCCATACCGCACTTGCACTGTAGACCATAATTAATCCTATTGTTAAAAGCAATAACGTAATGATAACTAATAACAAATCAGGCGCTGTTTTTTTAGTAGTCAAAGCAATCGACACCCCAAGCATAAGTCATTTAGGGCTGCCGATGAACAGAGACAAGCCCTTACTTAAGCATATGCACGGCATCTATAAACATGTCACCGCGTTCTTCAAATGTTTTGAACTGATCCCAGCTTGCACACGCGGGTGACAAGAGGATGACGTCTCCTTCATTTGAGAGCGCAAACGCCGCAGATACTGCTTGTTCAACATTATCGACACGTTTGACATGTTGTATTCCCAGCTCATTGCCCAGTTTTTCTATCTTCGGCGCTGTCTGTCCGAACGTCAGGACCGCTTTGACATTGTCCATATACGGTTTCAGGTCGTCAAAACCGTTGCCGCGGTCCAGTCCGCCTGCAAGCAGAATAACCGGAGCTTTGAACGCGGAGAGCGCTTTGCTTGTGGCCAAAATATTCGTCGCTTTGCTGTCATTATAAAATTTACGATTCTGGATCGCTGTTACATACTGCAGACGGTGTTTGACACCGGTAAAGCTTGTCAGCACCTTCTGAATCGCTTTATTAGACGCGCCCGCCGTTTTGGCCGCGGCTACAGCGGCTAAAATATTTTCTAAATTGTGCGCGCCCGGCAGTACGATGTCATCAACAGGCAGAATCGCTTCATCGCCGAACATCAGCATTCCGTCTTTAATGAATGCGCCGCTTGACAGTTCCTGGTGAACTGAAAACGGAACGGTGCCGGCTTTTCCGCTTTCGGCAAGCCGCACGACTGTTTCATCGCTTTGATTTACGATGGCCGTATCACTCTCAAGCTGATGAAGATATACGTTCTGCTTGGCTTTTTCATAATTTTCACGGCTGTGATGGTAATCCAAATGAGCGTCAAACACATTTAAAATCAGGCCGATTTCAGGTCTGAACGCATGAGTCCCCATGAGCTGGAACGAAGAAAGCTCTGTGACGATCCATTCATCACCGTCAGCATGATAAGCCACTTCACTGGCGACAGTGCCGATATTCCCTGCGATCAGCGCCTTTATCGAGTCAGCTTTCAGCATTTCATAAATCAGGGTCGTCGTTGTTGTTTTCCCGTTTGAACCTGTAATGCCGATGAATTTTGCATTGGTGATATAATACGCAAGCTCGATTTCCGTCCAGACCGGGATGCCTCTTCTTTGCGCTTCCTCCACCATGATATTTTCATACGGGATTCCGGGATTTTTGATCAGAATGGTAATGTGATGCTGATCAAAAAGTGACGTCGGATGCTCACCGCAGATGACTTCAATTCCTCTTTCTGAAAGCCTTTGGGCAGGTTCGTTCTCTTCAAAGGCTTTTTGATCATTCACGACGACGTTAATGCCTTTTTCATGAAGAATCGACGCAGCCGCATATCCGCTTTTCGCCAGTCCGAGGACCAGAAAGTTTTGTTTTTGCAAAAAAAGTTCGTTTTCCACTTATAACCACACCTCGATGTAAATTCCTAAAACGGCAAGCAGCAGTCCCGCAGTCCAGAATGTGACGACAACTCTCCATTCAGACCATCCGACCAATTCGTAATGGTGGTGAAGCGGACTCATCTTAAAGATTCGTTTTCCTGTCGTTTTAAAGCTGATGACTTGTAAGATAACAGATAAGGTCTCAATAACAAATACTCCGCCGATAATGACGAGCAGAATTTCAAGCTTCGTCAAAATGGCAACGGTCACGATCGCTCCTCCGAGCGCAAGCGAACCGGTATCCCCCATAAATACCTTGGCGGGATGGGCGTTGAATACAAGAAAACCGAGAACGGCGCCGACAACGGCAACCGAGAAAATCGCAACGTCATATTGTGACTGGTTCCACGCAAGGATGGCGAAAGCGCCGAATGCGATAGCCGCGGTACCGGACAAGAGACCGTCCAGACCGTCTGTCAGGTTGACGGCATTTGAACCTCCGACAAGCATAAAGAGAACGAGGATAAAGTATCCCCAGCCGAGATCGATTGACAGATGTGTGCCCGGCACCCTGATGCCGGTTGAAAAATGGCAATAATGATATACTCCGTAAAATACAATGGCTATAATGATCTGGCCGATCAATTTCTGCTTCGACGTCAATCCGAGATTCCGTTTCATTACTACTTTAATATAGTCATCCAGAAAGCCGAGCAGGCCGTATCCGATCGTGACAAACAGCAGAAGAAACATTTCCGCGCTCAGATGCGAAAATTTCTGCGTCATGACAATCGCCGTAATGGCGATGGATACGATAATCATGACCCCGCCCATCGTCGGCGTCCCTGATTTTTTCATATGTGATTTCGGCCCCTCTTCCCTGATACTTTGGCCGAATTTTAAACGTCTTAAAAACGGGATAAGAATCGGAGATATCAGAACACTGATTAAAAATCCCATTATTATTGTAAATAAAATCACTTGCTCAAGCATTGCTCTTTTCTCCTCCCGTTTCGTTCAAACGACATACGTATTTATCATATTCACATTGTGTCCCCGTAATTCTATTCATTTCCCTCATTCTAACACTCTTTCCTGTTTTACTTTTTATTCAGCTCAACAATAGCTCTTCCCGCTACTTCGGCGTCATCAAAGTCGAATGTTTCATTGCCGATCTGCTGATAGGTTTCATGCCCTTTCCCGGCAATCAGAACCACATCTCCCTTTTTCGCGTTGGCAATGGCAAAAAAGATAGCCTGCTCGCGGTTTGCGATACTGTGATAGTAGGTGCCTTCTACCCCTCTTTCCATATCTCTTAATATAGCCAGCGGGTCCTCGCTTCTCGGGTTATCTGAAGTGAAAATCGGTTCGTCGGCAATCCGCACCGCAATTTCCGCCATTTTCGGGCGTTTCGTTTTGTCCCGGTCTCCGCCGCATCCAACGACGACGAAAAGCTTGCCCTCTGTCATGTCTTTGCATGTATTCAGAACGTTTTCCAGACTGTCAGGCGTGTGCGCGTAATCGACGACCACAGGAAACGGCTGATTGTGATTCACCAGTTCAAACCGGCCTCTGACACCTTGCAGCTCTTCAAGGGCGCTTGTGATCGTATCAAACGGCAGACCCGCTGCGATCGCTGTCGCCGCTGCAGCCAGTACGTTATACACGTTGAAGCGGCCGACGAGTGAAACTGTGATCTGCTTTGTTCCTTTTGGCGTAACGAGTTCAAAGCTTGTGCCTTGCGCAGAGATCTCGATTTGTTTCGCCATGACATCGGCATCGTTCTCGATTCCGTATGTAAGGATGTGCGCCGCCGTCACTTTTTCAAAATAAGCACTGGCTTTGTCATCTGCGTTTAAAACGGCCCGCTTCGGCTTTTCATGGTTAAAGGAGCCGCCCAGCTGGGAAAACAGGAGGCTTTTAGCCTGTCTGTAGTCTTCCATCGTCTTGTGATAGTCTAAATGGTCCTGCGTCAGGTTCGTGAATACGGCGATATCATAATCGCAGCCGTGAACTCTGCCGAGTGACAGAGCGTGAGAAGACACTTCCATAATAGCTGTGTCAACATGCTCATCATTCATTTTCTTGAACGTTTTTTGCAGTGTGACGCTTTCGGGCGTTGTATTTTTGACCGGGAATGTCTCATCCCCGATTTTAATGTACATCGTTCCGATTAAACCGGTCTGTCTTCCCGCTTTTTTGAAAATCTCATCAACCATGTGCGTCGTTGATGTTTTGCCGTTTGTTCCGGTGATGCCGATAAGCTGAAGCTGCTTTGTCGGCTGCCCGTAAAACGCGTCAGAAAGAACGCTGAGCGCCCGCTGTGACCGGCGGACGATAATGACAGGAACATCGACGTCAAGCTCTTTCTCGGCAACGATGGCCGCCGCGCCGTTTTCTGCGGCTTTTTGGGCGAAATCATGTCCGTCTACCGTATACCCTTTTATACACACAAAAAGACTCCCTTTTCTCACTTCCCTGGAGTCCATCTCAATTGAAGTTATGTCAGGGTCATGAAAGTCATTTTGAACAGGTTCGGCCATTAAATATGTAAGCAGCTTTGTAAGTTTCATTGTATCAAACCTCTCAGAAATTCTATTCATTCTTTTATCATGATAACCGTTTATAAAAGTCAGAATGGCTTTTAAACATACAGTTCATATTTTAGCGTAAATAAAAGGATACATCCAGTTAATCTTAAAAGTTATCTTCTTTTTTTCTCTTTACGATAAGAGGCAGCCGAAAACAATCGGCTGCCTCAGAAAGACTCATTCTTCACTCAAGTAAACACGGATCTTTGAGCCTTCTTTTACTTTCGTTCCGGCTGCAGGTGATTGTTTCACAATTTTGCTTCCTTTTCCTGAGGAGTCAATATTCAAATTGACAAGCAGCGACTCAAGATCAGAGACAGACATCCCTACAACATTCGGAACCTCTATTGTTTTTGTGTCGTTCCATTGATATTTTTTCTCGATTTGATTTTTTCGCGGTTTGACGCCGAGCTCAGGCAGACTGTCTCTCATCATATTTCCGACAATCGGCGCTGCGACGGTGCCCCCGAATTGAATCGTGCCTTTCGGATTATCAACCGCGACATACACGACAAGGCTCGGGTCATCAGCCGGCGCAAAACCGATAAAGGAGACGATATGGTTGTTTTCGAGATATTTGCCGTCTTTGACCTTTTGTGCGGTACCTGTTTTTCCGCCGACGCGATACCCTTCCACAAAGGCATTCCGCCCCGTTCCCTGAGCGACGACGCTTTCTAAAGCATATCTGATCTGCTTTGACGTTTCCTGGGAAATAACTTGCCTTTTCGCAATCGGTGATTGTTTCTTAACAGTTTTTTTCGTAACGGGATCAACCCACTCTTTGGCGATAAACGGAGTATAAAGCGTTCCGCCGTTTATTGCTGCGGAAACGGCTGCCACCTGCTGAATCGGCGTGACGGAAACCCCTTGTCCGAAAGCGGTTGTCGCCTGTTCGACCGGGCCGACTCTGTCAAGCGGGAATAAGATCCCCGTTCCTTCCCCTTGCAGATCAATGCCTGTTTTCTTTCCAAAGCCGAAGTCCTTAATATATTGAAACAGCTTTTGTTTTCCGAGCCGTTCCCCGAGCTGTACAAACCCGGGGTTGCAGGAATTTTGAACGACTTCAAGATAAGATTGCGAACCGTGGCCGCCCTTTTTCCAGCATCGGAGGCGGGCGCCGTCAACCTCGGCAAATCCTTTGTCATAAAAGTGGTCTCTTTGCAAGTTTACTTTTTGCTCTTGGAGAGCCGCCGCAAGCGTAATAATCTTAAAGGTCGAACCCGGTTCATATGTGCTCCATACCGGCAGGTTCCGGTTGTAAACGGACGGATCCACCGATTGATAGTCAGCCGGATCAAAATCAGGACGGCTTGACATACCGAGCACTTCCCCGTTTTTCGGATTCATTGCGACCGCAATCATTCCGTCCGGGTTATATTTCGCCGCTGCATTGTCGAGTTCTCTTTCTATAATCGTCTGAACCTTGGCGTCAATCGTCAATTTCATATCAAGTCCGTCTTTCGGAGGGGTGTAATCATCCGCTTCATCAGGCATTTTCTTCCCCTTGGCATCCGTATAAAATTTCACGGATCCCTTTACACCTTTTAAGTCATCATCATAATAAGCCTCCAATCCGAGAAGGCCCTGGTTATCAATACCGGCAAAACCGAGAACATGGGACAAAAAGCTTCCGTACGGATAATGGCGGATGCTGTCTTCAGCCACATAAACCCCTTTTAAGTCGAGCGCTTTGATTTCTTTCGCTTTTTTATTGGAAATTTTCCGCCCCTCGGGTGAGATTTTTTCTATGGAGGTTTTCTTAGTAATGTGTTTGTAGACCTTCTCTTCCGACATATTTAAAACTGACGCGAGAAGCTTGCCCGTTTTTATGGGATTTTGGATCTGGCGCGGTACGACAAAGACGGTCGGCGCGCTTTTATTAGTAGCCAGCTTCACGCCGTTTCGGTCAAGGATCTCTCCCCGCTCAGGCTCAAACGGCAAATTTCGGCTCCAGGAATCCTTAGCCAGTGAAGTCAGCTTTTCTCCCATCACAAATTGGACATAGCCTAATCTGCTGTCAATGATCAAAAAAATGATTACGCCAAAAAGCAAAACCAGTAATAAACGTTTTCGAACCGTTACATTTGAAACGCGCAAGGGACCGTCCACTCCTTATTTAGGCTTGTTTCAATTTATGCCTCAGCTTGGACACATAGAACGGCGGCGCATAAAAAAGAAGCCCGCGGGCCTCCGCGGACTTCTCTGTCCCGTTAATCAGGATTTTTAAATTTCACCTTGATCACGGTATTTTCTTTCAGTTCTTTGCCTTTTTTCACACTTTGGCTTGAAGCGTAACCTTCACCGCTCACATCGATGTGAATGCCTGATACTTTGCTGAATTGAAGCACTTCCCGTCTCGACCATCCGGACATATCCGGCATCGTCATCTTTCCGTCTGTTTTTAAGAAGATTTTCTGATTGGTGATCACATCTTCTCCGGCTGTCGGATACTGCTCTTTTACGGCAACATCGCTGCCGATGACAATCGGTGTGAGATGTTCATTTTTCGCTTCCTTCTCAGCGCTCTTGACCGTCTTATCTGTCAGGTCAGGCATCTTTTGGCTTTTCGTTTCTTCCTGACCGGAATCTGTTTTTTCCGTCGGTTCGATATTCATGTAGTGGAGGCTGTTTTTCATCGTCGGGTTAAAGATTTCGGCGACAGGATCAGAGCTGCTTTGCCCCGCTTTTAATTGCGGCTGCTGCACGGCTACATAGATGACGAGCTTAGGATCATTTTTCGGCGCCATGCCCATGAATGAAAACACATAGTTGCTCGTTCCCTTTAAATATCCGCCCGTCCCGGCGATTTGTGCGGTTCCCGTTTTACCCGCGACGTCAAATCCTTCAATTTTATAAGGTTTTCCCGTTCCGATGTCTGACGTCACGACTTCTCCGAGCAGATTCCGGACTTTTTTCGCCGTACCGGCCGAAATCGGCGTGCCTACTTGCTCTGGTTTTGTCTGCTTGACGACTTTTTTCGTATCGGGGTCGACAATATGATCAATGACGTAAGGTTTCATCATTTTGCCGTTATTGGCAATCGCCGTGACCGCCTGCAGCTGCTGGATCGGTGTTATCGCCGATGCTTGGCCGTAAGCCGTAGACGCTTTGTCAAAATCATATTTGTAGTTAATTTTACTTGATACTTCACCGGGCAGATCAACCCCTGTTTTTTGATAGAGCCCGAATTTGTGCAGGTACTCATTAAACCGGTCAAACCCCAGTTTTTCGTTGGCCAGTTTGGCAAAAGCAACATTTGAAGACCTCATAAGGCCGTCATGGAAGCTTGTCATGCCCCAGCCGGCGCCGTCGTTCCAATCTTTAACAGGTCCGCCTCCCACTTTATATGTTCCTGATTTATATTTCTCGTTTGCAGAAAACACATTTTCCTGAATCGCCGCGGCAAGCGTAAAGATCTTCATCGTCGATCCCGGTTCATATGCGTACGACACTAAGTCGTTGTAATAATTGGTGACGTTTCTGATGTTCGGGTCAAAACTCGGACGCTGCCCCATCGCAAGCACTTTGCCTGTTTTCGGTTCTACGACAGCCGCCATAATTTTTTTCGGTTTATATTTTTCTGCTACTTTCGTCATGCTGTCTTCTAAAAAGGTTTGAATTTTCTGATCAATGGTTAAATATACATTGTCACCGTTTTTAGGTGCGGTGATTTTTTCGTTGCTGTTCGGAAGTTTCCAGCCGGATTTATCACTTTCGTAAGTGACGGATCCGTCGCGTTCCGTCAGATAGTTGTTCAGTATTTTTTCAAGCCCTAAAGAGCCTTGTATCTCGTTTGTTTTTTCATTCACATCGGCATAGCCGAGAACATTTGACAAAAATATGCCGTTCGGATAGTAGCGCTTCGTATCTCTTAAGAAAGAGATACCCGGAAGATTCATTTTTTCGATCTTTTGTTTTTTCGCATAAGAGATATCGCGGCCGGCTGAACCGAATTCCACCTGCTTCGCGCCATCCCTGTTTAAGATGTCCAGAATCTTGCTTTTATCAAGATTGATAACGGTCGCCAGTTTTTCCGCCGTTTTCTCTTTGTCTTTGACATGCTGAGGATGCTTCGGATCACTCGTCATTTTTTTATCAAGTACGGCAATGAGCTTATATGTCGCCGTGTCCTCTGCAAGCACTTTGCCGTTCCGGTCAAGAATAGAGCCGCGGCTCGCTTCTATCGTCCGCTTTTTTTCGTGCTGCTCGGTCGCTTTTGTTGCAAGTTCTACACCGTTTGCTTTACCGGTTAATTGAATGTACGCCATTCTCCCGAGAATGACAAAGAAAAAGAGAGCGAAACAAATACTGAGTATCGCTGCTCCTCTGTTCATAAACTTATTTTTTTTCGGCATGGGTTATCATTCCTGTATGTTTTTCACTTTTTTATCTTTCAGATTCAAACCGTGCTTTTTAGCGATATCCATCAGGCGCTGCGGCTGGCTTAAGTCAGCAGCCGTCTTTTCGAGATCACCGATCTGCTTATTCTTCTCAGATACTTTCTCCTCCAGTTTTTGCACCTCAATATTGGATTGGTACGCCGCGTATGCCTTTGATACGATAAACATTGATGTGGAGAGAACGGCAATGGCAAACAGGACGAGCAGCACCTTTTCCCCGAGTGTAATGGAAGCCCTCTTTTTGACAATCACCTTTTTTTCGGGACTTATCACTGGCCGTTGTTGTTTTTCCTGCTGGTAAGCTAAGTTGCTCATAGGCTGATGACCTCCTTTAATGTTGTCATTTGCTGCCCGTTATTTTCGTTTCTCCGCAATGCGGAGCTTCGCTGACCGGGCGCGGTTATTTTCTTCAAGCTCCTCTTTTGATGCCGTAATGGGCTTTCTCGTAATCAGTTTTAATTCCGGTTCAAATTCTTCCGGTATCACGGGAAGACCCGGAGGCAGTTCGGGAAGTGATGATTTTTCCTTGAATGTCGTCTTGCACATTCTGTCTTCCAGCGAGTGAAAAGTGATCACAGACACCCTTCCGCCCGGCTTCAGCACCTCTATCGCTTGCAAGAGGGCCTCTTCAAATACTTGAAGCTCGTCGTTTACGGCGATTCGAATGGCTTGGAATACGCGTTTGGCCGGATGACCTCCGCTTCTTCTCGCCGGAGCCGGTATCGCGTCCTTTATTAGATCGACCAGTTGGCCGGTTGTTTGAATAGGCGATTTTTCTCTAGCCTCTTCAATTTTTCGGGCGATCTGCTTGCTGAATTTTTCTTCTCCGTATTTAAAGAAAATCCTCACAAGGTCCTCATACCGCCATTCATTTACGACTTCTTTCGCCGTAAGGGCGGCCGACTGGTCCATCCTCATGTCCAGCGGTGCGTCATGATGATAGCTGAATCCCCGTTCCGGTGTATCAAGCTGCGGAGAGGATACTCCTAAATCAAATAAAATTCCGTCAACACTCGTAATGCCGTGTTCATGTAAACACTCTTTTAAATAACGAAAGTTGCTTTTCACCAGAATAAGCTGTCCTTTGTATTCGGACAATGTTTTCTTTGCGTTTTCAAGTGCTGTGTCATCTTGGTCAAAGGCGATCAAGCGTCCTTTTTCCGATAATTGCTGCAATAAATATGTACTGTGCCCGGCGCCGCCAAGGGTGCAGTCCACATAGGTTCCGTCCGGTTTGATATTTAAACCGTCGACGGTTTCACGAAGAAGTACTGTCTTATGCTGAAACATTTGTGTCGGTCCCACCTTTATAAGGAATGAATTGAATTGTCAGTTGTTGTTGTGATGCACGAAGATCCATTATATATCAAATCCAATCATGTTTTCAGCAATTTCAGCGAATGAATCTTCTTGCTCTTCTGTGTATTGTTCCCATATTACCTTACTCCACAATTCAATTCGATTGGAAACCCCGATGACAACACATTCTTTTTCCAGTTTTGCGTAATTCAGAAGAGATGACGCAATATTAACCCTTCCCTGCTTGTCCAGTTCGCATTCGGTCGCACCGGAAAAAAAGAATCGGGTAAATGCGCGGGCGTCTTTTTTGGTGAGCGGCAGAGCCTTCAGCTTTTCTTCAATCAGCTTCCATTCATTCATCGGATAGCCGAAAAGGCATTGGTCCAGTCCTCTGGTCAGCACGAACTGCTCACCGAGGCCTTCTCTGAATTTTGCGGGTACGATCATGCGGCCCTTTGCATCAACAGTATGCCGGTATTCACCCATAAACATGATAAGGACCCCCACTTTCTCCCCTAAACTCACCACTATCCGCCACTTCTCTCCACAACCTCATTTTACACTGTTTACACATAAAAAAAAACCCTGAACTATTCAGGGTTCTTTAAAACTTTATTTCAAAGTTTGACAATCTGATGTTGGTTTTGAAAAGAAAATGGCAGATGTTTGAAGGTTGTGAAGAATTTTGGACCGTAGCGGTTCAGATAATACATCACATTCCAAATCCGTTCCTGCGGAGCGCCGAGCGGTCTGATGCTGTTTTGGATTCTTTCATAGTCACGCAGCACAAAGCCTTCTTTTTCTTCAATTCTTTTCGTTACCGTCCGTTCTAAAAACAAGAGCTGATCTTGAATGAAGGCGGCATTCTTCTGTAAGAGCGGCTCAAGGCTTGAATCGACCTTCAGCGCTTCGTCCCTTGCGCGTTTATGGACAGCTTCAATCTGCGACTTCGCCTGTTCCATTACAGAAGAAAACTCTTCCGGAATCTGCTCTTCAAAATAAGTGTCTTTCAGGTGTCCGGTGCCGTGTTCGATCGCTTCCTGAAGCGGGATATTCCGTTCTGAAAGCTTCTTTTCAATATGGCGCTCAAGAATCGTAATGTTCAGTCTCGGCACTACCGGCGTCATGCGAAAGCCCATTAATGAGAAAGCCTGCTTCAGCTCACCCCAATAATTGATCTCCCCCGGCCCCGCGATAAACGCCAGAGTCGGAATGAGAAACTCCTGCATAAGCGGCCTTGTCACAACGTTATTGCTGAAACATTCCGGTTTTTCTTCCATATGAGTATGAAGCTCGTCGTTCGTCCACTTCAGGTCAAGCTCCTTAATGACAAAAACGCCGTTTTCTTTTTCAATTAAGAAACGCTCTCCCTCGTGTTCGTAAAACAGATTGGCCTGATCTTTGTCCGATTCAATAATCGGGTGATAACCGGCTTCCCGCATAAGACTCTGCTGGTCTGACACGGCTTTGGCAAGCTCATGATTGTGTTTTAAAATCTGCTGAAACATACCCGTTTCCAGCTTTTTAATCCCCGGATCTCCCGAATTCATCAGAATAAGGCCTTCTTCTTGAAACAAGTCGGCGATCAACAGCTCAAAAAAGTCCGTGAATGTCTCTGATGAGCGTAAACATCGCTTCACGTTTTGAAGGAGTGTGTTTGTGTGATCCGTTTCCTCAAAAGCAGCGAACACTTCATCAATCCAAGCCGCGCATTTTTCCTGATCAAGCTCGGTTTTAGCCGCCGATGTTTTTTTCCAGTACGACTGCGGCAGTTTCTGTTTCACCGGACCTTTATTCTCTGCTGACGTATGCACAAAATTGATTTCTTCCAGATCGTGATCTTCACCCGCCACCCAGAAAATCGGAACAACAGGAATCTGTAACGCCTCTTCCTGCTGTCTGGCAAGTACGATAATGGAGATAATTTTATGTATGGTGTAAAGAGGCCCCGTTAAAAGACCGGCCTGCTGGCCGCCTACAACCGCTGCGCTTTTTGGATCTCTCAGTTTTTCGATGGAGGCCTGCATGGCGGCGGAGTGAAATTTTTCGTGATAGGAGGATAAATAATCCGCTAATTCCTCTCTGGCAAACGGCCGCGAAGACAAGTCATGAAGCCGCTTTTGCCATACGTCCTCTGAATGAATATCATAATCAAAAAATGAAGACATGTTTTCTCCATCTATATAGTGCTGCACAAACTTATTTTGACTTTTGATGGAAAGTTCAGTTAGCTGCATCTGTCTGGAACTTCCTTTCTCCAATAAATAGTTAGGTTTCCGAAATGAGTATAGCATGTTACCGGAAAACCTCAAAAGACTTTGTTTCAGTTTCTTTCTAACGCTTTTATGCTGCGGTGTAAAAACGTGAGATGAACGGCCGGCAATCCGCGGCTTTCCGCTTCTTTTACAAGGTAGCCGATAATCGCATCGGCCTCTGTCCGCCTGCCTGCCATGATATCGACGAACATGGAAGAATGATTTTTTTCCGTCAGTCTGCACACTTCGCAAACCTTGTTCCACGCTTTTTCTCTATCGGCGAGGCCAAGTATTGTCTCCGCTTCTTCAAACACGTTTCTCATATATTTTTTGTAAGCGTCATTTGTTACCAGCTCTCCGTTTTTCACGCGCAGCAATGCAGTTAACGGGTTAATGCATACATTTATGATCAGTTTTCCCGTTAACAGCCGATACCAGTCGTTTTCATCATATACGGGAAAATCCCGGTGCATGCCGGAAAAGATGCTTTTGAGCGTTTCCGGCCGGGAAGCGCTGAACACACTCCACCTTACGGCTCCCGCTCCCGTATGTTCAACGGCATGATCTGAAATCTTTTTTGCTCCGTGCTCAACAGTGCCGGCATAAAGCGAATGATCCGTATGCCAATCTTTAATGTCGTGTATGTGTCCCATGCCGTTTTGCAAAAACAGCACATTCGTCCCTTTTATCGTCTCAAGATCCCGCAACACAGCACTTAGCTGGTGCTGTTTAACGGCTGCGATTAAGAGGTCGAATCCGGAAGTGATGCCTGTTTGCGCTCTGCATGCCGCCGTACATTCTATTCCGTCTTTCAAAAGCCGTATACCGCCTGAGTTAATCGCATCAGCCTGCTCCGTTCGCCGCGTAATGACCGTTACCTGATGGCGGGACGATAAGTAGTAAGCACATAAAAGGCCTACCGCTCCGCCGCCGATAATTCCGATTTTCACACTGTCACACCCTATATCTGCATTTTTCCATATTATCATAGCAGAAGCCGCCGCAAATTACTTCAATTTCGTTTTGAGCAAAAAGACTGGCAAGCATATTATAGTTGGAATTTTCAATTAAAGCGTTTACAATAATGGTAGAACACAACAAAGGGGGAGTTTGTGTTGAAAGTAGAGCGACTGCTCATCAACTTTAAGACACTCGAAGAATTTAAAAGGTTTAAGGAATACGGGATGCAGGAGCTGTCGATGCTTGAAGATCTTCAGGATAATATCATTGAAAATGACAGCACCTCGCCTTTTTACGGGATTTACTTCGGGGATAAACTAGTGGCGAGAATGAGTTTATATCAGGTAAACGGAGGCGCGAATCCGTATTTTGATCAGCGCCAGGACTTTTTGGAACTTTGGAAGCTTGAGGTTCTTCCGGGCTATCAAAACAACGGATACGGAAAAGCGCTTGTTGATTTTGCAAAATCCTTCAGAATGCCGATCAGGACAAATTCACGCATGAAATCTGCAGATTTCTGGGATAAGATGAATTTTGAGCCCGTTAAATATGATATGGCGCGTGATAAAGGAGAAAATCCTTATATCTGGCATCCCGATATGGACGGTGAAATGACAGCCGGAGAAACGGCATAATAAAAAAACCGGCCGGGCCGCCGCCCCCAGGCCGGTTCATTTTACAGGCTCTGCGCCGATTTTCTGTCGTCTTCTTTTGAATTGACCATCCTTCTCGCTCTGTCCATAATGTCAATTAACGCTTTATAATCTTCTTCCGTCATCTCCAGCTTGTTTCTCAAGCTTTCATTTTCCTCACGCAGATCCTCGACTTCTTTTTGCAGCGCGGTCAGCTGTTCTGTGAGCTTTTCTTTTTCATGACGCACATCCGCTGCGGCCGGCGACTCTTTAAATTGCTGCAGAAACAAAATGACATCATCAATGGACAGCTCTTTTTCTCCTTCCGCCCTGCGGATCGGAGGCTGCTTGACGGTTCCCGGCAGATTGGCGGAATGCACCCCGATCTGCTTTCTTAATTCCTTCCGCTGTTTTTTCGCCAGTTCTATCCCTGACTGATATTGTTTTCTGACATAAGAATTCCATCTGAACCCGCAGGCGGCAGCCGTTCTCGTCAGCGCTCTGCCGACTTCTTCAAAAGCGGAAAGCTGGGTCCCGCCTTCCCGAATATGCCTGAGCACCACTTCGGCCAGCAGCAAATCTTCATCTTGCGTCCACGCGTCTTGTCTCGTTATCGTCAATCGTATCTCCCTCCATATTTGCTCATTTACCTCATACATATGCCGCTGATAGATTAGATAGACTACTGGGGCTCACAATTTTTTCGGCGTAAGCAGGCCGGAGGGGCAAAAAAAAAGAAAAGCGCAGGAACCGAGATTCCCGCGCTTTTCTTCATACATTAATTGCTTTTAACATTTATGTCTTTGCCGTTGTATGATCCGCATGCTTTACATACACGGTGAGACAATTTCATCTCTCCGCATGACGGGCATTCTGTCATACCAGGTACATTTAGTTTGAAATGTGTACGGCGCAATCTTTTTTTCATTTTAGAAGTTCTTCTAAAAGGTACAGCCATTATTCCCACCTCCTTAAAGAGTTAAGATTCATCATCTTGTGTTAAGAGCTTTTTCAGATCCGCAAGTCTGGGGTCGATTTGATTTTTCTTGTCTTCCTCAGAAATCACTTGCCAATCCTTCCCCACTTGGGGAGCGGCTCCTTCTTTTTGTTCAGTTTCACAAAAGACTTGCATAGGAATTTCTAAAAGAATCTCTTCTTTTATGATCGGAGTTAAGTCGACGATATCGTCTTCAGCAATATGAACGTCCTCATCTTCTATATCATCCGACTTATGAAATCTAAACAGTTCTTTTGTCGCGATTGTAAATGGATACGGCACATCAACTAAAGTTCTTGAGCACGGCAAAACCATTTCGCCTGAAATCGTAAAGTCAAACGAAACTTGCTTGGATTCAATCTCCGCGCGGCCCTTCACCCGGACGGGAGAAATGCGGCGGATGTCAGAATTCAATTTTGTCAGCTCATTTAACTCAACTGTTTCATCAAATTCAAAGCTCTTTTTCGCCATTTGATGAAGCTGATAAATCGTCCATTTCATTTGTATCACCTCAGGAAAGCAACAAACATGATTATAGCTTTTCAGAATGTTTTTGTCAATATTTTTTCTTTACAGCATAATGCCGCCGTCATGCAATCGTTGACAGCCGGATAGGCTATGCATACACTAAACGAAACGGACTAAAATATGCACTTCATTTGCAAATGTACCACACGAAGCAAAACATAGCAAGAAAGGCGGGACAAATATGAAAGCAGTCGGCCTGGTTGTTGAATATAATCCCTTTCATAACGGACACCGCTATCATGCGGAACAAGCAAAAATCAAAACGGGCAGCAGCGTCGCGGCGGCGGTGATGAGCGGCCCTTTTTTGCAGCGCGGGGAACCGGCCGCCGTCTCAAAGTGGGCCCGGACAAAAATGGCGCTGGAAAACGGCGTGGATATCGTCATTGAGCTCCCTTATATATATGCCGTACAAAAAGCGGAATTATTCGCGCGCGGCAGCGTTTCGCTTCTTCATCATTTAGGATGCAGCAGCTTGTTTTTCGGCAGCGAAAACGGGCGGATCGAAGCCTTTATTGAAGCGTCTGAAGCGTTCAGCCGAAAGGAAGATGACTGCAGCCTGATTCTGAAAGAGGAGCTGAAAAAGGGTCTCAGCTATCCGGCCGCCGCCTCAAAAGCTTTTTCACACATATTCAAAGGGCGGGACATGCTCGATTTGTCCAAGCCGAACAATATTCTCGGTTTTCACTACGTTAGAGCGATACACGCCTCCGGTTCCGCTATGAAGCCTTATACGACAGCCAGAATCGCTTCCCAGTATCATGACGCCGAGCTTCCCGGAGATAACAGCCGGATAGCCAGCGCAACAAGCATCCGGAAAGCGCTGATAGAAAAAGGAACGGCGGCCGCAAAGAGCTTTCTCCCGGAAGCATCTGCGCGTGAGCTGGAGGCATACAGAAATTCATACGGAATATGGCACAGCACGGAAGACTATTTTTCATATGTAAAATACAGCCTCAGCACTCTTTCCGCTGAAGAATTGAGCCGAATCTATGAAGTGGAAGAAGGCCTTGAGCACAGAATTCTGCGCACCATCAGACAAGCCCGATCCTATCGCGAAATGATGGAACGATTGAAAACAAAACGATACACGTGGACGAGGCTGCAGCGGATGAACACGCACATTCTGACACGGACGAAAAAGGAAGACATGCATCGGCTCTTACAGCCTTCAAGCGCTCCTTATATCCGTCTTCTCGGAATGACGAAAAAAGGACAGGCGTACCTGTCAGCAAAGAAAAAAGAGCTTACCGCACCTCTCGTCAGCAAGCTCTCTTCTTTCTCTCATCCCGCTCTGGATCTGGACATACTGGCGGGACGGGTTTACAGCCTGCCGATAAACGAACCTGAACGCACATTGTTTGAGAAACAGGAATTTTCACAAGCGCCGATCCGCTATGATGAAGACGAAAAGCGTTTTTTGAATGCGTAAAAAAAGCACCTGTCTGTATCAGGTGCTTTTTACTTTCAGCTGATCCAAATAGTCAAGTGCGTCCTGCATGGTGTCGACAGGGACGATCTTCATATCGGACTTGATTGCTTTCGCCGTTTTTACCGCATTTTTGTAATCAGAATTTTCAGCTCCGTTTTGATTCGGCGCAAAGAAAATATCTTTTCCCGCTTTGTCTGCGGCGACGACTTTCTGATCGATTCCGCCGATCGGTCCGACTTTGCCGTCCACGTCGATTGTCCCCGTTCCGGCTATATTATAGCCTTTTGTTTCGTCAGGTTTTGTCAGCTGGTTGTAAATTTCTAAAGACATCATGAGACCCGCAGAAGGCCCGCCGATGTTTTCAATGCTGAAATGAAGATCCGGCTTCACTTTCACGTTCCGGTCCGTATATAATGCGACACCGATTCCCGCTCTTTTCGGGTCGTCCGGGAATGATTTCAGCACAATGTCAACGGTCTTTTCTTTCGTGTCCCGTTCAATGTGAAACGTTACTTTTTCCCCCGCTTTTTTGCTGCTGATATAATCAATCAGCTGTTCAGCGGATTCGTATGTTTTCCCGTCCGCGCTGATGATTTTATCACCGACCTCTATTTTTCCTTTGGCCGGCATGTCAGAGACGACTGAGCTGGCATAAATGCCGTTAAATGAGTATTTCACCTGTTTCCCGGCTTTTTGATAAGCGGCAATGACCGCGTTTTCTTGGGAGCTTTTCATCATTTGCAGCTGGCGCTTCATATAATCCGAGTCCGATTCGCCCTCTTCTTTTATGCTTTCATCAGAGACGATTTCATCGTAAGGATGCACTTTCGCCCAAAGATATGTATACGGATTGGCGGGGCCTACTTTGACAGTCATCAAGGAAAGGCTTCCTTTTTCAGGATAGCCTCCGTCCACCTTAATCAGCGGTCTCAGCTCTGATGCTTCTCCCGGCTGTGTGATGTAATACGGAAGCTTAATAAATGTAACAGCGATTAATAAGATCAGGATGATAAACACCCAGCGAAAATGTTTTGCTTTCATATGAGTTAGCCCTCCCAGTTCTCTATTTCTTGTTTAATCCGGCCGATCATCCGGTCTGCGGCTTCTTCGCCCGCTGTGATCATATGATCAATGTTGGCAAAAGAACTTGAGCTGAATGATTCAAGAGAAGGGCGGATCATGACGTCTGCGGCAATGGTCTGGTGACGGACCAATTCATTTTGCAGTATATCCATACTTTGCATGATTACATCAAAAATATGTGCCGCTTTTTCCGTTTTTTTCACCCGGGATACGTCAGAGGCGATGACGATATCAGCACCCATATCTTTTACGGCGGAAACCGGTATTCTGTCGACCACCGCGCCGTCGACTAACATACGTCCGTTCATTTTTTGCGGGACGAAAACGCCCGGTATGCTGATGCTCGCGCGGACGGCTTCGGATACTGACCCTTTCGTAAAAACAAGCTTTTCGCCGGTCTGAAGGTCGCAGGCCACGATGCCGAGCGGGATCCGCAGTTCTTCTATCGGCTTGCCGTACGTATAGGCATGAACGAGCTGCCTGATGCGGTCTCCTTTTAAAAAACCAAGCCTCGGCATCGTATAATCCGCGTACAGCCGCCGCTTAAATGCTTTAGCGACTTTTTTCATCGTGGCCACGTCATGCCCGGCCGCATAAAAGCTTCCGACTAATGCTCCCATGCTGCTGCCGGCAATCATATCAATTGGAATCTGATGCTTATGTAAACTGGA
The DNA here is from genome assembly GCF_020075515.1 of Bacillus sp. KS1. Classification (NCBI taxonomy): domain Bacteria; kingdom Bacillati; phylum Bacillota; class Bacilli; order Caryophanales; family Bacillaceae; genus Bacillus; species Bacillus sp. KS1. Next base: position 270,455 of record NZ_JACAWW010000015.1, on the reverse strand, counting down.
TAACACTCCGAGATGAGCGATGCCTCTTGCCCCTCCCGAACCTAACGCTAACCCGATTGTAGGTTTGGCCAACGCGACGAACCCCCTAATAGACATCCTATACATGAATTCTATGGTCTAAATTGAACCCCTATGCTCGTATATTAGTACAGGATGACAAATAGGTACTTGCCGGGCCGCCTTTAAGGTCTGTTCTATATTTTATCATGATATAAATGTCAGTGTGCAATTTTAGCATCGGGGAGGTAAGAATGAATTTGTCTAAGTTTCATACATTTTTGATTTCATTGTTTTTCATTTTTTTGACGGCGACGGTTATTTCACACCCTCAGGCCTCATTCGAAGCCTCCAAAACCGGTCTTTCCATGTGGTGGGAGGTAGTTTTTCCTTCATTGCTTCCGTTTTTTATTCTATCTGAGCTTTTAATCGGATTCGGCATTGTCAAGTTTGTCGGCCTTTTACTCGAACCCTTTATGCGTCCCATTTTCAGAGTGCCGGGGGTCGGCGGATTTGTACTGGCTATGGGCATGGCTTCAGGCAATCCGGCCGGCGCGAAGCTGACTGCACGGCTGCGCCAGGATAAACAAATCTCCAGAGTAGAGGCTGAACGCCTCGTCTCTTTTACCAATTCATCCAATCCGTTATTTATATTCGCTGCTGTGGCGGTCGGCTTTTTTCATAACGCGTCTCTCGGCATTCTGCTGGCATCGGCTCACTATCTCGGAAACATCGCCGTCGGCCTGACGATGCGTTCATACGGACGGAAAGAAGAAGCGGCGTATACCGATAAAAAGACGATCGCTCTCCCTTCTCTGAAGGAAGCATTTCTGGCCCTCCACAAGGCGCGGCTTTCGGAAAAGCGGCCGCTCGGAAAAATTTTGGGCGACGCCGTCACCTCTTCTGTACAAACCTTGCTGATGGTGGGCGGTTTTATTATATTGTTTTCGGTTTTCAGCCGGTTATTATCAATCGTACAAGTCATGGATGTGCTTTCTGTATTTACAAATGCGCTGCTTTCGCTTTTTCATCTTCCGGCAAATCTGGACATCCCTCTTATCAGCGGAATGTTTGAAATTACACTTGGGAGCAAGCTGGTCAGTGAAGCTGATGCCGCCTTGCTGCCGAAAGCCATGATTGTGAGTTTTATTCTCGGGTTCAGCGGCCTTTCCGTACAGGCCCAGGTAGCCGGCATTTTATCAGAAACAGATATCCGCTTTAAACCGTTTTTCGCGGCGCGTATCCTTCAGGGCATTTATGCCGCACTCTTTATTCTCTTACTGTGGAAGCCGCTTTACCTTGCGTTGGACGAACCTTACCAGTCCGTATTCCTCCCTTTCCGCGATCAGGAAGCGGTATTTGCTGCCGTCAGCGGTTGGAATACACTTGTTGAAACCGGGCCCGCTATCACGCTGACAGCTCTCGCCGTATACGCATTGATTTATTGTTACAAGCTGTCAGCACGGACAAAAAAAGGATGAGACGCCAATCAGCGCTTCTCATCCTTTGAATTTCTGCTTCAGCGCCTGTTCAACTTCCGGAGGAACAAACTCTGAAACAGGCCCGTTATATTTTGCGACTTCTTTTACGATGCTTGAACTTAAAAAAGAGTACTGATTGTTCGTCATCATAAAAAAAGTTTCTATTGATTCGTCGAGCACGCGGTTGACGGAAGTCCCCTGCATCTCATATTCGAAGTCAGAAACGGCTCTGAGCCCCCTGATAATCGCCTTCGCCCGCTTTTTTTTCGCATAGTCGATTAACAGTCCCTGTGACGTCTCGATCGTAACATTCGGTATGTCTTTTGTCACTTCTCTTAACAGCTCACATCGTTCCTCAACTGTAAACAGCGGCTGCTTAGAAGAATTATTGAGCACGCATACGTACACCTGCTCAAACACGTTTGCCCCCCGTCTGATAATGTCCAGATGTCCGTAGGTAACGGGATCAAAACTTCCGGGACATACAGCTATACTTGCCACATCATTACCCCCTATTTCGGTATATCGTCACTCCTGTAAGCCCGTAAATTTCCCTTCTTGTTACAGAAAGCGCGCCGACGGCTTCAGGAAGCGCAACGGCTTTATCATGCTCGGCTACGACAAAACCGTCTTCATTCAGCATGTTCTGCTCATCAATCATTTCGATAAGCGCTTTCAGCTTTTGTTCCTTATACGGAGGATCTAAGAAAATTCCGTCAAAACCTTTTTCCCGTTTCGCCGCGGCATAGAGGGCCCGCTCTGCATCATTGCGGTATACTTCCGCTGAAGACAGCAGATCAAGCGCTTTGATATTCGCTTTTACCGTTTGGATGGCTTTGAAATCACGATCCACAAAGATACAGCGGTCAAATCCGCGCGACAGCGCTTCAATCCCGAGACCGCCGCTCCCCGCAAACAAATCCAGCCCCGTTCCTCCGTCAAAATACGGGCCGATCATATTAAAAATAGACTCTTTTACTTTATCCGTCGTCGGCCTTGTTGATGTGCCCGGCACAGCCTTTAAGGCTCGTCCTTTTCTTGAACCGGAAATTACTCTCATTATTCACACCACTTTTTCTGAAAACTTTGATGTTTCTCATCGGCTGAGCCGTTATGTATAAAAACAATCCCTATCTTATCATAAAGCATTCTTTCAAACAATGAACGTGAAATCGTGTATACATATTCACATTCCTGTCAAGACTACGTGTAACAGCATCAATGAATGATGTTGTTGCCAACCGCGGAGAAGACTTACGTTTCCCCATAAGTTCTTCCTCCGGTTTCTCCTCTCCCTTTTCCTTCTCCTTAACTTGTTAAGGAATAGAAGGACCCCGCAGGTATCTGCGGGGATTTTTTTATATGCCGATTTTATAATCGTACTCTTTCGCTTTATCAAGCTTTGATTCAAATTCCAGCTTTAAAAAAGGTTTATAAGAAGGCTCTACCTTCTTCACATAAGAATAAGAAGAAATCTTTTCCATTGTTTTTTCGATTAAATCCATATCGCAATACAGCACAACGTATTTCAGCCGCTTTGAAACATAATGAACGTTGCCGAGTTTTCTCAGCATTTTGCTGTGTTTTAAAGAATGCAGATATACGATTATGCCTTGGCGCTTATTTTCCATCATGATCACCCGCCTGACTTTCTGTTCATTTTATGTAAAAGACGAGACGGCCGTCTCGTCAGGAAACTTTGCATCCGCAGCCGCCGCCGGAACCGCAGCCGCCGCCGCAGGATGACAGGCCGTCAAAATAAGGATTCCCCGTCGGCACTTTTACATGCTCCGAGACGGCCGTTCCGAGTTCAATGCTGATCTCGTCAAGCAGCGACTGAAGCTCAGTCTCCGCTTTTTTAAATTCGGCCACCTTATCGTTTAAATCCAGTTCCCGCTTCATTTCTCTCATTTTGCGGGAAATCTCTCTATAATCAGGATGGTATTTGCCAAAGCGCTGCACATCCTCATACTGCTCTTTAACGCTCATAAAAGAACGAATGATCCGCCCTGCCTCTTCATCTTCACGGAGACGCTTGTAACAATCGCGGTAATTTTCAGCCGTCTCAGACTGCAGAATCATGCCGGCAAGCTGCTCCGCTTCACTTTGAAGCTTGACGGACTCAATTGTTGCATACATAAATACGCACCTCCAGTTGCTAGTTTACCATGAAACCACCCAATTGGAAAATGCGGCGTTTAAACGCTTTTTAATCCTGTGAACGCATGGCGTGAACCATCTGCATCATCATCTGCGCCATTTGAATCCCGTTTGAGAATTGGCTTACCCGATGCGGTATCGTCTTTTCATAAAAATTCATCATGTCAAGCTGAAAGGAATTGAGATCGTCCGGTTTTCTCGCAAGTCTGCGGTACCAGACGGGGCGCTGCCGTATAAACCGTTTCCGTTCCTCATCTGCGGATATGAATTCCTGAACCTCTTTTCGCATACACGATCCCCTTCTTTAATCCTTCCTGAACGAAAAAGGATGTTGTCCGGAGCCTTGCCGGGGCTGCTTCGTGCTGCTCCCCGAAAATTGGCTTAAAAGGCTTTGCAATGATGAAATGGATTGGCTCATTTTATTGATCTGCTCATTCATTTGGTTGATATCCATCTTTTTGACGGCAGTGACCATTTTTGAAACGAAATCGTTTTTTTCAGCTGGTTCCTGTTTGGTTTCCGCGTCGGAAGAAGGCTGAACGGCCTCGTCTTTAAAAGGGGTCCATATCGGATCATCCTCGCCCAGAAGAACCCAGTTTTCATAGACTTCCTGCCAGCTTCTTTGTTCCTTGCGAACATTTTGGATCAGTTTGGGATGCTTTTTTACGAATTGTTTAAAATCATCGATTGATTGCCGTGATTGCTGATTCGCCACAATTCTCACCCCCTCCGAAAAGTTTTGCCTGCTATAATGTATCGGTTCATGCGCCTTAATGTTCGCCTAAATTGCGAAAAAAAGCAGGTATATTTTTTTCAGCAGGAGCGCCGCTCGCGAAAAAACATAAAAAAACCGCGGGGGACGCGCCCCTCTGCGGTTTTTTACTGCCAAGGCTTAATGAAGTTTTGCGTATAATACTTCCGGTCCACGCCGACACCGAGGTGCGTATAATCCGGGCTTAACAGCGCCTTTCTGTGGCCTTCGCTGTTCAGCCAGCCCTCCACGGCTGCAGGACCGTCCACATAGTTGTAGGCAATATTTTCACCGGCCTCCCGGTATTTCACATCGCCTTTTTCCAAGCGATCCTTCAGAGTCCCGTATTTTTTTGAGACGTGAGAGAAATACTTGTTATCCTTCATGTCCTTGCTGTGACCGAATGCCACTTTTGCGGCGCCTTCGTCCCATTTCAGCCTTGCAAGTCCGTGTTTTACGCGGATGACATTTGTAATATCGAGAATCTGCTGCTCACTCGCTCGTTCAATGTCGTTCCATTTTTCATCAGAAACAGGTTCGGATTCTGTCAGCTTTCCTCTGTACATGACTTCATACGGCCTTTGTTTCACAAGTGTTTCCGCATCAAAAGCCCTGATGCTTGACAGATTCCCGTCAAATTTGTCCATGTACAGCTGAACATACATTCCGCCTATCTTGACGGTGGGACGGGTATTGATATCTTCTTCAGAAAACTCGAACCGATACGTGTTTCCCTTGTCAGTCACATTGACAAAAGGAGAAACCTGCGTCGTTTTAAAAACTTCACCCGTCGATTCGCCGATCTTAAACGGTTTTGCGTTGATGCCGCTTCCCGAAGCGTATAAAGTCACGGCTTTATCATTCAAAATACCGACTTGTACGTATTGGTCTTTCCCCTGGCTGTACACCCACCACTCGTAATCGTAGGCAGAAGGATCTTTCCGAGACGGTTCCCCAAGTTTCTTTTTCACATCGGCGGCAGATTTCCCCATGAGAGAAAGCAGTCCGGATGACGGCATTTTCAGCCGTTTTCCGCTCTCTTCTTCATTGGAAACCTGAGGCTCCTCCTGATCCGTCTTTTTCTGAGGAGCCGATCCATATTGTATAAACAGAACATACGCTCCGTAAATAAGCAAAAGGATAACGAGAGCCCTTGCGATATTTTTCAACCTCTCACCCCCATATGTTCAAACCGTTCTGTTTTTGTTTACTCTTATACAGTACAGCCTATTTGCATCGTCCGTGATTTATGTTTAATGGATAAACCCTTCCGGACCGCCGTCTTCAGAAATGTCAGACAGCGCCCGGCCTGCTTGCTCATTTGATTGCTCGGCCAACGAAAGATCGCCGAGCGTAACAATGCCGACCAGTTTTTTATCCTTTGTGACGGGAATTCTTCTGAGCTGATGTTCAGCCATCAAATGGAGCACCTCCTCCACAGAGGCGTCTTCTTCTGCACTGATAACCCGCTCTGTCATTGCGTCGGTTATTTTTTGAGAGTTCGGCTTTTTTGAAGCAATTCCCCGTAATACGAGATCTCTGTCTGTCACGATCCCGACAAGGGTGGCGCCGTCTTCATCCACTATCGGAATGGCGCCGACATCCGCGTCTTTCATCTTCACCGCAGCTTCATATACATTATCTAATACTGTACAATATTGCAAGTCTGACGTCATGAGCTTATTGATCTTTGTCATTGCGGAATTCCTCCTTTTTTCTGCTACTATTGTCGTCAAATTTTTCTTTTTGCATACTTTCACCGTATGAATCATTGAAAGTGGAACGCTTTCATACTATGATTGTCAGGAAAGGGCATTTTTAAAAGGAGGGGGAAGGTTTGAAGTTTGAAAACAGCGGTCTTGAAGGGGTAACAGCGGAGCTCAGCCGCTTGAATGATCTGATGGAAGGTAAAGGGCTCATTCTGGCTGGACAATGGGATTATGAAAGAGTGACTTACGACAAAAAGTTTTCAGTACCTGAGGGGACATTTTATCTGCGGATTCAAGGAACGGCAAAAGAGGGCGATGTCGGCGGCAGCCGGGCCGTGATTCAGCTGAAGGCCCCTCTTTTAGGAAAGCATTATTATCCGCACGGCGTAGAATACGGCAGCGCTGAAGAATTTCCGGAACATGTTGTCGCTGAAAGCAAAGCTTTACTGCTTGAATTGGAAGAGTCATTAAAAACAGTGCAAATGTAATAAAAAAGTACAGCATATTCTGCTGTACTTTTTTTCATGAGACGGTATGCTCGATATACGGCGGCTCTGACAGCGTATCTTTTTCCCGTTCCGTTCTGACCCACTGAAAAAAGATGACAGCCAAATATGTTCCGTAGACCGCCTCTTGAATGATTTTCATCAGTACTGCCCCAAGCTGCTGATCTTCCAGAGGAGGCAGCGTGTTGAACATCTCCGGTCCGGATAAAGGGATCTCCTCCAGCAAATCTAAAGGAACGCAAAGCTTCATTGCTTCGGCCCAAGCCGCCGGATCTGTATACGTGGCATACATGGGCGCCCCGCTGAACATAATGAGCGCGCAGGCCGGCGTTAACAGAATCCCGTCTGCCATAATATACCCCAGCTTCATTAAACCGCTGAGACGGGGCAGACCGTCCACCTTATGCACAAGCGGCCACCACATAAAAAACGCCGTTACAAAGATGAGTCCGTTCATCAGCGTGTGATACAGCGAATCCGTTTTGACGAAATCAAATATAAACGGGATGTGATACAGTGAAAAAATACCGTTAAACAGCACTAATGCGATAAGCGGCATTGAAAAGAACGAAAACAGCGGCTTTACGACAGGACGGAAGATCAGTTTTTTCCATGCCCAGCCGGGAATTCCGGAAATCAACAGCGGCGGTACGACTAAAAACAGAACCGCCATCTGCGTCATATGGGCACTGAACATCACATGGCCCAATAAATCAACCGGACTTCCCGCAGCCGTGTAAAAAAATAGCGCGGAAAGCACAAACAGCACCTTCTCCTTAGCGGCCACACGTCCTTTATGCCGGCTGCACCAGTAAAAGTAAACACCTGTTATCACGGCAGTTATACAAAACAGATACGGGCTCCACATTGCGCGAAACCCGAACATTTCCAAATTAATCAAATCTCTCACTCCCCGCCGTCCCGATTACCACCAAATAATCGTGACAAATGCAAGCACGGTGATAAACGCGACAAAGATTCCCGAATACAGAAATAATGACGGCGCTTCATGCCCCTTCTGGCTCATATGCATAAAGTAAAACAGCTGAAAGATGACCTGGATGACCGCAAGCAGGATCAGAAACGGCATCGTAAACCATCCGGCAATGCCGTCAGCAGCCACCGTCAAAAACGCGACAAGCGTAAGGCCGATCATCAAACCGAAGGATATGACCTGATATTTCATCTCCTCGGCATTTTTCTTTTTCCGATATTCGAGATCCGTACTGACAGTCCCTCTGTTTTTGTTATCGTCCATCGTTATCCCACCATCCCCATCAAATATACAACGGTAAAGATAAAGACCCATACGACATCGATAAAATGCCAATATAAGCTGGCCACATAATATTTCGGCGCATTATAAAGGCTGAGCCCTCTTTTCGCATTCCGGATCATGAGCGCGCTGATCCACAACAGCCCGAACGCCACGTGTGCTCCGTGTGTGCCGACGAGCGTGTAAAACGCTGAGCCGAGCGCAGAGCTTGTAATGGTAAAGCCGAATTCGTGAGTGTAATGCATAAATTCATAGATTTCTACCCCTAAAAATCCCGCTCCCAATAATACGGTAACCAGAAGCCACACCTGCATTTTTTTAAAGGAGAAATTTTTCATATGATACATCGCATACACACTCGTTAAGCTGCTCGTTAAAAGAAGCATCGTCGCGATAAATACGATCGGCAGCTCAAACATCTCAGCCGTTGACGGCCCTCCGGCTTTAGATTCCCGCAAAGCAAGGAATGTTGCAAATAGCGAGGCGAACAGAACCGTTTCCCCGCCGAGAAACAGCCAAAATCCCAAAAACTTATTTTTCCCTTCCAGCGTTGCTTTTTCAGGAGAAGCCGGAAAGGTTTCAGCCGTCATTTTTTCCTGCAGCTGCATTACGCCTTCACCCCTTTATCATCATTCGGCAGATCTTCTTTGTGAATATGATAGCCGTAATCATCGACCACAGAGCGAAGCAGCATGGTAAAGAATGTGATGCCGAGCCCTATGAAGATAACCGGAAGCCCCCATGAATAATCGGAGTGGTATAAAAACCCGAACGCTGCGACAAACAGCCCGAAAGATATGATAAACGGCATGATGGATCCGTTCGGCATATGAATGTCCTCTACAGGCTCTGCAGGCGCCATCCCTTCATTTCCGGCCTGCTTTTCAATCCACAGCGGGTCAAGTCCCCGGACAAACGGAAGCTGTTTAAAATTATATTCCGGCGGCGGCGAAGAAACCGCCCATTCAAGCGTACGACCGTCCAGCCACGGGTCGTTCCCGACGTATTTCCCCTTTATTGAGGTATAAATAATATTGACGACGAGTAAAGCAGCCGCGCCCGCCATGAAAAACGCGCCGATTGAACTGATCAGGTTGCCGGTATCAAGCCCCTGGCCGGGCAGATATGTGTAAACGCGCCGCGGCATTCCCATCAAACCGAGGAAATGCTGAATGAAGAAGGTAAGATGAAACCCGATAAAAAATAAGACGAACGAAATTTTCCCCATCGTTTCATGAAGCACCTTCCCGAACATTTTCGGCCACCAGAAATGCACGCCCGCCAGGATGCCGAACACAACGCCGCCGATAATGACGTAGTGGAAATGCGCTACGACAAAATACGTATCATGGAACTGATAATCTGCCGCTGCGGCCGCCAGCATGACACCCGTGACTCCTCCGAGTACGAAAGAAGGAATAAAGGCGACGGCATACAGCATAGGCGTCGTGAATTTGACGTTTCCTCCCCAGATGGTCAAAAGCCAGTTAAAAATTTTAATGCCCGTAGGCACCGCGATCGCCATTGTCGCAACCGCAAATATCGCATTAGCGATCGGTCCGAGTCCCGTCGTAAACATGTGGTGAACCCAAACCATGAACCCGAGAAAGCCGATCAGCACGATCGCAAAGACCATAGACGAATAACCGAACAGACGTTTCCTCGCAAATACGGGAATGATTTCTGAAAAAATCCCAAAGGCGGGAAGAATTAAAATGTATACTTCCGGATGCCCGAAAATCCAAAACAGATGCTCCCAGATTATCGTATTGCCGCCCAATTCAGGATTAAAGAAATTCGTTCCGAACAAACGATCCAGCATCATCAGCGCCAAACCGACGGTGAGCGGAGGAAATGCGAATAAAATGAGTGCTGACGCCACAAATGTCGTCCACGTAAACAGCGGCAGTCTCATATACGTCAAACCCGGCGCCCTCATATTAATAATCGTGGCGAGAAAATTGATCCCCGCAATGAGCGTACCTAAGCCTGATATTTGCAGGCCGAGCACGAAAAAGTCTATGCCGTGCCCTTTCGAATTCAGCGCAAGCGACGCGTACGACGTCCATCCTGCATCAGGAGCGCCTCCTAAAAACCAGCTTAGATTCAAAAAGATGCCTCCGAAGAAAAACAGCCAAAATCCGAGCGCGTTCAAAAATGGGAATGAAACGTCACGCGCCCCGATCTGCAGCGGCACAACCGCGTTCATCAGCCCGAATAACAGCGGCATCGCCGCCAGGAAGATCATTGTCGTGCCGTGCATCGTCATAATTTCATTAAATTGCTGCGCACCCATAAAATCGTTCCCCGGCCTCAAGAGCTGAATCCTGATAAGCATGGCCTCAAGTCCGCCGACGACGAAGAAAAATCCCCCGGCGATCATATATAAAATCGCGATTTTCTTATGGTCAACCGTCGTCAAATAATCCCAAAGCAAAGAGCTTTTTCTTTGCTGTCCTGTAAGCGTATTCATCATTTACGACCTCCCCCCTGATATCTCCCTGTCCTCACTTGTTCTCCGCTTTCAGCCCTTTTAAATATTCATACAGCGCATCCGTTTCAGCGTCCGAGAGCTTCGGATAAGTGCCTGTCATTTTATTGCCCGGTTTAATGCTGTCCGGATTTTTCAGCCAGGCTTTTATATTCTCTTTATTCGCATCCTTAATGCCGGCCACTTTGACCCGTTCACCGAAGGTAGCGAGGTTCGGAGCCGTTCTTGCCGCTTCAGCCCGTTTATCATTGGGCTCAACCGCATGACAGCTCAGGCAGTTTTTTTCCTTAAACAGCTCTTCTCCTTGCGCGGCTAAACCGGAATCTGTTGTATGCTTATAATTTTTCATCGCTTTCGTCCATTGTTTAAATTCTTTTGACGGCAGCGGTTTCACTTTGAAATCCATCAGCGCATGTGAAGGTCCGCACAGCTCTGCGCATTTCCCGAAGAAATATTCTCCCGCTTCTTTGCTTCGTTTAGAATCGAAGGTCAGAAAGAAAGTATTGTCATTATCCGTATTCGTATCGATTTTCCCCCCGGCTGACGGAATCCAGAAAGAGTGTTTCACATCTGAGGACTTCAGCTTGAAATAAACGCGTTCATCTGTGGGAACGATCAGCTCCTGACTTGTCACAAACCCGTAATCAGGATACTCGAATTCCCACCAGTATAAATTCGCCCTTACATTAATCACGAGCGCATCCTCTGCTTTACGGTTTTTCTTATCCATCGGCGACGTATCCGCCAGCGCCAATGTATCGATGACAACCGGAATGACAAGAATAATCAGAAGCAGGATCGGAATAACGGTCCAAGTGATTTCTAAAAAACGGTTCCCCTCCACCTGTTTCGGTATCGTGTCTTCCCCTATACGCGACCGTCTGAATCTCACAATGACGTAAAAGAAAATAACTGCTACGACCGCAACGACGACAACCATGATAAGTGTGCTGAGCACCGTCAGATCATATTGTTTATCAGCCACTTCGCCGGCAGGCTTGAGTGTGGACAGAAACGGTTTTCCACAGCCGCTCAATAAAAGCGGCACTAAGGCTAATAATGATAAAAGACGCCAACGCTTTAACATTTCACCCAACCCCTTTTTTGAATCAGTACGAGATGCACAAGCAGTAAAACTGCTTCCAGCCGAAATACTTCATTTCCTCATTTCTTAAAATATGAGATTTTTTACTTAAAATTCCATCTATGTATAAAAGCAAAGCCGCCTGATTAAACAAAAGGTCAAGGCGGCGTTTACTAGTTGTCATTGTTTGTTTTGGCGATCAAACAAGCTCATTATTCAATTAAAACAGCGTGAAGACCACCATCGCTACAAAATAAATGGTCATGTAATTAAGCGAATAGACAAACATAAGAGTTGCCCACTTCATGATGTTTTTCATGCGGAATCCCATCAGTCCGAGAACAAGCCATCCGACATTCAGCAAAGTGCCGAGAATGACGATCGGAAGACCGAGACTGCCGAGGAAAAACGGAAGCGGCAGCAGGCATGCGACCCAGACGATAATCTGTCTTTTCGTCACTTCAAAGCCGTGCACTACCGGAAGCATCGGAATATTCGCTGCTCTGTAATCTTCCGTCTTTTTAATCGCAAGCGCTAAAAAGTGCGGAATCTGCCAGATGAATAAAATCATGAATAAAACCCACGCGACAACACCGATGTGCCCTTCAACCGCTGTCCAGCCGATTAACGGCGGCACGGCGCCTGATACACTTCCGACAACCGTATTAATCGTATAACGGCGTTTCGTCCACATTGTATAAAGAACAACGTACGTAAACACGCCGATAAAACCGATGACTGCTGCCATCACGGTGGTCATCAAAAGCATGATAAGTCCTAAAGCAATGAGTAAAATTCCTGACCACAGCGCTTGATTCGGCTGAATCTTTCCGGTTACCGTCGGTCTTACTTTCGTGCGTTCCATTAAATGATCAATATCACGGTCGTAATAGTTGTTAACCGCACAAGAACCGGCGATGATCAAAGATGATCCTATTAATGTAAGAAGCACGGTGTTTAAATTGCCTAAAAAACTCAGACCGGATATATGTAACGCAAGCCACATGCCGGTAAAAGTCGTAATTAAATTCGAATTGACGATTCCTATTTTGATAAGCGAAAGGAAATCCTTCCATGCCGTCGTCTCTTCAATCTGTCCGTCTATAGCTGTATCGTTTAAAATTCTGGAATTAGCCATAACGTAAACCTCCCTTAAAAACCTAAAGCAGGTTTTTTAAGACCTGCAACTCTATCATACAAGATAATGACCTGTAAAAAAACATCCTCTTAAATATTAAACGAGAAACAGGAATTTATTTGTGAACTTTTTATGAATTTTACCAAATCCGCCGATTTCATAATAAAGCGGTTACTTTATTTCTATCAGACCCATCTGGAATAATCAACCCCATTATCTAAGAAGTCCTGATTCTATTATATTTTTGTGAACAAACAGAATTGAGAATTGCCACAAAACACATATTCGCTTACACTTGGTACGTATATCATTTTGTCCAGTTTGTTAAGAAGGTGAATGTAAAATGAATAAAGCTTTGAAAGCGCTCGGCGTGCTGACGACATTCGTTATGCTCGTCGTGCTGATCGGCGGCGCTCTTGTCACAAAGACAGGATCGGGTCTCGGATGCGGAAGGCAGTGGCCGCTTTGCCACGGCCGGTTTTTCCCGGAGCTTAACGCCGCTTCTATCATTGAATGGAGCCACAGACTCGCAAGCGGTGTCTCAATCGTTCTCGTGCTGAGTCTCGCTTTTTGGGCATGGAGAAAAGTCACGCCTGTTTTCCGTGAAACAACCTTTCTCGCCATTATGTCCATTATCTTTTTATTTTTACAGGCGCTTCTCGGCGCATTAGCGGTTGTTTTCGGATCAAATGCGCTCGTTATGGCGCTTCATTTCGGCATATCGCTGATTTCTTTCGCTTCTGTTCTGATTTTGACGCTGCTCATATTCGAAGCTGATAAATCAGACAAAAAGCTCGTCAAGCCGCTGAGAATCGGCAGGAAAATGCAGTTTCATATGATCGGCCTTTCGATTTACACGTATATCGTCGTTTATACGGGAGCTTATGTGCGCCATACGAAATCAAGCCTTGCCTGCCCTGACGTTCCGCTTTGCAGCAGGCTGAATCACGGGCTTCCGTCCCATTTTCAGGAATGGGTGCAGATGGGCCACAGAACGGCAGCGCTGCTTCTGTTCGTATGGATTCTTGTCGCTTTTGCACATGCGGTGCGCTCCTACAAAGACCAAAAACAGATTCTTGGAGGCTGGATAGCGGCTCTTGCCTTTGTTGTATTACAGGCGCTGTCCGGAATCATGGTTGTTTATTCAGAAATGGCCACCGGCTTTGCACTTGCCCATTCGCTCTTTATTGCCGGCCTGTTCGGCGTCTTATGCTATTTCTTATTATTAATCGCCCGCTTCCGCTATGAATCAAAACAGCGGAACATCTGAGGCACATGAAAAGGCCGAAGCATTAGAGCTTCGGCCTTTTTACATATAAAAAACCTGATCGCACACGGGGGCGGATCAGGTTTTTTTATGTTCATTTTTTACGCTTTTTCAATTTCGATCAGTAAATCGCCTGTCTGAATCGGTTCACCGTTTTTCACATGAATCTGCTGTATCGTCCCGGAGAACGGCGCCTGTACCGTCGTCTCCATTTTCATCGCTTCATTAATCATCAGATGATCGCCTTTATTCACCTTTGCCCCGGTTTCCGTTAACAATTTAATGACGGTTCCCGGCATGGATGCCGCAATGTGGCTTGGGTTTGTCCGATCTGCTTTTAATTTTTCCTGTACGGACGATTTAATGCTTTCATCTTTAATGACCACCTCGCGCGGCTGGCCGTTCAATTCGAAATAAACGACACGTGTTGCATCTGGCTGCGGTTCACCGATAGATACAAGCTTCACGATCAGCGTTTTTCCGCGCTCGATTTCCACTTCGATTTCTTCACCGAGTGTCATGCCATAGAAGAAAGTCGGTGTGTCTAATACGGAAATATCACCGAAGCGTTCTGCCGTTTTAACATATTCAGTAAACACCTTCGGATAAAGAGCATACGCGATTGCGTCCTGATCACTCAATTCCATCTGATGTGTTTCTTTCCATTCTTCTTTAATGCCTTCAAAAGATACCGGTTCAAGCAGCTCACCCGGTCTTACCGTGATCGGCGTCTGTCCTTTCAGAACGAGCTTTTGCAGTTTTTCCGGAAATCCGCCGTGCGGCTGGCCAATCTGCCCTTTAAAGAGCTCAACGACTGAATCCGGAAAATCAAGCGTTTCGCCTTTATCATAAACATCTTGTTCTGTTAAATTGTTTTGCACCATGTAAAGCGCCATATCTCCGACGACTTTGGAAGAAGGTGTTACTTTCACGACGTCGCCGAACATGCGGTTGACGACGCTGTACATGTCTTTCACCTCATTCCAGCGATCACCGAGGCCGACTCCTTTTGCCTGCTGCTGCAGATTGCTGTACTGGCCGCCCGGCATTTCATGATTATAAATCTCAGTATGCGGAGACTTCATCCCGCTTTCAAATTCACTGTAATACTGACGGACGGATTCCCAGTATTGCGACAGTCTTTCCACCTGCCGGACATCCATTTCAGGACGGCGGCTGTTTCCTTCAAGGGCATGATAAAATCCGCTTGCGCTCGGCTGTGAAGTCAGACCCGCCATTGAGCTGACGGCGACATCCACGATGTCCACACCCGCTTCAACAGCTTTGGCATAGAGAAAGACGCCATTGCCGCTCGTATCATGCGTGTGAAGATGAACGGGAATATCAATCGTTTCCTTCAGCGCTGAGATAAGTTCGTATGCGGCTTGAGGTTTCAAAAGACCGGCCATGTCTTTAATACCGAGAATGTGCGCACCAGACGCCTCAAGCTCTTTCGCCATAGAAAGATAATATTGCAAATCATATTTCGTCCGGGTCTTATCAAGAATATCTCCCGTGTAACAAATCGCGGCCTCCGCCACTTTTCCGGTTTCACGGACGGCATCGATGGCCAGCGTCATCCCTTTTACCCAGTTCAGGCTGTCAAAGATCCGGAATACGTCAATACCTGACTCCGCTGACTGCCGGACAAATTTTTGGATGACATTGTCCGGATAGTTTGTATAACCGACGGCATTTGATGAACGAAGGAGCATCTGGAACAATGTGTTCGGCACTTCTTTGCGAAGATCTTCAAGGCGTTTCCAAGGGTCTTCTTTTAAGAAACGGTACGCTACATCAAATGTCGCGCCTCCCCACATTTCAAGGCTGAACAGTTCAGGCCACAGGGCAGCCGTAGGATTCGCGATTTTTTTCAAATCATTGGATCTGATCCGGGTTGCAAGCAGAGACTGATGGGCATCCCTGAACGTTGTATCGGTCAGGAGCACGGATTTTTGCTCTTTCACCCAGTCTGCAAGCCCCTCAGCGCCTCTTTCGTCAAGGATCTGTTTCGTACCGCTTGCCGGCTTTTCTTCGATACCTAACGTAACGGTCTGAGGCTTATCAAATGCAGGTTTTTCTTTTTTCCCGATTCCCGGAAAACCGTTCACCGTGACATTGCCGATATAGGAAAGCATTTTTGTTCCGCGGTCCTTCTGTTTTGGGAAAACAAACAGCTCAGGCGTTGTGTCGATAAACGATGTGTCATATTGGCCCGTCAGGAATTTTTCATGCTTTGCCACGTTTTCAAGAAATGGAATATTGGTCTTAATGCCCCTTATCCTGAATTCCTGCAGGTTGCGGACCATTTTTGCTGATGCCTGTTCAAACGTCAGCGCCCATGTCGACAGCTTGACGAGCAGTGAATCATAGTAAGGCGTGATGACGGCGCCCTGGAAGCTGTTTCCCGTATCAAGGCGGACGCCGAAGCCGCCGCCTGAGCGGTAAGCCATAATTTTACCCGTGTCAGGCATAAAGTCATTCAGCGGATCTTCAGTGGTCACACGTGATTGGATCGCATACCCGTTTGTAAAAATGTCTTTCTGCTCAGGGATATTGACGGCACGGCTGTGCAGTCCGTAGCCCTGCGCGACGAGGATTTGCGTCTGAACGATATCAACCCCCGTTATCATTTCCGTAATCGTATGCTCCACTTGTACGCGCGGGTTCACTTCAATAAAGTAAAATTCACCGCCCGCTACGAGAAATTCCACGGTCCCCGCGTTGATATAGCCGACATTTTTCGCAAGCGCCACAGCCGCTTCACAGATTTCGTCCCTTAATTCAGGCTGCAAAGATACACTCGGCGCCACCTCAATGACCTTTTGATGGCGTCTCTGAACGGAACAGTCCCGCTCATACAGATGGACGACATTGCCTTCTTTATCTCCGATCACCTGAACTTCAATATGCTTAGGATTTTCGATCAGTTTTTCAACATACACTTCATCGTTTCCGAATGCGGCTTTCGCTTCTGATTTGGCCCGCTCAAACGATTCTTTCAATTCGCTTTCGCTTCGGACGATTCTCATTCCGCGGCCTCCGCCTCCGAGCGATGCTTTAATAATAAACGGAAATCCGTGGACTTTTGCGAATTGTTCGACATCTTTTAATGTTTCAGCCGGTCCGTCACTCCCCGGAATAACGGGGATGCCGGCTTTTTCTGCCTGCTCCCTCGCCTTTACCTTATCTCCGAACATATCCAAATGCGCTGACGTCGGTCCGATAAATACGATGCCCTCTTCTTCACAGCGTCTCGCAAATTGGATATTTTCAGAGAGAAATCCGTAGCCCGGATGAATGGCATCAACGCCGTTTCTTTTTGCGATCTCAATAATCCCTTCAATATCAAGATACGCGTCAATCGGTTTTTTGCCTTCTCCCACAAGATAGGCTTCATCCGCTTTATAGCGATGATAGGAGCCCGAATCTTCTTTTGAATAAACGGCTACCGTTCTGATGTTCAATTCTGTGCACGCCCGGAAAATCCGGATCGCAATTTCTCCCCTGTTTGCTACTAACACTTTTTGGATGGATTGTTGTGACAAACTTTTCTCCCCCTTGGCCTAATAAATATGTAGTTTATAATAAAGGAATATCCGCCCTGTGTATACACTTGTTTTTTAGAGATACACAGATTTTTCCGTCTGCCGTCTTTTTACCCCCTTAGACGGAACGGGCTCCCTCTTTTTCTTCTTTTCTGAGTACTTGACATGCATGCTGACATTCACCAATATACCGGCGCTCATTAATAACAACAACATTGATGAGCCCCCGTAGCTGATAAACGGCAGCGGAACACCTGTAATCGGAATTAAACCGCTGACACCGCCGAGATTGATAAAAGTCTGAATCGCAATCATGCTGGATATCCCGATTGCCAAAAGGCTCCCGAACGGATCTTCACATTTTCTCGCAATATAAAAACCTTTTAACACGACAAAAGCCAGCAGTACAATGACAAACAGGACGCCGAAAATGCCGAGCTCTTCTGAAATAACCGCCATAATAAAGTCTGTATGCGATTCAGGCAGATAACCGTATTTTTGAATGCCTTCTCCAAGACCGAGACCGAAAAAACCGCCTGAGCCGATCGCATAATACGAATTTATAATCTGCAGGCCTGATGTGCTGGCGTATTTAAATGGATTTTCAAGGCTTTCAAACCGGCTCATACGCCCGGGTGTCAAAATATCGTCCCATTTCAGATAGATGATCGGGCTGACAAGGAGCAATACGATTCCCGCCATGAGAACCAGCCTGAGCAGGGTCCTTCCGCTGAATCCCGAACACATAATGACGCAAAACGCGATCAGACCGATAATCATCGCCGTTCCGAAGTCGGGCTGAATGGCGATAAGCGCACAAATAACTACGGTGACGATCACCGGCGGAGCAACCCCCGTCAAAAGCTGATCGATGTAGCTTTGTTTCTTTGCGTATACCGCGGCAAGGTACAGTATCAGGGTCAGCTTGACAAATTCCCCCGGCTGAATGGCCATTCCGCCGATTTTAAACCAGCTTTGCGCGTTTCCGGCAACATGTCCGAAAACAAACAGCGCGCAAAGCGCAGCCACTGACGCAAGCAGTATGAATTTCTGAATCTTTTGATGGGCGAACACTTTGTACGGAAAAACGGCCGCGATGATAAACAGCACAAACCCCGCGATGACGGCGAACAGCTGCCGTTTAAAGAAATAGTCGCTGCTCACGCCGTAACGCATAACGGCGGTAATCATGCTTGAGCTGTATACCATTACCAATCCGAAACAGCACAACAGAATGATAGCGCATATCAATGAATAATCGTAAGATTTTAACATTCTTTTAAACATAACATCCTCTTTCCTGCTTAAAGCTTACGTTTAATACCTATAGCGTATTATATTTTACTATAATTCATAAACAATTTACGCAGTTTCTTTATAGTTTTTCGGATGAAATGCAGATTAAGAGACCGTCTTACGAAAAGAAGATGCAAAAAAACGGTTTACGGTTATAAAAAAACCCAAACCGTTGAATAGTTTGAGTTTGATCATTTATTTTCCTGTAAACGCGTCATGCAAAGCAGACAGTTCTCTTTCAAGTCTGTCCAGCAGCTCTTTGCCGTCGTTTTCGTCAACTAATCCCAGGCGGACAGCAAAATCGATTTCCCTCGACAGTCCGAACATCTGAGTATCCAAGACCTCTTCATACAGAGGACATTGAGGCATCGTTAAGTTATCCATTTGTACTCGGATCAGCTTCAAAATCTTCTCAGCATCTAATTTTAACAGCTCGAATGCTTTCTGCTGATGGTCAACTATAATCTCTGAAGCCAAAAGTATCCCTCCGTTCCCCAGGCGAGTACCTAATTCTTCTATTTATCATAAAGGGTATCAGGTGAAATTGCAAGAGGATTTAAGCAGATGTTATGATAAAAAATGTTTCAAAAAATACTCAGCCTGTATTTCTCAGACATGATTTCCAAAAGCTTCACACCCGCGATGCTGTTGCCTTTTTCATCAAGCGCCGGGCCGAATATACCGATTCCGAAGTTGTACGGCGAAATGCCCATGATTCCTCCCGAAACGCCGCTTTTAGCGGGAATACCGACCTTAATCGCGAATTCTCCGCTCGCATTGTACATGCCGCATGTCACCATAAACGTCTTGCAGATTCTCGCCACATCTTTTTTAATGACCTGCTCCCCGGTTTCCGGATGCTTGCCGTCAAGGGCGAATACACAGCCGATTTTGGCTAAATCCAGACTGCTCATCTTAATCGCGCACTGTTTTGTATACAAATCCATGACCTCTTCAACATCGCCTTTAAAAATGTCATACTGCTTCATGTAATAACACATGGCCCGATTAATCATGGATGATTTGAATTCCGATTCCGCGACATGGCTGCAATATGTAATGTCCTGATTATTCGCAAGTCTTCTGATGAATCCGAGCAGGTAATCCAGGCGGTCTTTCGGCGAATACCCTTTAATTAAGCCCGTAACGACGAGAGCCCCTGCATTAATCATCGGATTTAAAGGCTTGCCCGGATTCATTGTTTCAAGCTTAATCATGGAATTAAACGGGTCGCCGGTCGGCTCCTGACCCACGCAGCTGAACACCTTTTCCTTTCCGTAATCCATCAGTACGAGCGCCAGAGAAAGCACTTTCGAAATGCTCTGCAGCGTAAATGTCCGGTCGGCGTCTCCTGCCGTCAGACATGTATTTTCCGCATGATAAATTGTGACCGAAAGGCTGTCTTGTTCAGATTCAGCCAGAGCCGGAATATAGTCTGCCACTTTGCCTTCTTCGGTTCTTTTTTTCGCTTCCTGAACTAATGCGTCCAGCTCTTGGTAATGCCGGCATACCATGTCGATCATCCTCACTTCGCTGCCGTTGTATACATCTAATTTGCGACGCAAAGTGACAATTCATGCGAAAACTTTTATACTTTAAGTAAAGGGGGGCTTCACCATGAGCGTTATTCAAGTAAAAGGCAATGTTACATACCCGATTACAATTGATCCGAGTGTCTGGATTTTCGATGACCGCAAGTTTCCGTTTGAAAAAAATCAGCCCGTTCATCCGGACGGCTCTGCAGAAACCCAGGAGCATACGCTTGATCCGGAACGGGTGATCAGAGAAGGGCGCATTTCGCCGCCGACTTTAAAAAGCGAAAAACGTTATGAAAAAGAAAGACTGATGAACGGCAGCTTCGCCATGAAGCTCGGCGCTGTTTTAGCAAATGCCGAGCCGAAAGAAAGCGCTGTCCTGTGCGCATTTATTTCAAAATCAGAAAGAACCGAAGTGCCGCTTGAAAAGGCGATGGACGCAATCGCGCATTTCAGCGATGCGGGGAAACCGCTTCAAGACGGCGGTCCGGTCCATTTTTACGTGGACGGAGACTTTGAAAAACCGATAATGGGCGTCACAGAAATCGAAGTTTTATAACAAATCGGCGGCAAGCTGTGCAAGGCCGGATCTCTCACCTTTCACAAGCTTCACGCTGCCGGAGACGGTTTGTTCTTTAAACCGTTCTACAACATAAGCAAGTCCGTTGTTTAAACTGTCTAAGTATGGGTGATCTATTTGCTCCGGATCGCCCATCAGGACAATTTTGCTGCCCTCTCCCACCCTTGTCAAAAGCGTTTTGACCTCGTGCCTCGTCAGATTCTGAGCCTCATCAATAATAATAAACTGATCCGGAATGCTTCTTCCCCGAATGTATGTCAGCGCCTCCACCTGAATCGATCCGATTCCTGCCAAAATCGCTTCAAGTTCACCCGGCTTTTTCGCATTGAATAAAAATTCAAGATTATCAAAGATCGGCTGCATCCACGGCTTGAGCTTTTCCTCTTTTTCGCCCGGCAAATATCCGATATCCTTTCCCACCGGGACGATGGGACGCGCGACGATCAGCTTTTTATAAATACCGAGATCCTCCGTCTGCAGAAGCCCTGCCGCGAGAGCAAGCAAGGTTTTACCCGTTCCCGCTTTTCCGATCAGGGTGACAAGCGGGATATCTTCCCTCAGCAGGAGTTCAAGCGCCATTGTCTGCTGGACGTTCTTCGGCCTGATACCCCATACGTGCTCATCATCGAAAACGAGTCTTTTTACGGTCTCGCCTTTCTTATCTGTCATGCCGACCGCAGACGAAGATCCTCCTAATTCATCTTTCATCAGCACAAATTGATTCGGATAAACCTGATGTTGCTGAAGCTCCTTGACTGAAATTTGTTTGTTTTTATAAAACGAGGCAAACCGCTCTTTATTCATAAATATATCTTTGTACCCGCTATATATTTCATCATGGTCAACGACTCTGTCGTTTAAAAAGTCCTCCGCCAAAAGCCCGATGGCATCCGCCTTTACCCTTACAAGCACATCTTTGCTGACCAGGATGACGAGACGGCCGTTTTCTTTCGTTTCCTCCTCAAGGCTTAAATTTTTTGCCACCGCCAAAATGCGGTTATCATTCGTTTTTTCGATAAAAATTTCTTGGAGCTGGTGAAACGACCGGTGGTTCAGTTCAATTCTGAGCGTTCCTCCGCTTTCAAGCGGAACTTTTTCGTGCAGCCTTCCTTTCTCCCTGAGCCCGTCTATCAGCTTAGATACGTGCCTCGCATTTCTCCCGACCTCGTCCATATACCGCTTTTTTGAATCGACCTCTTCCAGCACGACGGCGGGGATGACAACTTCGTTTTCTTCAAAGGAAAAAATGGCGTTAGGATCCTGCAAAAGTACATTCGTATCTAACACATAAATTTTACTCAAGTCTCAGCCTCCTGAAATAAGGATCAAAGCCCATCGTGTGCTTCTCTTTCCGCAAATAACGGGGATGCCTGCTAAAATATATGATTTGGTGCATAAAGATAGAAGGTTAATTCAACAATAAAATAAATGAAAGCATTCAAGGAGGAAATCTGACGTGCGAATTCTTTTCATTATCATACAAGCCTTGTTTATCCTTACCGGCTGCACTGCTGTACAGGACGGCCGCGGCCGCAATATTCAGAACGAATCAGCCGATCAGCGCGATGCAAAACCGATCCATGTGAAAAATACGGCTCCTGAGACAGCTGAAAATCCCGGCCGGACAGACATCGCTAAGCATCTCGTCGAGGTAACCGAAAAAATCCCCGGCATTTCAGACGCCACCGCGGTTATACTCGGAAGATACTCCGTTGTCGGTATCGATGTGGATGACAATTTAGAAAGAAGCAAAGTGGAGAGCATTAAATACACGGTTGCCCAGGCGTTAAAAAACGATCCTTACGGCGCCAATGCCGTTGTCGTGGCTGATCCTGATACGGTTTCCCGTCTGAGAGGCATGGGCAGCGACATTAAGGCCGGCCGCCCCGTTTCAGGCATTTTGGACGAACTTGCCGCCATCGTCGGTCGTGTCATGCCGGAAGTCCCGAATGATGTGACCGACAATGAAAAAGAATCACCGACTCAATCAAATGATGATCAGCTGAACCAAAGAGACCAGAACAAGCTGCAGAACGAACAGAACGATCAATCGGATCATCATATGAAAAACCGCCGGTAAAAAGCAGCGCCCGCTCCAAAGGAAGGGCGCTGCTTTCTTTCCCTTTGGCAGGAGGGGCATCCATGTTATAATGCTTGTCATAGTGAAAGAGGTGAAAAATCAATGAGAGTAAAATGTTCCATTTGCGACAAAATCGAACAAATTGATGATGAAACACTGACAGCCAAACGCCTCCGCAATCGTCCGATTCATACATATATGTGCCGGGAATGCCATGACCGAATCAAAGTCAAAACGGAGGCGCGGCTGAATACCGGACACTTTTCCTTTCATCCCGGACAAAAAGCGAAAAAAGATAAACTGAAAAAATAAACCGAATAAAAAATGACCCGCCGGAAGGCAAGGTCATTTTTTTATTGCGGTTTAGCTGACTGGCTTTTTTTGGACTGGTGCAGACGGATTTTGTAAACGATCAAAATCAAGGCGGCGACAACAAGCCCTTCTCCGACCGGCAGAAACACACCGAAAAAAGTCAGTACGGTGCAGCCGAGCACGAGAAAGAGATAAACTGCCGCAGCCTTCAACACCGGCAGCCGTTTGGCAAAGCCGAGTTTAAATACAATCACCGAAAGCACGACGATCGTTCCGTATAACAGCCACATTCCCGTCAGCGGATGCTCATCCACTTGGTAAAGAGCCGCAAAGAACGACAGCCGTTCACTTACTTCATTCAAAAGGATCCCCCTCCCCTTTTCCGTTCGGGTTCTACCTCTTCAAATTCTGCAAGTGATTAAGACATTCCTGCTGTTTTTTTCTTTTTCGCCGCTTTTTCACGTTCGTTTTTATTCAGGATTTTCTTTCTTAAACGGATGGATTCCGGCGTTACTTCACAGTATTCATCTTCGTTTAAGTACTCGAGTGATTCTTCAAGCGACATAATGCGCGCTTTTTTAATCGTAGTCGTTTGATCCTTCGTAGCGGAACGGACGTTTGTCTGCTGTTTCATTTTGCTGACATTGACGACAAGGTCATTGTCACGGTTATGTTCGCCGACAATCATGCCTTCATATACTTCTGTTCCAGGCTCAACGAAGATGACGCCGCGGTCTTCAATACCTTGAATTCCGTAAGATGTCGCTTTTCCGTTTTCCATGGAAACGAGCACACCCTGACGTCGGCCTCCGACTTGGCCTTTTTGCATCGGCTGATAGCTGTCAAACGTGTGGTTCAGGATACCGAAACCGCGTGTCAGTGACAGAAACTCAGTAGAATAGCCGATGAGTCCGCGTGAAGGTACGGTAAAGATCAGGCGGACCTGGCCGTTTCCGTTATTAATCATATCAAGCATTTCGCCTTTTCTCGCACCCATTGATTCCATAACAGAACCGGTATGCTCTTCAGGCACGTCAATCTGTACGCGCTCAACAGGCTCGCAGCTTACGCCGTCGATTTCCTTAATGATAACTTCAGGTTTAGACACTTGAAGCTCATAGCCTTCACGGCGCATGTTTTCAATTAAAATGGACAGGTGAAGCTCACCGCGTCCTGAAACAACCCATGCGTCAGGTGATGCAGTCGGTTCGACACGAAGACTGACGTCTGTTTGAAGCTGCGCGTTCAGACGCTCTTCAATTTTGCGGGCTGTGACATATTTGCCTTCACGGCCTGCAAACGGGCTGTTGTTTACAACAAATGTCATTTGGAGCGTAGGCTCATCAATGCGCAGAACCGGCAGCGGCTCATGGTGGTCAGCCGGACAAACCGTTTCACCGACGTTGATGTCTTCCATGCCCGAAACGGCAACGAGGTCTCCCGCTCTCGCTTCTTCAATTTCCACGCGTTTCAATCCTTGGAAACCGAAGATTTTCGTTACGCGGAATGATTTTACCGTTCCGTCAAGTTTCATCAATGAAACCTGCTGACCCACTTTCATCGTGCCGCGGAAAACGCGTCCGATACCGATACGGCCGACATAATCATTGTAATCAAGCAGCGCCACTTGGAATTGAAGAGGCTCTTCGGCGTTATCTACCGGGGCAGGGACATGTTCAAGAATCGTCTCATACAGTGATTCCATATTTTCGTCCTGCTTTTTCGGATCCAGACTTGCCGTTCCGTTAATCGCAGAAGCGTAGACGACAGGGAACTCAAGCTGTTGTTCGTTTGCGTCAAGCTCGATGAACAAATCAAGCACTTCATCAATGACTTCTTCCGGGCGGGCGAAATCACGGTCGATTTTGTTTACAACGACAACCGGATTTAAGTTCTGCTCAAGGGCTTTTTTCAGTACGAAACGGGTTTGCGGCATGCAGCCTTCATATGCGTCAACGACTAACAGAACGCCGTCAACCATTTTCATAATCCGTTCTACCTCTCCGCCGAAGTCGGCGTGTCCCGGAGTGTCCAAAATATTAATGCGTGTATCTTTATAGTTAATCGCAGTATTTTTCGCAAGAATTGTAATACCGCGTTCACGTTCAAGATCGTTTGAATCCATTGCGCGTTCGGCAATATTTTCGTTGGCACGGAATGTTCCGGCTTGGTGAAGCAATTGGTCTACCAAAGTCGTTTTCCCATGGTCAACGTGGGCAATAATCGCGATGTTGCGAAGATCGTTTCGAAGTTTCACATTTTCATCTCCTAAAAAAATTAGATAACTTTCATATTATACCACACATCCTCTTTAAAAGCGTTACGTTTTTCTGTAAACTGAAAGTATGACGTTAAAGGGGATGGAAATATGAAAAAATTGAATTGGCTCTTATTATTATTTGCATTCGCAGCAGTCTTCAGCATGATGCTGATCGGCGTATCAATCGCTGAGAAAAGCGCATGGGGCATCATCGGAAGCATTGTTCTCGTTATCGCCATGATGGGAAGCGGTTTCACCGTAAAGAAAAAAATGCGCGAACAGGGACTGCTTGATTAAAAGGATGACCCTTTGCAAAATTCCGTAAACATGAAAAGCACAATTCTAATGAAGCCTGAATCAAAGATTCAGGCTTTTTTACATCCTCAAAACAGGCTTTAGATGTAAGGCTTATCTCCCCCGCCGCCTAGTCAGGAAGCCGGAAATGACGGCCCCCACTCTAGTTACTTCAGCAGATTCCCTCAGAAAATGAAGTCTGAAATAGTCCGGCATCGTTATGCAGAAAATACCATACCTCCTATATCAATTCCATCATTGTCTTTTTATACTTGTGGCTGTAAGCAAATACACATGACAAGGAGAGAATGAAATGAAAACATCTTTTTTGAAGAAAACCGCTGTAACTGCCGCCGCAACCGCCTCAGCCGCCTTGCTTGCATTCAGTCCGCTTGATTCTGCCGGCGCAAAAACGATCCAGGCAAATGAACCGCATGCCTTGCAGGCTTCCGCAGAGAAAACACCGGAAGACGCGGCAAAACTCATTGACATCATCAGCCAATCGATTTACGAAAAAGACGGTGTCTATTATTTTGACGGTGAAAAAGCGGTTGAATTGGGATTAGATCAAGAACAAGCCCAGATCATTCAAAAGCTGTGGGACAGTTCAACCGAATTTTTAACCGTTCTTTCCCAATGTATTGAGAAAACGGACGGCGAATATACATTTAATAAAGAAAAAGCGGTGGAGCTCGGCTTTACGGAAAAAGAGGCCCTTATCGTTGATCAGCTGTTCACCGCTTTTTCCCAAAGTCTTCATATCCTTCAATCTGCGCTGATTGAAGAAGACGGTGTGTTTACGTTTGATCAGGACCTTGCTGAAAAAGCAGGAGCAGGAAAAAAAGAAGCAAAGCTGTGTGCCGGATTATTTAATTCACTGCCCCAGGAATTGCTTGAAGGCATTTATACAGCCTTTCATCCGGCTGAGTAAACGGATTAAAACGCCCGGTCATTCAGCCGGGCGTTTTTTTAAATCAGCAGTTTAAGGAACAGCATGATGAAGAAAACAGCGCCGAACAAACAGGCTGCTTTTATCAGCAGTTTCCCGTAATACCGTTCCTTAAACCGCCTTTCTTCTTCTGCATAACAGGCTGGCGCCTTCATCTCAGGGCTTCCGAGGTCAAGCGGCTCCTTCATCATATGATATAAACTCCCGCACTTACCGCATGATTCAAGATGGCGGGAAATAAACCGCTCCGTTTCTGTTTCACAATCGCCTTCAATATATAAAGGGAGTAAATCTCTCACTAAACAGCAAGTCATATCTGTCCGTCCTTCCTTTTTTCCGCCAAGTGCTGTTTCAGCTGCATTCTCGCCCTGTACAGGGTGCTCTTCACCTTCGAAAGACTCCAGTCCAAAACTTCAGCAATCTCTTCGTAAGACAGCTCTTGAAATATCTGTCGAAATGCTGAATAAAATGACTGAAAATCTCTGACATCTGAAACAATCCTTTTCGTTTATTAAGGCCTCACCCGTTTAGACAAACGGCTATAAAAAAAGTTTTACAGATCGGAACATTTTTCCCCTATCATTTTTCCCGACTTCATTTGTCATTTTTTTCAGAATAAATCGCATCATTCGACTCATGTCTGATTCAACACGTGCCTCTCGGCTTATCCCTCGATGCTGGCCGCCGGAAGCCTTTCCGGGACGATTCTATCAATTCATCAGCGGAGTCTAGTTTTATATTGCAGAATGAGAGAATGCTGGTTTATTATAACAATATAAGTTTTCATTATTTTCAAAAAGGGGGATTTATTGTGGGTTTAGGTAAGAAATTGTCTGTTGCTGTCGCCGCTTCCTTTATGAGTTTAACCATCAGTCTTCCGGGTGTTCAGGCCGCTGAGAATCCTCAGCTTAAAGAAAACCTGACGAACTTTGTGCCGAAGCATTCTTTGGTGCAATCTGAATTGCCTTCAGTCAGTGACAAAGCAATCAAGCAATACTTGAAACAAAACGGCAAAGTCTTCAAAGGCAACCCTTCTGAGAGACTGAAGCTGATTGACCACACGACTGATGATCTCGGCTACAAGCACTTCCGTTATGTGCCTGTCGTTAACGGTGTGCCTGTGAAAGACTCGCAAGTCATTATTCACGTCGATAAATCCAACAATGTCTATGCGATTAACGGTGAATTAAACAACGATGCTTCTGCCAAAACGGCAAACAGCAAAAAATTATCTGCAAATCAGGCGCTGGATCATGCTTTTAAAGCAATCGGCAAATCACCTGAAGCCGTCTCTAACGGCAACGTTGCAAACAAAAACAAAGCCGAGCTGAAAGCAGCGGCTACAAAAGACGGTAAATACCGCCTCGCCTATGATGTAACCATCCGCTACATCGAACCGGAACCAGCTAACTGGGAAGTAACCGTTGATGCGGAAACAGGGAAAGTCCTGAAAAAGCAAAACAAAGTGGAGCATGCCGCTGCAACCGGAACAGGTACGACTCTTAAAGGAAAAACGGTCTCATTAAATATTTCTTCTGAAAGCGGCAAATATGTAATGCGTGATCTTTCTAAACCTACCGGAACGCAAATTATTACGTACGATCTGCAAAACCGACAATATAACCTGCCGGGCACGCTCGTATCAAGCACTACAAACCAGTTCACAACTTCTTCTCAGCGCGCTGCCGTTGATGCGCATTACAATCTCGGCAAAGTATACGATTATTTCTATCAGACGTTTAAACGCAACAGCTACGACAATAAAGGCGGCAAAATCGTATCTTCCGTTCATTACGGCAGCAAATACAATAACGCGGCCTGGATCGGCGACCAAATGATTTACGGTGACGGTGACGGCTCATTCTTCTCGCCTCTTTCCGGTTCAATGGACGTAACAGCCCATGAAATGACACATGGTGTTACACAGGAAACAGCCAACCTGAACTATGAAAATCAGCCGGGCGCTTTAAACGAATCCTTCTCTGATGTATTCGGATACTTCAATGATACTGAGGACTGGGATATCGGTGAAGATATTACGGTCAGCCAGCCGGCTCTCCGCAGTTTATCCACTCCGACAAAATACGGACAGCCCGACCATTACAAAAATTATCGAAACCTTCCGAACACCGATGCCGGCGACTACGGCGGCGTGCATACAAACAGCGGAATTCCGAACAAAGCCGCTTACAACACGATTACAAAAATCGGCGTGAAAAAAGCGGAGCAGATTTACTATCGTGCACTGACGGTATATCTCACTCCGTCATCAAACTTTAAAGATGCAAAAGCAGCTTTGATTCAATCAGCGCGGGACCTTTACGGTTCTCAAGACGCTGCAAGCGTAGAAGCGGCCTGGAATGCGGTCGGCTTGTAAACAAGAAAAGAGACCGGAGAAATCCGGTCTCTTTTTTATATCTGAAACATTTCACAATGGCTTCACCATGATCATATATGTCTTTTCCCGATCGTCTTTTTCAAGCTTGAGCTGTTCAAAGCCGCATTGGCTTAAAAACAAAACCCATTCCTGCCTGTCCAGGGGAACGGCTGAAAACATCGCTTTATGCTCTCCTCTCAGCCGGCCCGCAATCTCTTCAATGACCGCGCGTCCGATTCCTTTCTCTTTTGCCTCCGAAGCGACGGCCACGGTTCCGAGCCACGGTTTTCCGTTTGAAGGCGCCCATTCCAAATGAAAACTGACGGCGGAAGGAGCGCCGTCAATCTCCCATACGAGCCACGTTCCATTGTACATGGAGTATGCAAGCATAAACTCCGCCGCATTTTTTGTTCCGAACTCTTCGTTTTTCCACACCGGGTGTGATGCCGCCAGCTGCTCCAGAAACCCGAGATCTTCTTCTTCAAAATCTCTACCTGTCAGCATGTAAATAGTCGTCAAAGATAATTTTATGTATTGCCGGATTGCCCGCAAGCACGCTGTGGTTGTCTAAAAACGTAAACGGTTCGCCGTCTGTGGTCGTGTAAATGCCCCCGACTTCGTTCAGCAGCACGCAGCCGGCAGCGTAATCCCACGGCGCGAGCCTCATCGTAATGTATGCGTCAATGCGGCCGGCCGCAACACTGGCCAGCTCAAGTGCCGCCGAACCGTAGGAACGCGTTCCTCTGACCCGTTTTACGAGCGGCGCCAAAATACTCGGGTCAATCCTTCTGTTTTCCGTCACCCATGTGGCATTGATTGCAATAATGGCTTCTTCAATGGAAGCTTCTTTTAAAGGAGCAAGCGGCGTATTGTTCAGATAAGCTCCTTTTCCGCTGAATGCGTGATACAGCTCGTCCTGCATCACATCATAAATTAAGCCGATTTTGCCTTTTCCGTCTTCAAAGATGCCTATGGAGATCGCGAAGTGCCGCTTTTGATGGACAAAATTCATCGTTCCGTCAATCGGATCAATAATCCAGACGATTCCGTCAAGGGAGCGG
The DNA here is from genome assembly GCF_020075515.1 of Bacillus sp. KS1. Classification (NCBI taxonomy): domain Bacteria; kingdom Bacillati; phylum Bacillota; class Bacilli; order Caryophanales; family Bacillaceae; genus Bacillus; species Bacillus sp. KS1. The sequence continues at coordinate 240,303 of NZ_JACAWW010000015.1, read as the reverse complement.
AGTTTATCCCCCTGCCCTTCTTCTCCGAGAATCCGGTGTCCGGGAAAAGTTCCCTGTATACGGTCAATGAAAAAGCGTTCCGTCTCTTTATCAATATTTGTGACTAAATCATTCGGATTTGATTTTGTTTCAATCGTCAAGCTTTCCTGCATGGATTGTCTGATTCTCGTTCCGGCTTCTTTTACCCACTTTTTTGCGATATCATCAATTTCCGTCCAATTTGTCATACCGTGTACCTCTTTTCTATGTATAGCTTATTCTATAGCATACTGATAAAGGCGATGAAAAAGCAAGGAAAATGAAAAAAATGCCTTCTCACGTAAAAACGAACCATTTCCTGCGGTTCGTTTTTACTATTCTTTATCCGTTAAGCCGAATCCATTCTTTTCTGAGACGTTCCAGTTTTCTTTTGCTGAGATCGATTTGATCCGCATTCTCTTTTTGCATGGCCTCATACAGGGTTGCCAATTCATAATCAACCTCTAGTCTCCAGACAGCTACACGGTTATTTTTTTCCTCCCTGAATCCTTCCTTCACCACTTGCCTCATTGTCTTTCGCCCCTTCCAGAGATCATTTGTTAAAAAAGCATCCCATTTTTCCAATTTATTAATGATACTTCTTATATCGTATGGAAACTTATATTCGGCTGTAACAACATTCTTAAAATTGTGTGTTTACCTATTCGTTTTTTACCACCAATCCTCTCGGCTCAAACGTTCTCAATGTTTTTGCGGCCGGCGGCGGCTGTGGTAAAATATGAATACTTACGATAAGGAGGAAAAAGATGACTCAGATGCGTTTTACAAAAGAAGACTTCGATACATTTACAATAGAAGGTTTAGATCCGCGCATGGAGGTGTTAAAAGAACAAGTCCGTCCGAAGCTGACCTTGTTAGGAGAGCATTTCGCACCGACATTGTCAGCATTGACAGGAGATGAAATGTTCCCGCATGTCGCCAAGCACGCGAGAAGATCTGTCAACCCGCCGGCTGACAGCTGGGTTGCCTTTGCCAACAGCAAACGCGGGTATAAGAAACTCCCTCACTTTCAGATCGGTTTATGGGACACCCATATGTTTGTATGGTTTGCCATCATTTATGAATCTCCGATAAAAGAGGAATACGGCAGATTGCTGGAAGCGAAGCAGGAGGACATCACAAAACAGATTCCCGGTCATTTTGTATGGTCGCCGGATCATACGAAGCCAGGTGCGTACAAGCAGTCCGACATGGATCAGGAGCAGCTGAAAACATTATTTGAACGCCTGCAGACAGTTAAAAAAGCAGAGCTTTTGTGCGGCATTCAGCTGCAAAAAGAAGACGTGATCAACATGAACAACAATGAATTCCTGCAAACCATTGAAGATGCTTTTAGGAAGCTTTCCTTTTTATACACACTGACTCAGAAAGTCTCATAACATAAAAAGCGGGCCGATTGCGGCTCGCTTTGTCTACATTTTGATCATCGCTTGATCTGATTGTTTCGCCTGTTTCACAGTCCGATACGGGGAATAGCTGCTGTCAGCTTCAAATTGGCTGCAGATTTTCTTTTCTTCCGCTTTCCCGGGAACGATTTCTTTAAAGCGGCGGTACGCATTCAGAAGTCTGTCCCGGTCAGCTCCTTTTTCATAGGCGTTTTCCACCTGCTGAAAAAAAGCAATGACATCCACGGCCTCCTCTGTCGTCCAGTCCTCATTCATCGGATATTGATATTCCAAATGTCCTCACTCCTTTATAATCATGCTCAAAAAAAGCATCTTCCATAGATCATAAATTGTTCTTTACTTTCTTTCAAGTTCATAATATAATTCATTTGTTTTACGTTTAAAAAACGGGTAATAAAACTGAATGTAATACAAACTAATCCGTAGGTATTATGATAAAGGTGGGAAAACAATTGCCGCAACATGAAACACCCCTGTACAGCGGACTGAAAAAGCACGCGGACAGACAGCCTGTCCAATTCCACATTCCGGGCCATAAAAAAGGCGCGGGAATGGATCCGGAATTCAGACAATTTATCGGAGAAAACGCGTTAAGTATAGATTTAATTAATATCGAACCTCTGGATGATTTACATGCGCCAAAAGGCATCATTAAAGAAGCCCAGGATCTGGCCGCGGAAGCATTCGGCGCAGACCATACCTTCTTTTCCGTTCAAGGGACGAGCGGCGCCATTATGACGATGGTCATGGCCGTATGCGGACCCGGAGATAAAATCATCATCCCGAGAAACGTTCATAAATCCATTATGTCGGCCATTGTATTTTCCGGAGCGGTGCCGATTTTTATACACCCGGAAATTGACGATGAGCTCGGAATTTCTCACGGCATTACGCTTGAGTCCGCAGAGCGGGCTTTGACGGAGCACCCTGACGCAAAAGGCCTGCTTGTCATAAATCCGACGTACTTCGGTGTGGCAGCGGACTTGAGCAGCATTGTAAAGCTCGCGCATTCTTTCGATGTACCTGTGCTTGTCGATGAAGCGCACGGCGTGCATATTCATTTTCATGATAAGCTTCCTCTGTCCGCCATGCAGGCGGGCGCTGATATGGCAGCCACAAGCGTGCACAAATTGGGAGGCTCCCTGACGCAGAGCTCCATTTTAAATGTGAGAGAAGGTCTTGTTTCCAAAGAAAGAGTACAGTCGATTTTAAGCATGCTGACGACAACGTCAACATCCTATCTGCTTCTCGCTTCACTTGATGTCGCAAGAAAACGCCTCGCTACAGAAGGCCGCGATCTTCTTGAAGATACGATTCTGCTGGCGGAACAGACACGGGAACGTCTCAATCAAATTGAAGGCATCCGCTGTGTCGGCGAAGAAATCACAGGGTCTAAAGCTGCATTCAGTTATGATCCGACTAAATTAATCATTTCGGTCAAAAACCTCGGCCTGACGGGTCATGACGTTGAAAAATGGCTCCGCGAATCATATAATATCGAAGTCGAGCTGTCCGATTTGTATAATATTTTATGTATTTTCACCCCCGGCGACAGAGCGGGAGATGCCGACCGTCTTGTAAGCGCGCTTACAGACATTTCAAAGCAGGCTTCCGACAATGACTATGCTCATCAGCAAACCGAAGTTCTGCTTCCTGAAATTCCTCTGTTAGCGATGACGCCAAGAGACGCGTTTTACGCAAATACGGAAGTCATTCCGTTAAAAGAATCCGCGGGACGGATCATCGCAGAGTTTGTCATGGTGTACCCGCCGGGAATTCCGATCTTTATTCCGGGTGAGATCATTACTGAAGAAAATATCAGCTACATTTTTAAAAACTTGGACGCCGGCCTTCCTGTGCAGGGTCCCGAAGATGCAACGCTTGAAATGATCAGAGTGATCAAAGAGCAAAAAGCCATCCAATAAACATAAAGAAGCCCGAAACGAAATCGTTTCGGGCCTTTTTACGCTTTTTACTCTTCTTCAAGATGACACTGGCATTGTCCGCAGCATGTTCCGTATAACGTCGTGACCTTCTCATCCTCAAAGTAATGAATCGCTTCGTTACAGTCTTGGCAAACAATTGTACCCATCTGTCATTCCCCATTTCTCAGAATTTGAAAACGCTTAATTTTCACTTGTTGTTATTATATTATTATGTCACATTTAATATGTCAACTGATAAATTGTATAACACATTTATTTTTTACGGTCTTTTTATAGCTCGAGGGTCAATCACAGTATATCCTTTATGACGCAATCCTTTTACAATGTCCGGCATGGCTTCCGCCGTCCATTTCCGGTCATGCATCAATATGTTGGCCCCGTCCCGCAGATAAGGACTGTTCAGTGTGATATCGGTAAGCGCTTTTTTGGATTGATATTTCTGATCCCAATCATACCCGAAGGTCCAGTTCATTTTCACCATACCTTCTTTTTTTATAAGTCTGTCACTGTAGTCCGTATTGCTTCCGAAAGGCGCCCTGAAAAATGCGGGTTTCTCTCCTATTACCTTTTCAACCGCTTTATTGACGCCAATGATTTCTTCCCGTTGTTTTTGTTCGGAAAGATCTTTTAAGTTTTGATGAGTCATTGTATGATTTCCGATCATAAAACCTAACTCATGAATATGCTTAAGCGCTTTCTTATTTTCATCTTTTTTCAAAAAATGTCCGTTCACAAAAAAGATCGCTGAAGCATTGAGATCGTGCAGTTTGTCCGCAATCTCAGCGGCATGCTGATCAGGCGCGTCATCGATCGTTACCAATGCGATCGGTTTTTTCTCTTTCTGTTCATCCATTTTTTCCACAGAAAAACTTTTCGGATTGATATAGTAGCGGGGCTCCGCCTTTTGTTTTTTCTGTTTTTCCTCTTTTGTATGGTGGTTTTCCCGTTTGGCGTGATTGGCCGCGGCTTGAGAATGGGGTTTGTTTGTTTGCATCTTTTCATTTGATTGGCAGCCGGCGAGTAAGCACATACATATGATGGCTGCAGCGGCTTTATACATGACAATCCCTCCTGATATGGTTTTGCCCCCAGTATAACGAAAAAACAGCGCTCTCACGAAAAACAATGTGCCTTTTTTACACATCGGCTGCGCAAGTTGTCACACGTATTATTTCTTCATTAAAAACGGTTTCAATTATATAACAATTCAGTAACAAGCCTTAGGTTTTTCACCTCTCGTGATACACTTGATATAGTCCTTATCAATGGATGAACCAATATATTATATAAAACAGAGGAGTAAGATAGATGCGCTACCGTACGGTGATTCCCTTTTTTTTGATGCTGTTCGTTCTGTCAAGCTGTTCGGTTTCTACTGTCAGTCCATTCACAAAAAACCGGATCGACAGCATTCATCACACTCAAATTTTGTTTTTTTCCGATGAAAATCATATAGATAAAGAAGTGCCTTATTACGATGCGATCCTTGATTTAGAAAAGAAATATCCCCATCATGTCGATCAAATGAAGGTTTATGACAACAGAAAGGGATGGGAAGAGGAAATCAACACGTTCCCTGCGCTGATGGTGATCAATCATCGGCATGTGGTCATGAAGATTGAGGGATCCGTAAAGAAAAAAGAGGATATCATCAAACCTATGCAGCATGTGCTTGCACAATAAAAACAGCCCCCGCTTTTACAAACGGGGGCTGTTTCTTTGTTACATTATTATTTTACGATATGGATCGGGCTTCCGATTGCTACTTCGGCAGCTTCCATAGTGATTTCGCCCAATGTCGGGTGAGCGTGAATTGTCATTGCGATATCTTCAGCAGTCATTCCGCCTTCGATCGCCAGACTCAATTCAGAAATCATGTCAGAAGCGCTTGCGCCGGCAATTTGCGCACCGATTACAAGACCGTCTTCTTTACGAGTGATCAGCTTCATGAAGCCGTCAGTTTCGTTAAGAGACAGCGCACGTCCGTTCGCTGCAAACGGGAACTTAGCTGCAACGACTTCAATGCCTTCTTCTTTCGCCTGTGCTTCAGTGTAACCGACAGAAGCCAGTTCAGGCTCAGAGAATACAACCGCCGGAATACCGAGATAATCGATTTCAGCCGGCTCTCCTGAAATAGCTTCCGCAGCGATTTTACCTTCGTAAGACGCTTTGTGAGCCAATGGAGGTCCGTCAATGATGTCACCGATTGCGTAAATGTTCGGTACGTTTGTGCGGCACTGCTTGTCTGTTTTAATAACACCGCGGTCAGTCATCTCGATACCGACTTGCTCAAGGCCGAGCTCATCAGTGTTCGGACGGCGTCCGACAGTGATTAATACGTAATCAGCATCAACCGTTTTTTCTTCGCCTTTTACTTCGAATGTAACTGTTACGCCGTCAGGTCTTTCCTCAACGCCTTTAGCCATGGCGCTTGTATGGATTTCAACGTTGCCTTTTTTCTTCAGTCTGCGGGTAACGAGAGAACTCATTTGTTTTTCGAAGCCAGGAAGAATTTCATCTCCGCCTTCTAAAATAACCAATTCAGTTCCGAAGTTCGCATACGCTGTTCCAAGCTCAGTACCGATATATCCGCCGCCGATAACAACGAGCTTTTTCGGAATTTCTTTAAGCGCAAGTGCGCCTGTAGAGTTCAGAACGCGTTCGCTATATTTGAAGTTTGGCAATTCGATAGGGCGAGAACCGGTAGCAATGATTGCGTTTTTAAATGTGTATGTTTGCGCAGAGTTCTCATCCATTACACGGACAGAGTTGCTGTCTACGAAATAAGCTTCCCCTTTTATAACGTCCACTTTATTTCCTTTTAAAAGACCTGCAACACCGCCGGTAAGCTTATTTACAACAGAAGCTTTCCATTCTTGGACTTTTGTAAAGTCAACCGTTACGTTCTCAGCAGTGATTCCCATGTCATCTGAATGTTTTGCATTCTCGTAACGATGGCCTGCATTGATGAGCGCTTTTGAAGGAATACAGCCGACGTTCAGACAAACGCCTCCAAGAGTTGCTTTTTCAACGACTGTTACTTTTTGTCCAAGCTGAGCAGCGCGGATGGCAGCTACATAGCCGCCGGGTCCCGCACCAATCACAAGAGTATCTGTTTCAATAGGGAAATCTCCTACTACCATAACATTACGCCTCCATTAAAATAAGTTGTGGATCGTTCAGTAAACGCTTGATGTGGTTTAACGCATTTTGTGCAGTTGCTCCGTCAATCATACGGTGGTCAAAGCTGAGAGAAAGAGCTAAGACAGGAGCAGCTACAATTTCACCGTCACGGACGATCGCTTTTTCAGCAATACGGCCGATACCGAGAATCGCAACCTCTGGGTGGTTGATAACCGGTGTGAACCATTGGCCTCCGGCAGAACCGATATTTGTGATCGTGCAAGAAGCGCCTTTCATTTCCGCAGGTGCAAGCTTGCCTTCACGCGCTTTTGTAGCAAGGCTGTTGATTTCATCAGAGATTTCGAAAACGGCTTTACGGTCGGCATTTTTCACTACCGGCACAAGCAGGCCTTTTTCGGTATCCGCTGCAATTCCGATGTTGAAGTAATGTTTTTGGATCACTTCATCTGTTTTATCATCAATAGATGTGTTTAAAACAGGGAATTTTTTCAAAGCGGATGTTAATGCTTTGACGACGTAAGGCAGATAAGTCAGCTTGATGCCTTGATCAGCAGCAACTTGTTTGAACTGTTTGCGGTGAGCAACAAGATTTGTTACGTCAACTTCATCCATAAGAGTTACGTGCGGTGCAGTATGCTTAGAGTTCACCATTGCTTTCGCGATCGCTTTACGGATACCGCTCATTTTTTCGCGTGTTTCAGGGAATTCGCCTTCAGGAGCCTGAGCCGCTGCAGGTTTAGCTGTTTCCTGAGGTGCAGCTGTTTCTTGCGGTGCCGCTTCTTGAGCCGCTCCTCCATTTGCAAAGCTGTCGATATCTTCTTTTACAACACGTCCGTTATTGCCTGAACCTGTTACTTTACGGATATCCACGCCTTTTTCACGGGCATATTTGCGTACGGAAGGCATCGCGATCACGCGTTTGTTCGGATCAGCTTCCGCTTGGTCCTGCTGTCCTGCGCCGGTTTCTTTTGCAGGCTCTTTAGGAGTCTCTTCTTTAGAGATATCCTGCCCTGCTTCAGCAGACGACTGAACTTGAGCTTCAGTTTTCGCATCTCCTGAATCATGGCTTCCTTTAAATTGAAGATCTTCGTAACCAGGTGCGTCAAACGTAATAATCGTTTGTCCAACAGTTGCAACTGTTCCCTCTTCAACTTTTAATTCTAATACTTTTCCTTTAACAGGTGAAGGAATTTCTACCACTGCTTTATCATTTTGCACTTCAGCCAGAACATCGTCTTCTTCTACCTCGTCGTTCGGCTTAACAAACCATTTTACGATTTCGCCTTCGTGGATACCTTCCCCGATATCCGGAAGTTTAAATTCAAATGCCACAGTTTTCGACCTCCTAGTTGATTAAGCAAATTTTAGTTATGCATACGCAAGCATTGAACCTAGTAAACAGACTCCTTCATAATAAGAGAAAAGGACTCTCTTTACCGTCTTTTATGATGCCTGATTAAAATTCAAGAACTTTTTTCGCAGTTTCAAGAACGTCTTTATGGTTTGGAAGCCATACGCTCTCAGCAAGCGAGAAAGGAAATACTGTATCAGGCGCCGCAACACGCAGAACCGGAGCTTCCAGGCTCAGAATCGCGCGGTCATTGATTTCAGCTACAACGTTGGCAGCGATACCGGCTTGTTTTTGAGCTTCTTGCACGACAATTGCGCGGCCTGTTTTTTCAACAGAAGCAATAATCGTATCAATATCAAGCGGACTTACAGTGCGAAGGTCGATAACTTCAGCAGAAACGCCTTCTTTTTCAAGCTCTTCAGCAGCCTTAAGCGACTCATGAACCATCGCGCCGTATGTGATGATAGAAAGGTCAGTACCTTCGCGTTTCACATCAGCTTTGCCAAGCTCGATTGTGTATTCCTCCTCAGGAACTTCCTGACGGAAAGAACGGTAAAGTTTCATATGCTCTAAGAAAACAACCGGATCATTGTCTCTGATAGAGGCAATCAGCAGTCCTTTTGCATCGTAAGGAGTGGAAGGGATAACAACTTTAATACCCGGCTGCTGAGCGATAAGGCCTTCCAAACTGTCAGCGTGAAGTTCAGGTGTATGAACCCCTCCGCCGAATGGAGAACGGATTGTCACCGGAGAAGTCCAGCGTCCGCCAGAACGGTAGCGGAGACGAGCCATTTGTCCTGAGATTGAATCCATTACTTCATATACGAATCCGAAGAATTGGATTTCCATAACAGGACGGTAATCTTGCAGGCCTAAACCGAGAGCGAGACCGCCGATACCGGATTCAGCAAGCGGCGTGTCAAATACGCGGTCCTCACCGAATTCTTTTTGAAGGCCTTCAGTTGCACGGAATACGCCTCCGGCAACGCCTACATCTTCCCCGAAAAGCAGAACATTTTCATTGTTTTTCAGTTCTGTGCGTAACGCATCAGTGATCGCTTGAATCATTGTCATTTGCGCCATGGCTTACTTCGACTCCTTCGCTTTGTAAATTTCAAGTTGTTCTTTCAAGTTGAACGTCGGCTCTTCAAACATATTCTCAATCAGTTCTGTTACTTTCGGTTTTGATTCGCCGTCAGCCTTTTTGATAGCTTGTTTGATTTCTTCTTTGGCCTGTTCAATCACTTTGTTCTCTTCTTCTTCAGACCATAGTCCTTTGTTTTCCAAGAACTTGCGGAAACGTACGAGCGGGTCTTTTTGCTCCCATTCATTTTCTATTTCTTTCGTACGATATTTAGTCGGATCGTCACCGGACATTGTATGAGGTCCGTAACGGAATGTAAGAGTTTCAATCAGAGTCGGACCTTCACCGTTAATTGCGCGCTGGCGTGCTTCTGCGGTTGCGGCGTAAACGGCAAGTGCATCCATTCCGTCTACTTGAACACCTGTAATACCGACGGCAACTGCTTTTTGGGCAATTGTCTGTGCGGATGATTGCTTTTCTACAGGAGTTGAAATCGCATAGCGGTTATTCTGAACAACGAAGATGGCTGGCGCTTTAAATGCTCCGGCAAAGTTCATTCCTTCATAGAAGTCACCTTGAGAAGCTCCGCCGTCACCAGTGTAAGTAATAGCTACCGCTTTTTTACCGCGCTTTTTAAGACCTAAAGCTACACCTGCGGTTTGAATAATTTGAGCACCAATAATAATTTGAGGTGATAAAGCATTTACTCCCTCAGGCATCTGATTACCTTTAAAATGGCCTCTTGAGAACAGGAATGCCTGGTGTAAAGGAAGACCGTGCCAAATCAGCTGAGGAACGTCACGATAACCCGGAAGGATAAAATCGTCCTGTTCAAGCGCGAAGTGTGATGCAATTTGAGAAGCTTCCTGGCCCGCTGTCGGTGCATAGAAACCTAAACGCCCTTGACGGGAAAGAGAAATTGAACGCTGGTCTAAAATGCGGATATACACCATTCTTCTCATTAATTCCTTTAACTGATCATCTGAAAGATCAGGCATTGCGTCTTTATTTACGACTTCTCCTTCAGCATTTAAAATTTGGAACGTTTCAAACTGCTTATGAATAGCATCAAATTGTTTTTTGCTATCAACAATTGAAGTTTTTGTCTTTGCAGCCATTTTTTAAACCACCTCTTCTTTTGATTTAACAGGGTTAGGATACCGTTTAGCCATCCGTATTAAAAACAGTCTTATCATGCTCTGCAATTCTAAAATTAATCATTCAGAAATTCACATAGCGCTTAAGCAAAGATAATGACGTTTAAACTGTACTAATAAAAAAAGATTTTTTATTAGTACAATATGATCAACAACCATAGTTTACAGTAATTAAACAAAGCCGTCAATCATTTATAACCTCATTTTGAAACCGCTTATAAAACTTAAGATCATATTGCGCCAAACTGTACTATAAAAGACATTAAACTGTATTATAAAAATGCTCTACTGTACTATAATTAAAAAAAATTACAAAGAGTAAATTAAGTTATTTAACTTAGGGGCGGGCTTTGAAAAGATGCCGCGGGATAAAAACGGGCAGTTAGCAATCGTCCCGCCTGCCGAACAGACGGGACGATGCTTTTGTCTAATTATTCAATACCTGCCCACACGATATTCAGCGGCGTCAGTACGGCATGAGGATGAAACTCGGAAATCGGAGTGAAAAATACATACGTAAAATCTTCGGCTGGATCAGAAAACATGCCGCACCAACCCATTCCAAGATGTGAGAAGGTGCCTTCTGTCATGAAATAATGGTCACCGGCCGGCCACAAATTAATGCCTAAACCAAAGCCGCCTTCCTCTCTGGGCGCTCCGAAGAAGTAAAAAGGAAGACCGGGCTTTATTTGATTTCTCAGCATAGCCTCGACTGTTTTTCTTCCAAGCAGCTTCTTATCTTTCAATCTGCCTTTATTTCTAAACATTTCAGCCAACTTCCAAATATCTCGCAACGAAGAGTACAGACCGCTTGTCGCTTTATTCGGAAAATACGGGTGATGACTTTTTTCCAGCTGTACGCACTCGTGCTCATTGATCACACAAACTTCTTCTTTTAAAGCATCAGGCACATAAAAATACGTTCTTTCTAATCCTAGCGCTTCAATAATATGCTTTGTTACATACTGTTCGTAGGATACGCCTGTTACTTTTGAAATAATGATGCCAAGTATAACAAAACCGGTTCTGGAATAGTTCCATGCTTCATCCACTCCGTACTCCAAAGGCGTACTGACGAGATAGTTTATCCATTCTTCCTCATTCGTTAAGTCAATGCCTTCAGCCTTTTGAATATCCAGCTCAAAACTTAGTCCCGCCGTATGAGTCAAAAGGTGCAAAATTTTAATTTCTCCGAAACCCGGTTTATCAAACGCAGGCAAAATGAGCTTGACCGGCATTTTCAGATCGAGCAAACCTTTTTCGACGAGCTGCATGACGGCTACAGCGGTAAACACTTTTGTCAAAGAACCGATTTCTCTGATTGTATCAAGCTGAAATGTTTGCTTTTCGTTTTGTCCGCCGGTAAATTCCCCTAACGACTCAGCTGCAAAAACCTCACCTCCTCTTGACATCATATAACTCGCACATTGCAGAACTCCATTGTCTATCATCGTCTGATAATGGCTGTTAAGAGCGTTAATTTGTTTCATATCAAATGCCGGATTGCTTATTGTTTGTTTCATTGTTTTCTCCCCCTGTACTGTATGTATCGTTTTCATCCCTTACTTACCGATTTCTTGATGAATTCTGACACCGCTTTATTAAATTCTTCCGGATGTGTGATGTTCGGAAGATGCCCCGCTCCCTTAATTTTCTTTAATTCTGCATTGCTCAGCAGTTTCCGCAGCCTTTTTGTTTCTTTCTGATCAACTACGCTTTCCTTCTCACCTGTAAGGATAAGCGTTCTTGTATGAATGTCTTTTAAAAAGCCGATCGTAGAATAGCCTTCTTGTTGATGTATCTTCATAAAACGTTCAATAGAAGCATTTAAGAATTGATTACTGTATAAACTTTCATATTCATGCGACTTTCCTATAGCTATAAAATCATTTTTCAGTTTTTCCTCGACACTGCTTTCAGGGTCTTCTTCGTATTCGGTGTAACTTCCGGAAAGAATGAGTGTTTTTACTTTTTCAGGGTATTCATAGGCTATCCTCTGCCCTATCATGCCTCCCCAAGAAGCTGCCGCAATGTGGATCGGCCAAGCAACCCCTATCTCGTTCAGCACTTCGATAAAAGTCTGAGCCAGCCCGCTCAGTGTAAAATCGGCGCTCCCCTCACTCAGCCCGTAACCCGGTGTGTGTATGACAATGACATTAAATTGATCTGCCCACTCCTTCATTTGTTCTTTCCACATGTAAGCAGTGGTAGCGAAACCGCAAATCAGTAAAATTGTTTCACCCTTACCGCTCATCAATATTTCCATATGCCGGGCATTTTCTGTGTTTGCCAGAAAATGAACGGTTTCCGTTTCTTCTGTCTGGTAAAAAGCGATGAGTTTTTTTGCGGCATCGCTTTGATCGTGCTGAAGGGCTCCTTTCTTCAGTCTGCTCCAATAATGCAAATAATCGTCGAGATGACGATTGGAGGCCGTGCCGAGTATTCGGAAAGGATTCTCAGCTTCTTCCGTAACGAACGACGAAGCATCAAAATCGGCTGCAATCGCTGAATCTCTTACTAGAGGCGGTGCTGAACGGGCGGATAACGGCTTGAAATCGTTTTGTATTTTTTCTTTTTCTCCGTATAACACGATCAGCTGGTGGCCTTGGCCGAGAAGCGAGTGTTCAAATGCTTTGATTCCGGCAGTATTTTCTAATGGGTGAAGTCCGTACTCCCTTTTCATAATATCTTGAATGCCGGGATCAACTGACATGCCTCCGTCTTTCCAGAAAGGCCAATTTACAGCGATGGTTTTTCCTGATCTTCCCCCCGCCTTTCTCATACATTCCCTCCACTCGGCAAAATGCTCCAGAAAACGATTGGCGTAGGCGTAATCGGCTTGACCCAGACTTCCGATTTCTGAGGAGATGGAAGAAAACAAAACAAAAAAGTCTAAAGGCATATCTCTGAGCGCTTCATCCAAATGAATCACACCATTGACCTTTGATTGCAGCACCGCTTGAGCTTCCGCGTCTGTTTTATTCATAATGAGAGAGTCTTTTAACACGCCTGCACTGTAAATGACCCCGTTGATTTCGGAATAATCAGCATGAATTTTTTCCGCTAACTTGATGACCTGCTGCTTATCTGACATGTCAGCCTGAATGTAAGAAATGCTTGACCCGTCATAGCGGATGCTGTCTAATTTTTCTTCCATGTCTGCTGTCATTTTCGATCGCCCGGCAATGATAACGCTGGCTCCGTGATTTGCATAAAGAAACGCTGAAATAATCCAGCCGATGCCGCTTAACCCTCCGATGATGAGATACACCCCGTTTTTTGCAAACTTTGCGGCCTTTTGCCCTGGTTGCAGCGAAGCGTCTTTATATGCTGTCACCCACCTTTTTTGATCGCCGTCATATTTCACAGCCTGATGATGTCCGGCACTTAATTCATTGAGAAGCAAAGGTGCTTTTTTAATGGTTTGTCTTGAAGAAATCTCAACCGTTTTACACTTTATATTCGGCTGCTCCGCATTCAGCGTTTTAAAAAAGCCTCCAATCGCGGCGTAAACCGGATTTGTATATTGACCCTTGTCATGTACGTACAGAATGTTGATGTTTTCTTTTACTTTTTGATGGATCAAAGCTTTGCTCAAATAAAGAATTGAATAAAAGCTGTGAGTCAGATCTAACGCTGCTTCAGTATAAGCTTTTTTTGACAGGTAATGAATGATTGACGACGGAAACGCTCCGGACTTTTTCATATCCTCTAACAGTCTGGTGTAATGAGCAGACTGCTCCGGATTAAATTTATAATGCTTTTCATTTACCATTTCATATTCATCGTCGGCTTCCGCATAAATAACATTTTCACTGCCGATGTACTTTCGGATTTCATCACTCAATGAACTGTCGAAATCGAAAATCAATGTATTTTCCTTAGGTACTTCTCCGGACTTTAATGGCGATTCTATCCATTCTTTTTGTAAATACAAAGATTCAAGCATCGGCTTTTCGGACGGCTCTTTCGTTTGCGTTTTTTCTTTAAAAACTGCGGCCGGCGTATTACGCACATCATATTTTTCTTCTAAATAAGCCGCTAAATCATGAATATTGTTATAATCAAAAAGCAATGTCGGATACAATTGTGTATCTAATCTTTCCTCGAGAATTTTCGATATATGCAGCAGCTGTTTTGAGTCAAGACCCAGTTCGTAAAAAGATTGGTGTTTGTCCGCTTTATTTGGCGGTGTGTTTGTAACCTCTCCAATAATGGATGACAGCTCATCTGTTAATGTTTTATGACTGTCTTGGTGCAAAACTGTATCAGAGATAGAGTCTGTAATGCCGGCTCCGTATTTCTCCTGCAGATATTCCGTCAATTCACCGATTGTGGAGTAATCAAATAATAAAGTCGGGTACAGCTTTGTATCTAACATCAGTTCTAATTTTTTGGATAAGTCTAATAATTGTTTAGAATCCAAGCCCATCTCGTAAAAGGAAATATCATTCTTGACTGTTTCAGCAGGTTTTTCAATCATGCCGGCTATCTCTTGGATCAAATTATTTCTGATCATTTCTTTATTGTTCGTTGCGCTGCCGACCTCTTTAGCTTTTTGGGAATGCTCCAGCCTTTGTATTGATTTTTCATTTCTGACTCTTTTCACACCGAACCGCTCATAATAAAAAGCAAGCTCTCCATCAGGCCTGTATACTTCTATGTCCGCATATAAAATGTCTTTAGAAGGCGGCTGCGTTATACTGTTTTTATCAATATACACAAAACAAGACCCAGTTGTTTTATGCAGTGCCCGGAACGTCTCAATATATATAGGGATAAACGCATTTGTTCCTTCATCCGGCAAATCTGATGTAAGGATTCCCAACAAGCTGAGAGACCCATCCAAAAACGCGGGATGCATGTAAAAGTCATCTGTATATTCTTTTGAAAGTCCGCTTAAACTGACCTCTCCCAGAATATAATTTTCACCTTCATATACCGTACCTTCCAATTTCATAAAATCTTTATGAATCAGGCCGCCTCTGCGCAAATTACGATAGGCGGATTCAGCATCCGTAGTCCGGACGGCCCCTTTCTTTAATTCTTCGATTGAAATTGTCTTTTCGTTTATCGCATTTTTTCTTATGATTTCCGCCTGCAAGTTGACTGACGCTTCACCTTCCGCCTTTTCAGCGACCCATTTCCTGCTTGTTGTTTCAACAAGCCAGCCGTTTTCTTGTTGCGTAAACTGGAAGGTGACTTTTTTATCAAAATGGACTGACGTCGCAACAGGTTCACGGAATAAAACATGTTTGATTTCAAAACTTCGGGGTGATATCCCTTTCTCAGCTAAAAATCGGGTTATTAAATCCAAATACGTTACGCCGGGTATCGTACGCACTTGATGAAGGACATGGTCTGAAACAATATAATCGTCATGTTTGACTAATACGCTGAACCTCATGCAACTCGACAACCTTTCTTCTTTTACAAAGTAAAGAAACAGAGCAGGTGCTACTCTGTTTCATCAATAATTTCAAGAAGCCGTTTTTTATTCTGTTTGATTTGTTTTTTCCGAATTGAATCCGGCCAGTACTCTTTTCTGACAAACTCGGCAGGCGGCAGCGGAGTTCTGACGGAATGATATGAATCCTCCAGGCCGCTTACCAAAAGGTGGGCGTTTGTTCCGCCAAAACCGAAAGCGCTGATGCCCGCCCTCCGTTTTCCATCCTTCCAGCTTCTCAGTTCTGTATTCGGATAAAAAGGCGACTTTTCAAATTCAAAGCGGGGATTTGGCGTTTCACAATTCAATGTAGGCGGAATTTCCTTATGCCATATTGATAAAATCACTTTAATGAAACTTGCCGCTCCGGCAGCGCTTAATAAGTGTCCGATATTGGTTTTTACACTTCCTACTCCGCAAAATTGCGTTTTGTTTGTGTCTCTTCGGAATACTTTTGTCAGAGCCTGAAGCTCAATCGGATCTCCAATCATCGTGCCTGTGCCGTGAGTTTCGACGTAGCTGACTGATCCGGGAGTGATATCGGCTTTTTCAAATGCATCTTGAATAACCTGCTCTTGAAGCTTAGGATTCGGCGTCGTGATTCCCATTGTCGCACCGTCGTTATTAATAGCTGATGCTTCAATGATACCGTATATCCGATCTCCGTCTGCTTTCGCTTTATCCAGCGGTTTTAACAGAACAGCGCCAAAACCCTCTCCGGGTACAAAGCCGTTTGCCCTTTCATCAAAAGTAAAACACTGACCGTCCGGCGAAAGAGCTCCTCCTTCGGTTAACATCAGGTAAGGAATTTCATCCAAAAGCAGATCCGCCCCTCCTGCCAGCGCCATCTCTGAATCACCGTTTTTTATGCTTTGGCAGGCTAAATGAATGCTGACTAATGAAGAAGAACAAGCGGTATCAGAAACCATGCTTGGACCGTGAAAATTAAAGAAATGCGACACATGTGAAGCAATAAAGTTTTGACTGAGCCCGACGATGTGGCTGCTGCTTTCTTTCGGCAGTTTGTGACCGTAGCCGCCCATTCTGGAACCGACAAATACGCCGACTTTTTTTCCCGATAATTCCGTTTCTTCATAACCGGCATCCCGTACAGTCTGTACACTCGTTTCTAAGAAATGTCTTATCAGCGGGTCCGTTTGGATGGCTTTCTCCTCTTCCATGCGGAAATACTCCGGATCGAAGCTGCCGATTCCATTGATAAATCCTCCCCATTTGCTGATGCTTTTTCCCTTTTGCTGCACCGGAGAGTAATTTTCTTCTATATTCCACCGGGAATCAGGTACTTCTTTAATATGATTCTTCCCTTTTCTCAGATTGTCCCAAAATTCCTCTTTATCAGCCGCTCCAGGGAACTTACATCCGATTCCGATAACAGCTATCTTTGCAGAGGAAGCCGTCTGCGGTTCTGTATTTCGGCTCGTCACAGACTGCATATCTTGCTGATTGCTGCTTTGAGAATCAGTCTGTTCGATTTGTTTTTTCAACGGCGGCGCCGTCTTACCGATATATTCCGCAAGACCCTGAATCGTGTTGTGTTCAAGAAGCACAGTAGGGTCAATTTTTTTCTGAATCATTGCTTCTATACGATGTATAATGCTGACAAGAAGTATAGAATCCACACCGTATTCCTGAAAATCCGTATTTGGGTTAAGCTTTTCAAGGGGAATGCTCAATTCCTCGGCAAATACGGCAGAAAGTTCACTGACAAGCCCTTCTGAATGATCAAAAGTGTCGGGAGTCTCCTGTCTTCGGACTGGCACCGAAGCTCCGCCGGTTTTATTGATGTTCAGGAGACTGTCTGCATGAAACACTGTTCCTTTTTTCACGATAGGAATGATATTGGCCGATTTTCTCTCCAGTGCATGATACAAAATCGCCAGTCCTTCCCGTGTGGAAAGAGAGTCCAATCCCAATTCATCATATAAAGGACTCGTCACAGTACCCATTCCGACTTCTTTCCAGCTCGGCCAATTGATGGACGTGAAATACGTTCTCCCCTTTTGAAAATGATAAGCCGCGAAATAGTCCATATATGCGTTTGCAGACGCGTAATCAGTCATTCCTTTCGACAGTTTGGGTGACTGTGCAGCAATTGATGAAAATAGAATAAAGAAATCCAGCGGCCTATTATTAAAAATCCGCTCCAAATTCTGAAGTCCAGTGACTTTCGGCCCGTACACCGTCTTAAATTCACTCATTCTTTTATGAATAAAGGCCGGATTTCCGCCGCTGTGCAGTCCGGCACAGTGTATGACACCGCTTATATCTTTAAATTCAAGGCTTACTTGGTGAAAGAATGAACGCAGCTTCTCTTCATTTGTGAGAGAACCGCTGTAATACAGATAGTTGACACCTTTCTCTTCAAAACTTTGAAACAGTTTGATATTGCTGACTGTCTTTTCGTCCTGTCTGCCCTCTTTCAGCAAATGATCCCATTCACTTCGCAAAGGTAATGGACGCGTACCCGTCAGTACGAGTTTTTTCACTCCCCGTTTCACCAAATCTTCAGCTATTGCTCTGCCAATGCCCCCTGTCCCGCCGGTAATCACGATGGCTTTATCCGCAGGAAATGAAACAGGCTCGCCGGTATGGATTCTTTCTTCTTCAAAATACGGAACATATCTGACGCCGCTGCGGTAGCATACTTCATTCTCTCCGGTACATTGCGCCCTTTCATTCTCAAAGATTTGTTTCAGCTCATGCGTTTCTTTCATGCTGTCTATATCTATTGTTTTCACATGAACAAAGCCGTATTCCGCAGAAAGGGCTTTCAGAAAAGCCGCTGATTCTGCCCCCGTCAGCTTTGGTTTTTCCGCTTTAAATACCTGCAAGCCATTGGTGATTTGTAAAATGGATATTGGTGTTTCCTTTTTACTCCTCTTAATTATTTCTTGTATAAATAAGAATTTACCATATGGGATGCCGTTCTGATTTTCACTCTGGTTTCCGATATCTGAGAAATCAAATATATTTTCGACCTGCCGCTCACCGCCCGAGAAGATCTCACGGATAACGTCGTATGCGTGGTTTTCATCTAATAAAGAACACTCAAACATTTGATCAGAGTGTTTTATAAATGAAGAGTGATGTTTTATGACAATCAGATTCTCCTGATCTATATCCGAACAAATGGTGCGGGCAATTGATTCTGTGTCTTGATTTACAAATGCTACTGTCAGTCCGTAATCTTTTGTTTCGGATGGATTTACAAACGGATTCTCCCTCCATTTTTTTTGCAAGTGATGTTGAAAAGAATGCTGAGGGATCTCTGCCTTCTCAGTCCTGGACGGAACCCAATAACGTTCTTTCGCAAACGGATAAGTCGGAATTGAGATCCGTTTACCCGGCTGCTGTAAATGTTGATGAACGGATTTCCAATCGATATCCGCCCCCCAAACCCATAATTGAGCCAGCTTTTCCGCTTCACCGGTCTCAATAATGGTCTTTACAAACAATTCACCTGCTCTGCCTTCCGTTAACGCCTTCATTCTTTCAGCAAACGCATCTGCTGATTGCTGATTAACATATACGCCTGGAACTTGCTTGTCACCGCGGCAAAACTCAAATAATTTATCCTTAATTTCTTTAAGGGAGGTACCGGTAATCGCCGCTCTGGCCTCCATCGCTTCTCTGCCCGATTGTGTAGTGTATGCCAGATCCCGTAAAACGACGCTTTCCGATTGGCCGGCTTCCATCACTTCATTCGGGAACATGTTTCTTATCGCTCCGGCATATTCCTTCAATAAGTATTCAGTAACCGCTTGAATGGAGGGGCAATCAGTTAATTCATACATCGTGAGTTCAATATGAAACATTTCGTTAATAAAATCCGCCATCCGGCTTAATTCCAAAGGTCCTACGCCAAATTCACTCAGGTGATCAGCAATATTAATTTCTTCCGGATGGATATGAAGCAATTCCGAAACAAACGGTTTGAGTACTTCATTCACCTTTTCTTTCATATCAGGCTGTTTATCCTTTACTTCAGGACTTAGTGAACGTTGGATAAAATCTCTCATGTTTTCGGCATACTCAAGAAGACGTTCATTGTCTTTGGCAGATAACAGGACAATATGCGGTTCGTTCTCAACATGTTCTGTTGAGACGTTTGTTTCTTCATATTCTTCTATAATGATATGAACATTCGTTCCTCCCGCTCCGAATGAGCTGATCCCCGCTCTTCTCGGAACAGTTACTGTTTTTCCGTTTTCCTGCAGTTTCGGTTTCTTCCAGTCTTGCAATGACCGCTGTACATAAAAGGGAGATGCTTTAAAATCAATATTTGGATTCAGCGTCTCCGCATGTATGGAAGGAAACAGTTTTTTCAGTTTCATTTGCAAAAGAACCTTTGTCAAACCGGCAATTCCCGCTGCGGCCTCAAGATGGCCGATATTTGATTTGACAGAACCGATTGAACAATATTGAGTGTGCTCCGTAAATTCCCGAAACGCTTTTGTTAACCCGGTGATCTCAATCGGGTCTCCCAGAGCAGTTCCCGTTCCGTGAGCTTCAATATAACTAATTGTACGAGGGTCAATACAAGCTTTCTCAAGCGCGTCCTGTATCAGTTCAGACTGACCATTCGGATTAGGAACCGTAAAACCGTTTGTTCTCCCTCCGTGATTGACCGCTGTCGCTTTAATCAGCGCATAAATATGATCTCCGTCCCTTACCGCTTCCGCCGCCGGCTTTAAAAGTACGGATCCCACTCCTTCTCCCGGTACATAACCGTCACCG
The DNA here is from genome assembly GCF_020075515.1 of Bacillus sp. KS1. Taxonomy (NCBI): domain Bacteria; kingdom Bacillati; phylum Bacillota; class Bacilli; order Caryophanales; family Bacillaceae; genus Bacillus; species Bacillus sp. KS1. The sequence continues at coordinate 219,972 of NZ_JACAWW010000015.1, read as the reverse complement.
CCCTCGCCGAATGTACGGCATCGGCCATCACTTGCAAAGAAGCGGCTTTGATTTAATAATGTATATTTATTCGGATGAAGCGTAAGATTGACCCCGCCCGCAACAGCAAGTGTGCTTTCTCCTCTTCGTATACTTTCACAGGCTAAGTGAATGGCGTTAAGAGAGGATGAACACATTGTATCAACCGCCATACTCGGCCCCTTAAAGTTAAAGAAATACGATATTCTGTTTGCTATTGCAGAAAATGGAGACCCGACGGCCAGTTCATTTCCTTTAAGTGATTCTTCAACGCCGAAAAATTGATAGCTTCCATATGTGACGCCTGCAAAAACTCCGACCTTTTTGCGGGTCAGATCTGAAGGTTTATAACCCGCATCCTCTATGGTATTGTACACTGTCTCTAAAAAGAGACGTTCCTGAGGATCAAGAAAAGCCGCTTCTTTCGGTGATATCCGGAAAAATAAAGGATCAAACCGATCTGGATTTTTCAGAAAACCTCCCCACTTATAGCAGCTTCCCTCCAGCATTTCCTTCCGGTCATCAGGAATTTCGCTTACGCAATCCCGTCCATTCATCAGCACATTTTGGAACTCCCTGATGTTTTCCGCACCCGGGTATCTGCCGCTGACACCGATAATCGCTATATCAGCAGAAAGGGGATCGGCCGCAATGTGCTCTTTTGAATCTTCTTCAGAGCGTACCGGCGCTTTTGTTTCCAATGGTTTTCTTTTTTGCTTTTTTTGATATGAGACAAGTTCAGGTGTGCCGGCCGGGTTCAGCAGTTTCATCATTCGTTCGCTGTGATGACTCAGGAAATATTCGGCTAACTGCGATATTGAATGATATTCAAAAAACAATGTTTTCGACAATCTGCCGATACTTTGCTCCAGCTTTTTGGTCAGACGCATGATCATCACTGAATCAATGCCGTATTTCTCCAGGTATTGTTTTTCATCTATGAGTGAGGCAGGTAATTTCAACTCTTCGGACATTATATTTTTCAGATAACTGATGATATTTTGTCTTAATTCATCGTTTTGCAAATCAGCATCTTCCTGCTGCTCTGAGTGTAAGCTGATTGTGCCGGCACGCTTCAGCACATCCTCAATCTTTTCTTTTCGGCCTTTCAAGGCAATCAGCTGTTCAGATGGTTGACACAAGCTGTTCTCCAGGGCCTGTATTCCGTCACCGTCATCTAACGGGTCAAGACCGAGTTCCTGTTTCATGTAGGATATTCCTTCATCGTCAATATTCATCCCGCCGGAAGTCCATAGCGGCCAATTGACTGACACTACCCTTCCGGCAGACTCTTTTGCGGTCATAACTGCTGCATACTGATCCAAACAGGCATTGGCGAAAGCATAGTCACATTGGCCGGCTGAGCCGAAGACTGCCGATGTGGATGAAAACAAGACAAGTAATTCAACTTTCATTTTTCTGATTTCTTCCGCCAGCCACAACGTGCCATAAACTTTCGAACCTGTGACTTGATCAATTTCTTCTTTTGTCTTTCTTAAGATAAAAGAGTCACGGAGTACGCCGGCACTGTGAAATACTCCATGTAAGGTGCCGAACTGCTCTTTTGCAAAAGCAAACATCCGTTCAGCATCACTTTGTTTTGAAACATCAGATAGGATATATTCAACTGTTGAACCTGAACTTCTTAAATATTCGATCTTTTTCTCCTGCTCTTCAGTTAAATCAGAGCGCCCCGTCAATATGAGATTCGCTTTCCATTTTTCCGACAGATGTTTTGCCAATATATACCCGAGACCGCCCAGGCCTCCTGTAATCAGATAATTCCCATGATGTTTCAGCGGCTGGGTTAAATCGAATGAGCCGGCTTTATTATAGCTTTTTGTAAAACGTCTGCCGTTTTCATAGCGCACTTCAAAATGGATATCCCGTTTTTCGTCACACTCTCTCTGATATATATCCGCTATTGCTGGAAGAGCGGCTCCCGCACCCTCTGATTGCGTGATATTGATAATCTGATAGTGAAAATTGGGGTGTTCCTGGTGAACGGTTTTCACCAATCCGCCGAGAGCATGATGCAGCGGCAGTTGTTCTTTATTCTCGGTTTGAAAAATATGCGTCAGCTTTATTATCTTTTTCCATTTTAGTTCAATCAGCGCCTGTGTAATATACAGAAGAGAAAACAATCCGTTTTCCAATTGTTTCTGTATACCTCCCTTACTCATGTCAGCCTGAGAATCAGACCACAAGTGAAGAATCTTTTCGGGCGGCTGATAATGATCATGAATGTATCGGAACAGCTTTAGATAATCGTCTTTTTTCACGTGGTTCATACAAATCGTATCATCATGTAAAACAGCAAATTCTTTTCCGCGGATAACAAACAAGAGAGTACAGTCCTTAAACAAACCGCTCAATTCTTGTATTTGCCGTTCATTTTCTGCAAAAATCAGGAGCAATCCCCTCAAGGGTGCGCTCTTCTTATTCGGAATGAACGATTCTGTCCATTCCGGCTTGTAATAAAAAAGCGGATGGTTCGATGCCCGTGATTTTTGATTCTGAATGGATGTCACACGGGCATAGCCTTCGTCAGCCGATATTTGTCCTGTTTGAATCAGATCAAGAATATCGCTGATTTGTTCACGTTTTCCGTTCATCATTCTTCCCCCATTAATTGTTTCAATACAGCCTTCTGATCAATATCATTGGTTTCCAATTGACGCAGGAGACGAATGAGTTCGTCGTCCGTCTGAACAGTGCTTTTTTCATGACCATATCTGAATCTCACATCTTTGCACTCTGCCAGAATGCTTCCGTTTTCATCTGTAAATGTCATACGACACGTTACATCACGGCTGTTCTGCCGGTTCTCTTTTTGAGTATAGACATAAAAATTTTGAGCGAGAGGCTGATAGACATACGCCGCTCCCATTCCGATCAATTCCGGGAAGGTTTCTCCGCTGACAAAAAACGCACTGGCTTGAATCGCGGACTCAAGCGCTTCAGGAGAGATCGTAAAATTCTCTCTTTTTGCATAAAGCTCATCCGGCAATGAATGAAGCGACAGCATTCCGTCACTGTTTTTCGCTGATTCAATGACAAAAGGCGATTCAGCAGGATGTTCAGTCATTTCTGATTTGACTTCAGCAATATCAAGCGCTTCAGGAAGCATACCGCTTTCAGGCTTAACAATATGCGCATTTCCCCTGGCAAGACGTACTGTATTCTCATGTTTTGTGTTTGCATATATGTCAAACCGCGCAAAGCCGCGCTCAGGCGTCAGCGTAACCATCAGTTCCCGTATATCAGTCATTCCGTTCATGCTTTCGGTCCACAATAAATCAGTTAATGTATGAACTGGTTGTCCAAATGCCGCCGCTGCATTGACGATAGCCATTTCAGCCAAAGATGCATAAGGGAAAAAGGACACGTTTCCTTCAGACAGACTTAGTGCGAATGGATGATTACGGCTGATTTTTTTCGTGAAACTGAACTGATTAAAATCGGACGTGTTACTCCCCAAGAAAGGGTGACCCGGCTTACTCACATCTGTTGAAACAAGCGTTTCCCCTTTTTCCGCTATCCAATACCGCTGTTTGATCAGCGGTTGTCCCGGAATAGAAATCCTGCGGGCATTCCGATTTACCTCAAAAGTCTCCCAATCTATCTTTCGTCCATTTACCCATTTGGATGCTGCTTCGGCGTAATCTGAACAAACGTGAGGCATTTCATTGTGAACTTCTGATTCGAATGTATTACCGGTATAGCTCAAGCTGCTTTTTTCACCCCTGATATAAGCTGAAAGCTCTTCAGCAATGACCTGCCCGGAATCTGCCACTATCGCCAGCCGTTCTTCCATATGATCGCGTCCCGTCTGAAGTGTATAGGCAATATCCTGAAGACGCAGTTTATGATTGTTATCCTTCGATTCATTTTCTGATAGAAAATCAGCCATAACCTTCGCATACTTTATCAGCCGTTGTTTGTCTTGAGCCGATAAAACAAAGATCACTCGGCCGCTTTGATGATTAAAAGCTTTTGGCGGCTCATACGCTTCCAATATAAGATGCGCGTTTGTCCCTCCTGCCCCAAAAGCGCTTACCCCGGCTCTCAAAGGATGAACAGCATTGCTGTTTTGCGGAATATTCCATTCAGCCGCTTTCCGCTGCACTTGAAAAGGAACCTGCTCAAAATCTATAAACGGATTAACAATATCGGAATGCAGAGAAGGAACAAGCTGCTTATTCTTCATTTGGAGAAGCACTTTCGTTACCGCAGCGATTCCTGCCGCAGATTCTAAATGTCCGATATTTGATTTCACCGAACCGATGGCGCAAGGATGATTCAGTTGATAGGAATCTTTCAGTCCTTGAATTTCAATCGGATCGCCTAATGACGTACCCGTTCCATGCGCTTCAATATAATTGACGGTATTTGGATCAATGTCAGCTTTACGAAGCGCTTCTGAAATGACCTCCGCCTGCGCATCCGGATTCGGTATGGAATACCCGCTCGTCTTTCCTCCGTGATTAACGGCGCTTCCCTTAATCACACCGTATATTTGATCTTGATCTTCTATTGCTTTTTTCAATGGTTTTAACAATACGGCTCCGACTCCCTCACCGGGAACATAACCGCTTCCGTCTTTTCCAAAACTCCGGCATCTGCCGTCACTTGATAGAAACTGTCCCATGCTGAGGAACTTATATTTATTCGGATGTATTGACAAATTCACTCCGCCGGCTAATGCCATATCGCTCTCTCCGCAATGTATGCTTTGGCATGCGTAATGAATAGAGGTCAGTGATGAAGAGCACATTGTATCAAGAGCCAAACTCGGACCTTTTAAATGAAAATAATAAGACACCCGATTGGCAATTGAAGAATAGACGGATGCCGGCGAGAAAGCCACTCCATTTTCTTCTCCTTCAAATAGTTGATATTGGCCCCACATTGCACCGACAAATACACCGACTTTCATCTTTTCCAGCATGTTTCTCGGGTATCCTGAGTCTTCAAAACAATTTTTGGCCGTTTCTAAAAAGAGCCTTTCCTGGGGATCCATAAGTTCTGCTTCCCTTGGGGAAATATGAAAGAAAAGCGGATCAAATTGATCGGCTCCGCTGATAAAACCTCCCCACTTGCTGTAAGACTTCCCTTTCATATCTCTGTCTTCGCTGAAGAAATCATCCATATTCCAGCGGTCAGGCGGGATTTCTGTAATACAATCTTTTCCGCTCTTTAAATTCTCCCAAAATTCAGGTAAGTCTTCAGCCATCGGATACTTCCCGCTTAATCCGATAATGGCAATGTCCTCATGCCTTGTATCAGCTGTTTCATTTATTTGGATCTCACGGTTTTCATCCTCCATGAAGGTATCTTGAAGTGCAGATTTCAATTTTTCTTTGTCACCTTCAAACACGATCAGCTGTGATGCGTTCAGAGAGAGTGAATCTTGAAAAGCTTTGATCCCATTGGTTTTACTAAGAGGAACCATACCGATTTTTTGTTTCATCCATTTTTCAGTTTGTTTATCCACTTTCATGCCGCCGTCTTCCCATAGCGGCCAGCCGATGGCTACTGAGACGCCGGAGCGTTCTTTTTTCCGCCTCATTCCTTCACGCCACTCAGCGAAAAGATCGATGAACCGGTTGGCCAATGCGTAGTCCGTCTGTCCGATATTCCCGTACATCGAGCTGCTTGATGAAAACATCACAAAGAAGTCCAAAGGTTCGGTTTGCAGCAAGCTGTCCAATAAGACCGTCCCATTTATTTTCGGAGCGATCACTTCCTGGATTTCATCTTTTGATTTTTGAATCAATAAAGCGTCGTGCGTCACACCGGCACTGTGTATCACACCGTTGATTTCTCCGAATTTCCTTTTAATGGTTTTTATGATTCGCTCTGCATCGCGGCTATCTGAAAAATCACCTCTTATATATTGAACCGAAGAACCGCCTGCTTTCATTCGGCTGATTTTGTTCTTTTTGTCTTCCGTAAGTTCAGAACGGCCCGCTAAAATAATATTGGCTTTCGTTTGGGCTGCGATATGTTCTGCAAATATAAGGCCTAAGCCGCCGGCACCTCCTGTAATCATGTATACTCCGTTTTCTTTAAAGGAGAAACCTGAGTTTTGAGCCGGTTCCGCTTCCCGTAAGGCACGGACCCAGCGCACATTTCCTTCATAATAAAGATCGGTTTCTCCCGGATGCGCTTCAGTTGATTCGCATCTGATGATTTCAGCTGTAAGATCCGGCAACGATGACTTGTCTGAAACTGATATCCCGATTGTCTTAAGGGTCAGTTTCGGGTTCTCAAGCAAAATAGACTGCCCTGCGCCATGGACTGAAGCGTAAAGCGGCTGATCATTTTTATGGTCCGACGGATAAAGGAAAAGCGATACAACCTTTTTTTCCGCCTTGCTGCGCATCAATGCCCGGCTGAAAAAGAATAGCGGGTAAGCCCCTTTAGAAAGCTGTTCATTTATTTTTTCCGGGCCGGCAAATGACCCTTCCGGCCACCCGTAAACCGCGGTGTCGGGCATTTGCCCCCTTTTTTTCAGATCAGCTGCAAGCCTGTCAAAGTGAGCTTCCTCTCTGTGATCGATCTCATAAACACCGTCTCCGTGATAGGAATAACGATTCCCTGATAAAACGAGGATGATCTGTGTATTTCCGAATCCATTTTCAGCATTTTCCCGCATAAAATGAAAAAGCTCTCTGTCATATTGAAACAGCAGGTATGTTCTTTTCTTTTTATTTCCGCAATTCGGGTCCCAAGCGGCAGCCTTTTGTCTCCAATGCGGCGTTAAATAGGTCAGAGCCGTATGATTCTCTCCATGATAAAGAGGGAGGTCTTTTTCAACGGAAGTTTTTTCGCCGTTCTCTGCAAAATAGTTTGCAAGTTTTTGAATCGTCGGATACTCAAACAATAAAGTAGGGTACAGTTCCCTGCCTGTTTTCTCTTCCAATGCCTTTACGGCTTGCATAAGTGTTACGGAATCGAGGCCTTGTTCATAAAAACCTTTTACCACAGAGAGTGTTTCAGGGGCAGTCCCTTTGATATCTGCGATCAGCTGCTGAATGTCTCCTTCTGTTATAAGAGCGGAAAGATTTTCGTTCTTACTTTCTTTCATGTCAGGCTTTTCAGCCGGTTGATTTCGCGTTAAGAAATAACTGGACATTTTTTGATTTTCTTTAATATACGCGGCGAGTTCCCGGATCGTTTTCTGCTCAAACAGGAGTGTAGGATACAGCTGTTCCCCTGTTTTGTTTTCAAGTTCTTTGACAATGGCAAGCAAAGAAGCTGAATCCAGGCCCTGTTCATAAAAACCAATGTCTGTCCTTATGTCACGCAGATCTATATTTGAAACCCCGGATATTAATTCTTTAAGGTGTGTCTCGATGCTTTCGCTTCGATTTTTGATTGAATCTTTTCTGATCAGGCTGTCTTTTGACTGAGAAGCCGCTTCAGTTTCCAAACGAGTCTGCTTCAGGTTTTCAATTAAATCTTTTGAGCGAATATGTTTCACAGACAGCCGCGTAAAATAAGCGATCATCTCCCCGTGTGCATCGTACAAACCGTAACTTATTTGGATGACATCCCCTGAATCATGATTTTGGTCTTGCTTCTCTATGTACACATAACACCTGTCTTCCAGGCGCTTCGTCATACGGAAAGATTCAATATGAATGGGAATATACGTTTTCATCCGGCTTGCCGGAGATCCTTGTGTAAAATATTCGGGACATGCCTGATAAAGGATCGATATGATGGTAGACGCATCAAGAAAAGTGGGATGCAATTGAAAATAGCCGGTATATTGATTGGCAATTTGGCTGAGCGTCAACTCTGCAAGTACAGAATGATCAGACGCATAAACCTTCCCAAGGCTCTTCATAAATTCAAAATGCTCTATATCAACCTTTTTTAAATAGTCATAACATATCTCCATATCATCTTCACGGACGGAGGCATGTTTAATTTCATCAATATTGATTGAACTCATGCTTTCCGGGATTTTCGGCATGAGCCTGCAGTTCATATTCTCATCCCAGCTTTCATCCAGAATGCGGTCATCTTTTACCTTTCTGCTCTTCGCCTGAATTTCCCATCCCTGTTCCAATCCCTGAAACCGAATGCGGATTTCTCTGTCAAAGGTATCCGATGTTGCTACAGGTTCCAAATACAAAATATTTTGACACTCGAGTTCTTCAATAGGCAAACCTTTGCTCAGCGCCATACGGTATATCATATCTAAAAATGTGACACCGGGTATAATCCGGGTGCCATGCACCCGGTGATCCCTGACAATATAGTCCGTATGTTTAATTGTTAATGTGAACTGATAGTTTTGATTACTGGCCACCTGTCTCATTCCTTTTCTTTTCTTTATAATTCTTTGAAATCAAGTAAAGGAATCAGCAATTCTGACTCTTCCTTTTCTGGAGTTTCTCCATTGTCGATCCAGCATTGTTCCTTATTGAATATAATCGGAGAAAGCGGGTGTCTTTTTGTCTCTCCATATCCTAATGTGAGATGGCTGTCGCTCAATATCATATGTGCGTTCGTGCCCCCGAATCCAAAAGAACTGATTCCGGCTCTCAAAACCCCTTTTCTGGGACGCCATTCTTTTAAAGACGTGTTCGGAAAGAATGGCGACTGATCAAATTTAAAACGCGGATTTGGCGTTTTACAATGTAATGTCGGCGGGAGCATCTGATTTTTTATGGATAAGGCAACCTTTATAATACTCGCTATCCCCGCTGCGCTCATTAAATGTCCGAAATTCGTTTTTACGCTGCCCACTCCGCAAAATTGCGTTTCTTCCGTAACCTCCCGGAACACTTCTGTCAGCGCTTTTAATTCAATCGGATCTCCTATCATCGTACCGGTGCCATGCGTCTCGACATAACTGAGAGTATCTGCATCAATTCCGCCTTTTTTCAGGGCTTTTTTTATCACTGCGCTTTGCGCTTTCGGATTAGGTGTTGTCATTCCCATTGTCTGTCCGTCATTATTAACCGCGGATGAGTCAATTACCGCGTAAATTCTGTCACCTTCGGCAAGGGCGTCATCAAGTCTTTTCAAAAGGACTGCGCCGCATCCCTCTCCCGGTACAAATCCATCTGCCTTCTCATCAAATGTATGACACTTTCCTTCAGGTGAAAGCGCCCGAGCCTCACTCAGCATGACGTAAGGTTTTTGATCCAGCAAAATGTCAACCCCGCCCGCAATCGCCATATCTGACTCTTTTGACATCAGGCTCTGACAAGCGAGATGGACGCTGACCAATGAAGAAGAACAAGCCGTGTCTACAACCAGATTCGGTCCTTTCAGATTAAAAAAGTGTGAGATATGCGCGCCTATGAAATTTTGTCCTATACCCACGATCGTATTTTTTGAAGGGGAACCTATTTTGGACATAAACGTCCCGGTCCGCGAACCGATGAAGACGCCGACTTCTTTGTTTGATACTTCTTCTTTTGTATAGCCGCCGTCTCTCAATGTCTGGACGCTGACCTCAAGGCATTTTTTGATTAACGGATCAAGCTCTGATGCCTCACTTTTGTTCATATTAAAAAACGCGGGATCGAAAGACTCAATATCTTGAAGAAATCCGCCCCACTTACTGATACTTTTTCCCTTTTCATAGGTGTCAGAGTAGTATGAAGAAATATCCCATCGCGACGCCGGGACTTCGCGGACACTATTTTGTCCTTTCTTCAAATTTCTCCAGAACGTTTCTGTGTCCGGAGCATCCGGAAACTCACAGCCCATTCCGATAATAGCGATTTGGTTCAGACTGGTTTGTTGTATTTGAGATCCGCTGTCCCGTACTTCGGAAGCATTTTGATTTATATATTGCTCTTTTTTCCGAATCTCAATGTTTTCTGAATCAATTTGAGGACTGATCCCCTCACTTGCAAATAATTCGTTTAAATAGACGCCCAGTTGTGAAAAACTCGGATACTCCAGAAAAGCTGATGGTTCAATTTTTATTTGAAATGCATCTTCCGCTTTTTTGACAAGCTGAACCAGTAAGATTGAATCAACTCCGTAATCCGCAAAAGACGTATCCTGATCTAAATTCTCGTAAGGTATTTTCAGCTCCGCGGAAAAAATCTCCATTAACTTCCTGATCATAGCTTCATTGTCTCCCTGACCAGAGATCTCTTTTTCTTCAGCATCCTGGTTATTTATAGCAGCTTGAATTCTTGTCTGAAGCAGCTGCTCCAGCTTGAATTTCTCCGGATGTGTCTTTGCCGGTATAAGGCAGGGGTATCCGTTTATCGTCATCATTTCATCCAGCATGGCAATACCTGTTTCTGTTGAGTGTGAAAGTAAACCAAGTGCCTGATATGATGGACTTGTCACCTCGCCCATCCCAATGTCCCTCCAGCTCGGCCAGTTAATTGATTGATAATATGTTCTGCCGGCTGCATGCTGATATGCCGCAAAGTAATCCATGAAAGCGTTCGCTGCGGCATAGTCACTTGTTCCGGCGCCTAATAAAGGAAAGGCGCTCGCAACAGATGAAAACAAAATGAAGAAATCAAGTTTGTCATCAATAAAAATGTCATGGAGTACCTGCATCCCCTGTACCTTTGGCTCAAATACTTCTCTTATTTCTTGATCAGATTTATGAATAAAAGCCGGATTCGAATGATTGGCTGCACCAGCGCAATGAATCACCCCGCCGATTTTGCCGAACTTCATTCTCACCTTTGAAAAGAAGCGTTGTAATTTTTCTTTTTCCGTGAGCGGCCCGGAATACACTTCCACCTGAACTCCCTTTTGATCCAACTCATGCAGCAGTTGTAATTTCGAATAAAGAGGTGACTTTTCATCGGTGTCTTTTAACATGCCGGCTATTTTATCAGATTCCGGAAGGTCGGTTACTCCCATCAACACAAGTTTTTTGACTCCCTTGCCGGCATAATGTCTGGCAAGTTCTGCTCCGATCCCTCTTGTTCCCCCTGTAATAACCAGGGTTTGATCCGTACAGCATACCGGCAGGCCGGATAGTTTCCGGTTTATTTCCGCTGCATGTAACTTCTCGACGTATGGAATATAACGTTCACCGTTCCGGTAGCAGATTTCACTATACAGCCCGTCAGCGCAAGCTTCATCTGTGATTACCTGTCTCAATTCCGCCGCAGTCCCGACATGCCCGTCTACATCTATTGTTTTTGATTTTATCTTTTGATACTCCGCACTCAGCATTTTATATAGTCCGGCTGTTTCGGCTCCGGCTAACGACGGCTTGTCATTCAGAAATGCCTGCAGCCCTCTGGTCACATGTAAAACGAAAAGCTGTTTACGTGTCTTTATGATTTCCTGCAGCAGTGTCAGCTTCCCGATTGTGCCGGTGTGTGCCCCGTTTTGATCACTCCGCAAATCTGACAGGTCAATCATGCCGATGATTTCCGGATTTTCTTCTATGACTGCTAGAGCCGTTTTTTCGGCTTCCCCATCCGAATGATCCCAGTTATCTGCGCAAATGACAGCGGGTTCAATCAGAAGATCTGAATCAAACAATTCGAATGCAAGCCGCTCACTTTCACTATTAGCCAGGATCATCACCTGTCCTTTCGTAAAAGCGGAAGGCGCAGCCTTTTGTTTTTTCCACGATTTTTTTAATACATCAAATGATAAGTCAATCGGTGCATGGGACAGACTTTGCGGTACACTTGTTTTTTTCTGTTTCTGTGCTGCTTTTGCGGCAGGCACCCAATATCTGTTCCGTTCAAAAGGATATACAGGAAGAGAGATAAGCTTCGGTAATTCCGAAGTGTACATCTCTTCCCATTCAACGTCTCCTCCGTTCACCCAGTGAATGGCCATATCTCTTGCATTTTCAAAGTGAGCGGCTGACAGGGCACCCTTTTGACCAGCGCCTCGGCGGGCCTTTCCCCTATATAAACCGTTTACCTTCTGATCTGACCGCAAATACATCGTCAGCTTATTGCGAAGATCGTCAATGCTGCTAACCTCAACAGCGAGCCGCTCTTCCATAGCGTTTCTCCCGGTCTGCGAAGTGTACGCAGCATCAGCTAGTGACGTGTTTGGCTCCAGTTCTTTTATATATGCATCAATCAAGAGTCTGAGCCGTTCTTCATTTTTGGCAGAAAGCAGAATAATTTGCGTCTTGTTGCTCTGTACCGTTTCCATCTTTTCTTCATTCTTATACTCTTCGATGATAATGTGAGCATTAGATCCTCCAGCGCCGAAAGAACTGATGCCTGACCTTCTGGCTTGATTTTGCGGCGTCTCCCAATCGGTCAGTTCAGACTGCACGTAAAACGGTGTTTCCCCAAAATCAATATTAGGATTTAAGTTATCGGAATGAAGGGAAGGAGCAAGCTGTTTATATTTCATTTGCATCAGCACTTTTGTGATAGAAGCAATTCCCGCCGCAGCCTCTAGGTGTCCGATATTTGACTTAACCGACCCAATTGCACAACGATAATCGCTTTTCGAGCTGTGCAAAGCTTTGGTTAAACCTGAAATTTCAATCGGGTCTCCCAAAGATGTTCCGGTGCCATGCGCTTCAATATAACTTATGCTGTCTGCATCAATCCCCGCCTTATCAAGAGTTTCACTGATGACGTTTGCCTGCTCGCCCGGATTTGGCACAGTGTATCCGTTTGTTTTTCCGCCGTGATTTACAGATGTTCCCTTAATCACACCGTAAATCCTGTCCCCGTCATCCTTCGCGGCAGAGAGCGGTTTCAAAAGAACGGCCCCGACTCCTTCTCCCGGCACATATCCGTCTCCTCCCGCTCCAAAGCTTCTGCAGCGCCCATCGCTTGAAACAAAATGATTTTGTGAAAGCAAAGTATATTTATCCGGGTGTAAGGATAAATTCACTCCTCCGGCTATAGCGAGGGTGGATTCTCCCCTTTTCATACTTTCACATGCAAAATGAACAGCAGAAAGTGAAGAAGAACACATTGTATCAATTGCAAGGCTGGGTCCGTGCAGGTCAAAGAAATATGATACCCGGTTTGCGATAGACGAATAAGAAGACAGGAGCGCCTGACGTTCCTCATCATCTGAAGCACCGGCTGCAAATAACTGATAGTGGCTGTAGGTGACACCGACAAATACACCTGTCTTATGCCGTTTCAACTTTTTCTTTGTGTAACCCGCATCTTCAAACGTGTGCCACGCTGTCTCTAAAAATAACCGTTCCTGAGGATCAATTAACTCGGCATCACGGGGCGAAATTGAGAAGAACAGCGGATCGAATTTATCAGCGTCTTTTATAAACCCCCCCCATTTGCTGTCATGACGGGCATTGTCACCTGTGTGATAATATTTCCGAAAATCCCAGCGCTCTTTCGGTATTTCCGTTATACAATCTTTTCCGGAAGAAATATTTTCCCAAAACTGTTCCACATCCTTCGCCATCGGGTAGCGGCCGGCTATACCGATAATTGCAATATCTTCCTCGGAAGGTGCGGATGGTATGCGGGAAACGGAAAGCTTCTCTCGTTTCGCCGGCGCCGAATGATCAATTCGCTGTTCGGCTGCCGGTAAAAACGCCTTCTTCAACTCATGATGATAGTGTTCAAGAAAATACTCTGACAGCTCTTCAACACTGCTGTATTCAAAGAAAAGAGTCTTAGACACTCTTCCAAAATATTTTTCCAGACGGGCGTTAAGACCTAAAATCGTTAGAGAATCAATTCCGTAACGGTCAAATGGATCCTCGGGTAAAATACTGTCCGCCGGTCTTCCCGTTTCCGCACCGACGATCTCTGTCAAAAGACGAACCGTTTGCTTTTTCAGATCTTTTTCATTTAATTGCGGCAGATTACTGTTGTTTTCAGGCACAGTCTCTATTTCTTTATGATCCGTTGAGAGTAATTCACTTATTCTATCTTTGTCTCCGCTGATAACAGCCAGCTGAGAAGCAGAGCGGCTCATACTGTCCTGAAAAGCGGCAAGCCCGGCTTGGGCGGATAAAAGTTCCAGCCCTGCATGTCTTAAAGCTTGCAGCTCTCCCGGCCCGACTGTCATATTCCCCGCATCCCATAACGGCCAATTAATAGAAAGTGTTTTCCCGGGACGTCCCTTAATGCTTCGATACTGGGTGAATCCGTCCATATATCCGTTAGCGAAGGCGTAGTCGCTTTGACCCGCATTAGGCAGAACGGCCGAAAGGGACGAAAACATAACGAAGAAATCAAGAGGCTCTTCTTCAGCTGCTTTATCCAGCCAAACGGTTCCGAATACTTTAGGCGCTATAACTTCTTCTATGCTTTCTTTCGTTTTTTTTATGATAAATGCATCCTTAACAAGTCCGGCGCTGTGCAAAATTCCGTTTAATTCTCCGAATGTCTGCTTAATGTGCTTCATTAACGCGGCCGTCTCTTTTTCCTTTGAAATATCTGCCGGGACATATAAGGCTTCAGCGCCAAGATTTTCAAGAGCGCTCAATTTTTGCGCCGTTTCACGGGAGGCCGGGGAACGGCCGGTTAATACCAGCTTGACTTCTGCCTGTTTCGCCAGATATTCCGCAAACAGGTACCCGAGACCGCCGGCTCCTCCCGTAATTAAATACACACCGTTCTTTTTTACACTGAAACTATGTTTCTCCCCATCTTCTTTTTTTACTCTTTGAAGCTGCCTTTTATAATAATGGCTCGGCTCATAACAGGTAACGTGGTTCGTCTTACATTGATTGTTCCATTCAAAAGAGATGACATCTGCAACATGCTGCTTTGTAAACGGCTCGTCAAACATTGATTTCAGCTCTGCAGCCTTACATGTGAAATTCGGATTTTCGGCCTGTACGGTCTTAAGAAAACTTTCAACCGCGTTATAAATCGGCTGAACCTCGCCCTCGGCATTTTCATACAGATACAAAATTTCTGCTTTCGGACAAAGTTTGTTCGCCATGAAGGCCTGAAACATGTGAAACAAGGAAAACAGACTTTTATTGAGCTGCTTTCTCATTGCATCTTCTGTATTTTTGAAGAGCCCGGCAGCCAAAAAATGAATAATATGGCGGGGTCTTATATTTTGAGAACGCAGAACCCCGCATAACGCATCATAATCCTCACCTTTTGCAAAGTTCATTGTAAAACGACCGTTCCGGCAATCTTCGAAACGCTCGCCGGAAGTCACGTAAATGAAAGGTGCCTCATAGCCTTCAAGCTGCCTCTTCATTACGGTATACATGCTGTCGTCTTCGCAAAAAAATAAAATTGGCTCTTTAGTATGCGGGAATTTTTCACTGCCTTTAAATTCATGTCTATCCCATACCATTTCATATAGATGGGTTTTCCCCAAGCTCTTAATTAATTCCAGCCCTTCTTCAGGCGTCAGGCTGCATTCTTTCACCTTTTTCACGATTTGCTCAATTTGCATCGTTTTTTCATTCATGGAAAAGCAACTCCTCTATCAGCTCTGACGTCTCTTTCGTATTCATCTCACCTGTTTGTGCTTTTTCAAGAAGCGACATGATTTCTCCATCTGCTGTATCTTTATTTGAGTTGTGAAGCTCAGTACCCGAGAAAGCCTCAGCCTTCTGCGCTTCATCTTTATTTAAATGAATCCAATGTCTGTTCTTGCTGAAAGGATAAAGAGGAAGAGACAGTTTAACCGGTTTGAGTTCCTCCTCATACAAGTCTTCCCAGCTGATTTCACAACCGATCGTCCACAACTGAGCCAGTTTGGCCGGCTTGTTTTGCTGAATCAGTGATTGAACATATGCATGACCTTCGGGGCCGCCGAATAAAGGAGCGTACAGACTATCAAAATCCGTTACATTTCCTTCATAAACACCTTGCAGCCTGCTCCCCTGGATGTAACCGTTTAATTTTTCAAGAAGATCTCCGGTATTCGAGCAAGTGATCGCAAGGCGGCATTCAAATGGTTCCCTTCCGGTTTGCAGCGTATATGCTATTTCTTCAAGAGTGATTCCGGACTTTTCTCTAAAATTGCCGTTATGCGGTTTATCAGCTGATCGATTCCGGATGCTGCTGATATAGCGGCACAGCTCGCTCAGGGTCATTAATTCCTGAAATATGTCTAGTGATATTTCTGTGCCGTACATTTGGTTTATATAAGAGATTAATTCGGAATAAGCCAACGGATCAAATCCGAATTCAGAAAGAGGTGTCTTTGCATCTATATCTGCGGTATCTAAACGCAGGATACCCGCTGCCGCTTCCCGAACCGCCTCTTGCAAATCACGTTCCTGCACCTCTTGCTGACTGAATTGAACTGATAGTTCTTCATGTAAAAACGTTGTTAACTCTTTGGCTTTAACCATCAGCCTTTCCTTTGTTTTGGCCGATAGAACAATGATTTGTTCCCGCTTGGCAGTTACTGCTTTATCTTGGCCGTATTCAAATTCTTCCACGATGACATGAGCATTTGCCCCGCCGAATCCAAAGGAACTGACTCCCGCGCGGCGCGGAATTTCATTTCCTTTTCGATCTATTAATCTGGCCCACTTCATAGTTTTATTGACAATATGAAACGGCGTTCCGCTTAATTGAATGTAAGGGTTCAGTTCCTTGACATGTAGTGTGGCAGGCAGTGTTTTATACTTCATGGATAGTAATACTTTAATCAGCCCCGGCATTCCAGAGGCGGGCTCTAAATGACCGATATTCGTTTTTACTGAACCGATGCCGCAATATTGATCATGATTCTTTCCTGAATGCGGCTCAAAAGATCCAAACGCTTTTTTCAAGCCTTCAATCTCAATCGGATCTCCCAGTTCTGTCCCGGTTCCGTGTGCTTCAATATAAGATATCGTATCAACAGGAATATCGGCATTTTTGTAAACAGACGTTAACAGTTCTGCCTGAGCTTCCGGGTTCGGAGCGGTCAATGAAGCAGATCTTCCTCCGTGATTTTCTCCGGTTCCTCTCAGAACTCCGTAAATATTGTCTCTGTCATTCATTGCCGCTTGCAATGGTTTCAATAACAGAACAGCTGCACCTTCACCGCGGACATAACCGTCGGCAAGTTTATCAAACGTCTTACACCGGCCATCCCTAGACAAAATACCGAGTTTATCAGTATACATATGCGTGACTGGATCTAAGAGCAGCGAAACCCCGCCTGCTACCGCCAGCTCACTTTCACCATTTTGAATCGAGCGCACAGCTCTGTGGATTGCTACAAGACTGCTTGAGCAGGCTGTATCAATGGACTCACTCGGACCTCTGAAATTAAAATAGTGGGATACACGATTGCTGATGAGCGCCTGGCTGTTTCCGGTTCCCGCAAACGCATGCGCCCCGTCCGAATGCCTCATCAGCAGCTGGCGGTAATCATTAAATTGAATGCCCGTAAACACCCCGATATTTTTGCCAGACAGCTTTGAAGCTTTGTAACCCGCATCTTCTATCGCTTTCCAGGTTTCCTGCAAATAAATTCTGTGCTGAGGATCCATGAGTTCTGCTTCCCGCGGATTAATATTGAAAAACGCCTCATCAAATTTATCGGCATCTGTGATAAAGCCGCCCCATTTCGAATGTACTTCGCTGCTTCCTTTGCCTTCGGCGTATTTTTTCCAATCCCAGCGATCCGGGGGAATTTCCTGAATCAAATCTTTTTCATTGATTAAATTGATCCAGAACTCATCTGCATTTTTTGCTCCCGGAAAAACACAACTCATCCCGATAATGGCAACTGGCTGCTTCTCTGGATGATGGTCAGCCTGTCTTGTTGTCTTTTTTTCAAACGGAAAACTTCGCGGCGGCTTCACGGTTTTCCCGGTGGTTTTCTCGGCGTGCACTTTCCTTTTTTCAGAAATGTTTTTTTCTGCATCCGTATTCCCTTTTGCAACAGTACGCAGTTCACTGTTTAGAAATTCTGAAAGAGACTTAATATGGCTGTAAGTAAAGAAAACGGCAGGTGTCAGCTTAAGCTTGTATTTTTTATTCAGTCGGACAGCTAATGTTTTCAAACTGATAGAATCAAAGCCGAGATTGCCGAAATTCTCTGCCGTATCCAGCTGTTCAATGTTAATTTTCAATAATTCCGATACCATTTGCTTCAGTTCTTCCAGGACATTGTCTGCAGACACCGGTGCTGTATAAGAAATTTCCTCTTGACGAACCGGAAGCGTATTTACTTTTTGATGCGGCAGATCTTTTTTTGCTGGTGTTGTTCCGGCATCCCCGGTAACAACCGAAATTTGCGGGCAGTCACTTGCCAAAATCGTCTCAAAAGCCGCTATCCCTTCTTCCGTTTCCAAATAATCAAACCCGGATGCGGAAAGATATGCTTCTTCAGCTTCTTTGTTTAAATGCATTCCGCCTTTACGCCACAACGGCCAGTTAATCGAAATGCTCTTGCCTTGTCTCTCTTGCCGGCGGCTCTGTTCGAATCTCCAATTTATATATTGATCTTGAAAATAATTGCCCAACGCATAATTAACCTGTCCAAAATCTCCGAAGACCGAAGAAATAGAAGAAAATACGATAAAGAAATCAAGCGGCTCATCTTTCGTTAATTCATCTAAGCATACCGTTCCTTCAATTTTAGCAGTCATGCCTTCTGAAAAATCAGTCAGATTCATCTCTGTAAATAACCGATCATCGGCATGACCAGCTGAATGAATAACACCTTGAATGGAGCCCCAAGTCCGTTTCGTTTCTCCTATGACCCGTCCCATCGTCTTTTGATCTGCGGCATCAGCTTGATAATATACAGCATCTCCTCCAAGCGCCTGCAGCCGGTCAATGTTATGGCGTTTATCAGCAGTTAACGGTGACCTTCCCGTCAATACTAATTTTGCTTGATACTGAGAGGCTAAATATTTTGCGAAAATCAGGCCCAGACCGCCCAAACCGCCCGTTATGAGGTAAACCCCTTTCTGTTTCAGCTGATGAGAGTGCTCTGTATGATTGAATACATACTCCTTTAATGTCTTAACATACCTCTTGTCATTTATATATTTAACTTCTTCCGCCTGCTGTTCCATGCCTGAAACCATTTCGTTAAGACAAAATTCAGCCCTTTTTTCAATTGATATACATTCTGAAAAACCGATTGACTTCACATTCTCTGCGGATGGCACCAACATATTTGCCGTTTTTAAACAGCCTGCAAGAGCGCCCGTATACGGATCATTCACGCCTTCTTTAAAAGAGTGAACAAGAAGCAAAGAATGAAGATAAAGAGAGGCGTCACTGCGGGCGCTCAGGGCTTTTAATAAATAAAAAATTGATTCCAGGCCGCTGAGAAGGTGGTCACCCGCGTAAAATGTTTCTCCCGTGTGTAAGATGACATCAGGAGCAAACCCCTTTTTCTCCAATTCTTCGAATAAACGAATGTAATCTGACGTCACTTCCGGGTTTACACAGAATGTCAGCAGATTTTGATCGGTCTGCCGCTGATCCGGCGTGACGAGAATGACACGGCTGTCTGATTGATTTTTCAGAGCTTCAGCTAATGCTTCATCTTTTGCAAAGACCAGAATTGTTTTTGGCTCCCTATCTTTGATTTCAATCAGAGGGTTTTTTTGATCCCACTTATGCTCATAAAAACGCACATTTTTATTAGGCTTTTCGCCAAAAACCAGCCCGTTCAGTTCCATCAAAATCCCGCCGGCATTGTCTAATACATACACATCATAAGCCGAATCGCTTTCTCCAGTTTGTTCCGCATATACATAAACGGGTTCAGTCTCATGATCAAAAATCGTACATTCTTTAATGTGTTCCGGGAGCTCTCCGGCATTTTCCCCCGCAAGGTATATGACGGCTTGATATACGCTCTCAATAACTTCCGGTTTGATTATGCACCCTTTCGGCCCGGCCTTTGCTTTTATCTTTAAAAGCACCTGTCCGTTCCTGCTGACGCAGTGCTCTGCCGCTTTAAGACTGTCACTGCAGCTGTATCCGAATTCGGCAAGCCGCTGATAAAACGCTTCGTACGGTATGCGGTCTGCATGCTGAGACAGGAACGGCTCAAGATGAATATTTCCGTTCTCGTACGCCCCGCCTTCTAATTCGAGCCGCCCTGAGGAATAAATGGATGAGTCGCTCTGTTTTTCTATAGAATACGATGCACCCTGATTATCCGGGGTTAATACAATCCGGATCTGCTCATTGCTTCCGCTTTGTAACATCGGTTCTCTAAAGGAGAGCTCTGTTAATTTAATAATCGGATTCCCTGAAGCCATCGCTCCGGCAGCTCTCGCCATTTCAATCTGGCTGAGAAACGGAAACATTTCCTTGTCTTGATACTTTGTTTTTATATACAAACCGGTATCGCTTACATTGATAAGAAACTTCTGTGCTTTAAAATCAGATATATTGCATGAAATGTAAGGATGCAGATCGTTATTTACGTTCATCCGGCGGCTTCCCGTATTTTGCACATCTATTCTGCATAGCTCTTTGGCAAATGGATATCCGGGTGCTGAAATCCGTCTCAAAGTGACATCTTTATAAAGTGACGGCCAATCTACTCCGTTACCGCCAACCCAGTATTCAGCAATCTTCACAAGATCCCTGTTTGCGGCTGCTTCTTCAATCTCAGCTTTGTTCATCCTTTGAGCTGCTGTTGTGTCTTTGCCGCTTGTAAAAATATGATCCATCGCGTTTCCGAGAGTATAATCTGTCAGTCCTTTAAGCAATTCATCTTTTGTAGAGGCGATAACAGCCAATCTGTGCGGCATTTCTTCTCTGCCGGTTTGTAAAGTAAATGCTGTATTTCTAAGTGTTTCTAATGGATAATCTCTGGCTGCTATATGTTCTTTTGCGCGTTTTGCATATTCTGCCAGCCTGTCGGCATTTTTTGCAGAAAAAACAAATAAAAGCTGTTCAGGTTCTTCAGCCGCGAGAGGAGAGATAGCTTCATCCGCAAATTCTTCTAAAATAACATGGGCATTAGCTCCTCCTGCCCCGAAAGAACTGATTCCGGCACGCCTGGGAACGGATGACTCCCATTTTTCGGCACTGTCCGGTACATAAAAAGGTGTTTTTTGAAACGGTATATTTTCATTCAATTCAGCAGAATGAGTCAGTGACGGAACAATTGTTTTATGTTTCATTTGAAGAATAACTTTCGTAATGCCCGCTATGCCTGCAGCAGCCTCAAGATGTCCGATATTTGATTTAATCGACCCGATCGCGCATGTCTTCTTATCACGTTCGGCACCTGAAAATGCTTTGGTCAGACCGGTGATTTCAATCGGATCTCCTAACGCGGTGCCTGTTCCGTGAGCCTCTATATAGCTGATGCTTTTTGGATCAATAAACCCTTTTTTTAAGGCTCTCGTAATGACCTCACTTTGAGCTTTGGGATTCGGCACGGTATATCCATTCGTCTTAGCACCGTGGTTGATGGCTGTTGCCTTAATAACTGAATAAATCTGATCACCGTCGGCAATAGCCTTTTTTACGGGTTTCAGCAGCACGGCACCTGTCCCTTCTCCCGGCACATAGCCGTCTCCTCCTGAACCGAAGCTTCTGCATCGGCCATCACTGGATAAAAATCCGCCTTGAGTCAGGAGTTCATATTTATGAGGATGAATGGATAAATTGACGCCTCCTGCAATTGCAATTTCACATTCATTCCTGATTAAACTTTCACAGGCAAAATGAACAGCCGTTAATGATGAGGAACACATCGTGTCCAAAGCAATACTTGGCCCGCTGAAATTAAAGAAGTAGGATACCCGGTTGGCGATTGATGCATATGAGGAAGAAACGGCCGCTTCGTGACCAACGCTGTACAGCTGATATTGGCCGTACATAACCCCTGCAAAAACACCGACGTTTTTTCTTTCAAGCGTTTTCTTTGCGTACCCCGCATCTTCTATGGTGTGCCAAACCGTCTCTAAAAACAGTCTCTCCTGCGGATCAATTAATTCAGCTTCGGCAGGAGAAATATTAAAGAACAACGGATCAAAATGATACACATCGTCAATAAATCCCCCCCATTTGCTTTGGTTTTTTACTTCATCGCCCGCTGCGGGCTGATAGTGCAGCCCCGAATCCCACCGATCCTTAGGTATCTCAGTTATACAGTCTTTACCGTTCAATAAGTTTTCCCACAGAGTATCAAGATCATTTGCCATCGGGTAACGTCCGCTGATACCGATAATCGCGATATCATTGTCATGATACTTCTCCTGCTGCACCTGATTTTTCATCTGGATTTTCTGTTTCCCGTTAACTTCGGCTGTCTGTTTATTGTCTTTTTTCTTCTGAGATGGGATGCTGCTCCTGTTTTCTCCTAACCTGAGTTTATGAAGAAGAGTATCCCTGTGCTCCTCAACGAAATACTGTGACAATTCTGCCGCAGTCTGATATTCGAATAACAGCGTTTTTGAGAGCGCGCCGAAATGTTTTTCAAGCTCATTCGTCATATTGATAATCATAACGGAATCAAGTCCGTATTTTTCCAATGCCTCTTCTGCATCTATTTTGTCCGCAGGCATCCTGAATTCTGCAGCAATCATTTTTATAATAAAATCAGATGTTTCAGCTGTCAGTTTCTCTGAATCAAATGATTCGATATTTCTCCCTGTTCCTTCATCTGCCTGAATATTGTCTTTTCGTTCATATAATTGATGAACATGATTGTCAATTTGCTCATCTCCGTAAAATACAGTAAATTGCGAAAAACCGGAGGACAATGCGACTGCAAACGCTTCTTTACCTTCTTCTTTTTCTAAAGGATAAAAACCCGCCTTTTTCATTGTCTCTACCGTTCGCTCATCCACTTGCATGCCGACTTCTTTCCACAGCGGCCAGTTCAGAGAGAGAGAAATCGTATCAGAATGCTGGGCAGAACGCATATTCATGAAATGATCCATATAACTGTTTCCAAACGCGTAATCAGATTGCCCGACATTTCCCAACACTGCGGAAGTAGAGGAGAAGCAAATGAAAAAGTCAGGATTTTCTTTCTCAACAGCATCATTCAGCCACATCGTACCCAATACTTTCGGTCTGATTACCTGATCGAATTCCTCTCGTGACTTGTTAAGAAGGAAAGAGTCACGGATGATTCCCGCGCCCTGAATGACCCCGTTTACTTTTCCATAAGAAGTTTTGGCTTTTTTGACTACATATTCGGCTTCTTCCTTATTGGTAATATCAGCCTGAACATAAACAGCTGAAGAACCGGCATCCTCTAATCGTCTCAGCTGTTTTCTTATATGATCTGAAAGCGGAGATCTCCCCGTTAAAACAAGGCAGCATTTTGTTTGAAAAGCCAAATATTCTGCAAAGGTAAATCCTAATCCGCCCGCTCCGCCCGCGATAATATATACTCCATTTTCTCTCAGCGGCACATCGCCGCTTCCGGAATTTTTTTCGGGTTCATACGTTTTGAGCTGTTTGACATAACGCTGCATGTCTTTATAACGGATCTCTACATCTGAAGGCTGGAAATCACTCAGCTCATTGCGTATGATATCAGCTGCGTGAACGGCAGCTATTGACTGCTCCATTTCAATGCTTTTTGCTGAGATTAACGGATTTTCCAGCTGCAATGTCCGCAAAAATCCGCTTGCCGCCGCGTAAAGAGGCTGTTCTCCGGAAAGATGCGAAAAATATCCATATAACAGCTTGATCGGTTTGCGGCAGTTATTTTTGAAGAGCGCCTGTTGCAGTAAAAACAAAGAATAGACTCCGCTGTCGCATTGTTCACGAATCGCTCTCTCTGTCTTTTCAAATGGCATGTCTGACCATAAATGCACCGCTTCCCGTATATCTGACTTCTCTTCTTCTATAAGCCATCCTAACAGGTTTATGTAATCTCTTTCAGAGCGGGGGTCGATTTCAAACACACCGTCCCCGGTTTTTCGAAACTCTTTCCCCGGCTTAACCAAAATAACCCTTGTATCATGCAATGCAGCAAGTTCTTTACTCACATCTTCATTTTTATCAAATAATAAAAGGCTGCCCTCACGTCGGCCGCCTTTTACGTGAATGCTGAGATCTGTCCGCTGCCAGACCGTCTGATAATATATCGACTGTCCGTTAACCCCTGCGGAATGAGAACCAAGCTGCTGGATCCGCTTTACTCCTTCTTCCAAAGAAATAATGCCGCTTTCTATGTCAGAAAGTACTTTTTTTCTAATATGACGGGCTTCTTTCATAAAAATCTTCATCCCCTTTACAAATGGCACTGCCGCAAAATGATAAACTAATCCTGCATACGCTCCAGCGCATAATCTGCTTCCTCCGCAGTCAGTTCGCCCGCTTTTAATTGTCTGAGGAGCTCTTTTACTCTCTCGTTCTTTCCATTGGAATCCGCTGTTGCATGATTCTGTGCCTCCGCGGAAAACGTTTCTTTTTTACGAATGGTTACATCCTTTAAACCTGCAAGTCTCTCTCCGTGTTCATTAAGCAGCTGAATATCGTAAATAAGCTCGGATTGACCTTTTTGGCCTGTTTTACGCGCATAAGCCCAGCATTCTGCTGAAACTTTTTTCCGAATCGTAATCTCTCCTATTGAAAAAGGAACATAAACAGATGCCTCTTCCCTTCCGTCCGTAATGCCGAACAAAGATTGCAGAGCCCCATCAATTAAAGACGGATGCAATGTATAATTTTCAAGAGCATATGCGGCTTCTTTTGGCAGCAATAAGTGTGCAACCGCTTCCGTTCCGCCGCCCCATAAACGTTGAATCGGCTGAAAAGCGCGCCCATACAGGAACCCGTTTTCCCGAAAATACTCATAACATTCATCTTGTTCACGGACAAAAGCACTTCTGTTCATCATTTCTTGTCTGTCGATGTTCTCTATATCATCATCACTGTAATGATGATCATAATCTAATTCCCCCGTCACAAATCCAGTCCTTACAGCAGCATCCTCGTCAGGTGACATGTTAAATAATATGCTGCCGTCTTTTACGGAAATGTGAGTGTAAATGGTCAGGCTCTCTTGCAAA
The DNA here is from genome assembly GCF_020075515.1 of Bacillus sp. KS1. Classification (NCBI taxonomy): domain Bacteria; kingdom Bacillati; phylum Bacillota; class Bacilli; order Caryophanales; family Bacillaceae; genus Bacillus; species Bacillus sp. KS1. The sequence continues at coordinate 195,104 of NZ_JACAWW010000015.1, read as the reverse complement.
AGCATGGCCGGTCTGGCAAATATCACGTTTTTTAAACAAGTGACCTTTTTCTTTCGATATGACCGCGTTCCCGCTGCGCATGCCATTTCAAGAAAAGCAGCTGCCGGGAGAATGCTCTTGTTTTTTACAATGTGGTCTTTTAACCAAATCTCTTTGTCTCTTAATGTCGTTTTAAAAAACTGCTGTTCCAGAGTAGATTCATTCGAATCCAGAAGCGGGTGCAGTGAAGACTGCTGCGGCAATATTTCCGGAAATACTGCACTTTGGCTTCCAGGCACCCAGTAAGACTCCTCAGCAAATGGATATAAAGGAAGCTTGACCTTTTGCGGGGTATATTCTTCATATAACTCTCTCCATTGAATATCAGCCCCGAAAGACCATAATTTTGCAAGAAGATTCAAGTCCTTTGTCTCCATCATCGCCTCGAGGAATTTATCTTTCATCTTTTGATCATGAAAGATAAAGACTTTATCAAAATCTTTCGTAACATTGCCTTTGTATACGCCCTCTCCAATTGTTCCTTCAGTACAGAAAGTTCTCAGCTTCTCCTTAAGTTCCGGCAAATCGGAAGCTACAACAGCAAGTCTGTCTTCCATCGGTTCCCTGCATGTCTGCAATGTAAAAGCGATATCAGCTGCCGAGGCCTTTGTCTCCCGCTCTGTGAATTGCAGAAGGCGCCGAGCGTATTCTTTCAGTCTGTCTTCATTTTTGGCAGAGAGAACTGCGGCAAACGGACCGCTTATTGTTTGTGTGTCCGCATGGTTTTGATATTCTTCCACAATGACATGGGCATTTGCTCCTCCCGCTCCGAACGAACTGATTGCTGCTCTCCTGTTGGAGGCGCCTGATTCTTTCCGCCACTCTTCTTCTTTCTGCTGAACGTAAAAAGGCGTCTTTTCAAATCGGATATTTTGGTTCAGCTGTTCCGAGTGAATGGATGGCGCCAATTTCTGGTGCTTAAATTGTAAAAGAACTTTTGTAAGGGCTGCTATACCTGCAGCAGACTCCAAATGTCCGATATTAGACTTCACTGAACCTATGGCACAAAATTGTTTATCGTCCGTAAATTTCTCAAAAGCTTTTGTCAATCCTGCGATCTCAATCGGATCTCCGAGCGAAGTACCCGTTCCGTGTGCTTCCAAGTAGCTGACGGATCGCGGACTGATGCCCGATTTCTTGAAATTTTCAGCAATCAGCTCAGCTTGTGCATTCGGATTCGGAACCGTAAATCCATTGGTTTTTCCGCCATGATTTACAGATGTTCCTTTAATCACTCCGTATATATGATCCTGATCAGCAATTGCTTTTTCCAGAGGTTTCAACAGGACGGCTCCCGAACCTTCTCCCGGGACATAGCCGTCTCCGCCCTCTCCGAAACTTCTGCACAATCCTTCGGTGGAAACAAAATTACCTTGACTCAGCCAAAGGTATTTGCTGGGGTGTATGGACACATTAACGCCGCCCGCAAGCGCAATTTCACTTTCCCCTCTTTTAATGCTCTCACATGCCAAGTGAATGGCCGTCAGCGATGATGAACACATCGTATCCAGTGCAATGCTCGGGCCGGAGAGATTAAAAAAGTATGAAACCCTGTTCGCAATAGATGAAAAGAAGGAACTGAGCGCAATCGGATTGCCCCGCGCAGTTTCTTCTGCGCCGAATAATTGATATTGTCCGTACATGGCTCCGACAAACACACCGGCTTTCATACCGTTAAGCTTCTCTTTTGTATATCCTGAATCTTCAAACGTATGCCAGGAGGTTTCGAGAAAAATTCGCTCCTGAGGGTCCATCAGCTCAGCTTCTTTATGAGAAATATGGAAAAACAGCGGATCGAATTGATCAACACCGCTGATAAAACCGCCCCACTTACTGTTGATTTTCCCCTTCTCCATTCTGTCGGGACTGTAAATCGATCTGAAATCCCAACGTTCCTCGGGGATTTCAATAATACAGTTTTTCCCTCCGGCAATGTTTTCCCAGAACTCCTCAAGAGTATCGGAATTCGGATATCTTCCGCTCACACCGATAATGGCAATATCCTCACCCGGCTGAACCATGCTCGGTGCAGGTGTACCCTTCTGCTGCCGGTGCTGTTTTTTACTCGGATTTTCTCTTTTCTTCGGCACTCTTGTTACCGGAGCTGCCCCTGCGGCCTTAAGCACTTTTTCTTTAAAAGATGTTAGGAAGAAGTTTGAAAGCTCTTCAATGTTCTGATATTCAAAAAAGATTGTTTTTGGAAGATCCCCGAAAGTATCTTCAAGCTTTGAAATAAGTGACATGATCATAAGTGAGTTGATTCCGAATTTCTCAAAAGAGTCTTTCGCATTTATTTTATGAGCTTGGATTTTCAAGACACCGCTGATGATCTTGATTAAATAGTCATTGACTTTTTCTTTCGCAGCATATTCCTCTTCTTCATCGTGTTCCGCCGTGAGTGTATCTTGATCTGCTGCAGCTGTGTTTCTTTGAATCGAAAGCGCTTTTATCATTTTATCCCGCTCTCCTTCTGCAGGCATTAAGCTGGTAAATGAAGACCGCAGCATTTTCAGAAACGCTTCCAGAACAGAGGAAGTTCGCATCGGAGTCATTCCGTATTTTTCTTTTATTTGGTTGATTCCATTGCTGTCGAGACTCATCCCGCCATCTTTCAATAACGGCCAATTGATTGAAAGGGTTTTTCCGTTTCGGGAGAGCTGAGATCGAAGCATTGCAAAACTGTCCATAAAATGATTTGCGTACGCATAGTCACTTTGGCCGGCATTTCCGTAAGCGGAAAAAGAAGAAAAGAGAACAAAAAAATCAAGATCTTCGTCTTTTGTCAGCTCATCCAGCCAGATTGTTCCGTAAACTTTCGGTTTCAGTACGTCCGTAAAATCACTGAGACTTTTATTTACAAGAAATGAGTCACGAAGGATGCCGGCAGCATGAATGATCCCGTTTATGCTGCCGTACCGCTGTTTAACGCCGAAAATGAATCGCTCTGCCTCTGTTCGATCTGTTATGTCCGTCCGCTGATATTCAACAATAGAGCCGCTCTCATTAAGCTTACTGATCCGTTCTTTTTGATCAGCTGTTAAAAAAGAACGGCCTGTAAGTATAATCACGGCTTGGTTTTCTTTAGCGATGTGTTCCGCAAACAGCAGCCCGAGTTTTCCGGCTCCTCCGGTAATCATATATATGCCGCCTTTTTGATACGTTACAGATCCGTGATCGTGTTCCGGAATATCAATAGGCTGCAGCCCTTTCACATAACGGGTATGTGAGTCTATTAAAATCTCACATTCATCCGTTTGAAAGCGCTGCATTTCACTGATTACAGCATCCCATATCTCGGAAACCGGAGGATTTATGTCAGAATGCTCATGGCGAATCTGTATGGTTTTCGCTTTAAGCTTGGAGCTTTCCATGTTTAACGTTTTCATAAAACCTCCGACAGCTTCATGAAACGGCTGATTCAGACCCCTTGTCCAATAAATATGCAATAACGTAACAGGTTCGTTTCTCCGCATTAAAGCTTTTGATAATAAAAAGAGCGAGTTTATCCCTCTGCAAAGAGTTTCATTAACGGATTCTTCAGTGAATTCTCTGATTTCTCCGTTCCATAAATAAAGCACGACATCAGGTGTAAATCCGTTTTCAGCCAAATCAGACAGCAGCATTTCGACATGACTTTCATCAGAAGGATTGATTGTGTATCTATTCCGTTCAATTCTATAATCAGAATCGGGCGTTACGAGAATGACACGGTTATGATCTCCATTCATCATCTCGGCATGCTGAAAAAGACGGTTATCCTGATCAAAAATCAGCATATTCCCCGGTGCCTGCTGATTCGGCATATCAATGTTATTTGTCCTTACCCAATCGTTCTTAAAAAAAATGGTTGGGGACGGAGCTTGCTCCGCCTTTTTTTCCATTTGTTCTTTTCTGTAAGTGCGAATTAGCTCCAGTCCTGCATCAGGAGACATTTGCTGTTCTTCAATTAAGGAAAGTATTTGTTTGATCTGCACTATTTTCCCTCCAGCAGCTGATAAACTTGGTCAGCAGAAAGTTCACCGTTTTTCAATTGTTCTAATAAGAAGAGAATTTCCTGATCTTCATTTTTACGTCCTGCGGTTAATTCTCCCCCGGTCACTTTTCTGACAGAAAAGTCTTTCATGCTCACGGCTATTTCGCCGCTCTCGTTAATAAAATCAATGTTATACGTATAAAAACCGGTTTCTTTCACCGAAACATGGCATCGGGCAGTAAGCGCCCTCTTAATGTGAAGCTCTCTAAGTGAATAAGGAACAAATAAGCCCTCTTTCTCATTATCTCTTAACAAAAATGCAGCCGCTTGAAAACCGCCGTCAATTAATGAAGGATGGAGTGTAAAATGTGAAAACCCGTTCGCTAAATGTGCCGGAAGCTCCAATTCTGCCATTAACTCCATATCACTGCGGTATACGGCTTTCAACGTTTGAAAACTGCTATGATATGTCAGGCCCATACGACTGAAGCGGTGATAACACTCTTCCCGGGTTATGGCATCCTTACTGCTGCGTATGAACTTATCAATATCGACATACTCAGGATTGCTGTTTATGTCTCCGAATACTGTTTCACTTTGTGTGCAGATTTGCTGCACGCCATCCGGACCCTCTTTACATATCGTTACGATCAACTTATCTTGTTTCATGTCCAAGTCGGTATAAATGTGCAGCGTTTTTCCTTTATATAATATAGGTCTGTTCCACATCACGTCTTTTATTTTATATACTTTACTTTCTCCGCTTATTTCCGCACAAATAAGAGCCATTTCAAGCGAAGCGGCTCCTGGCAGCACATAGTCTCCTGAAACAAGATGATCAGTGACGAAAAATTCAGTTCCGGAAATAACAGTTTTAAATGCTTGTTTCTTTAATGTTGAGACATTCTCGCTGATTAATGGGTGAAGACTTTTGCTATTAACCTCGCTTTTGTTCTTTTTCGGAGTAAACCAATAACTCTCTTTTGCAAACGGATAAGTTGGCAGCGGCACTCTATTCAATTTCTTATTGCCGATTGTCTTCCATTCAAACTCGGCTCCATTGGCCCACCATTGTGCGAGCAGCTCCTCTTTTCCGCTTTGAAGAGCCTCCTCAATCATATATTCAGAAACAGCTGTGCGCTCTTCTGTGTTTTCGCTTATAAATACGCCTTTTTGCACCTTGCTGTCATCAAGAAAGCTGACGTATTTATCTCTCAGCTCAGTCAGACTCGCTGCACATACGGCAATTCTTTCGTTCATTGCTTCCCGGCCGCTTTGCAATGTAAATTCCATGTCACTGGCATTAACGGTCATTTCACCGGCAATCACGCGATCCAAGTACTGAAGCATAAGCCGGATATACTCAAGTAATTGATCTTTGGTTTTCGCAGATAAAACAAAAATATGTGTGTTACCGTTGTTTTCCGGCACTTCTTTTTGAGGTTCCCTATATTCCTCTAAAACAATATGCGCGTTCACACCGCCGAATCCGAATGAGCTGACACCTGCTCTCCTCGGCAGATCGTTGTTCTCTTCATCTTTTATCGGATTCCACTTTTGAGCGGTTTCTGTGATATAAAATGGCGTATTTTCCAGTTTGATGTATGGATTGAGTTCTGAAAAATGGGCGAGTCCCGGAAGTTTGCGATATTTAAAAGCCAGTAACACTTTCAGCACTCCGGCTATTCCGGCAGCGGTTTCGAGATGGCCGATGTTTGTTTTCACAGATCCGATTCCGCAGCATTTCTGTTTCGCAAAGGGAATGTCCCATTCTTGATATAACGTTTTAAATGCCTTTATGATGCTGTTCACTTCAATCGGATCGCCAAGACTTGTCCCTGTGCCATGCGCTTCTATATATCCCGCAGTGGCAGGGCTGACCCCCGCCTTCCGCCAAGCTTCGGTTAATAAGTCCGCCTGTGCGTTCGGATTCGGAGCTGTCAAAGAATTGGCGCGGCCGCCGTGATTTACAGCTGACCCTTTAATCAAACCATATATATGATCACCGTCTGCCTGTGCTTTGCTGAGCGGCTTAAGCAATACTGCAGCCGCCCCTTCACTCCTTACATAGCCATCAGCGCTTTTATCAAACGTTTTGCACTTTCCGTCTTTGGAAAGCATACCTGCTTTATCAAAAGCTATAAACAGAGTAGGGCTTGTCATAATATGCACACCGCCTGCAATCGCCATTTCAAAATCGCCTCTTTGAATTCCCTCAGCCGCACGATGAAGCGCAACTAACGAACTTGAACAGGCAGTGTCAATCGGTTCGCTCGGACCCGTCAGGTTCAGCTGGTAAGAAATACGATTTGCCAATATACAATGATTCAAACCGGTTGCGGTCTGCGCCTGAACAGAGACGCCATTTTCATTCAGACGTTCAGCATAATCCGTTGTGGCGACCCCTGCAAACACCGCGGTTTTCGTCCCTGCCAAATCAGATGGCTTATAGCCCGCATCTTCTATTGTTTTCCATACAGTCTCCATAAAAATTCTTTGCTGGGGATCCATTAATTCTGCTTCGGCGGGAGAAATCCCGAAAAACAACGGATCAAAACTGTCCGCACCTTTGATAAATCCGCCTTTTTTTATTTTTGTTCTATTGACGTCCCTGATCGGATCGCCGTCAAACTCTTTCCAGTTCCAACGGTCTTCAGGAATGTCTGTAATCATATCCCGCCCTTTTTCAATCCCTTCCCAAAATTCTTCCAGCGAATCTGTTTGGGGGAAACGGCCGCTTATTCCCACTATTGCAACCGGCTCATTCATATGTCTTTCCTCTTGCCTAGTTTTGTTTTCAGGCTCAGGGGAATGTTCATAAGATTCCGGCGGAGGCGTGCTGTACAATGTTTTTTCGTCAGCTGCAGAAAAAGATTCTGTCTCAGCAAAAAGGATTTCTCCGTATTGCTCGATTACATAATCAGTCAGTTCAGCCAGTGAATTGCATTCAAAGAAAATGGACGGCAATAATTCCGTACCATATTGTTGATTGATTTCATTTCCGAGTCTGGTAAACGTAATAGAATCAAATCCGTACTCGCCGAATGAAGTCTCTTCTTCTATTTCCTTTCTGTCAATCTTCAAAATACTTGACATCATCTTTGCGATGCCCTCAATCAGATTTTCTCTCCTGTCTTTCGCCGCAGATTCATCTGAAGAAAAAGAACCGCAGAGATGAAGCTCCTCGGAATACTCACTCTTTAAAAACTCAAGAAGTTCATTAAAATCAGTAAGGCCGAAAAAATCTGACGGCATCATTGATATTCCTAATGTTTCGTTTAATTCGTTGCCCAGCATTGTAAACATAATTGAATCAAATCCGTATTCACTTATCGGCAGTTCAAAATCAAATTCCCGTTCTTCAATTTTTAATACGCCGGTAATGATGCGCGTCAAAGTGCTTTTTAAAGATTCAGTTATTGACAGCTCTTTCGGTTCGTGATTTTCGTCGGCAATTGCCGGGTCACTTTTTCCGCTGTCAATCGTTATCATTCGTTCCAGCTTTAATTCATTACCGCTAAATACCATTATTTGATGTTCACACCCTGTCATTGCTTGATCAAATGCTGCAAGGCCTTCCCGTTTTTCCAGAGGCAGCATTCCGAAACGGTCATAAAGGAACTTCTCTGAATGAATGTCAACTTGCATACCGCCTTCTTTCCATAAAGGCCAATTAATCGAGACTGTTTGTCCAGGTTTATTTTCCGCCGCTCTCATTTCCGCAAAATAATCCATAAACCGGTTTGCATAAGCATAATCAGTTTGTCCCGCGTTCCCTATTATTGCGCTGATAGATGAAAACATTACAAAAAAGTCCAGAGGTTCTCTGTCTGTATACCGGTCAAGCCATATCGTTCCGTAAACCTTGCTGGCCAAGACTGAATCGAGATCCTCTTCACGCTTATTGATAAGTAATGAATCTTTTATCACACCGGCGCTGTGAATAATTCCTTTAACAGGACCTAATTTGTTTTTGACGAGTTTTATCAGGTTATTGACATTTTCCTTATCAGAAATATCGGTTCTTACATAAAAAACTTCTGATCCGTTTTTTTCGAGCTCTTTTACATTGCTTATGGCTTCCTCAGAAAGCTCTGACCTGCCGATAAGGACAAGTTTTATTCTCCCTTTTCGCACAAGATGTTTGGCGAAAATCAGTCCCAGACCGCCCGTTCCTCCTGTAATGAGGTAAACTCCCCCTTCTTTTACTTCCATCTTTTTGGGGGGCTCGGCACTTTCAATTTCTGCAGAGTGCTTTACCTGCCTGATTCCATCTCTGTATCTGATTTCTGAAGAAGTATCATCGCTGATGACTGTTTCTTTCACAAGGTTTTTTAATTCAGGCAGACCGGCGTTCAGCTGTAACTGAATTTCGTCGCTGTGTATTTCAATATTTTTACCGGACAACATAGGATGTTCTAAATGAAGCGACCTAAAAAAGCCGCTGATTGCCATTTGATAAGGTAAGATTTGATTTTCCCTTGTGAAAAATACATGTGATATCAGGATTTTATGTCTTGGGATTGTTGCTAGCAGAGCTTTCGTTACATTGAAAACCGGCAAAACAGCCTCTTCCAGTTTTTCACGAATGTTATGCTCAATTCCCGTTTCAGGGCTCATCCCGATTAAAATGACGCGGTCAATTGTCACTTGTCTTTCTTTAAGAATCGCCAGCAATTTCTGATAGCCGTCAAGTTTGACGCTGTTCAATTCAAAGGAATCAGCTTCTTTTTCTTGAAAACTGCTGCCATGGCGGACAAAGATCATGTTCAAGCCGATATCTTTATATGCCTGGCGGATCAGCGGTTCTGATATATCCTGACGGAGTGAAATCACAAGGCAGCTGTTTAAACCGCTGGCTTCAGGCTGATGAAGCAGAGGGGCCCGCTTCCACATGTCAGTGTAATACTTAACTGAATGCCGCTCACCCTGAGTCGGCGGTGCAGCCTTTAATGCCTTCAACGCTAAGTTTTTTATTTTAAGACTTACAGATCCGTTTTCATCCATAAATAGTATATGAAACCTTTTGACATCATCATGTTGTCTTTCATCGGCAGCTGTAATGTAAGCATAGCCGTTTGCCGAAGGTGCGTGAAGAATCTCCAGCTCACCTAATTCAAAAGGCAAATATGCGGTGTGATCCCCTTCTTGACCGGACATAAACCCGGTTGTGGATTGAAAAATGCCATCCAATAAACACGGTTCCAGCAGTGTGCCGGATTTTTTATGAATGCTCTCAGGAAGTGATATTCGTGCAAGAACAGCATTTTCATGGATAAACAGCTGTTTTATTACCTGAAAACTGGCTCCATAGTCCAAACCGCTCTGCCGGAAGGTCCTATAACACTCAGCGCCGCTGATTAATCTCTTCTGTCCGGTTAACCAGCTGTCCAATTGAAAATGCTCTGTATGAGAGGCATCATTATCTCCGCATGTGATAATGTTTCCTTGGCAATGAACTGCCGCTTCAGTTTGCATATCGGTTTTCACCACAAATCTGCCGTCTTTTTGATTCGGCAGCAGATCTATCATTATCGTCTTTTCTTTTTCAACGATTATTGGAACCGGCCATACAACCTGACTCAGTTTTATGACTGATTTTCCGTACAGCCTCTCTCCCGCTTCTCTGGCCGCTTCGATGATTGCCGCTCCGGGCAGAACCATATTCCCATGCACAACATGATCTTTTAAATAATATTCAGAATCAGAAAGCGTTTTATAAAATCGGCACTCACCTGCAGAAAAATCAAATAAAGGAGCTGTACCGGCTGCTGATTTTGTTTGCGCCTTATTTGACACCCACAGTCTGTTTTTTAAGAAAGGGTAAGTCGGCAGCGCAATTTTCGCCGGTTTTCTGCCGGTGCGGAAATCTTCCCAGCTTAAATTGCCTCCTGATACCCAGAATTCAGCCATTTCGGCTAATGTGGTTCTGCCGGATTTGAGCGGAAGATCCGATTGCTGCTGTCTGCGTTTATGATTCGGTTTTTTCCCTCTAAATATTTCGTGATCGTCAATTCCATTATAAAAGTGATTTAATTTCAACATCAGATCATCGATATTATTTGAAATGACAGCAAGCCTTTCCGGCATGGCTTCACGCCCTTCAAGTAGGGTATACGCAATATCAGAAAGGTGAAGCGGCTTGTTTGTTCCCGCTTGCTGCAAAAACTCGTCCTGCTTATGACGGGCCTTTTGAAGATATTCCTCCAGCTGTTTTGCCGATTCCCGTAAACTCAGTGAATGCTTGGCTGAGAGTACGATAAGTTCCTCACTTTCCTCACAATCCGTATGACAGTCAGCAGCAGACTCATACTCTTCCACAAGGATATGAGCATTTGCCCCGCCCGCTCCGAAAGAACTTAATCCCGCGCGCCGCGGATATTTGCTGTCAGAATGTTTTTCATTCGCGGGTTTTATCCAGTCGGCGGTTTCCTGCTGAAGACAAAAAGGTGTCTCTTCCAGATAAAGATCCGGATGCACCCGTTCAGCATGCAGTGTTGCGGCTATTTTTTTATACTTCATTTGTAAGATAATCTTTGTCAGGCCGGCAATACCCGCAGCCGCTTCGAGATGACCGATGTTAGATTTAATCGATCCGAGAGAGCAATATGAAACATCTTCGGTATAAGCTCTAAACGCCTTGGTCAGGCCTCGGACTTCAATCGGGTCACCCAGCGGCGTTCCCGTGCCGTGGGCTTCAATAAAGCTGACACTTCTGGCGCTCCAACCGGCCGCTTTAAGAGCTCCTTGAATTAAATCCGCCTGTGCGGCAGGATTAGGCACCGTATAGCCATTCGTCTTTCCGCCATGATTAATTGCCGTTCCTTTAATGACGGCGTACACAGTATCATTATCACGTATGGCATCTTTAAGCGGTTTAAGAATAACGGCCCCGACACCTTCCCCGGGTACGAAACCGTCGCCGCCTTCTCCAAAACTTCTGCATTTTCCCGATTTTGAAAGCATCCCCATCTGACATCGGTATAAATAGTCAGAAGGATGAAGATACAAATTTACTCCTCCCGCAACCGCAACCGAGCACTCACCCTTTGTTAAACTTTGGCAAGCCATGTGAATTGCCGTTAAGGATGAAGAGCAAGCCGTATCTACAGGGACACTGGGACCCGTAAAGTCAAATGTGTAAGACACTCTGTTCGCGAGAGACCATGGGAACGAATTTGGAAGTACATCGTTTTTATCCGTCGGTATTCTTTCGCCGAGCAGCTTGTAGGAATTGGTTGTCACTCCCGCAAATACACCGACATGTTTTTCGGTCTGCTTTCTCAACCCTTCAATGGTATATCCCGAATCTTCAAATGCTTTCCACACGGTTTCAAGAAATATTCGTTCCTGAGGATCCATCGCTTCTGCTTCTCTCGGCGATATTTGGAAAAACAAAGAATCAAATGATTCAGCATTCTTTAAAAATCCGCCCCATTTGCAATAAATTTTCCCCTCATGCGCTTTAGCGGGGTCTGGATCATAGTAGGTCTCATAATTCCATCGTTCTTTCGGAATTTCTGTGATTGCGGTTCTCTCTTTTGATAGAAGCTCCCACAATTCTTCGATATTTTCAGCTCCGGGATAACGGCCGCTGATACCGATTACCGCTATCCCGTCAAGATGTTCTTTTTCCTCCGCCGCAGGTGCAGTGATGTTTTGTTCCGGCCTGGCGGGGGTAATGCTCTGAATCTGTTTTCCTTTTTCATCCCGTGAAAATAAACGCCCCAGCCGATCCGGATATTCCTTTACAAGATGATCTGCTAAATCTCTGATTGTATGAAATTCAAATAAAAGCGTTTTCGAAATTGCTCCCAGTGACTGCTCCAGCTTTGTGTTGCATTGATGAATCATAACCGAATCCATTCCATATTCAGCCAGATGCACATCTTGATCGATCTCTTCCCGTTCTGAACCGACCTCAGAGGAGATGATATTGGTTAAAAACAAAACTGTCTGATCCAAAATATCGCCTTGAGCCAAAGGAATGGCACTGCCTGTCTCTGTTTCGTCCGTCAAAAATCTCTGCCGCATAAATTGTTCAAAGCGCTCATGATCACCGCAGACTGCAATATTATGCAGCTGACCCGAAGTTACAATCCGCGAAAACCATTGCGTTCCGTCTTCAGCAGGAAGTTCTTCGAGCCCGGAACCATGAAAAAGAGACGTCCGCCCTTGACCTGACAGGTTCGCCCCCATTCCGATGTCTTTCCATAAAGGCCAATTGATTGTCAGCGTGCGGCCGCTGCGCAGAGAATTTTGCCGTTTCTGTTCCCGATATTCTACAAAATGATCTAAAAAGCCGTTTGCATATGCATAATCACACTGGCCTTCGTTCCCTGCAATAGAGACGACTGAAGAAAAAACGGCGAAAAAATCCAATTCCAGCGACTTCGTTGCATGATCAAGATTCAATGCGCCATGAACTTTTGGAGCAATCACCTCTGAAAGTTCATGCTTTGTTTTTCGAAAAAGCAGCGAGTCTCTGATAACTCCTGCACAATGAATGACGCCATGAAGACCTGCATGCTGATCGGTAATACCGTCAATCATTTTTTTTACCGCTTCTTTATCGGATATATTCGCCTGTATATAATAAACCTTTGCTTTAAAGCTGTTCAGGTATTCTAAATGTTTCTGCTTATCTCCGTTTAAAGCAGATCGCCCCGATAGAATAATGGTGGATCTTTCAGTTTTCGCGCAATATTCAGCGACTTTACTGCCAATTCCCCCAAATCCCCCTGTAATTAAATACACTTTATCTTTTTCAGGGTATTGAATGGCCTTTGTGTATGTTTCTCTCTGCTTCTCTAACATCCGTGCATATCTTACGCAGCCTCTGTAAGTGATATGAATATGCCGATCAGGTGCTGTGTTTATTTCTTTATAAAGAATGGCAGCCTTCTCTGAAAATGAAACGGTTGCAGAATAATGTTCAAAGCAAACCGTCTTACAATGCAGCTGCGGATATTCTTGTTTTACCGATTTTAAAAAACCGTTCACACCTTCAAAATACGGCAATTTTTCTTTTTGATCTGCGCTGAATGTATAAATGAACGTTACTTTGTTTATAAGGTTCTCGCTGATTAAAGCCTTAGTCAGATAAAACACGGAATAAATTCCTGATTCGAGTGTTTCTTCCAGTTCAGGCCGTTTTTCAGACCACGTATGCAAAATTGCATCAGGCGCTGCGCCTTTTTCTTTTAACAGACGAATGACACTTTGATAATCATCGGGACGCTGCCTGTTGATCGTGAAAACACTGTCGCTTATCTGCTCTAAACGGTCACCGGGCATAATAAGATATGCGGACGTATTCTCTCTTTTTTTCAGCTCTTCAAAATAGTCTTTGTTACCGGAGAACAACAAAATAGTACAGGCTTGTCCGCTGTCCGCTTCATTCTCAAGTGCGGTTTCTTTCCATACCGGCGTATAAAGTGCCTGATTCTTCTTTTCTGAAAAAGCCGCGTCTGATTTTACCTGCTGAGGGTTTAAAGAAAATTGACAGCGCTCAAACGGATAAGGCGGAAGCGGGGCTTTTCTTTTATGATAATCACCTAGTTTCGCCCATTCAATCTCTTCTCCTGAAAGCCACATTTGCATAAATGAATGATAAAGAGCCTCATCAGCTGCTTTGTCCGTTTCAAAAGCAGCCGCTTTGTTTAGTTTTGCTGATGGAGGGAGCGATCCGAATTGGAAAACTGAAAAATCAGAAATATCCACATCCGGCTCCGTTCCCTTTCCTTCCGTGTGAAGCGGCATATGGTCAGCTATCTCCTGAGACAGGGCATCCATTTGATTATATTCTGTCATCAACGGAAAACGAGTTTTATCATAAAAACCTGCCGGCTGCTCATTAATACAGGCAACAGCCTGTTTAATTCCGTCTTGCTTTTTCAATAACATGCTCAGAAAAAGTTCTTTAGACAAGATTCCTTCATCAAGTAAATTTAATATTTCCAGAACATAATCATTATTAAAGAATCCATCATAATCTGTTAAATCCCATCTCTTATACAGTCTTCTCAAAGAGGCAAGGATAGCCATGATCGCCGCTTCCTCATCAGCCGGCAATGCATTTCTTTTATCCGCCGTGCGATTCACAATATAAGATAAAATCTCGATTTCCTGAGTCTTCCCCGCTTTATCCCACTCTTCTAAAAACCCTTTAAACGTATATTGGTGCTCAAGAAGCAGCCGTGTTTTCCCGTACAGGCGGTCTGTAAAATCAGCCGGGAAGCTCAGACCGTTCAGCAGCATCCTTACATAATTTTCATTTAATCGAACCGGCGGGTACGTTTTTGAAGTGTACGGATTGACAAATGGAATGGACGGCGGCTCACAGGATATGTGCGAAGGTTTTTCAGCGCCTGTGATTACAGAAATGGCCTTTTCAATTTTGATGATATCCGCTGCTGCAAGAGCGACGTAATATCCGTCTCCGGCGCCTGTAATGAGGCTTGGCTTAAAACCGGATGCCAGGATACTTTTTATGATTTCCGTATTGATAACTAAAGAATACAAGCGGATTTTCTCAGGTGTCCATTTTCTTTTAAATGAACTGTGCAATGTTGGTATATCTTTCAGCACCGGCCTTACGTTCTTTTCTAAATCAGGGAATACCCGTTTCAAAACGGCAAATTGTTTATAACTTTCCCATTTGAAGTCACCGATGGCAAGCGCCCATTCAGAATCTTGTTTCCTCCGAAAACTTAATCCCTCTTTAAGCTGATTTTTAAATTCCTCCTTGCTGCCTGCCAATAAACCAGCCCTGTAATCAAACGATGTCCTCCCCGTTAAAAGGGTGCTGCTGATCACTTCATTTGATATTTTGCAAAATTCCTCAGAATCGTCAGCAAAGGTTCTCCAATGATGTATCATTTGTTTCATGCTTTCTTCACTTTTAGCGGAAAAAAGGAAGGGTACCCTTCCTTTTCTGTCAGATTCGTCTTTTGTATGTATAAATTCTTCGATGATGACGTGAGAGTTAACACCCCCAAAACCGAAGGAGCTGATTCCCGCCCTGAGCGGAGCCCCGTCTGCCGCCTTCCAATCACTTGAATCAAGCGCCGGCCTGAACGGTGTTTTTTCAAACTGTATAATTGGATTTACCGTATGTACATTCAGGCTTTTCGGCACCCTCCGGTGTTTCATCATCATTAGAACTTTTATCAATCCGGCCATTCCAGCTGCTGCTTCTGTATGACCGATATTTGTTTTCACACTTCCGATCCTGCAATATTGAGTATCCTCAGTATATTGCCGATACGCTTTTGTCAATGCTTCTATTTCTATCGGATCGCCCAGAGATGTTCCTGTGCCATGTGCTTCTACATAAGAAACCGTCGCAGCATCGACAGCAGCGTTGTGTAAAGCTTCTGAGATGACCCGGCTCTGCGCTTCTGCTCTGGGAGCGGTTATGGAACGGGATTTACCGCCATGATTAACAGCTGTCCCTTTTATGATCCCGTATATATGGTGACCGGCTTTTACTGCATCACCAAGGCGCTGCAGCAATACAACGCCTGCCCCTTCTCCGGGAACGTACCCATTCGCCGCTGCGTCAAAGGTTTTACATTTGCCGTCAGGACTCAGCATTCTGGCTTTAGAAAAAGAAATATATTTTCCGGGTTGGAAATTCAAGTTTACTCCCGATGCGATTGCATAATCGCTTTCTTTTGTCCGCAGTGACTTAACCGCTTCATGTAAAGCAACAAGCGACGATGCACAAGCGGCGTTTACAGACATGCTTTTTCCGGTCAAACCGAATGTGTATGAAAGCCGGTTGGAAAGCATAGCTTCGAAACTTCCTAAACAGGCATAACTGTCGATTTCCGATTCAGCATGACCTGTCTGCCGGTAGTCAGAATTCATAATACCCGCAAAAACAGAAGTGGTTTTACGCTGGAGATCCTGCAAAGAAACCCCGGAATCTTCGATGCACCGCCAGGTTTCTTCTAAAAGGATTCTTTGCTCAGGATCCATGTTTTTCGCTTCCCGGGGAGAGATATTAAAAAACTTATGGTCGAAATGGTCAGCTTTATGAATAAAACCTCCCCACTTGCTGATTGTTTTGTTCGGTATACTGATATCAGCTGAATAATAAAGTTCGGGATCCCACCGTTCAATCGGCACTTCCCGGATGGAATCTTTGCCGCTATTTATGTTTTCCCAGAATTCATGATAATGATCTGCATCGGGGAATCTGCAAGCAACCCCGATTATCGCGATATCCGCATTCTGTTTATTCAAATGAACCATTGGCCTCCACCCGCCTCTTCTTTAGTGTAGAAATAACGTATCCAATCTGCGCCTAAGCAGACTTTCGGTCTCATTCATCAATTTTTCACCAATGTCATCGACATGTCTGTTTCTCCATGATTCCAAATCCGTGCCCTTTACCCAATGATTAAAAGCGCCTAAAGACGGGCCGCAATGAACTTGGAAATTCACCTTTTGTTCTTCCTTCCCTTCCAAAGCAAGCAGACACCCTCTTTGCAAATACCACTTAAATAGTAACAGCATCTTATATTTTTGATTGCGCTCAGCTTTTTGGGCCAGGTTCGGCTGTTTTTCTATTATGCTTTCGTAGATTTCATCAAAAGTCTTGTTAAAATAATCATTTTCGAGCTGAATCTTTGTCTTTTCATCTATCTCACTCAAAGACTCATATTGTTGGTAGATTTGAAATAATTTATTTGCCCTGACCGGAAACAGCGTGCCCTTTTTCAGCACCTGAACCTTTGTTCCGAACTCAAACAGAGTCTCCGAAGGCGCATAAGCAGTATCGCATATTCCTGTCTCACTCAGCATTTCTTTAATAAAACCGCTTGTTTCGGCTTCAACTGTACATTGATTAATGGATCCCGTCATAATAAAATCAGCGCCCATTAAAAAAGCAGACGCCGCAGATTCGGGAGTCCCGATTCCTCCCGCAGCCCCAATCCTTATCTTCCTTGCGTATTTGTGTGTTTCCATCATCTCATCCCGCAGGTTAACAAAAAACGGCAGCATCGCCGTCAATGAGCCCTGTTCGGTATTACTTCCGCAATCTGCTTCAATAATGATATCATCTGCTGCCGGAATACGGCTGAGCCACTCCGCCTGCTCTTCCGTCAGCATACCGTTCTGACACATTCTCTTTACGATACTTTGAGGAGGCGGACTCAGAAATGCGGCCGCAACTTCCGGCCGTGAAACTTTGGCAATGATCCGATTATGAGGTATAACCCTGCCGCTTTTGTCTATCTTCAACTGATGCGCTTTGTAATAAATTAATGGTGCGCTGACGGAAAGATACGAAGACGCTTCTATTACTCGTACGTCATGCTTGATATATAAATCTATTAATTCCTTTTCTCTATCTTGATGATCCGGCTCAAATCGCAGATTCATTCCGTAGGGCTGACCATTTTTGAGTGTCTTCTTAATAGAAATAAGGGCCTGTTCAATTTCCCTTTTAGGTAAACCCGCTGTGCCAAAGAACCCCAGCATTCCTTTCTTCCCGAGGCGGATCAGCATTTCAGCAGAAGAGATCCCTCTATGCATCGCACCTGCCAAATACGCGTATGTCAAACCGTAATCTTCTTTGAAAGATTGATCACCCAATCGGGACACCGGTGAAGCTGCACCGCTCTCTATATTTTCGGCCAAGAGGCTATGCTCTTTCCCGCTTTCCGAATTGTCCTTGTTCCCTTCAGAAAAAAAGAGACTGTCTTCCGGCGCACTGATAGTAAGCGGTTCCTCCTCTCTTTGTATGGTGTGAATTAATTTAGTCAGAATGTTGCCGGGACCGATCTCTTCAAACACAGTTACGCCTTGTCCCATTAGATACCTGATGCTTTCAGTCCATTTCACCGAGTTTGTTATTTGTTCAATTAAATTCCGTTTGATATCTTCTTGTTTATAAGGTCTTGCCGTATAGTTAGAGATGACCGGGAAATTCAATTCAGAAAAATGAAACTCCTCGATAAATTCCGCAAATTCACGCTGTGCGCTTTCCATGAAACGAGAATGAAAAGCTCCGCCGACTTGCAATACGATATAAGCTTTCGCCCCTTCTTTTTCAAAAAAAGAGGCTGCCCGCTTTATCTCATCTGCAGCCCCTGCTATCACAATTTGTGAAGATGTATTGTAATTGGCGATATCTATTTGGCCGAATTCATACTTCTGAAGTATTTTTTTTATGTGGTGCTCATCCAGTCCGATCACGGCAGCCATTCCGCCCTCGGAAGCCTCACTCATTAACTCGCCTCTTTTAGCAACCAGCCGGAGACCTGTTTCAAAATTAAAAACGCCGGCCGCAAAAAGCGCAGTATATTCACCCAGACTATGTCCTGCAACAGCATCAGGGCGTGTATGACCTTCTTTTAAACCCTTTAAATATTGCAGTGCGCTCACTGTATAAATTGCAGGTTGTGTATACTTCGTATCAGTCAGCCTCTCTTTTTCATCTGAAAGGCATAAATCCTTTATGGAGTATCCTAAAATATGATCTGCCTTTTTAATGAGCTCACTGAATTCATCGAATAAGTCTCTGCCCATTCCTTTAAACTGCGCTCCCTGTCCGGGAAAGACGTAAGCAAGCATTTGTTTTCCTCCTTGTTCCGTATTTCTGCCGTTTCTTTTCGTTCCGATTGTTATTTGATTAACATTTTTCACTTCAATTTTAAAATTGTAATTTACTTAATAAGCAAAATAAAAAAACCTTTATGCCGGATAAAGGTTTAAAAGCAAAAACATGTACAAAGATCATATTGCCGCAAATATAAATAGATAGAATTTTCTGATAATTAAAACTACATTTTCATTCTGTTTTTTGTATATCAATATAATAAAAACATTCCAACGTGCCGAAACAACGATTGGTTTTATGTGAATATTTCCCTAAATAAATACTATACCATGATTTACTTGTTGTCAATGGGAAACACACGTATATACCAATTCTTCAGCCGCCTTTTTACAGGCGGCTGAACTCGGTTGTTATCAGTTCATCAGCCCATGCCGATATGCCTTCACTATACTATTTACGGAATAATAGTTCTTTCTCTTTGTTGTAGTCTTTAGTAAATTGATTGAACTCATCTGCTTGTTTATGCACCTTTTCGTAAACTGAGTTTACTTTGCTGATTTGCTCTTCCAGCTGCGCTAATGTGAGCTTTTTATCTTTAATCAGTTTATAAAGGTCCTTATCAAGTGAAATGGCTTTTTCGTACTTTTTGTACAAAAGATCATAAGATGCATACCTTTTCTCCATTAAAGCGACCGCATGCCCGGCTTTTTCTTTTACTTTCTTATCCTTTATATCTTGAGAAGTTTTTTTTGCGGATTCAAACGCTTGTTTTGAATCATCAATACTGTCTTTTTCTGCTTTCAGATGTTTTTTTCGCTGATTTGCATTGCTCAGAGCCTGATCAGACAGTGTGACAATTTTCTGGTAATCATCCATATTCAGTTTAACCGCGCTGTCGTATAGCTGATGCTCTTTTTTCTCCAATTTTTCTAATGTTTTCTGCTCTTTTTGAAACGGTTTTTCCGCTTGAACGGCTTTTTCCATCGAGTCATGAAGCGATTCAACCGGATCTTTTCCCCCGCAGCCGGCAAGCAGCATACTTGCGGCGCCGAGCGCTCCGATTCCTGCTAATACCTTTTTTTGAATCATATTCACTTAAAATCCCCCAATCTTGACAATTTCCACTATAGAAGCCCGAACGCTTTTTGACAATAGCTGAGCTGTAATTGGCATGACCGGGTAAAAAGACGCTTACGGTGCTGTCAAAGATTACTTGCATAAAAAATTGAGAAAACAGGGCGGATGACCATACATCTTTTTGGCTTTTACATAGTTTATAGTAGACGCCGGCCCTGCTGACAGAGGGTCAGCGTAATTAAAAGAGGAGGTTTTTTTATGTACGGATATGGATTTGGCGGCGGATTTGGCGGCGGTTGCTGCGGCGGCGGATATGGTTATGGCGGCGGTTACGGTTACGGCTGCGGCGGCGGTTACGGCCGCACATTCGCATTAATCGTCGTATTGTTTATCTTATTAATCATCGTCGGTGCCGCTTATTTAGGCTGCGGCTGCTGACCCTATACAACATGAACATCGGCCGGCCTGCTATGGCCGGCCAATTGTTTCGTTGCGCCGCGATAAAGAAATTCGCTATAATTTACATATTAAGCTTTAGGAGTGAAGTTTCTTGATTACTATGGAAAATATTGTACGCGACGGACATCCCGCGCTCAGAGAGATCGCTGAAGAAGTTCAGCTTCCCGCTTCTGACGAAGAAAAACAGCATCTTGCTGATATGATTGAGTTTGTGAAAAACAGCCAAAATCCTGAATTAGCCGAGAAATACAAGCTTCGTCCGGGCGTCGGTCTTGCCGCTCCCCAAACAGACGTAAAAAAACGGATGATCGCCGTCCATGCAGAAGATGCGAAAGGCACTTTATACAGCTATGCTCTTTTTAACCCTAAGATCGTCAGCCACTCAGTGGAAAAAAGCTACTTGACGAGCGGAGAAGGCTGCCTGTCGGTAGACGAACCCATTCCCGGCTATGTGCCGCGCTACGCCCGCATCCGCGTAAAGGCGGTGACGCTTGAAGGAGAACAGATTGACATCCGCCTCAAAGGTTTTCCGGCCATCGTGTTTCAGCACGAAATCGATCATCTGAACGGCGTGATGTTTTACGACCATATCGATAAAGAAAATCCGTTCAAAGAACCTGAAAACGCCATTGCCATTGACCGTTAAAAATAACCGGCACTTCCCAAAGTGCCGGTTTTCTTTATTTCAAAAGGCCCAGTTCTTTGACGGCCCAGCTGATTCCTTCCTCATCCACCGGCTTTGTGACGAAATCAGCGGCAGCTTTTAATTCCGGAACCGCATTTCCCATCGCCACCCCGGTGCCGACAAAACGGATCATCTCAAGGTCATTTAATCCGTCGCCGAATGCATAAGTGTCACTTACGCCGTACGGAAGCCGCTCAAGCACTCTTTTAATGCCTTCCGCTTTTGAACCGCCTTTCGGAAGCACATCCGTTGACAATTCGTGCCAGCGGACGTAATCAAACTCCGGAAAAGCGGCATATGCTTTTTCTTCGTGTCCGCGGCAGAATAAAAGCAGCTGATAAATTTCTTTTCCTTTATAAAAAGTTTCATCAACTTCGGGATAAGGCGCTTTCAGACTGCCGATTCCTTCCGAGACGTGCGGATGTCCGGGGACGGTCGTTTTCATCGTGTCTTCCGCCATAAATACGACGGGGTGTTCCCCTTCTGCCGCCTGCTTTAATAAACGCGCAACCGCATCTTCAGGAAGCGGATTTTTATAAATGACCTCACCTTCAAATACGACATACTGGCCGTTGTATGAAATAAATGATTCAATCTCAAGCTCTTCCAGAATCGGTTTTACCATAAACGGGGACCTTCCGCTGGCGATAAAAACGTGATGGCCAGCCTCTTTAAGCGCCTTCACGGCGTTTCTTGCGCTATCGGGAATATGTTTATCATGGTCATAGATCGTACCGTCAATATCAAAAAAGATCAGTTTTGGATTCATATCAATTTCTCCTTTTTCCCGTTTATCAGTCGTGTCTTTTTCAATATCATCATACAGAAAGTTTTTCTTCCGGAAAACCGCCTTGATGAAATTCCAGTTTTACCCACGAAAACAAATTCATTTTTTCCGCATACTACTGCTATAAAGGGCTTTAAAGGAGGTATACGATGCTGCGCCGATTACGGAAGAAACTCAGAAGACAGTGGGGCGGAATGCTCCGGAAAAAAGTCATCGCGTAGAAGGGATCTTTCGTTTTTTGAAAGTCCCTTTTTTGCTCGAGACTTTCCTTATAATCCGTTTTCGAATATAATAGAATAAGCGAGTCTAACATACGGCATTTAAGGAGAGATTTGGATGATTTATAAGGTATTTTATCAAGAGAAGGCTGACGAAGTACCTGTTCGGGAAAAAACAGATTCACTTTACATTGAGGGCGTTTCAGAACGGGACGTCAGAACGAAACTGAAAGATCAGAAATACAACATTGAATTTGTTCAGCCTGTGGACGGTGCTTTTTTAGAATATGAGAAGCAGAGCGAAAATTTTAAAGTATTGGAGTTATGAGCGGAATGAAATTTGTAAAAAATGACCAGACTGCCGTTTTCGCCCTCGGCGGATTGGGCGAGATCGGGAAAAATACGTACGGGGTGCAGTTTCAGGATGAAATTGTACTGATTGATGCGGGAATCAAGTTCCCGGAAGATGAACTTCTCGGCATTGATTACGTAATCCCCGATTACACGTATTTAGTAAAAAATGAAGATAAAATTAAAGGTCTGTTTATCACCCACGGTCACGAAGACCATATCGGCGGTATTCCGTACCTGCTCAGACAAGTAAATATTCCCGTTTACGGCGGTAAACTCGCGATCGGCTTACTTCGGAATAAACTTGAAGAGCACGGGCTGTTAAGACAGACCAAATTAAACATCATCGGTGAAGACGACATCGTGAAGTTCCGCAAGACATCTGTATCCTTCTTCAGAACGACACACAGCATTCCGGATTCATACGGAATCGTCGTCAAAACACCGCCGGGCAATATCGTACATACCGGGGACTTTAAGTTCGATTTCACACCGGTAGGCGAACCGGCAAACTTGACAAAGATGGCTGAAATCGGGAAAGAAGGCGTTCTGTGCCTGCTTTCTGACAGTACAAACAGTGAGGTTCCTGATTTCACCATGTCAGAACGCCGCGTAGGCGAAAGCATTCACGATATTTTCCGAAAAGTGGACGGCAGAATTATATTTGCGACATTCGCTTCGAATATACACCGTCTTCAGCAGGTGATTGAAGCAGCCGTTTTAAAAGGCAGAAAAGTTGCCGTATTCGGACGCAGTATGGAATCGGCTATTGAAATCGGACAAAATCTCGGCTACATTACCTGTCCTAAAAATACGTTTATTGAGCATAACGAAATCAATCGTTTGCCTGCCAATAAAGTAACAATTTTATGTACGGGAAGCCAAGGTGAACCGATGGCGGCGTTATCACGCATCGCTAACGGGACGCACCGGCAGATTTCCATTAATCCCGGAGATACGGTCGTCTTTTCTTCCTCTCCGATTCCCGGAAACACAATCAGCGTAAGCCGCACCATCAACCAGCTGTACCGTGCGGGCGCAGAAGTCATTCACGGTTCATTGAATGACATTCATACATCCGGACACGGCGGACAGGAAGAGCAGAAATTAATGCTCCGCCTGATCAAACCGAAGTTCTTTATGCCGATTCACGGTGAGTACAGAATGCAGAAAATGCACGTCAAACTCGCGACTGATTGCGGTATACCTGAAGAAAACTGCTTTATCATGGATAATGGCGAAGTGCTGGCCCTCAAAGGCGAAGAAGCCGCTGTGGCAGGCAAAATTCCGTCCGGCTCCGTTTACATTGACGGAAGCGGAATCGGTGATATCGGCAATATCGTGCTCCGCGACCGCCGCATTCTTTCAGAAGAAGGCCTTGTTATCGTTGTTGTTAGCATCAACATGGACGACTTTAAGGTTTCGGCGGGGCCTGATTTAATCTCAAGAGGTTTTGTATACATGAGAGAATCCGGTGATTTGATCAATGACGCGCAGCAGCTGATTTCGAACCATCTGGAGAAAGTAATGGATCGGAAAACAACGCAGTGGTCCGAAATTAAAAACGAAATTACCGATACGCTTGCTCCGTTCCTATACGAAAAAACAAAACGCCGCCCGATGATCCTTCCGATCATTATGGAGGTCTAAAAAAAACTGCACTCATTACGAGTGCAGTTTTTTTATTGCAGCGGAATATGCTGAAAGGCTTTGACATCAAACAGACCGGCTGCTGTCATTTTAATATCCGGAATCACCGGAAGCGCTAAAAACGATAATGTGAGAAACGGATTGAAATCACCGGTGAATCCGAGCAGAGGAAGCTTCTCATGAAGCACGCCCAAGCTGTCATTGACCCATTCCGCCGACTTATCAGACAAAAGCCCGGCGATCGGAAGCGGAACGGAATGAAGCAATTCTCCGTTTTTCACGGCTGTTAATCCTCCTCCGGTGTCACGGAGCCTGTTGATTGCTTTTGCCAAATCGGCATCGTTTGTACCGACGGCGATGATATTATGGGAATCGTGAGAAATGGTTGTGGCGATGGCGCCTTCTTTTAACCCGAACCCTTGTACAATCCCGAGTCCTAACATTTTTTCACCGCTGTGCCGCTCTGCGACGGCGATTTTTAATAAATCATTTTCTGTATCAGGACGAAACGCGTCAGCAGACGGTGCAGGCACTTCTTTTTTTCTCGTCTCCAAATGATTCGGTATCATTTTGATTACATTCATTTTCTTGCCTTCTTGAATCGGTATATGAAAATCCGATTCAGTCAGCGGCGCTTTCAGCCGCACTGTATCCAACAGCGCCTGGTCCGGCGAATAGGAACCGGCAGACTGTTCATAAACCGTGCGTCCGTTCTCGGCGACGGTCCGGCCGGCGACCATGGTCTTCGTGACGGCAACCTCCCGTACATCTGAAATGAACAGCAGATCTGCGTCAAAACCCGGCGCTACCGCCCCTTTTGTTTCAAGGCCGTAGCACTCAGCCGCATTTAAGCTGGCGAGCTGATACGCAAGGAATGGATCAAGTCCGGCCTTTATCGCCATTTTGACTTGGTGGTTCACACTTCCTTCTGAAAGCAGATCATCTACATGCTTATCATCCGTGCAAAAGAAAAAGCGCCGCGCGTTTTTTTCATTCACCGCCGGCAGCACATTGAGCGTATTTTTCGCCACCGATCCTTCGCGCAGCATGACATACATTCCCCGTCTGATTCTGTCCAGCGCTTCTTCTTTTGTCGTCACTTCATGATCATTTGACACCAGTGCGGTTCTGTATATATTGATGATCTCTGAAGACAGTCCGGCTAAATGCCCGTCGATCCGTTTTCCGTGACGCTTGGCATCAAGCAGTTTCTGAAGCATATCCTCTTCACCTTCCGCAACAGACACATAATCCATTACTTCCGCAAGTCCGAGCACCTCTTTCTCCTGATAAAAAGGCTTTAAATCCTCGGCTTTTAATACGGCTCCTGAGCGTTCAAAGCTAGCGGCGGGAACACAGGAAGGAAGCATGAAACGGATGTTCAGCGGCGCCTTTTTTGCCTGCTCTATCATAAAAGAAATGCCTTTTGCTCCGGAAACGTTCGCAATTTCGTGAGGATCAGTAATGACAGTAGTCACTCCGTGTGGGAGGACGGCTTTAGCAAATTCAATCGGAGTAACCATAGAGGACTCGATATGAACATGTCCGTCAATAAAGCCCGGAACGATCATTTGACCTTCTGCATCAATGACTTCTTCCCCTTCATATTCGCCCAGCCCGACGATCACTCCGCCCGTAATGGCGATATCTGCAGAAATCCATTCCTGGTTAAATACATCCATGATTTTTCCGTTTTTAATGACGGTATCGGCTTTTTGTCTGCCGGCTGATGCATTCAGCCGTTCAGCCAGTGTTTCTTTGTTCAAAATGAGGCCTCCTCTTTTTCTTTATATGGTACAATATGCTATCGGATCGCCTGATCATAGTCAATAAAAATTGCAGAAAATACCGCTTACATGATAAATGTCTTTCTATTCTGACATAATAAAAGACCGTCCTTTTACGGACGGCTTTTCACTTTGTGTGAAGCACTCTTTTTTCAAATCGGGAAATGTCCGTAAGAGAGCCGATAACGATGAGAATATCTTCTTTTTGGATCATTTCAGTCGCCAGGGGAGATACGATCACTTCTTTTTCTCTCTTGATGGCCACGATATTAATGCCGTACTTCGCCCGGATATCCAGATCAAGCAGTGTGTTGCCCGCAAGCCTGCTGTTGGCCACGATCTCCACAATGCTGTGTTCGTCGGACAGCTCCAAATAATCAAGCACATTATTTGATACGATGTTGTGGGCGATGCGTTTTGCCATGTCACGTTCAGGGTGGACGATGTGGTCGGCCCCGATTTTCGCAAGCACTTTCTCATGATAATCGTTCTGCGCTTTAACTGTGATCGTGTTCACGCCGAGTTCCTTTAAGATCAGCGTCGTTAAAATGCTCGCCTGTATATTTTCGCCGATTGCGACAATGACGTGGTCAAAGTTGCGCAGCCCTAAGTTTTTCAGAACTGATTCATCGGTTGAATCGCCGATGACCGCGTGTGATGCGATTTTGGCGTATTCATTAACTTTATCTTCATCAATATCCATCGCCATGACCTCAAGGCCTTCTTCACTTAATGCTTTGCAAATACTTCCGCCGAAGCGTCCGAGACCGATAACGGCAAACTCTTTTCTCATAACAGTACTCCTTTAAACAATATCTCTAATAGGAATAGTATCACATTTTCGGCAATGAGTTCATATAGCGTTTAAGCTTTTCTGAAAAGGCGGGCGATAAATACAGGTCCGCTCCTCGTTCGATTTCTTCCTGGTAGTGACCCGGAGGCGCAATTTCCTCAGCTTTATCAAGAACGAGAAACGTCAGGACGCCTCTGTATACACGGCCGCCGGCACACACTTCTATGAACGCGGGACGGTATGTGTGGTTATCAACACCTTCTCTTTTGTACAGATAGGTTGCCGCTTCAAACGGAAGCTTGTACAGCACGCCTTCAGTTCGTCCCCCGTCTTCAACAAGATCGGCTCTGGAACCGTCAGGACGCCTTAACGTGAATCTCGTCGAATACCCTTCAACAACCGCCCCTCCGACCGGCTCGGCAAAAAAGTGATCGACCCCCGCCTGTTTAAACCGGGCATTGTCCATACAGGAGCCGTATGCGAAATAATAAACCGGACTGTCATCCTCCCGTTTCATAAAACGGTATTCTTTCCAGTCTCCGCTTTTGATACGGCTGAATGAGGCACACTGGTCGGGCTTTACGACATATGCGAAGGCGGTTTTATTCCCGGCATCCGTCGTCACGGCAACCTCTTTCCGATCAAAATCAGCATAATACGCATCCAGCTTACGGATCATCTGATGATCTGTTTCATACAATTCCCCGTACACAAAAGCTGTTTCTGCTAAAGACGCCGCAGGCTGACCTTTATCCGTTTCGTACAGCACGCCGTTTATCGCAGCCTGCTCGCACACACACGGGGCGCCCTTCAGCAGTTCATGATTTTCTTCACGCTTCCGTAACAAACCGTATACAAAAAGAAGCAAGTTATTTTTCCTCCTTTTGGACAGCAGCCGATTCTAACGGCAGAATCACCTGAAACGTACTGCCTTCTCCATTTTTGCTCTTAATGTTAAGTTTACCATTATGCTCCTTCAGAATTCGTAAACAAATCGGAAGACCGAGACCCGTTCCCTGATCTTTTGTTGAGAAAAACGGTTTCCCGATGTTTTCAAGCTTTTCTTTCGACATGCCGTTTCCTTCATCCTGTATGCTGATCACCGCGTATTCTTCATCCCGTTTTGTATAAATATGAATATTCCCGCCGTCAGGCATCGCTTCAATCGCATTTTTAATAATATTGATAAATACCTGTTTCAGCTGGTTTTCGTCACCGTTGACCATACAGGACTCAGTCTGCCTGAAATCCTTCTCAATCACAGTGTTCGACAGCACCGCGTTCGTGTCAAGAAGCGTCGCCACCTGCCGTAAAATATGGTTGAGATGGTGAGCGGTAAACGTCACGGTCTGCGGCTTGGCGAGCAGAAGCAGCTCCCCCAGCACAAGATCAATCCTTTTAATCTCCGAAAAAATAATATCAAAATAATCCGTTCTTTCCGGATACTGGGCTTTCATCAGCTGGAGAAAGCCGCTGACTGACGTTAAAGGATTTCTTACTTCATGGGCGATTCCTGCCGCAAGCTCCCCGGCAATGGCCAGCTTTTGAGATTGCATGGCGAGGCGTTCGTTCGTTTCCAGAAGCTCGTCGACCGCTTTTTTCCGTTCACTGATATCAGACATCGTCCCCAGGCTTCCGACAAATTTCTGTCTGCGGTCATAATACAGCTTATAATGGACTTCTCCCCAAAAGATCGTGCCGTCTCTTTTAATATATTTGGCCGTAAACATTCCTGACGGGGACTGCTGCTTGATTTGGGAGATAATATAATCAATGATATGTTTTTCTTTTATAAAATAATCATTATACATCGTGCCCATACATTCGCTGATGGAGTGGCCCGTAATCGCCGTCCAGGCCTGATTCAAATATGTAATATTCCCTTGTGCATCCGTCTGAAAAACGATTTCCTGCAGATTGTCCATGATCCGGTTTTTCTCATCTGAAAGCGCCTTTGCTTTCTGCTCGCTGTCCTTCAGCTCCGCCAGCAGCTGCTTTTTATTATCCACATAATAAGCCAGCAGCCAGACGCTGATTAATGTGACGGCGGTAAAGGTGATGTCAACGGGCCAATTAATCGGATTCCGTTCAATCATATAAAATAAATAATCCCAAAACATAATAAAAATCATTGCCAAGATTAAGGAAATGATACGCGCTTGATATTTTCCCATAGTCCCACCTGCCGCTAGCATTTCTACATATATTGTAACATTGTTGACTGCATTATTGACTAAAAAATGATAACTATTCCCAATTAATTGAGCAGGTTCGCTTACTTTTCCCGTGAGTTTTTGCACAAGTTCATAATAAAAGGACGGAATGATGCTCCGCCCTTTTTGCTGATTATGATCTATCTTTTAACGCTTCCTCGATTTCCTCAAGCAGCATTTTCGCTCCTTCAGGACTTAAAATAATTTTGCCGTTGCCGTACTCCTGATTTTCGGGAGTAATTTCCCCCGTCATTAAGCAAATGCCGTGCGGCTTGTATTTTTTTAAGACAATTTTGTCTCCGTCAACGAAAAATTCAATACTATCTTTAATAGCGATATCCAATGCTCTTCTCAATTCAATCGGCAT
The DNA here is from genome assembly GCF_020075515.1 of Bacillus sp. KS1. Classification (NCBI taxonomy): domain Bacteria; kingdom Bacillati; phylum Bacillota; class Bacilli; order Caryophanales; family Bacillaceae; genus Bacillus; species Bacillus sp. KS1. The sequence goes on along the minus strand of NZ_JACAWW010000015.1, from coordinate 166,130 downwards.
GACAATACGCCCGAGTTCGTCTACTTTTCTTACTACACCAATTGATTTCATAGAAATCCCCTACTTCCTTTAATGTCTCTTCTTTATGTCCAAGGAAAATCCTTCATAAACGTAGACGAAAGGAACGGAGCAAAAGTTTCTCAGCATCCGGAACTGAATGTTTTTTTACAAAAAGAAAATCCTTTTGAAATATGGGATACAGACTTTCCCTCCTTTTTTACAAAAACATTTCATTCCCGGCGGAAACCCCCAAAAATCGTGGTTTTTCTCAGAAACTTTAAATGTAGAATCAATTAAATCAGGATAGGGATTGGGTGAAAACATGTTTCAATCAACTGAGATCGGAATCGACTTAGGAACCGCTAATATACTTGTTTACAGTAAAAATAAAGGAATTATTTTAAATGAGCCTTCCGTTGTCGCTGTAGATACAACAACGAAAGCGGTGCTTGCCATCGGAACGGATGCCAAAAACATGATCGGAAAGACGCCGGGGAAAATCGTCGCCGTACGGCCGATGAAAGACGGTGTCATTGCTGATTATGATATGACAACTGACTTATTAAAACACATTATGAAAAAAGCCGGAAAAAAAATCGGAATGACCTTCCGCAAACCGAATGTCGTCGTCTGTACGCCTTCAGGCTCAACAGCCGTTGAACGCCGCGCCATCAGTGACGCTGTCAAAAACTGCGGAGCGAAAAACGTTCACTTGATTGAAGAACCCGTAGCCGCTGCAATCGGGGCCGACCTCCCTGTTGACGAGCCGGTCGCAAACGTCGTCGTAGATATCGGCGGCGGTACGACTGAAGTCGCAATCATCTCATTCGGGGGCGTCGTATCCTGCCATTCGATCAGAATCGGCGGCGACCAGCTTGATGAAGATATCGCCTCGTTCGTCAGAAAAAAATACAACCTGCTGATCGGGGAACGTACGGCAGAGCAAGTGAAAATGGAAATCGGCTTTGCATTGATCGAACATGTGCCGGAAACGATGGAAATCCGCGGGCGTGACCTTGTAACCGGTCTGCCGAAGACAATCAGACTGCAGTCTAATGAAATTCAGCAGGCGATGCGTGAATCGCTCCTGCATATTCTTGAAGCGATCAGAGCGACACTTGAAGATTGTCCGCCGGAGCTCAGCGGTGATATCGTTGACCGCGGCGTCGTGTTAACCGGCGGAGGCTCCCTTTTAAACGGGATGAAAGAATGGCTGACAGATGAAATCGTCGTTCCCGTTCATTTGGCGGCAAATCCGCTTGAATCAGTGGCTATCGGCACGGGACGTTCATTAGACGTCATCGACAAGCTGCAAAAAGCGATTAAATAATAAGATTGTGCTTCTTTTTTCTCCAGCCGGCTCATATTGTGAGAACTGGAGAAACATTAAGGAGGAAGCATATGCTTAGAGATGTGGGAAGACGCGTAGCAGTAGCCGTCATTTTAAGCGGAATTATTTTGGGGGGGATGAGCATTTCACTGGCCAATATGCCCCATTCTCCGGCCGGCGGCGCCGTAAAACTGAATCACCCGTAAAGACGCAGCAAAAGCTGTGTCTTTTTCGTTTGCGCTCCTTTCTTTCCTTTATGAGGCGATATTTGATATGATGAGAAAAACCGATGAGGAGGAATGAACGATGAGTTCGTTTACTGAAAAGTTACATACATATGCTCAGCTGGCGGTAGAAGTCGGCGTCAATGTCCAAAAAGGACAGCATGTCGTAATCAATGCCTCAACTGATGTCCGGGAACTTGTCAGACTGCTTGCCAAACATTCTTATGAAAAAGGCGCAAAAAACGTCACCGTAAATTGGCAGGACGATGAACTGTCCAGATTAAAATACGAGATGGCACCTTTTGAAGCGTTTGAAGAGTATCCTGAATGGGAAGCAAAAGGCAAAGAAGAGCTCGCGAAAAAAGGGGCTGCGTTTATTTCTGTCGTCTCATCCGACCCCGACCTGTTAAAAGGCACTGACGGCAAACGGATTGCAGCGTTCCAAAAAGCCGCCGGAAAAGCATTGCATACATACAGACAATATATTCAATCAGATAAGGTCAGCTGGACGGTGATCGGAGCCGCTTCAACAGGCTGGGCGAAAAAAGTGTTCCCGGATCAGCCGGAAGAAACAGCCGTTCAGCTTTTATGGGAAGAAATTTTCAAAACGACCCGCGTAAATGAAGAAAACCCTGTGGAAGCATGGAAAAAACATGATCAAAACCTTCATGAAAAAGTGGAACACTTAAACAAAAAACATTACAGCGCCCTGCATTATCAGGCTGAAGGAACAGACTTAACCATTGAACTGCCGAAAAAACATGTATGGGCAGGCGCGGGAAGCGTGAATGAGAGCGGGCACGAATTCATGGCCAACATGCCGACAGAAGAGGTTTTCACCCTTCCGCAGCGTGACGGGGTGAACGGCACAGTTTCCAGCACGAAACCGCTGAGCTACGGCGGCAACATTATTGATAACTTCACTCTTACCTTTGAAAACGGCCGCATTGTCGATGTGAAAGCTGAAAAAGGCGAGGAGATTTTAAAAGGTATCGTCGAAACCGATGAAGGCTCACACTATCTCGGAGAAGTGGCCTTAGTGCCGTACGATTCACCGATTTCACAATCAAATATTTTATTTTACAACACACTGTACGATGAAAACGCCTCTAACCACTTGGCGATCGGCAGTGCGTATGCCTTTAATATTGAGGGCGGTAAACAAATGACACGGGAAGAGCTTGTCAAAGAGGGCTTAAATGAAAGCATTACACACGTAGATTTTATGGTCGGTTCCAAAGATATGAATATCGACGGCATTACGGCGGACGGCAAAAGAGAACCGATCTTCAGAAACGGAAACTGGGCATTTTAATAAAAAAGGAGGCGATCAGGCCTCCTTTTTTTATTTCGCTTCATACATTTGCAAGTTGGCGCAGACGGTTTCCAAAACAGGTGTATCAACTGACAAGCCTTTCGCTTTCTCAAGCAAAAATCCGTGTAAATGATCACCTTCCGTCACCCTGCCCTTTTCCATATCTCTCAGCATCGACGATTTCATATGGTAAGACATGCTTGTCAATGTGCGATAACTCTCTTCTTCCAGACCAGGATCTTTCGGGATGCCGGCAGCCTTGAAAATGGCTCCGATTTCAGCAAAGAGGCGCTTTGCCGTGTTGCGGCCGCCTTCTGTTTCTAAAATCGGTCCGACCGGCTGTTGAAACAGAGTGGTCACTCCCGCCTGCGCGGCAATAAACATATATTTTTTCCAAATGTCCTTTTCAATATCCCTGCTGATGATGACATCCGCTTTCACACCTGCAAATGCGTTTTCCAGCTCATTCATACGTTCCGTGCGTTCCCCGTTCCATTCACCGAAAACAAAGCGGTGGGCAGCGCTCGTATGAAGAATTTCCCCTTTGTCGTTAAGGGCGCTCTCAATAAAGCAGAGGCCGCCCAGCACCTGCCGTTTTGAAAAAGCTTCAAACAGCTGGTTATAGTGCCTGTATCCGTTTAAAAAAGGAATAATGACCGACGAAGGTTTGACAAACGGTTTGACATCCCGAATGACGTCCTGCAAAGAATACGCTTTTGAAGCGATGATAACCGCGTCAAATGCTCCTGCTTCGCCCGCCATCATTAATTTCGGCTTGATTGAAACATCACCTTTTGCACTTTTGACGGTCAAACCCGTTTCTTGTAATTGTTCCGCCCGTTTCTTGCGGACGAGAAACGTAACGTCATTTCCCTTTTCTGCAAGACGCGCGCCGATATATCCGCCCACTCCTCCAGCTCCGACAATTAAAAACTTCATGATGCATTCCTCCGTCTCTTTTCAAGTTATGTATTCATTTATTGTAACGGGAAGTCAGAAGATTGAAAACTTTTTTCATAAATAAAAAAGCAGAGTCTCCCCTGCTTCTTTATTACGCGTATAGCTCTTCAAGCTTTTTCTGTACATCCGCGTTTTCAAGAAATTCGTCATAAGACATTTGTTTGTCAACAATGCCTTTAGGCGTTAATTCAATAATGCGGTTGGCAATTGTCTGTACAAACTGATGGTCATGAGATGAAAACAGCATAGCGCCTTTAAAGCTGATTAAGCCGTTGTTAAGCGCCGTAATGGATTCCAAATCTAAGTGGTTGGTCGGTTCATCCAGAATTAAGATATTCGCGCCGGAAAGCATCGCTTTTGAAAGCATGCAGCGCACTTTTTCTCCTCCGGAAAGGACGTTTGATTTTTTGTTGACTTCTTCTCCTGAGAACAGCATGCGTCCTAAGAAACCGCGCAGAAAGCTTTCGCTTTGGTCATGCGGCGAGTATTGGCGGAGCCAGTCAACAAGGTTCGCGTCGCTGCCGTCAAAGTATTCGCTGTTGTCTTTAGGGAAGTACGCCTGAGAAGTGGTCACGCCCCATTTAAATGTGCCGCTGTCTGCTTCCATTTCCCCGGAAATGATTTTAAACAATGTTGTAACAGCAAGTTCGTTGCGGCCCGTAAAAGCGATTTTATCTTCTCTGTTCATAATAAAGCTGACGTTATCAAGCACCTTAACCCCGTCAATCGTTTTTGTTAAGCCTTCAACCCGCAGCACGTCATTTCCGATCTCGCGTTCCGGCGTGAAATTGACATAAGGATAACGGCGTGATGACGGTTTGATATCATCAAGCGTGATTTTATCAAGGAGTTTCTTTCTTGATGTCGCCTGCTTTGATTTAGAGGCGTTGGCGCTGAATCTGGCCACGAACTCCTGAAGCTGTTTAATCTGCTCTTCTTTTTTCTTGTTGGCTTCCTGAGAAAGCTTTAAAGCAAGCTGGCTGGATTCATACCAGAAATCATAGTTGCCGACGTACACTTGAATTTTATTAAAATCAAGATCGGCGATGTGCGTGCACACTTTATTTAAAAAGTGACGGTCATGGGATACGACGATGACTGTGTTCTCAAAGTTGATTAAAAACTCTTCCAGCCACTGAATCGCTTTCAGATCCAAGTGGTTGGTCGGTTCATCAAGCAGCAGAACGTCCGGCTTGCCGAACAGCGCCTGTGCCAAAAGCACTTTCACCTTTTCTGAACCGCCTAAGTCCGCCATTTTCTTCGTATGCAGGTCTTCAGAGATGCCCAGACCCTTTAACAAAATAGCGGCTTCACTTTCAGCTTCCCATCCGTTTAATTCCGCAAACTCTCCTTCAAGCTCAGCGGCGCGGATGCCGTCCTCATCTGAAAAATCAGGCTTCATATAAATCGCGTCTTTTTCCTGCATGACTTCGTATAAACGTTTATGTCCCATAATGACGACTTTCAGCACTTCGAACTCTTCATATTCAAAGTGGTTCTGCTTCAGAATGGCAAGACGTTCGCCCGGGCTCATATGGACATCGCCGGTCTGCGGCTCCAGCTCACCGGATAAAATTTTCAAAAATGTTGATTTTCCGGCACCGTTTGCGCCTATTAATCCGTAGCAGTTGCCCGGCGTAAATTTAATATTGACATCTTCAAATAACTTGCGATCCGCAAAACGCAAGCTCACATTATTTACAGCAATCATTTAGAATCCTCCATCGTGTCTATCATCATTAAAAGTATACCATGAATAAAGGGGAAGAGAAATGTTTCCCTGCGAATATACGGGTTTGAAAGATGCAGGCGTCAAACCCGGAGCCCTGTGATACAATAGATATATATCCATATTCATCACGGAGGAACAAGTTGAAGCTTTTAACACTCACAGAATATTGTCTTATGATTTTCTTCACCGGGGTTTTTCTGGCCGTCACAGGCTTTACGGCCCGTGACATCGGCTTGTACGTCGGAATCGCCCTCATTTATACGTTTTCGCATCTCTTTTCAAAACGGATGCTTGAAAAACGCGGCAAAGAGAAGAAGCAGGTGAACCTTTTTTTCAGCGTTCTGGCCATTGTCGGATCAGTGCTGGCCACGGTATTGTTCATCGCCGTCGCCGCCTCGTTTGCCAAATAAAAAACGCCTGCTGTCCAAATCGGGCAGCGCGGCGTTTTTATTTTGTCTGACGCATATCATGAAACGGGAAGAACACAAACTTCGAGGTGCCGACGATCCGGTTTTCGGCAATTAAACCGAGTCCGTTCCGGCTGTCCATTGAGTTCAGCCGATTGTCGCCCATGACGAAGTATTTGCCTTTCGGAACCTTTACGGGGCCGAAATCTCCCGTCAGGTTGACTCCCAGTTTTTTCGCTTCTTTTTTATTGCTCGCGAGGTACGGTTCTGCGATTTTTTTGCCGTTTATATAAAGCGTGTCATTTTTCATTTCCACCGTTTCTCCCGGTTTTCCGATGAGCCGCTTTACATAATGGACTTTCGACGTATCGCCGTTAATAATGACGATGTCCCCCCGCTCGATTTCTCCGATATAATTGACGCTTTTGTTGACAAACAGCCTTTCACCGTCATGTAATGTCGGGTACATTGATGATCCTTCCACTAAGTACGGTTCAAACAGGAAATGGCGGATTAAAAGCGCAAGAGCGACCGCTATAATGATGGCCTTTCCCCATTCCCAATACGTGTTGGATTTTCTTTTTACCGATTTTTCAGAAGTAGGTTTTTGTTCTTCAGTCAACGTGGTTCCTCCTAGACGATCACTGTTACGGTTTCATGTACTATCTTTACTTTATCACAACTCATCACCAAATACATAACGCTTCTATGCGCACATGATTGAAAAAAGCGCCCGTAAAGGACGCTTTTTGCTTATTTCTCTACAACCGGTTTTTTGACGATTCCCAAGATAACCGCCGTTACAACCGCTCCGATCACGATGCTCATTAAGTAAAGCAGCGGATGGTTCGTAATGAATGCAACGAATATTCCTCCGTGCGGTGCAGGAAGCGTTACCCGGAAAAACTCTGTCAACCCGCCCGCTACCGCAGAACCGACAACGGCTGCAGGGATGACGCGAAGCGGATCAGCCGCTGCAAACGGGATGGCGCCTTCTGTAACGAAAGCTGCTCCCATGAAGTAGCACGTAATACCGGCTTCACGGTCACGTTTAGAGAATTTATGTTTAAAGAATGTTGTCGCCAGTGCGATTCCAAGCGGCGGAGCCATTCCGCCCGCCATGATGGCCGCATGCGGCGCATAGTTTCCGGCCCCGATCATCGCGATACCGAAAGTGAACGCCGCTTTATTGAGCGGGCCGCCCATGTCGATAGCCATCATACCGCCTAAAATAATACCCATTAAGACAAGGTTTCCAGTTCCAAGGCTTTCAAGCCAATTTGTTAAGAAATTCATAAACGCTGCGACAGGTGTGTTTATGACAAACTGCATCAGGACACCGGTGATAAAAATACCGAGCAGCGGATAAATCAATACAGGTTTTAATCCGTCAAGAGTCTGAGGAATAAAGACAAACAGCTTTTTCAAAAGGACTACGACATAACCGGCTAAGAATCCGGCAATCAGTCCGCCCAAGAATCCGGCATTCGCCTGCGTAGCCATAAATCCGCCGACCATACCCGGCGCAAATCCCGGACGGTCCGCAATACTCATTGCGATAAATCCGGCAAGAACTGCAACAATCAGTTTTAACGCATTATCGCCGCCGATAAAGTTCAGCGCTGCGGCAAACGTGTTGTATGTCGGGTCTTTCGGATCAGCTGAATGAATTCCCCAGAAGAATGAAATCGCAACGAGAATTCCGCCGCCGACGACAAATGGCAGCATGTTGCTGACACCGCTCATTAAGTGTTTATAGAAAGTGCTTCCGATACTTGTGCCTGATTTCTGTTTGGGGCCGTCTTCATCTGAAGCGGAAGATCCTCCGCCGCTGCCCTCGTAAATCGGCGCATCTTGATTAACGGCTTTTTCAATCAGTTCCTGAGGACGTCTGATACCAGCTGTTACAGGCACTTGAAGAACGTGTTTGCCTTTAAAGCGTTCCATTTCAACCTGTTTATCAGCCGCCACGATAATCGCAGGCGCGTCTTCAATTTCTTGAGCCGTCAGCTTATGCTTGATTCCGCTTGAGCCGTTTGTCTCGACTTTAATGTCGACGCCGAGCTCTTTCGCTTTTTCCTTCAGTGCGTCAGCTGCCATGAACGTATGGGCGATACCTGTCGGACATGCCGTAACGGCAAGGATTTTGCCTTTTCCTGACGGCGCTGCCTGTTCTTCCTGCTCTTCTTCCTCATCGTCATCTTTGTCATGCTGATTGATGATGTCAATGATCGCATCTTCTGATTCAGCTTCAAGAAGCTGTTTGCGGATTTCCTCACGCATAAGAAGCGTTGAAAGTCTTGATAATGCTTCAAGGTGCGTATTATTCGCTCCTTCGGTTGCCGCAATCATAAAGACCAGGTGTGCCGGCTGACCGTCTAATGATTCATAATCCACACCATCTTTTGAACGTCCGAATGCGATGGCCGGGTTAATGACGCTCGCCGTCTTCGCATGAGGAATGGCAATGCCTTCGCCGATTCCCGTTGAGCTTTGGCTTTCACGATTTAAAATGGCTGCTTTGTAAGCCTCTCTGTCATTTAATCTGCCGGCTTTGTCAAGCACTGTCACCATTTCATCGATAACGTTTTCTTTCTCTTTGCTTTCTATATTGAGATGAATTGTATCTCTTGTTAACAGCTCAGTTATCTTCACTTTTCTTTCCTCCTCTATAGACGTGTGACTTTAACTTCAGGAAGAAGCTGCTGTACAAACTCTTCAGTTCCGAGTTCTTCAGAAAATGCCGTCGCGCTTCCGGAAGCAACTCCTAAACGGAACGCATCTTCCAAAGGCAGCTGTTTTGAAATTCCCGCAAGGAATCCCGCGACGACGGAATCACCCGCGCCTACCGAATTGACAAGCTTTCCTTTAGGAACATTGGCGAGGAAAACCGCCTCTTTCGTAAATAAAAGCGCACCGTCGCCAGCCATCGAAACAATCGCGTGTTCAGCGCCTTGTTCAATCAATTTTTTACCGTAAGGAACGGCAGCTTCGGCTGAATCAATAACCGTATTGAACATTTCCCCAAGCTCATGATGATTCGGCTTCATCAAAAACGGTTTCATTTCTGTCGCTTTCATCAGCGCTTCACCGGAGATGTCCACCACTACCCGGGCATTCTGCTTTCTGCATGCCTCAGCAATTTTTTCATACGTGTTATGCGGCAGGGAAGATGGGATGCTTCCCGCTAAAACGACGATGTCTCCCTCTTCCAGAGCGGAGAACTGGTCTAAAAAGGTATTGAACACTTCGTCTGAAATCGTCGGGCCCTGTCCGTTAATTTCCGTTTCATCGCCCGTTTTCAGTTTTACATTTATACGCGTGTCTTCATCTACCTCAGAAAAAGCCGTTTCCAGACCTTCCTGATGCAAAAATGACGTGATATAATTTCCGGTAAATCCGCCGACAAACCCCAATGCTTTTGACGGCACATGGTGTCTTTTCAGTAATCTTGAAACGTTGATGCCTTTTCCGCCGGGATACTTCGTGTCATAGCTGGAACGGTTTAAACCGCCTACGGCAAAATCTTCAACGTGAACGATATAGTCAACAGACGGATTGAGGGTTACAGTGTAAATCATGGTTTCACTACCTTTACGACAGTTTTTTCTTGGTAATTATCGAATGCAAGTTCTTCAGCTTCAGTGGTAATGATAGCTGCATCGCCCAAGGCGGCGAACGCTGCGAAAGAAATCTCGCCGAATTTAGAAGGATCGGCTAAAACATACGCGTTTTTCGCCTGTCTCACAGCCTTTGTCTTCAGAAGAGCCTCATCCGGATCGGGTGTTGTAAAGCCGGCTTCAATGTGCACGCCGTTCACCCCGAGGAAGCTTTTGTCAAAACGGTACTGGCTGACCGCCGTTAATGAGGCGCCGCCGATCATCGCACCTGTTCTATGCTTCACATATCCTCCGAGAAGATAAAAGGGAATCCCTTTCCTTATTAAAGCGTCGATATGCATAACTCCGTTTGTGACAACCACAATGTCCTTAGATGGATCTATAAAGTCAATCATGTGCAATGTAGTTGTTCCCGCATCAAGATAAATACAGTCACCTTCTTCTAATAAAGATGCCGCTTCTTCTGCGATCTTCAGTTTATCCTGAAGGTTTTTGGAGGATTTTTCAAGCATATCGGGTTCTTGCCTGCTGTTGGAAAGTTTAGACGCCCCGCCGTGAACGCGCTTTAAAAATCCGCGTTCTTCTAGTGTTGATAAATCTCTTCTGATCGTTGATTCAGAAGCATTTGTCATGCTTATCAGCTCTTGAATCTTCACCACATCACGCTTTTCAATCTGATCAATAATCAGCTGATACCTTTCAGGAGTGAGCATATTCCGCCTCCTTTGGAAACGTATTCATTTCGGCTGCAAGATAATTGTAAACGCTTTTTTTACTTCTAGCAACTAAAATCACTCAAATTCATTCAATAACTATCAAAATCTTTCACATTTGTTCATATTAACGTATGTACATAGGGTTTGTAAACTGTAAATTCGACAAAAAGGGGGACAATTGTATGACATTTTCTTTTTATCATAAATGAAAAAAGTCTATTATATTCATTCAATCATTAAAACACAAAAAAACCCCATGCAGACTGCATGGGGTACGGGTTATTCATACCGTAACGCTTCAATCGGATCTAAGCGTGATGCTTTGTTGGCGGGCAGCATGCCGAAAATGACACCGATCAGCATACTGAACAGTACGCCGATACAAACCACCTGCCAAGAAACGAGCGACGGCCAGCCTGCGATAAGGGAAACGAGTGATGCTCCCCCGTAGCCGAGACCGATTCCGATTAAGCCGCCGATTAATGTAAGCACAACAGATTCAATTAAGAATTGTGTCAGAATCTGTCCTCTCGTGGCACCAAGCGATTTGCGGATGCCGATTTCTCTTGTCCGTTCCGTCACTGATACGAGCATAATATTCATGACCCCGATCCCGCCGACAATGAGAGAAATACCGGCGATCGAACCGATGATCGTCGTCATGACGGTCGTGACCTGACCGATTCCCGCCGCGATTTCTTCCATATTCATAACTTGATAGGCCTCTTTTGTACCGTGATTGTCATTTAAGAGACGGGCCGCTTCTTTTCCTGTTGATTTGATTTGATCAGCGGACTCCGTCTGAACGGAAACGTTGCTGTAGTCGTTAGTACCGAAAGACGTTTTCAGCATGTTGAACGGCACATACATTTCACTGAGTCCTAACGATAAAAAACCGCTCTCTTCTTTCAGTACGCCGATTACTTCAACGGGCTGTCCGCCGGCCCAGACGATTTTTCCGAGCGGAGACGTTTTCCCGAACAGCTTTTCAGCCATTTTTTTCGAAATGATTCCCGCTCTTTTCCCGGAAAGAAAATCATTGTCCGTAAATGTCCGTCCATCTTGAACGTCCAGCTTTTTTACGTCCATGTAGCCGCTGTTAATGCCGTTCAGCGTAATATCCGTGTCTTCTTCATGGTAACGGGCCGTCATGGATTTTACAGCGGAAGCGACAACCTGCTTTACGCCGTCCACTCCTTTTAATCCATTAATATCTTCTTCTGTAAAACTCGCTTCCTGTAAGGCGTTCGGATTGGCTGTTAATTCTTCATCACTCGGAAGGTAAAACAATTCAATCGTATTGCCCGGCCCGCTGATGGATTGCTTCAGCATTTGCTCTCCGCCCTGGCCGACAGCCACAACAACGATTACTGAACCGACGCCGATAATGATTCCGAGCATTGTCAGAATCGATCTCAGCTTGTGAGCTCTTACGGAACTGAGGGCCATCCGGAGATTTTCTGACAGGCTCATTCCCCCACTCTCCTCTGCTCAGCATCGCGGGAAACGATCATGCCGTCACGGACGAAAATCACTCTGTTTGTACAGTCCGCCACTTCAGGCTCATGAGTCACAAGCACCACGGTCACGCCCTCTGCATTAAGCTCTGTGAACTGCTCCATAATGGAAATGCTTGTTTTCGTATCCAGCGCGCCGGTCGGTTCATCAGCTAAAATGAGCTTCGGTTCGTTCACGATGGCTCTTGCAATCGCGACACGCTGCTTCTGGCCGCCTGACAGCTCATTCGGCATGTGACGCATCCGATCCGCCAAACCGACTTTTTCCAGTGCATACTCAGCCCGTTCCTCACGCTCTTTTTTGCCGATACCGGCGTAGATCATAGGGAGTTCGACATTTTTTCTTGCATTCAATCGCGGCAGCAGCTGAAACTGCTGAAAGACAAATCCGATTGATTTGTTCCGGACCGCCGCAAGCTCTTTTTCAGTGCATGAAGAAACATCTTCGCCCGCAAGCCTGTAACTGCCGGACGTCGGTCTGTCCAGACAGCCGATGATATTCATGATCGTAGATTTCCCCGATCCCGACGGTCCCATAATTGACACATATTCTCCTTCTTCAATCGTCAAGTCGATTGAACGAAGAACATCAAACGTCTCCTTGCCGATCTGATAGCTTTTTTTCACCTTTGAAAGCTGAATCATCTATGCTTTCACATCCGTTCCGTCAGTCAAACCGTCAGCCGGATTCAAAATGACTTTATCATCCTTTGAAAGCCCCTCTTTTATCTCCGTAAGCTGATTTGCGGTATCGCCGACTTTAACTTTCACGCGTTTGGCCTTCCCGTCTTTTACCGTAAAGACCCAGTGCTCATCTCCGTCTTTTTTAACCGCGGAGGACGGCAGCGTATCGGCTTTCCGTTTGTCGGTTTCAATGTTCATAATTAATTTAAACCCCGGCTTGCCCTCCGGAAGGTTTCCGATCAGCTTAACCTGGAACGGATACTGCACGGCCTGTTCCGTACTTTCCCCGGAAGCAGCGCTTGACTTTTGATCAGGAACGAGGCCGACAGCCGCCACTCTCCCTTTCCACGTTTTACCTGGAATGGCGTCTGAGGTAATTGTAACGCTTTGTCCCTTTTTCACTTTCAGCGTGTCGTATTCGGACAAATTGCCGGCAACGATCAGGTGTTCCGGGTCTCCTATATGTATAACCGGTTCTTGAATATCCGATTTTTTAGAAGCCGCTTCTTGATTTACCGAGATAACCGTCCCGTCCATCTCACTCTTAACATTGAGATTCGCCACTTGATTTTCAAGAGACTGCTTTTGCAAATCAGATTGCTTTAATTCGATTTCAGCCGTTTTTTGCTGAAGCTGCAGATCAGTCCGTTCGGATTCAATTTGTTTTTTGGCTTCCGCTTCTCCCACTTGTTTTGCCAGATCTTGTTCCTTGCTGTTTAATGCTCTGAGTTTTTCTTCAACTTGTTCGATTTGCATCCGTTTTGATTGTTCTGTCAACTCATTTTGTTCTTTATCAAGATTGAGCTGCTCATTTGTATACGTGACTAACGACGACCCTTTTTTTACTTTGTCGCCTTCTTTTACTTTCACTTTATCAAGAGTTCCTTTATCCGCTTCATAAAAAACATACTGTTCTTTAGAGAATTTAAGTGTTCCCGGAACCATAACCGTAGATGAGATTTCTCTGTTTTCCATGGTTCCGGTTTCGATTTTTTTCCCGGCGCTGCCGCCCGCGGGAGCGGCAGACTTATAAATATTGATACCGATGAATACTGCAACAATTACGGCAATGCCGATTCCGATCCAAATTTTTTTCATGTTATACACCTGCTGTCACTGAACTTAACAGTCCTCCGACTGCCGAAACCAAAAGCATAATAACAAACAGGACAATCGCGGAAGTCCAGGCCGCTTTTTTTGAAATGCCGCCTGTATAGCGAAGTCCCAAAGCGAGCAGAATATAGCTCCAGATGCTGAAAATGTCGAACGCGCTTAAAAAGACCGCGACGCCGTCTCCGGCCGGTATGACACTCGCCAAAGATGTAACGGCGTACAGTGAGCCCGCACCGGTAAAATAAGTAACAAGACCGTTAATAACTAAGCCGATGTTGGTAATAAATGCCGTAAACAGGCTGAGTGAGAGCATTTTTTTGTAAGTTGTCACGCCGCCTGAAATTTTGACGCACAGCCAGTAAATGAGCGGAACGATAAACAGAGCGATAATGCCCCCGAAGATTCCTCCGAACATCGAGCCGAATTTAGCGAAGGTTTTGGTCATTTCAATCTGATCATCCGACAATCCGTCAAGAGATGAGCTGTTCAGCACTTCTTCATAATTCATCCCCAATCCGCGCAAAATACTGCCGGCCGCGATGAGAATGATGACAATCAGGAGAGGAATGCCGATGACCGGCTTCTCTTTTAATCTTTTAAACTGCACAACAGGACTTGTAATGACGCCGAAAATTGACGGCTTTTCCGTTACTGCCGTATTGCTTTTTTCCAGGTTTGGTTCCATATTGCTGATGCCTCCTATGTATTATTCTGTTTATACGTACGCTTTAGGCTGAGAGAAGTTTCAATTTTTTTGCCGTTTGCGTATTTATGCTAAATTGTAACACAAATTCTCAGCTTTACGTTCCATAATTATGTAAAAAAAAGCATTGTCAGACCGGTATGACGGGAGGTTCAAAGCCTTGTGAAGGCACTGTCTTCAGCCTCTTCATGTAATCAAAACCGCCTCAACCACAAATCCCTTTAAATCCCATTTAGATGTTCTCTGGAATATAGCTTCTATATACAAAAAGCCGGATGGCAATGATGCACATCCGGCTCTTTTTTCACCCTCCGCTTACAGGAGGGATAAAGGCAATGGTATCACCTTCTGTTACGATGCGGTTGTCTTTTACATATGTTTCATTGATTGCGATCATGGCATTGTCAATCGTCTGAAGGCCGTACCGTTCCTTTAGCAGCGTTTTTACAGCAGACGCCGCCGTCTCTTTTTCGTCAAGTTCAATGACCGGTGTTCCCGCCTGCTCCGCAAGCCCGGCAAACAATAATACTTTAATCATCGCGATTCCCCTTTATTCAAATCCGGTTTTCCGTTCGGATAGGGCGTTGTTTCCAGCTGATCGCCTATCCATTCTTCGCCGTCTTCCCAGATTTCTTTTTTCCATATCGGCACAATCTGTTTTATCCGTTCAATTGCATATTCATTCGCCTCATATGCCGCCTTTCTGTGCGGTGAAGACACGGCGATTACGACCGCTGCTTCTCCGATATCAAGGACGCCGACACGGTGAGTGATTGCAGCTTCGGCTCCTTCCCATTTCGCGCTGATTTCATCGCCGATTTGAGAAAGCATTTGAACAGCCATCGGTTCATACGCTTCATATTCGAGCCGTACCGTCCGCCGCCCGGCAGTCCACTCTCTGACCGTGCCGATAAACGTTGTGATGGCGCCGGCTTCACGCTTTTCAACTTTTTTTACGATATTTTCCGCAATGATAGGTTCCCTTGTAATTTGAAAACGTTCCATTTAAGCAGATTCCCCTTTCAGCTGCGAAAGCACAAACATCATGGCAGCCGGATCGTCCGCATGGAATACGGGCATGCCTGCATCTGCCGGCATATGCTCCGTATTTCTGCTGACAACTGCGATCACGCGCTCCAAATGCTTCAGCTTTTGCCAATCTTCGCTGTCTTTGATCATAATGATTTTCGGATGCGGCGCATGTTTAAATCCCTCTATGAGAAGACCGTCAATTCCCAGACATTCATACAGACTGATCAAACCCGCCAGATCCCATTTTTTTCGCGCCGTAAGCTGCAGGACGCCGTCCCCTTCTACTGCCGTAACCGCGGCTCCGGCTTTTGAAAAACGCTCCGAGTCTTTTCCGTCAGAAAAAGGTTCCGGTTCTCCGCCATGTCCGTGATGTTTTAAACATCCAATATCGCACTCTTTCGGCGCCGCTTTCAGCACACGTTCAATAAACGTTGTTTTACCGCTGTTTTGAAAACCTACGATCTGGACGATCGGGAAAGAATTGACCACGGCCATTCACTTCCATTCTCATCACGGATGAGGAGCGCGTGAACCGTCCGGCCCGCTTCATACCCCCTCGTTCCTCCCGGCAGAAGGATAAACGCGTTTGCTTCGGCTAGAGATGTGACTGAGCTTGATTTATCGAGACCGACCGGTGACGCCATCATCTTTCCGTCCTTATGATAAACAAATGCCCTCACAAATCTCGTAAACGGATTCGGTTTCGGAAAGTCGTTTGTTAACACGGCTTCCGCCCATCCGGAATGAGGTTTTTCATTCAGAAGCCACGTCTGAATCATCGGTTTGACAAACAGGGTGAATCCGACATAACATGCGGACGGATTGCCTGAAAGGCCGAACAGCAGCATGTCATCGGCCCGGGCGACAGTTGTCACGCTCCCCGGGCGCATTGCCACTTTGTTAAAAAGAACTTCCGCTCCGAGCTTATTATAAATGTCTGGAAGAAAATCAAAATCGCCGACTGACACGCCGCCGGTCGTGATGAGAAAATCAACTTTTTTCATAGCTTCCTTCACCGCAGCATAGCTGTCATCAAAATCATCGGAAATTTCCCCTAAGTTCAGCGGTACCGCGCCCGCTTCAATGATCTGGGCATACACCATGGCTGCGTTGCTGTTGCGGATTTTCCCCGGCTCAAGCGGATCGCTGACATGAAGAAGCTCGGTTCCCGTTGCGATAATGCCGACAACCGGCTTTCTGACCACGGGAACGGAAGCATAGCCGAAGGTTGCTAAAAGAGCGGTTACGCCCGGCGTGATTTTCGTCCCTTTTTTTAATAGCGAGCTGCCTATTTTCGCATCTTCTCCTTGATTTGAAATATTATCCCCCGCATGAAAAGGGCGTTTCACTGACATATAATTCGTCCCGTTTTCAGAAAACGTTTTTGTCAGCTCAAGCATCACTACGGCATCCGCGCCTTTTGGAATCTGCGCCCCCGTCATAATGCGGACCGCTTCATAAGGCCCGAGTTCTTTTTCTGACACGGCGCCTGCTCCGATATGGTCAATGACTTCAAAGGTGACGGCATTGTCACGGGAAGCCGTTTTTGAATCGCTCGCCCTGATGGCAAACCCGTCATACGGGGAACGGTTAAAGGCCGGCACATCATGATCCGCCTTAACATCCTCCGCCAAATAGCGGTGGAGACTGTCCTCAAGCGCCACCCATTCGGTATCCCCCTGTTTTTTATACCGGCTCACCCGGCGGACTGCTTCGTCCACCTGAATCGGCGTTCTTTTTTCAAGCATAACAATATCTCCCCTTCCTACAGTCCGATCACCCTGGCCAGAACTGAATTTGCTTCTTTTATATCGTTTGTGCCGTGAATCAAAGCCCGTCCGTCCTGAAAAATAACGATTCTGAAGCGCTCATACGCCATGTGCAGCAGAAATTCATTTGCTTCCACTTTACCGATCTGCTTCAGACGTTTGACAAGCTCTTCTTTATCCAGCCTCTTTAAGGCTTCCGATCTGATTTGAACGGTGTCTCTTCCGCACAGCACGCTTGCTTTCGGCCTGTTTTCAGGCTGCAGATACGGATATACGGGCTCCGCGCCGCAGGAAGGGCAATGATTCCGTTTGATCTGATCCACATTTATGCTCATATTGGTGTTATTCCACACGTCAAACGTGAAAAAGCGCCGATTTACCGCCGCATGATTTCCTGTCAGCAATTTCAGCGCCTCAGCCTGCTGATAAGCGGAGACGATATGAACCGCCGGAGGTATGATGCCTGCTGTATCACATGTCGCTCCGCCCACGGGCATTTGCTCAAACAGGCAGGATAAACACGGCGTAACCCCCGGAATAATCGTCATGCACATTCCCTGACTGCTGACACAGGCACCGTAAATCCAAGGTGTTTTCGTTTTCAGCGCCAGATCATTGATGACCATTCTCGTTTCAAAATTATCTGTCGCATCCACGATGCAATCCGCTTGTTCGATCAGCGGTTCGAGCGTTTCCGCCGTACCTTCCGCCGCGTAAGCATCGATATGTATATCACTGTTTACCGCCAAAAGACGCGCCTTGGCCGCCATTGCTTTCGGCAGGCGCTGTCTCGCGTCTTCTTCTGTATACAGCTGCTGTCTTTGTAAATTGCTCCATTCCACATAATCCCGGTCAATAATCGCCATACGGCCCGCTCCGGCTCTTGCCAAACCCTCTGCTGCTGCTGTTCCGAGGGCTCCGGCTCCGACAATCAGGACACTGCTGTCAGCCAGCGCCTGCTGCCCTTTTTCCCCTATCGGCTTAAATCTTGTCTGCCGCGAATAGCGCTCTTCCATCTGTGTTGTCCCCTTGCATTTTTATTTCCATCATACCATGTTTCTTCCCGATCAGTCCTGATTTGAAGACTCGACATGCGCCAAAAGTCTGGTGTAATCGTCCTGTGTGTTGATATTAGCGAACTCCTCCGGCCCGGCGCTGATGTCTTCAGCCTGCACATAACAGACAGACAGCCGTTTCAGCGTGTCTGTCATTTTCAGTTTGTTTTGTGTCAGCTGATCAAAAAGCACATCCTGCACCCGTTTATGGTAAACCGCCAAGAGGGGCTGCTCTCTGTTTTCACAAACCGGTATGACAGCGTCCAGATTTCCGGTCAGCTTCATTTCAAGCGCCGCCATCGTTTTTCTTGTCACGAGCGGCGTGTCACAGGATATGACCGTATATATTTCGCCTTCCGTTTGTTTCATTGCCGTATAGATGCCGGCAAGCGGGCCCATTCCCCGAAACCGCGGCTCATCGGCCAAAACATGCCGCTCCCTGTTTGATAAGAACTTTTTTATATGCTCAGGGCGGCTGATAATTACCGTTTCTCCGCCGCCGAAGGCTTTTTTCGCCTGTTCATAAAACATGCCGCCCTTCCACTTTGCAAAAGCTTTCGGTTCTCCGAATCTTCGGGAAGCTCCCCCCGCTAATATTACATTCACCCGTTTCATGTCATCTCTCTCCCATTCTATATAAAAGCATAGCAAACGCCTCAGCCGAAATACAATATTACGGTGCTTGTCTGTTTAATTAAGAGGAATAGCCGTTGATCCTTTCCCATATTGTAGTGTTAACATCATGAGGGAGATGGTTCTTATGAAAATATCCGGTCCGTTTTTCCACGACACTTCTCAAGAGAACCTTTACTTGAAATCCGAACTTTCCAGATGCAGAAAATTAATTTCAGAATTTGAAGCAAGCTACTTCCATCAAAAAAATAATAAGCTTCAGGAGGAAAACGCCAATATTAAAGAGCGGCTTCACAAGCTTTCTGACGAATTGAAAGCCATGGCTCAAAAACACAAACAGACAAGTGACACGGAACGTTCTTTGCATGAAATCAGAGCCGGGCTGCTCGATAAAATCGTCATTCTGCAAGAACTGCTTCAGCAGGAAACGTTTCGGCGGAAAAATGAGATGGAAGAAAAGCACCGTCTGCATCTTACAAATGTAAAATTTGAAGAAGAAAATAAAAACTTACATACCCGCATCCGCTCACTTGAGACCGCCATTCAGACTGAACGGACTTCTCACGAAGATATGAAACAGCGTTATCATGCCGCTGCAGACGAAAATACCCGGCTCCAAACACAAATGATAGAAAAAGAATACCAGCTCAAACATATTAAAATAGAAATTAATCATATGAGAGATCGAATACTAGAAACAAAAGAACGGCTTGTAGAAATAGAAAAAACGAAAGAAAAGTTATTTCAAGAAACCATTCTTTCGTATAAACGGCAGCTGGACGAAAGTGATGCTTGGATTGCCGGCCATTTTGCTGATATTGACAGCCGCACGGCGGAACCGGCGGAACAAGCTCTGGAAATCCCTTCTGTTTCCAAAGAGACTGTTCAGGCAGAAGACTTGCTTAAAGCCGTTACCGAACAAGTCATCTCCCTGCAAAAACAATTTGTACAATCAGAGTCCCGCGATCAGTCGTTTGATGAAAAACTGGATGCGTTGAAAGAACGTGCTGACGGCGAAAAGCCTTTCCAAAAATATGTCGTCAAGCTTGAAAAAAAGCCGGGAAAAGATGCGTCACTTCCGCAGAATAAGCGGGAAAACGCAAAAAAACTGCTTGAGTAACGCAAGCAGTTTTTACTGTTTTATTATTCAGCAGCCGTATCATTTGCCGTTTCTGATGTTTCCTGAGAAATTTCTCCCTCAAGAATATATTGGCCGCGGTATGGTTTCTTCACTTCCGGATACATTTTAATTAAGCTTTGCATAAATGTTGTCATATTAGGAATTTCAAGGCCGCTTTCCTTTTCAATTTCCTTTTGCAGTTCGGAACTTTTGATCGCTGCATTGTGGCGTTTCAATGTTTTAATCGCTGCTTCGCGCAGTTTTGCCGCTTTTGATCCCGGTCTCGCCGTCCCTCTTCTTCTTCTTGTAGAACCGTCTGGAATGCCGGCGGGAAGAGACGTAATAGACTGCATCTGCGGCTGGGAGGATTGAGGCTGTGTCTGCGGCTTTTGATAGCTTCTCATTTCCTGTGCTGCAAGCTCTGCAAGCACCGGGAGAGAGTCACTTTTTTTCTCCGGACGAAACTCTTTTTTTGTATCGGACAGGCTGCCTGTATTGTCTAATTCTCTCAGTTTTGCATATATTTTATCACGTTCTATTTGATATTCACGAATGACTTTTACCTCTGCTTCGTTCAATTGTTCTAAACGTAAGCGCAGCGCTTCTCTTTCATTAAACATGTGTAAAACCCCCTGTCAAAAATTTAAACGCTTTTATTAAGATATTAGATTACAAAAGTAATTTTATCAACTATTATTTTATCATTTTACTATTTTATTTACTCTATGAAAAATTGCTTATTTTCTGAAAATGGTACTTTATATACAAAAATCCCTTATCATATAGGGGATTCTGGACAAAGTTCCAATTTATTCAACCATTTCAAAATATAACTTGAAATTACTTGTTTAATGAAAATTAGCGTAATATCTACAATTTTCGACTATAATATGTAAAAGATTATGATATGGATAAAACAAGCGGTACAGCGTGTTTACGGCTGTTTCTCTTATTTTTTAAGCCACACATAGCATATTGGAATTTTTTATCCAATAGGCACAAAAAAACCCTGTTACCTAAACGACAAAGGGTTTGCGGAACCGAGACAATAGTCCGACGGAGATTGTCCCGATTACTCAGAAGCCTGCTCCGATTCTGAAAGTACTCGGCTGACGCGTTTTTCAAGCATTTTCATCCCGCTTCCTCCCGCTTGAAAATGGCGGAGCTGTCCGCTTTTATCAAAAACGTAATAAGCCGGCACATATTCATTTTCAAATGCTTTAGTCAGCGTATGATCGCTGTCGACGTAAATCGGCTGAGAGATATCGTGTGCAGCCGCTGTTTCCTAGATTTTCTCAAGGTCAAGATCATCTTCGGAACGGGGCATGTGAACGGCCACCACATTCAGCTGATCTTTATATTTATCACGAAATTCGTTCATCTCAGGCATCGCTTCTTTACACATGGGGCAGCTGGCGGACCAGAAGTGAATCAGCGCCGGCTTTCCGCCGACCAGCTGTTCCTTCGTGACTTCTCTGTTAATCCATGCTTTAGCGCCTGTCAATTCAGACATTTGCTGACGTAATTTCATCTTATTTCCCTCCTTATGAAAAAGGTTTTTTGCCGGGGCTTTCAGTTTCGCCGGGCAACGTTCTCCTGTTTTCCCTCCAAAGGATATGATTTGGCTGAATCACCATGTTAAAATGAGTGTGGCGATTTCTTAGTTCATATCTTCACAAAAATGATGATATTGAAACCGGCAATATGAACAAATCATAAATGAAATAACTGATTTCTATTAAAAAGGTTTATTTTATTTTAAAAACGGGTATATCACTTTTAGCTTTTTCCGCAATAGACTTGAAAGGAAGACATCACTATGATTGATTTAAAACACTTTGATTGGGCCGGGCTTCTCACATCTGCCGGGATTTTCATCATAAAGCTGGCTCTCATTATTTTAGCGTACTTTATTTTCCGGACGGCAGGAAAAAAGCTGATCAAGCATCTGTTTCAGAAATTCGAGCAACAAAACAACCTCTCCAAAGGCCGCGCTTATACTTTGCGAAGCCTCGCGCTTAATGTATATGGATACATCCTGATTTTCGTTTTTATCGTAATGATTTTGGATTTATTTCACTACAATCCGAGCGCTCTCATTGCCGGCGCCGGCGTGGTCGGTCTCGCAGTCGGCTTCGGGGCTCAGGGGCTCGTCAGTGACATCGTCACCGGATTTTTTATCCTTTTGGAAAAACAGATCGACGTCGGCGATTATATTACGGTTGCCGGCTACAGCGGCATTGTCGAGCAGGTCGGTCTCCGTACGACGCAAATCCGGAGCTTTGACGGCACGCTTCACTATCTTCCCAACCGGGGCATTACGAATGTGAGCAACCATTCCCGCGGAACGATGCAGGCGCTTGTCGATATTAAAGTGCCGCTTGAAAAAAATCTTGATGAAACCATTCAAATCCTGCAAACCGCGTGTGACAAAGCAGCCGCTGAGCTCCCGCAGATTAAGGAAGGGCCGGACGTCATCGGGGTTCAGGATTTAAGCTCGTCAGAAATGGTGCTCAGAATCATTGCCAAAACAGAAAATATGGAGCAATGGCGGGTTGAACGCGTACTGCGGAGAGAAATGAAAATCGCGCTCGACCGTTTTAAAAACGCCGCATCCGCCGAATAGAAAAACCGAAGCGTAAGCTTCGGTTTTTTCTTTTTAATGAAATTTTTTTTCCACTTCGCTGCAGATTTCGTCGGCGGTCATTCCGGAAGCCGTAATGACGGGAGCCTGAGTTGACGTATCGGCAATTCCTTGGACATTGCTGTCAAGTCCGGTTACGACACAGCAGTCACAATTCTTCGCATCCTCAGGAGTCTTCATCATCACTACGTCATATCCTTTTTGTTTTAACGCCTGTTCTACATCCGATAAAGATTGTTCAATTCCAATTTTTTTCGTCATATTGAACACCTCCGTTATGTAGAATGCTCAATTTTTGTTAGATTATTCTTCTTTTCGGATTTAATTGGCATACTTCGAAAAATATCCGACCATGACATTTACCGCGGTTTCCATCGCTTCTTCATCCGGGTTCAGCTTTGCGTGATGAAGCCCGTGGGATGAATCGGCCCCCAGCCAGAACATAAAGCCAGGATATTTTTTCAGCATATATCCGAAATCTTCTCCGGTCATCGCTTCTTTCGCCGTTCTTACGTCAGCAAGCTGATGATCGCTGACAAATTGCATAAATTCTTCGGTCAGGCCGCTTGTATTATAAACTTGATGATAAACGGACGGATACGTGACTTTTCCTTTGCATCGGAAGCCGATTTCAATTCCTTTGACAAGCTCTTCAATCCGCTTTTTCACCATACGCATTGATTCCTCGGAAAGCGTCCGGATGGTTCCCTCCAGATGAGCATGCTCTGCGATGATATTTTGCGCCGTGCCCCCGGTAATCGTTCCGACAGTGATCACAGCGCTGTCAAGCGGATCCGTATTTCTGGATATGACCGTCTGCAGCTGCGTGACAAGCGTGCTCGCGGCGACGACCATGTCGTCTGCTGTATGCGGATATGCCGCATGCCCGCCTTTCCCCTCGAGATCGATGACGAGTTCGCTCGTATTGGCAAACAGCAAGCCGCTTTTGGTGGAAATGGTGCCGACCGGCAGCTCAGGTGCTATATGGAGAGCGGTAATCAAATCCGGCGTCCATTTTTTCAGCACATCGCTTTCAAGCATCGGTTCCGCTCCGCCCGGTCCTTCTTCAGCCGGCTGGAATAAAAAGAGCAGATCATGTTTGACGGGATGATGGACAAAATGATCAATAATGCCGAGCGCGATGGTCATGTGCATATCGTGGCCGCATGCGTGCATAAAACCGGGGTGTTCAGATGCAAACGGAAGCCCCGTCTGCTCTTCAATCGACAGAGCGTCTATATCCGCTCTGTAGGCGAGCATTTTTTCCGGAGCCGTGCCGTTGACTTTGACAAAGATGCCGGTTCTCCAAGTTTCGATTTCAATTCTGTCCTCCGGATATTGGTTCAATAGATTCAGCAGGTACTGTTGGGTTTTATATTCCTGAAAGCCGATCTCCGGAATGCGGTGCAGATCTCTTCGGATGGCAATGAGCCGCTCTTTTTCCATATGTATTCCTCCTTGAGATAAGAATAAGGCGTGGATTTTATCATCCACGCCCATTCTATCAAACCATTCCTTACAGCTGGCGTAATTCCTGTTTGATTTCTGTTTTGCCTTTTGTTTTTTCATCGATATCTTTGATTTTTTTCGCAGGTGTTCCCGCTACCACGGTATATGGCTCGACGTCATTTACAACGATGGCTCCGGCAGCGACAACCGCGCCTTTACCGATTGTTACGCCTTCAAGCACAACCGCATTTGCGCCGATCACAACGTCGTCTTCCACGACAACAGGCTTAGCGCTAGGCGGCTCAATAACGCCCGCTAATACAGAACCCGCTCCGATGTGGCAGTTTTTGCCGACAGTCGCGCGTCCACCGAGAACAACGTTCATATCAATCATCGTACCTTCGCCGATGACTGAACCGATATTAATAGATGCACCCATCATGATAACGGCATTGTCGCCGATTTCGACTTGGTCGCGGATAATAGCGCCGGGCTCGATTCTCGCTTTAACATCTTTTAAATCAAGCATCGGGATCGCAGAGTTGCGGCGGTCATTTTCAATGACGTAATCCTCAATTTTGTCTTTGTTTTCTTCGATTGCGCTTTTAATTTCAGCCCACTCACCAAAAACGACGCCGGATTGGCCGTTCAGGAATGTTTTAGCGGAATCGCCAAAGCTGATTCCTTCAAGATCGCCTTTTACATACACTTTTACAGGCGTTGATTTTGTACTATTTTGAATAAATGAAATAATTTCATTTGCATCCATCATTTTCATATGTATTGTCCTCCTCTGATTTTCTACCTCATTACTGTAACAAAGGAAGGATACAAAGACAAGAAAAAAAGGAACAAGCCTTTATTCTGCCGGCTGGCTGCACAGCGCGGCAAACTGTCTTCCGAATTCCCGGAGCTCTTCTTCCTCACTGCCCTCAGGGTTGTTTTCAATTTTGACCAACGGCAGCACCACCCGCCCGCCGCGGGCCGTGATTACTTTTTCCAATTCGTCAAGCGCTCCGCAAAAAAACTCATAGGACGTATCTCCGGAACCGAACAAAGCAAATGTTTTCCCCTTAAACTCCAGGTTTTCCATATCTTCAGCAATATCGAGCATTTCATCAGGAAGATCCCCGTCTCCCCACGTATATGTGCCTAATAAAATATACTCGTAATCATTAAAAAGTTCGGCATGAATATCCATCGCTTCATATCTGTCTACGGATGCTTGTGCTTCGATCAACCCTTTTTCAATTAAATCCGCCATTGCCTCGGTGTTTCCTGACATTGTAGCGTAAACAAGCAATACATTCC
Source organism: Bacillus sp. KS1 (assembly GCF_020075515.1). Lineage (NCBI taxonomy): Bacteria > Bacillati > Bacillota > Bacilli > Caryophanales > Bacillaceae > Bacillus > Bacillus sp. KS1. The sequence continues at coordinate 140,796 of NZ_JACAWW010000015.1, read as the reverse complement.
CCATCTTCGTCTCTCCTTTATGCATAAAAACTAATGTGCGAGCTGTACCGCCTCATACGGTCTGACATACTTACTTTCGTAAAGGCCCGCGCAAAAAAAGTTTTCTTCCCGGTTGGCCACCCGCCATCCGTGACCGCGGATCGTATCAAACCACTTTAATTCACCGGTGGCCAGATCAGCTTGATAAATACGCGAAAATCCATTTTCGTCCTGTGACGATGTGACATAAATAATCCCGTTATCCTCAGAAACGTCGAGAAATGATTTTTCCCGTACGGCGGGCCCGGCTGTAATGGCAAACTCCTCTTGCGTCCGTACGTTTAGGACGGCAACCTCCCCCCGTTCTCCCTTTGCCGCGCCCTTTGCTGCAATGAGCCAGTCATTCTGATACATCATCATTGAAGCCGTCATGCGCTGCCTTTCGCAGCTTATACGCCGGATGCGGTCTTCCGTCAGATCATACGCCCAAATGCCGCCATGATTCATATGAATCCGGGTGCCGATATAAATCGTCTGACCGTGTAAACAAAGCGAACGGATGACAGGCGGCTCCTTTAATTGTGAAAAGGGCTTAGCCACATGCCAAGTGACGCCGAAATCATCAGATAAGTAGAGGCAGTATGTGCCGTGCGCACAGACAAACCCGTCATTCCGCCCGGCAACGGCCCATACGGAGGCGCTGGTCGGAAATCGGGAGGCCGTCCAAGTCTTTCCCTGATCGGCTGATCTGAGGACGGCGCCTTTTTCTCCAGCGGCGAATATGTAAGGCCCTATGTAAGTCAGCACATGAATTCTGCTTTTCACTCGGAATAGTCTTTTCCAGCCTTCTTCCGCGGAAAAATGAAAAATACCTTCGTCTTTCACTGCGACAAAATATCCTGAAGTCACTGATGCCATGACAGCCGTCGCGCCTTTATGAAACATGGCACCGGTCTCCGTGGTGAGCGGCCCATGCAAGAAAACCGCGGACAAATTCTTTGCAGCATTCCTGATCTTCAGCCGTCTCGGGCGCCAGCTCGATTTTCAGCGTTTCCGGATATAAATTGGCTCCGGCCTGTTCAAACGCATCGCAAAACAGCGTGACCGCTTCGCAAAACTTCGGGTAGGCGTGATCGCCTGAACCGAAACAAGCCGTTTTCAGTCCGTTGAGCTGGCTGTGCAGAATATCTTCGTAAAAATCTTCCGCTTCGTAAGGAAGATCACCGTCCCCCCATGTGTACGTGCCGACAAAAACATAATCATATGCTTCGAGAGAATCCGCATCTGCTTCGTCCATGTCAAGACAGTCAACTGCTATCTGATGCCCGCTCAGTGTTTCTTTTATAATGCCGGCAATATCCTCTGTATTCCCCGACATGCTTGCGTATATCATTAATGCTTTCTGCATATGATCACCTCGTAATTGATAATGATTTTCATTAACATATATAACACTTTAAATGATAATGATTTTCATTGTCAATAAAAAATAAAAAAAGACAGCATGATTGCTGTCTTTCTAAAATGGGCGTTCCTGCTTCAGCATATCTTTAATAACAGAAACAAAAGCCTGCACCTGTTTTAATTCAAATGCCGGCTCATATCCGAGCAGCCATGTGTCACGGCCGATCGGATGGTCCTTTGTATCAAGCAGGGGCATTTTATTTACTTTATCTTCCTCTTCTAAGGTGACTGACGGCAGAATGGCATAACCGATCCCGTGCAGCGCCATCTGCTTGCACGTTTCAATCTGATCGACGAGGATGGTCTGTTTCGGCGAGGTTTTGAATTTTTGATGCCACCAATGCTGAATTTCCTGAAAATATGTACTGTCACTTTTGAATTGGATAAACGGCCGATCGGTATGGGCTATATCATCAATACAGGAAATTTCCGTATCGACCAAATATAAATGATCGGTCATTAAATAATCTTTCCGGCCTTTCCATTCCGGATTTCCCCGGATAATGCCGATATGTACCTGATCTTCATACAGACTTTTCAGCATTTCGCTGCTCCACCCTGTAATGAGAGAGACCTTTGCATTCGGATAACGCTCCACATATGTTTTTAACACTTTCGGAAGCCAGTGCTGCCCGATAATGGAGGCGACGGCAAGCTTTAATGTGCCGTGAATCTCACCCTCAAGTTCATCAATATTTTCTCTGATTCTTTCTTGCCGATCCGTGACGTCATTTGCAAATTGTATGATTTTTTCTCCCGCCGGCGTTACCGTAAGTCCTTTTTGAGATCTTAGAAAGATCTTTGTTCCCCAGGCTTTTTCAATGGTCTGCAATCGCTGGGACAGAGCCGGCTGTGACACGAATAACCGTTCGGCAGCCTTCCTCATGTTTAATTCCTCAGCTAAAACTACGAGCATATGAAGCTCTTGAAGCTGCATGTCGTCCTCCTTTTCAATGCCTTTCGTATTTCTTATCTACCATTCTAATAAAATAAAGGCTGCCGAGGCAAGCGCCACTCATATGTATGCGTTTTCTTTTTTCGGCATGCAAAAGAACAAATAGGCTGATCGTGCGAGCCTACTTATTCAATGATCTGATATGGCTGCTCAACTGTTTTAACACGACTCTTCTCGTGAAAATGCCTTCAAAGACGCCTTCATCATTTTCAACGCAGACAAAGCCGTTATTAATGACCATGCTGAACCCTTTGATAATCGGATCATTGATGTGGAGACGGGGAATGTCTTTCAGCATGACTTCCTCAACCGTAATTTGATCCAGCTTCTCAAACTCGATCCGTTCAAGTCCGAAAATGCTGTTCATAATCATATTTGTCCCGATCAAACCGTGCAGACGGTACGAAGCGTCAAGGACGGGAATGGCGGTATAGCCGGTTTTCGTCAGCACTAATAGAGCATGCTCAAGGTTGTTTCCGACTTGAACGTGCGCCACTTTATCCGCCTCGATCATAAATTGTCCGACTGTTGCATCAAGAAGCTGATCTGATTGTAAGCTAATCATGTCACTTCGACCCCTTTACATTTTTCATCAAAGCATGTATTCCCTATATTGCAATAATATAAACATTATCATTTTTTGTCGAAAAGTTTCCGTCAATAAAAAAGATACTCTTTGCAATCGAGTATCAATTTATAGGCCGCTGATTAATTTTCGTTCCGAAAACGGTCATAGAGCGTTACGAGTTTTTTATAAGTGGTTCCATCAACGCTTTTTGACCCTGCTTCTATATCGTTGATTTCGCTGGTCAAAAGCTCAATGGCATATTCTTGATTGATCAGGATATTCAGCAGAAGTTTCTGTTCTTCTTCCGTAAATCGTTCACTGATAAGACTCATACGTAATCAGGCCCCCTATTTTTAACTGAATACCTCTGAAAGCAATGTGAAATTTGCTTTCAGCTCTACCGCTAGAATAAGTAAACAGAAAAAAATCGTCAACCGCATAATTCGACATTTTGCGGATTCTGTATGAAATATTATTTTGTGTAACGATTGGCATAACTGAATGCTGTGCAGGAATCAGGCTTGATTTTCGCTTCAATGCCCATCGAGGTAATGCGGCCGGTCATTTCTTGTATCAATTCTTTTGTCAGCCCTTTTTGACCGATATCCAGATGCACTTCAAATGAAAGATCCGCCCCTTCATCCGTAAAAGGCAAGAGCAAATCTGTCAGTTCCATAAGACGGCCGTCGAGGATATGCGCTGCCATCTCCTGGCTGAACGCGGTTTCCAGCGAAATTTTTTCGCGAAGGCTATGTATCGGTCTTGCAAGATCATGATTTTTCAAACAGCCCCAAGCTCCCTTGCCTGTACGGTGCAAGTGTATAGCCGTAATAAACTTTGTGAAGTCGCGGTAAACTTGTGAATCAGTCCCTACAGACAGCACATATGCTGAACGGGGGTCTTTATTGACAAAGCGTTTCAGCCGCTCCGTCACGTCTTGAAAGGTCATCTGTGCCTCAGAAAGATTATAAAACAGAAAAGAATCAGCCATGTACGGACACTCCTCTTTCCAGAGTCTACAACCAAACGAACAAGCACGTTCCTTTGCATAATTTAATAAAGCTCCGCTTGCGGAAGACCGGAAGCTTGGTCAGCCTGAAAAATCAAATCAAATTACTGAAGGAGCTCAAAAATTTCAATAGAAATCATGTCAATGTTATCAAACGGATATGTGTTAGGTTTTTCACCTTTTTGGAAAACCGTCAGTTCAAACGTTTGATTTTTTTCGAAATATTTAACACTGCAAATTTTTTCGCCGTTAACTTCAAAATAACGCTGCATCGGCTCGTTAGCCGCTTCCGCTGTTTCTTGCAGACTTTGCAGCCGCGTGATGATACCCATTAATTGTGACATTCTAAAAAAAGACTCCTTTCAAAAAACAACTTCAAATCAACAAGTATTTATTATAATACAAGTTCTACAGAGCATCATACCATAAAGTAGACCGGGATGGCATTTTCCCGCTGGATTTTCAAAAAGAAATAAACGGGAAAACCGTGTTTTCGAATAGTTTGAAGCTTTTTTCGGAATGTCATACACCTTTCAAAAATAATTTTTCGCTTTTTGAGCCGCCATTGTCAGATGTATGTGAGGAGAAGCCCTTTTATGAGGAAACAGCATAAAAAAACTTGGCGGGGGTAGCGCCAAGTTTTTTCGGATCTTGATCTGATAGAGGGGTTGGGGAACAGAGAGTAACTTCTCTCTATAACCAAATGATAATGATTATCAGTATCATTGTCAAACGTTTTTTAAAACTTTTTTCAAATGAACAAAAAAAGCGGCATACAGCAGCCGCTTTAAAGTAATCCGTCCTGTTCATATAAATAAGAGTAAGGCAGATCGATAAATAAATACATATTGTCATCCATCGGGTATGAAAAGGTTCTGATCATCTCACCTGTCTCAATATCACTGTACAGGTCACTGAAAAAGCCTTTTCTTGAATTCCGCATCTTCATGATATTTTCTAAAAAGTACGGACGCCAGCTCCAGTTTTTCTCCATGTATTCAGGCTGATAAAGCCATTCGCCGGACTGCTTGAACACATTTCCCGTCAGCTGATAGCCTTCTTCATCACACATATAAATTCTGAAGCAGCAGTCGGTCAGGTTTTCCGCCAGTTTTTTAATAAACTCATCGTCCGCCTGATGGGTTTTCTTCAGCTCGGAAACTGCCTGATTGACCCGCTTATAAAAATTCTCAGAGTGTTCATAGACCGTTTCCAGCTTCTTTTTTTCTCTCGTGATAAATTGCTGAAACTCCGTTTTCAAGCGTGCTTTTAACAGGCTCCGGTCTATAAAATCGCCGCTCGGCGCCTGCAGATAATAGCCTTGAAAAAATCGACCTCCGTTTCTCCATGCGTACTGGAGCTGAAAATCAGCTTCTATATCTTCATACAGCAGCGCGGCGCCGATTTTTCTCGCCAGCAATGAAATGCTGTACAGCACATGCTCATATGATGGTGACGGCTGAGATACCTTCAGCGCCTGCAAATCTATTTTCAGAAGGTCCGGTGAAAGGAGCGCGATTCTGTCCAGGTTGCTGCTCTCCTTACCTATATTGTCCACCGCGATTTTAATGCCGTATGTACGATAGTAGGCAAGCATATGGTACAGCTGTTCAATGTCGCCTTCGAAATTGTGCTCGGTGATCTCAAGCACAATACGGTTCAATTCAATGCCCTGCTCTTCGTATTCTTTTAAAAGCTCAAGAAAGCTTTCGCCGTGGTCAAGCATCAATACATTCGCATCCTGATTGATAAAAATCAACAGATCACGATCAGCTTCTTTAAACCGCTCCAGCGCCTGCCTGATGACTCTGTCATCGACCTCAAGCTTATATTCTTCCGGAATGCCGGAATCTAAGAAAAACGGCCCAAGGCTCTCAATCTCCGCATCTGCCAAAATCCGGCCAAGCACCTCGTAGCCTACGACTCTTTGTTCCTCAGCGTTAAAAATCGCTTGGTAATACGGAATGACATCATCAATATTCGTCAGTATATCAAGTGGGTCCAACATGTTATCACCTGCTTCTCTATCTTTGTCTGATTATACACAATTATATCAGCACCACAAATGTTTAGATTAGGGGAAAAGGAGGCAGTATGGCAGCAGCTTAAAATAAAAGGGGAAAACTTTTTAAGATACTCTTCCGGTTAATTAAGGACGTTATTCATTTGTTTCACAATCACAAATAAAAGGATAAATATAAGAGCATTATAACCGGCAGCTGTCCAAAAATAATGGCTCCAATCAATTCTGTTATATATCCAATCATCCTCATGTTCCAACTGAAAGAAAGTTCCTTTTTTATCTAAAGTGCCAAATGTAAGAGTTGTTAACCCGCCAACACTCTTGGAAACGTCAACTCCATACATTGAACCGGCATAATCAGTATGATTTATTGGCATATACGTATAATCAGATAAAATTGTTTCCGCCAGCTTAGTTGGCAGAGACACATATAATACAGCCGATGTATCGCCTCCGAGCCCACTCAAATACTCCCTGGCTTTAATAAATTTCGTTTCATCAGATGTAAGATTGGTATTTTGATAATCCTCTGGAGTAAAAGCACATAAAGTACCAAATATTAAAGATGATAACGAAACTGCTTACAAATAGTACAACGAACCATTTTCATAATTTCTTCAATTAATCGCCCCTTAATCTTTCAAAATTATATCATAATTTTGAATAGAAAATAAAACAAGCGAACGGCTTTAACGTTCGCTTGTTTATATGAAAAATTAAAACGGATAAGGATTCAGCCATTGCCCCCCGTCCATTGTGATACAATCCCCGTTTATGTAGGACGCTTCATCAGAAAGCAAAAACGCTGCCAACGCGGCGATTTCTTCCGGTGTGCCCAGCCGGCCGAGCGGCACACTGTTCATAGTGCGGGACACCGCTTTTTCCGATTCAAACAGCTTCTCCGCACCGCCTGTCCGTTCAATCGGGCCGGGGGCTATCGCGTTTGTGCGGATGCCGTATTTGCTCCCCCATTCAACAGCCAGCGTTCTTGTCAGTGACAATACCCCCGCTTTGGCTGCAGCGGAATGAACGACTCCCGCTCCCGCTCCCCATGCATATGTAGCGGCCATATTTAAGATGACGCCCTTCTGCTCCTGCTCGATCCAATGCCTTGCCGCGGCTTGGCTGCAGAAAAATGTGCCGTTTAAAACAATCTCAATAACAGCTTTCCATCCATTGGGCGTCAGCTTCTCTGCCGGGCAAATAAAGTTGCCGGCCGCATTGTTAATCAGCGCATCGAGCCGGCCAAATACTTTTTTCGCTTCTGTAATCATGTCTGAAGCGGCGGAATCAGAACGGACATCCATTTGAAAACAGGCGACCTGCCCCTCAAAGGTCTCGATTTCTTTTTTTGTTTCCTCAAGTGCTTCAAGGTTCCTCCCTGTCACCATGACGTGCCATCCTAATTCAGCCTGTTTTTTCGCCATTGCTTTTCCCATGCCGCTTGATCCGCCTGTAATGATTACCGCTTTTTTATCCATAACAAACCCACCCCTTTTTATTGAATGAATAATCATTCATAATTTTATCACAGATGTCTTTCCGCGTCATTACATGCTGAGAAGGGATTTTTCAGCCAGGCTGATGATATAATAGAACAACTCTGACAAAGGTTGGTTTTACATATGGAGAAAATGACCAGAAGAACATTTTTAAAAAGAGGATTCGGCATTTTGGGTGCAGCTCTCGCAATGGCTTGCGGAGGTTACGGCTATGCCCGGTATATTGAACCGCGCATGATTGAGATCACCCGGCATACAATCACCAACCGCCTGATCCCCCGCGGCTTTGACAATTTTAAAATCGTTCAATTCAGCGATACGCATCTCAGTGATGTGTTTACATCCGGTGACTTGAATAAAGCAGCGGAAAAGATCAATCAGCTGAAACCCGATTTGCTCATCTTTACGGGAGATTTGATTGATAAGCCGCATTTATTTAATGATTACCAGCATGCACTCGCCGTGCTGCAAAATCTTGAAGCTCCCTTCGGCAAACTTTGTGTTTACGGAAACCATGACCACGGAGGCTACGGTACGAACACGTACAAGGCTCTGATGGAAGCGGCTGATTTTCAAGTATTTCGAAACGGCTATCGTCAGGTGCAGCTGACAGACGGAAGCCGGATTGAACTCGCGTTTTTGGATGATGTAATGCTCGGAAAACCCGATTATGAAGGCACCTTGTCCCGCCTTTCCGAAAATGCGTTTTCCATTTTAATCGTCCACGAGCCTGATGCCGCTCTCAAGATAGGCGAATATCCCGTAAACCTCCAGCTGTCGGGACACACTCACGGCGGCCAGGTCCAGCTCCCGTTTTTCGGCCCTCTCATTACGCCTCCTTACGGAAAAACGTATACCGATGGCATGTATACGCTGCATGACTCAGCCGTTTACGTCAATCGCGGGCTCGGTACGACAAGACTGCCGTATCGATTTTTAGCCAGACCGGAAATCACGCTGTTCACATTGAAAACCGAACAAAAATAAGACTTTTATCCTGATGCACAGACACCCCCCTCCGTAATATGTATATGGAAAAGAGCAAAAAGGAGGGTGATGAAACTGCTGACATATCAAGTGAAACAAGGAGAAACCATCTCAAGCATTGCGCAAGACTTCAGAATAAGCACAGCTGCTCTCCTACAGGCAAATCCCTCAATCCAATCGGTCATATACGCGGGACAGCACATTATCATACCGAATCTTCCCGACCCATCCACCATTCCCTACTCCATCATCGTGTATATCGGAGCGAAGAAACTGGAGTTATACCGCCTTGGCAGGCTCATCCGTACGTACCCCATCGCAGTCGGAAAAATATTGACGACCACGCCTACCGGAGAATTTTACATCGTGAACCGCCAGCCTAAGCCCGGCGGCCCGTTCGGCGCTTATTGGCTCAGCCTCTCTAAAATTCATTACGGCATTCACGGAACAAATAATCCTTCCTCCATCGGCAAAGCGGTATCAAAAGGATGCATCCGGATGTATAATCAGGACGTCACTGAACTTGCCGCTACCGTTCCTAATGGAACAAGGGTGACTATTATAAGATAGAAAGATCTTATTTGTTAATGGAACGAGCTGATGATAATATATTACAGTGGGACCTTTAGGGTAAGGAGCGTGTTTATGGATATATTTAAAAATCGCAATTTTGTCCGTCTCTTTTTCGCAGCACTCGCTTCTCAAATGGGAACGACTGTAGGTAATATGGCTTTCGCTTTTTACTTGCTGGACCATTTTTCAAACCAGCCGGCATACACGACTTTGGCTGAGCTGATGTATTCACTGCCGACAGTTTTCGTATTTCTGATTGTCGGTGTCGCAGCTGACCGGCTTGACAGAAAAAAAGTCGCAGAGAATTGTGACTGGATCAGAGCCGGACTGACGATCGTATTGTTTGCCGCATTATACACCGGGAGCATCCCTCTCGTGTTCTGTATTTTGTTCATCAGAAGCGCCGTGACCAAGTTCTTTTTCCCGGCGGAAGCCAGCCTTGTACAAGCTATTCTGCCTAAGGAGCATTACGCGAAAGCGGCGGGACTTAACCAGATCCTGTTCAGCATCTTCATGGTATTCGGCGTCGGTATAGGCGCGTTTATGTATAAAACGATCGGTATTCACGGAGCCATTATCCTTGATTTTGTCAGCTTTATTGTATCAGGCTTTCTGATCCGCGCCTGCCGCATACCGAAAGAAGCCCGTCAGCCGAACGGCCCTTTTAAATGGGGAGATTCGTTTCTGAAAGACTCGGTCGCTGATTTTAAGGAAGGGATCGTATATATTTTTAAAAACAAATTGCTTGCTTCCCTTATTTTCGGCTTTTTTATCTTTGGTTTTGTCAACGGCGGCTTTGCCGTACTGCCGATGTTTACGATGAAATACGGACTTGCGCCTGATCATTACGAATCACATACTTCCATCTTCACCGTCGCACTCGGCTTCGGCCTGCTTGCAGGAAGTGTGATCGGAACGATGATCGCAAAAAAAGTCAAACCGCATCATTTGATGTCGATTCCTATTTTGGCAGCCGGACTGCTCATTTTTGTCCTCGGCTATACGGATAAGCTGTGGATTTATTATGCGGCGGCTTTCGTCCTCGGCATGTGCATCGGCCCTGTCAATATCGCCATCGGCGGCTGGATGCCGAAAATCGTTCATCCGAAAATAATGGGCCGGGTCAGCGGCTGGCAGGATCCTTTTATGATGTTTGCCCAATCGATTACACTCGGACTGGTTGCCCTGTTATTTCCGAAATTCGTTACCAATATTGATTACCTTTATTACGGCATGGGAATCGTGATTTTAGCGGTATTTGTGTTCTATTTTATCGCTCTTCCGAAATACAGCGCCGAGGCAGCAGAGGTCGATGTGCAGCAATCATTAAAGGCTGATTCCGAAAAACATGCGAATCCTGTCTAATAAAGGAAAAAGATGCGCCCTTTTCATCAGAAAAAGGCGTATTTTTATAATCAATATTTGCATTTCAACGCTAAAAAAGTATAATCTATATATGAACTTGATCAATGCAAAGGAGAGAAATAATGGACGACCACGCTTATTCGAAAGAGCTGCAGCCAACCATCGAGAATCTTTCAAAAGCTGTTTATACTGTGAACCGCCATGCAAAAACCGCCCCCAACCCTAAATACCTTTATCTGCTGAAAAAACGGGCATTACAAAAGCTTGTGAAAGAAGGCAAAGGGAAAAAAATAGGGCTTCACTTTTCAAATAATCCCAGGTTTAGCCAACAGCAGTCAGACGTACTTATCTCTATCGGAGACTACTATTTTCACATGCCTCCAACAAAAGAAGACTTCCAGCATCTTCCGCATTTAGGTACGTTAAATCAATCGTACCGCAATCCTAAAGCACAAATGTCTTTGACAAAAGCGAAAAACGTATTGCAAAAATATGTGGGCTTAAAGGAAAAACCGCTTGCCGCCAACAGGCAGCAGCCCGCTTATCATAAACCCGTATTTAAAAAACTTGGTGAGAGTTATTTTTAATTCCGCCGCAAAAAAGCCGATGCGTCATGCATCGGCTTTTTTCTATTCAATCACGTACGTATCCACTTTTTTAATGAGCTCGCTGATTTCAGGCTTGCTGATCTGTTCATCCGCTCCGACTACTTCGCCCCGGTGGCGCAGGTCGTCCGTAATCAGGGACGAGAAAATCATAATCGGCACATCAGAGCTTTGCGGGTTATCCTTAAGGAGCTTCGTCAAACGATGCCCGTCCATTTTCGGCATCTCAATGTCACTGATAATCATGTCAATATGGTCTGACAGGTTTGCTCCGTTATCCGTCAGTTCCACGACGTAATCATACGCTTCTTTTCCGTTTTCAAACGTAACGATTTCACTGTACCCCGCCTCAGTCAGCTCATCCGTCAAAAGACGCATCAGAAGCGGCGAATCTTCAACGATGATCAGTTTTTTACCCGCCCGTCTTTCATCAAATCCTTCCTGATGGACATGATAAGTCTCAACTCCGGATGCCGATTCAATATCGTAAATGATCTTTTCATAATCAGGCAGAAAGATCATTGTGTCTTCCAGTTTGATGATTCCCGTTAAATGCCGCTCCATGCCCTGGTTCAGGGAAGTCGGCTTTTCAATCGCCTCCCAGGACACCCTGTGGATTTGTGAAACGGAACCGACGTGAAAGACGATTTTCCGCTTGTTGAATTCCGTTACGATATATTTATCGTCTTTTGCTCCTTCGGCATCAACGCCGAAAAAGGAATACAGACTGATGACGGGAAGAATTTCGCCTCTCAGCTTAATCATCCCTTCTACGTCTTTATGAGACTGAGGCACAGATGTGACCTCTACCGGCTGAATGATTTCCCGGACTTTCATCACATTTATGCCAAATGTATTGACGCCTACTTCAAATTTGACGATTTCTAATTCGTTTGTGCCTGAATCCAATAAAATATCGTATTGTTGTAAAGACAATTCAATCCCTCGCTATCCGCATTCAGTATTGTACTGTATATATCGGCTGGAAACGGAAAAAGTGAATGTATTCGGTCCAACTGGCCATGAACTCTTTATAAAAAAATGCTTTTTTCTGATATCCCATTGACTTTTTGACATCGAGTGGTAAAATAGTCAAGGATTTTTCAGGAAGAAGGGTGTAATAAATGGGTACAGTAGTCATATTCGACCAAGATCAAATGACGGTGTTAGAAGATATCAGCAAAACGGCTTACCTGCAAATGAAAAAAGAGGCGAAAGAGCGTCACGGCAAGCCCGCTCCATACATCTTATGGCGGGAAGACGTCAGCTTTGAATACGGGTATTAATGACATTCGCCACATATCACAATAGATAGATCATGATACAATGAAGACAATCATTTCAGCTGGTTGTCTTATTTTTTTCTGAAAGAAGGTATGTTTTCACATATCGGACATATACTCGGGATAGTTCAATAAAAAGATGACAAATGCTCAGCTAGTGGTAAAATAGGATAAACTCAATATATAGTATAAGGTGATGAATTATGGAACATTTGCTTAATCCGAATGTAAAAGAAATTGAAATTTCAGGAATTCGCAAATTCTCAAATCTTGTAGCTCAGCACGACAATGTCATTTCGCTTACGATCGGTCAGCCGGATTTCTTCACGCCGCACCATGTCAAAGCGGCTGCCAAAAAGGCAATCGACGAGAACGCAACGGCATATACTCCGAATGCGGGCGGCCTTGAGCTGAGACAGGCCGTACAGCTTTATATGAAGAAAAAAGCTGATTTGAATTATGAAGCTGAAACTGAAATCATCGTCACAACCGGGGCAAGCCAAGCGATTGACGCGTCTTTGCGGACGATTTTATCTCCGGGCGATGAAGTTATTCTCCCCGGACCGATATATCCGGGCTACGAACCGATCATCCGCATGTCGGGCGCCGTTCCGGTCCATGTGGATACGACGACACACGGATTTAAGCTGACGGCGCGGCTCATTGAAGAATCGCTGACACCAAAAACAAAATGCGTCATTCTTCCTTATCCGTCAAATCCGACCGGAGTGACATTGTCTGAGGAAGAGCTGCAAAACATCGCAGCCGTCCTGAAGGGCAGAAATGTTTTTGTCCTGTCTGATGAGATTTACAGCGAATTAACCTATGACAGACCGCATTATTCGATCGCGTCTTATTTGAGAGACCAGACGATCGTCATCAATGGCCTGTCAAAATCACACAGCATGACGGGCTGGAGAATCGGTTTCATTTTCGCACCGAAAGAAATTGCCAAGCACATCTTAAAAGTTCACCAATACAGTGTGACATGCGCGTCTTCAATCTCTCAGAAAGCGGCTCTTGAAGCGGTGACAAACGGTGTTGATGATGCGCTTATTATGAGAGAACAGTATAAAAAGCGGCTTGACTATGTATATGATCGTCTTGTTTCAATGGGGCTTGACGTCGTAAAGCCGTCAGGCGCATTTTATATCTTCCCTTCCATTAAGTCATTCGGAATGTCATCGTTTGATTTTAGTATGGCTCTTTTAGAGGATGCAGGTGTGGCTCTAGTGCCCGGCAGCTCGTTTTCAAAGTTGGGTGAAGGGTATGTGAGGCTGTCATTCGCATATTCACTGGATACATTGAGAGAAGGCTTGGACCGGCTGGAAGCATTTATTTTAAAAACGAGAGAATCCATGCAGACTATTTAAACAACGGCATAACGCCGTTGTTTTTTATTGTTTCGGGAATGTAATATGAAAGGCCGTGCCTCTATCCGGTTTGCTGTCTACTTGGATAGCTCCCTGATGGTTTTTAATTAGGTTGAATGTGACCATCAGCCCCAGGCCGGTTCCTTTTTCTTTCGTTGTCAAAAACGGTTCGCCTATTCGTTTCAGCACGTTTTCCGGTATCCCGTCACCCTCGTCTTTCACCGTCACATTAATGGAATACTCATCTTCTGTCATAAGAATGTGAACCGTTCCCCCATCCGGCATCGACTCAACGGCATTTTTAATCAGATTGATAAACACCTGTTTCAGCTGATTTTGATCACCGTTAATATACATGCTGTCATGTTCGTAATCCGTTTTGATAAAAATCCCTTTAAGATTTGCCTGCGTCTCTAAAAGAGCGGTCACTTCACTTATAATTTTCTTTAAGTTTACACGCTCTTTCACGGCGTTTTGCTGGGGTTTGGCAAGCATTAAAAGCTCACTTAAAATTAATTCGATTCTGCTCAGTTCAGAAAATACAATTTCAAAGTAATGTTCGTTTTCCCCCATCGTCGGCTTCATGAGCTGTAAAAATCCTTTGATCGCCGTCAGCGGATTGCGGATTTCGTGAGCGATTCCCGCCGCCAGCTGCCCTGCGATAGACAGCTTCTCCGACTTCAGCATTAATTCCTCCGTCTGCTTCCGCTCAGAAATATCACGCAGAATGACCTGCACGGCCGTTTCTCCGAAAAACGTCGTCGGAATGCAGACCATTTCCGTGTAGATCAGCCGGTTTTTAAAGGTAAACCACGATTGCTTAATAATTTCTGACTCGGTCTTTCGGTTGATAATATTTTGGATCCGCTGTTTCACGCCGTCATGATCACAGGGATGAAGCTGATCATAGACGTTTTTCCCAATTAAATCTTCATATGTTTCAGCCTCAAACAGCGAAATGCCCGACTCATTCATGAATACCCATTTATCATTGTGAATCACAGCGATCGTGTCAATTGAATTCTGAATGAGGAGCTGATAACGCTCTCTGCTTTTTTGCAGAATCGTTTGGAATTTTTTCCGTGAAGAAATATCAATCAGTAGCAGCAATTCCGCCCGCTGATTTTTATATGTCGTCGGTGCCGCCTTCACTTCTAAATGAACGGGCGTGCCGTCAAGCCTTCTCCACGTCTGTTCGATCATTCCGACTTCCATTCCTTTTTGCATCCGCACAATTCGGTTTTTCACAATGTCGTGATACTCTTCTTCAATAAACTCATAACAGCGCCTGCCGATTACCTCGTCTTTGCTTTCGGCTCCCAGCATGGCAAGCATCGCGTTGTTGGTGTAGGCGATTGTGCCGTTGATGCTGACATATAAAGGATTCGGCAGCATTTCGACAAGACGCTCGAATTCGCCGTTTCCAGCCGCATCTTCCGACTGTTGTTCTGCCTGTTGCTTCTTTTGTTCATACATATAAGGCCGGCGGGGCGTCTTCTCCTCAAGCACCTTGATTTTGAGGATGATTTCCCGATCCGTCCCCTCCATTTGCGGTGTGACAATTTCCACACCCGCTTCAAGCCATACGATGGTATGATCTTTTTTAATAAGACGAAAGGTGCAAGGCATCAAATGATGCTCATTATAGAAGTAACTTTCAACCAAAAATTGATCTTCTTCATGCAGGAACGTTTTGAGAAATGATCCGATCATCTCTTCCTGAGAATAACTGAAGTACGATTTGCAGTTTGCAGAAATATACATAATACGCCCGTTAGACGTCAAAACGGCATGAAGATCGGTTTTCGATTGAAACTGTTTGACATGCTGAGTATCCTGTTCCACAGAATCCCTCCTTTGCATTATACTCGCACTGCAGGCTGGACACGGACTGGTATAAAAAGAAATTCCACTAGATTGATTCGCTAAAAAATAAGCATTCTCCTTCTATTCTTATTGTGAACGTCAATTTTCCTGAATGAAAGAAAGGGCGCACGATATGTTCGGCCGCCCTTTCATTTGTTATTTTTTATTGTATTTCTTTTCAAGCTCTTTGTAAGCGTCAACTGCTCCCTTGGCAATGTTTTTACTGATATGATCTTTATCATCTCGAACAGACGGAACGACGACGCTGAATGCCACTCGTGGATGTTCTGACGGATAATAACCGACAAAGGTCAGGTTATACGTTTCTTTCCCCCACCAGTTTTTGTTCGTGCCGTAATAGCGCGTCTGCGCGGTTCCTGTTTTTCCGGAAACATCAGCGCCGGAACCTTGGAATGTTGAATAAGCCGTTCCTTGAGGTGAGCTTGTAACCAATTTCATTCCTTTATGAACTTGATCAAAATCGCTCGGACTGTTATTTACTTTATTCAAAACTTTAATATCTCGCTGTTCAATCGCTTTTCCAAGCTTGTTTTTGCTGTCCGGTTCATGAATGCTTGTGACAATCCGCGGCTGGACGCGATATCCGCCGTTTGCGATGGCCGAAATATATTGTGCCATTTGAAGCGGCGTATATGTATCAAACTGTCCGATCGCAAAATCCAGCAGCAATCCCCCGACCAATTGCGGATTTGACTGCATTCCCGCTGATTCCTGAGGAAGATCAATCCCGGTTTTCACACCTAGGCCGAATTGGGCGTAGTAGTTGCGCATTTTCTTAATATCGTCTAATCCGGCAGGCAGCATGCCGTGCGGGACGTAGGTAATGCCGGCTATATGCATGGCCACATGAAACATATATACGTTTGAACTCCTTTGCAGCGCGGTCAGCTCAGTAATGGTCCCCATTTGTGTCCACGATTGTTTTCTCGTTTTGCCTTTAAATACAAGCGGTGCATCGACAAACGTTTTATAATGCGGGAGACCGCTTTGGTAACCTGCGAGAACAGTCGCTCCTTTAACAGAAGAGCCCATCTCATATTGGGTCGTAAATGATCCGATCGCAAAATCCTGTGTTTTATTTGTTTCGAGATCGATGCGTTTCCCCGCCATTGAGAGAATATCCCCGTTGTTCGGGTCCATCATGACGGCAAATCCTCTGTCAACCATATAGTTGCCTGCGGCGCGGCTTCTTCTCAGCTCTTTTTCAATGACTTTTTCGACTTTCGACTGTAATTCCATATCGAGCGAGAGTTGCAGATCGTAGCCTCTGCTGCCTTCATCGACGGGCTTTTGGCTGACGACCTCACCTTTGCTGTTTTCCACATACTCTACTTTTTCTTTATGCGCGTTTAAATAGTCCTCATACTGATATTCGATGTAGCTTTTTCCCACCCGGTCATTCAGTGAGTAGCCTCTTGTGACATAGTAATCTTTCCGTTCGCCCAACAATCCCTGTTCCGGTGTCGTCACACCGCCGAACAGAGAGTACAGCGTTTTGTCGTACGGATATTTCCGCGTCCAGTCATTGATCACGTCAATGCCGGGGAGCTCTTTCAGGTGCTCGGATACGACGGAAACTTCTTCATATGTCAGATCGCTTTTTGGTTTTTGCTTGTTGTTTTCATGCTCGTCAAGCAATGAACCGCTGTTTCCGTTTCCGTTCAGCTTATTCGGGTCCATTGATTTGACGACTTGCGGCTGATAGGCGTTGCCGCTTGAAAAACGCGTATAAATCGCCGCAATTTGCAGCTCTTTTTTATCTTTTTTGATCGCATCAATCTCCTGCTTCGGAACGCGTTCAATCTGGCGTTTGTACACTTCTTGGGATTTCAGGCTGTTTTCTGAATCCTTCATAAGCTTTTCCGCCTTCTTCGGATGTGCGGCAAGCCAGTAATCAATGATATTTCGATCCTTCATAAATTCAGTATCAATATGAATCAGTGCGGCGAGATTTTTTGCCGTTTTCAATTTGTCCTTTGCCGAGGTTTTTGAGGTAGAAACGTATACAATTTCAGGCACAGCCTGGTTATCAACCGCCACCCTGTTCCGCTTGTCATACATCTTTCCCCGCGGTGTCGGATAATAGGCGGTTTTTGCATTTGCCTTCTCCGCATCCTGGCGGTGTTTATCCCCTTCGACAATCTGGACGATGCCGAGTTTAAAAATCAGTGCCGTAAAGAGAAGAAAAACAATCAAAAAATAGAGATTCATTCTCAGCGCTCTGTAACGTTTCGTTTTTTTCTTTGGTTCGCGCGCGACTTCAGCCACTTTCTGTTACACCTCTCAAATCATTGAATATATTTACATAAACAGATTTTAATTGTAACATTTTTGTAAAAGTTGTTACAGCGAAAACGGGTAAAAAAAACTGTCAAGATCAAATTATCTTAAAATATATCTAACACTTCAAATAATTTGAAGAGATGTAACGGATTTTAAAAAATAAATACAGATCGTTTTTCCCGGTATAGAGCCATTTTTCTGCGCTCAATTACAATTATGACAAGAGTTTGTTGTCAAAGGAAATGGCTGCCTGCATTATGACAAAAAAGCTGTGATAAGATTTTTCATGTAGAAAAAAACTTCTCTGGGAGGCTATTAACTATGAAAAAAGCATTTCTCTTATCTGCCGCCGCGGCAGTCAGTTTGATTACATTCGGAGGCATTCAGCAGGCATCTGCAAAAGAGCTGTCATGCCAGCACGTCGTTACCGTGAAAAAAGGAAACACTGTACAGCATCTGACTCTTCAAGAGGCTGTTGAAAAACTACATATGAAAACGAGCGTGAAAAAGCTGAACGTTAAAAATGAGAAAGAACTGACTCAGCTGCTGCAAAAACACGCAAAGCATTCTGACATGACAGTTAAAGACGTTCAAAAAGAAACACCGGCAAAAACAGCTCCGGCAGCTGCCGAAAAACCGAAAGCCGATCAAAACCAGACAGCTGACAATGCAAAACAGACAGATAACACAAACAACAGCAGCGAGAAAACTCCTTCATCAGTCAGTGCGTACGAAAAGAAAGTCGTTGAATTGACAAATGCAGAGAGACAAAAGCAAGGCTTAAAACCTCTGCAGATTGATGAAAAATTAAGCAAATCCGCTCACGCAAAATCACAAGATATGAAAGACAAAAACTATTTTGATCACCAAAGCCCTACTTACGGCTCACCTTTCGATATGATGAAGTCTTTCGGAATCACTTATAAAACTGCCGGTGAAAATATCGCCAAAGGACAGCCGACTCCTGAAGCTGTCGTTAAAGCTTGGATGAACAGCGAAGGCCACAGAAAGAACATCATGAATCCTGAGTTCACTCAAATCGGTGTCGGTTACGTAGAATCAGGAAACATCTGGACACAGCAATTCATCGGAAAATAAATAATAAAAAAGATTGCCCCTGCGGGCAATCTTTTTTATTTCACCCAAAGCTTATAAATACTTTGAGTTCCGCTGTTTTCTTCACCTTGCGCAGAAAGCTTGTCGTATAATGATTTGGCGAGCGCCAATCCGGGCATCTCTTCTCCCATGAGCTCCGCTTCTTCAAGGGCAATGCCCATGTCTTTAATAAAGTGTTTCACGTAGAATCCGGGCGCAAAATCGCCTTTCAGCATACGGGGAGCGAGGTTGGTCAATGACCAGCTTCCGGCAGCTCCGGTTGTAATGCTTTTCAGTACTTGTTCCGGGTTCAGACCGGATTTTTCAGCGTAAGCCATCGCTTCAGCCACTCCGACCATTCCCGCTGCAATCGCGATCTGATTGCACATTTTCGTATGCTGGCCGCTGCCGGCCGGCCCTTGATACTGAATGTTTTCCCCCATAACGGAGAAAAGCGGCAGGCATGCTTCAAACGCTTCTTTTTCTCCTCCGGCCATAATGGCAAGCGTTCCGTTCCTCGCGCCGATGTCTCCGCCGGAAACGGGTGCATCCAAGGCGTGAATGGACTTTTCTTTGGCTTTCTCCGCTATCTTCTTCGCCAGAGACGGTTTTGATGTCGTCATGTCAATGACAAACGCCCCTTCTTTTGCATGACGGAGAATGCCGTTTTCGCCGAGATAGATTTCCTCGACATCACTCGGGTAGCCGACCATGGTAATAATAATGTCAGCTTTCTCTGAAAGGTCTTTGACCGTCTCCTGCCAGACCGCTCCCTTATTCAGAATCTCTTCCGCTTTTTGTTTCGTACGCGTGTAGACTAAAACAGGATAGCCCGCTTCTAAAATGTGCGATGCCATACTGTTTCCCATGACGCCCAAACCGATAAATCCGACCGTTTTGTTCACTGCGCTTTCCTCCCCTGATGCGATTCATTATGTTATTCTTTCATGTCTATATTACCATATTATAGGCTGATAGAGACCGCGTTACAAGGTGAATTTAGAAATGGCGCTGATGAGATCTTCGCTTGCGCTCTTTAACATATCAGTCGATTGCTTCACTTTTTCAAGCGTAACGAGCTGTTCATCAGTAGAAGCGTTCACTTCTTCCGCCGCTGCCGCAGATTCTTGAGAAATGGCGGAGATGCTTTGAATCGCTTCTTGAATCGCGGCTTGTTCTTCACTCATTTTTTGAATGTCATTGTAAATATGATCTATACCTCGAACGAGAGACTGCATTTCCGTCGTAATCAGATTGAGAACCTCACCCGTTTCATGAATGGCGCTGTTTTGTTCATCATTCATTCTGCTTGCCTCAATCATCGCGTGTGACGCTTCTTTTGTCTCAGATTGAATCAGACGGACCGTCTCACTGATATGGCCGGAAGAAAGAGCTGATTGTTCAGCAAGCTTGCGGACTTCTTCCGCGACGACGGCAAAGCCCCGGCCGCTTTCTCCCGCTCTTGCGGCTTCAATGCTCGCATTCAGCGCCAAGAGGTTCGTCTGGTCTGAAATGGCGGATATTGCCGTCACGACTTCTTCTATGTTTTTCGTTTGTTCTTCCAGGTCATTCAGCATTGCCTCTACTTTTTTCGTTTCTGAATTGGCTTCGTTTGACTTCATCAGCAGCTGCCCGAGCGCGTCCAGTCCTTTGTAGCTGGCATCCTCTGAAGATTTTGAGAGTTGTTTTATGCTGCCTGCGCGATCTGCGATTCCTTTTATTTTGACTGAGAGATTTTCTGATTTTTCGTTGATCGTCTCAACCTCTGACGCTTGCTCTGTCGCTCCGGCGGCGACTTCCTCTATCGCTTTTGCGATTTGTCCGCTCGTTTCATTTGTTTCTTGTGAAATGACGGTTAATTGGTCAGATGTATCGGACACATTTTCCGAAGAGGCTTTGACCTGTTCGACCATCTCTTTCATATTTTCAACCATTTGGTTAAAATCTTTTGTTAACTCGCCTACTTCATCTTTTGATTTCGTCTGGGCGCGGACGGTTAAATCTCCCGCTGAGACTGAATTTGTTTTGGCGATCAGCTGCTGAATCGGCCCGGTTATCGTTTTTGCGAGGAAATAGCTGAGTCCGATCGTAATCACAAGGGCGATCAGTGACATAAAAATGCTCACCGTGTTCATTTTGTCGGCTACTCCCATCAGCTGATCTTTTTCAAACTGCGTTCCGACTTTCCACCCTGTTTCTTTTACCGTTTGGTAGACGACCATGTTCCCCTGCAGCTCTTTGATGCCTTCTTTGTCCGTGCTGATGTCTTTTAACGTCTGATCTTCCGAAATATTTTTCCCCTGTTTTTCCGGATACGCCAGAAGAGAGCCATTTTCATCCGCTAAAAAGGCAAATCCTTTATACGGGACCTTTTGCTCGTTGACCATGCTCTGAATGGAGGACAGCTTCAGATCTAAGCTCGCCACCCCGACGACGGTTCCGCTGTTTTGAATGGCTTTTGACGCCGTCACGATCATGTCTCCCGTCACTGCATCTTTATAAGGGTCAGTCCAGACAACCTTATCGGGTTTTTCAGCCGCCATCTTATACCACGTTCTATTTGTCGGATCATAGTCTTTGGCAAAATCGGCCTTTGGATATGTAAACATTTGTTTGTTTGCGGTTCCGACGTACGCAAGCGCGACATATTTGTCATTCTGTCCGATCTGCTTTAACTCATCGTTAAAAAGCCGCGCGGTTTCTTTCTTCCCATCTGATAGAAAAGACCGGGACAATTCACCGCCTGCTAATCTCATTAATACGGTCTCATCATTTTTCAGCTGAAGCTCAATGTTCTGACCGAGTGAATTGGTGACATTCTCTGTCGTACGTTTTGCTTCCTCCGTCATCATCGGCTTTAATGTCAAATATGAAGAAACCGTTAAAAAAACAACCGTTACGATAAGCATTGCGGATACAAACACAGCAATTTTGATATGCATTTTTTTAAACATAACCATCCCCTCCTGAGAGTTATATCGGTCTTTCGGCCAAGAAAATGAATAAACCTTGAAATAAATATCAAAAATTTCCGCCATTTGAAACGGCAAAAAAAGAGCCGTCGTACCGACAGCTCCGCCTTACGTAAAATATTCGATTTTCGCTTTCGGAAAATAGGTTTCGATATAAGATTCGAGTGTTTCCCTTAAGTCATGTTCTTCGTCTTTTTGGTATATATACTTGCCGATTCCGTAGCGTCCCCATTTGTATCTGCGCTTCTCTTCATCAAGCTCAAGCTTTGTTTTCGGATAGTTCTTCTCAATCACCCGTTTGGCCGGTTTTGTAAAACGGTGCTGGATCAGTTCAAATGTGATGTCATGCCGAACGTCTTCATCAAGCGCCGCGTCAAGTTTCTCAAACAGTTCCTTATAGCCTTCCTCCCAGCCATCGTGAATATAAATCGGCGCCACGATGAAACCGAGCGGATAGCCCGCTTTAGCGACTTTGACGGCGGCTTCTATCCGTTTGTCGAGCGGAGAAGTTCCCGGTTCAAAGTTTTTAATGACATAGTCCGCATTGATGCTGAATCTGAACCTTGTCTTTCCGTTATGTTTTGCATCAAGCAAATGATCGACGTGGTGAAATTTAGTCACGAATCTGAGCTGCCCCAATTCGCTTTGTCCGAAATGTTCAATGGCTCTTTTTAATGTATGTGTCAGATGATCAATTCCGACGATATCAGACGTACAAGAGGCTTCAAATCTTGTAAATTCCGGCGCCCGTTCTTTCATATACTCATCAGCCTGGTCCAGAATCTCTTCCACATTGACATATGTCCGGATGTAAGGCTTTGACCCCATCGTCGTCTGCAGGTAGCAATAGTGGCAATGCCCCATACAGCCCGTCGCAAACGGAATGGCATATTCGGCGGACGGCTTTGAAGAATCGAATTTCAGTGTTTTCCGGACGCCGATTACCAATGTTGATTTCGCGTTCCGGTATTGCTGCAAGTGATTTTTCCCCGGAATATTCCGGACTTGATTATGCGATGTCGTTTCTCTGATCTCAAGCCCCATGTTTTCAAACTTATTCTTCAGCTCTTGTCCTAACGGGTATTCGAGCGCTCTCGGTTCAATATAAACAAGCTGGGGCACAAACGGCTTCATAGACAGACACTCCCTTTACATATTCTCATGTTGTTACTTTCCGTTCAAAAGAGTGTGAATATGCGTTGTAAACATTTCCTTTGATCAATGATATCGGTCTTCTTCAAAAAGCTCGCTGTAAAGCGCTTCCGCTTCCTCATATGTCGAAAAGACCGCGTCATCTTCGGCCAGCGGATGATAGGTTTCGTATAAAAACAGAGACAGTTCTCCCTCATGATACGGGTGATGGACGATCTCCGCCTCTTTAATATGGGCAACATTGGCGGCATGCGGATTGCGGTAAATCACATAGACCGTATCCCCCGCTGCAAATGATTTTGTCATGATAATCCCTCCTGTTGAAAGTTATTGTTCCCCCTTTTTTTCCGAATATGAAAAAACCAGACGGCTTACACCGTCTGGCTGTTGTATTACTTATTGAATGTTTCTTTAACGAATGCGACAACCTCTTCTGTCGTGCTCATAGACAAGATTGTTTCTTTGAATGATTCAGCTTCTTTTTTAGAAAGCTTGCTGATCTGCGTTCTTGCCGGAAGGATGGATGTAGCGCTCATCGAGAACTCATCTAAGCCTAAGCCGAGAAGAATCGGAATCGCAATTTCGTCTCCCGCCATTTCTCCGCACATGCCGACCCATTTGCCCTCTTTGTGAGCGGCTTCAATAACAAGGGTGATCAGACGGAGAATCGCCGGATTGTATGGCTGATACAGATAAGCTACGCGCTCGTTCATGCGGTCAGCAGCCATCGTGTATTGGATCAAGTCATTTGTTCCGATACTGAAGAAGTCAACTTCTGCGGCAAACTGATCTGCGATAACGGCTGTAGACGGAATCTCTACCATCATACCGACTTCAATATCGTCAGAAACCGCTACGCCGGCTTCGACGAGTTTTTCTTTTTCTTCGAGAAGAATCGCTTTCGCCTGTTTAAACTCGTTTACTGTCGCAATCATCGGGAACATGATTTTTAAGTTACCGTATGTACTTGCACGAAGCAGCGCACGAAGCTGAGTTCTGAAGATTTCTTGCTCTTCAAGGCAAAGGCGGATGGCTCTGTAGCCTAAGAACGGGTTCATTTCTTTAGGGAGCTGCAGGTAAGGAAGCTCTTTGTCGCCGCCGATATCCAATGTCCGAACGACAACTGATTTTCCTTCCATACGCTCAAGAACCGTTTTATAAGCGTCAAACTGCTCGTCTTCCGTCGGAAGCTGGTCGCGTCCCATGTAAAGGAATTCCGTACGGTAAAGCCCTACAGCTTCTCCTCCGTTTTCAAGAACGCCTTTTACATCGTCAGGTGTGCCGATGTTTGCGGCAAGCTCTACATGATGGCCGTCTTTTGAAACAGTCGGTTCATTGACGAGCTTCGCCCACTCAGCTTTTTGCGCCAGGTAAGCACTGTGCTTTTCTTCATATTTCTTTAACGTTTCACTGGAAGGATCGATGATCACATCGCCATCGATTCCGTCTACGATTACCGTAACACCGTTTTCAATTGTCCCTGTAGCCGCTTTTGTGCCGACGACAGCCGGAATTTCAAGCGAACGGGCCATGATCGCGGAGTGTGAAGTGCGTCCGCCGATATCAGTTGTAAAACCTTTTACAAACTGGCGGTTTAATTGCGCCGTATCAGACGGTGTCAAATCTTCAGCCACGATAACAACCTCTTCTGAGATCATGCTCGGGTTCGGAATTTCCACGCCCAGCAGGTGCCCCGTCACACGTTTTGTTACGTCACGGATATCCGCCGCACGCTCTTTCATGTATTCGTTATCCATTGATTCAAACATAGTAACGAACATGGAAGCTGTTTCTTTCAAAGCGAATTCAGCATTGACTGAATCTGCGCTGATTTTCTCCTTTACCGGGTTCAACAGCTCAGGATCACTCAGAACTAAAAGGTGCGCGGAGAAAATGTCAGCTTTGTCTTGTCCCAGTTCTTTTAAAGCATGCTCTTTAATTTTTTCAAGCTCTTCTTTAGAACGTACAATCGCTTCATCAAAACGGCTTACTTCAGCCGCAGCATCAGCAATGTTTTTCTTTTCAACCGTTAAGTCCGGCTCTTCAAGCCGGTATGCTTTCGCAATCGCAATTCCGGCTGAAGCGCCTATTCCTTTTAATTCTTGCATTACTCGCCGAGTCCTTCGCTTTTCATTGTTTCTTCTAAAGCGTTAAGAGCATCGTTTTCGTCAGCGCCTGAAGCGGAAATTGTGATTTCAGCGCCTTTAGCAATACCTAGAGACATAACGCCCATGATTGACTTAAGGTTTACTGTTTTGCCGTTATATTCTAAGTTTACGTCAGCATCGTATTTGCTTGCAGTCTGTACAAGAACTGTCGCAGGACGAGCGTGGATTCCGGAATCTGCTGTTACTTTAAATGTTTTTTGTGCCATGATTATCATTCTCCTTTAAATTAAAGCTATTTTACTACACAATATTATATCATACAGCCGTACTTGTCATCTGACAAGCACGGCGTATTTATATGCTTATTTTCCGATTTTCACAATATCTTTTTGTTCCCGTTTTACGGTACCTTCGGCCGAAAGGGAAATCGCTTCACCCTCGGCAAGATTTGTAAAGACAATCGGTGTCATTAATGAAGGAACATGAGGTTTAACCGCTTCAAGATCAACTTCAAGCAGCTTTTGTCCCGGTTCAACCCGGTCACCCTCAGAAACAAAAGAAGTGAATCCTTCGCCTTTCAGGCTGACTGTGTCGATTCCGAAATGAATCAGGATCTCTCTTCCGCCGTCAGACTGAAGGCCGATCGCATGTTTTGTCGGGAAAACATTCAGCACTTTTCCGCGGACAGGCGATACGACGATTCCTTCTTCAGGAAGAATCGCAAAACCGTCACCCATCATTTTTCCTGAGAACACCTGGTCAGGCACATCGGTAATCGGATGGATTTCGCCGGTGATCGGAGAAGCGAACACTTCTTCACCCTGCTCGTTTCGGAGCGGATCTGCGATAACCTCTTCAACCTGCTGGCTGACTTCTTCTTGCGCGGATACTTTCGGTTCAGGGCGCGGCGTGCGTCCGGCGATAATATCCTGCATCTGTGTTTTTAAACCGTCAGAACGCGGGCCGAAAATGGCCTGAATGTTGTTTCCGACTTCAAGAACGCCTGAGGCGCCAAGCTGTTTCAAACGAGTCTTATCCACTTTCTTCTGGTCGTTGACCGTAACGCGGAGTCTCGTGATACAAGCGTCAAGGTGCTTAATGTTTTCCTGATCACCCATTGCCTGCAGGATTTCATAAGGAAGGTCGCCGGCTTCGCCTGAGGCGCCCGCACCTTCATCCGCAGCCTCTTCTTCACGGCCCGGCGTTTTCAGATTGAACTTTCTGATCGCAAACCGGAAACCGAAGTAGTAAATGACGGCTAATCCTAAGCCGACCGGAATGACAAGCCACCAAGCCGTCCGGTTAGGCAGAATTCCGAACAGGAAGTAGTCAATCAGACCGCCTGAGAAGGTCATACCGATTTTTACATGCAGAAGCTGCATGACCATAAAGGAAAGTCCCGCGAATACGCAGTGAATCGCAAACAGGATAGGAGCCACAAACAAGAATGAGAATTCAAGCGGCTCGGTAATTCCCGTTAAGAAACTTGTCAGAGCGGCAGAACCCATGATTCCGGCTACAAGTTTTTTCTTTTCAGGCTTCGCTTCATGATAGATTGCAAGCGCTGCCGCCGGAAGACCGAACATCATAAACGGATATTTCCCCGTCATAAATGTTCCCGCCGTCAGCTGTACGCCGTCTTTGATCTGAGCCATGAAAATCCGCTGATCTCCGCGGATGATGTCTCCGGCCGCATCTTTATAGCTGAAAAATTCATACCAGAACGGCGAGTAGAAAATGTGATGAAGACCGAACGGAATCAATGACCGCTCAATCATCCCGAAAATAAAGGCCGCCAAGGTTGGATTCGCTTCCACAAGACCCGTGGAGAAGGAATTCAGACCGTGCTGGATCGGAGGCCAGATCACTAACATAATAAGACCGAGAATTAATGCGGAAATTGATGTGATAATCGGGACGAACCGCTTACCCGCAAAGAATCCGAGGTACTGCGGAAGTTCAATTTTATAAAACTTGTTGAACAATAACGCGGCCAGAACCCCGACGATAATACCGCCGAACACGCCCGTCGCCAAAGTGGGTATCCCCAGCATGTTAATATAGGCCGGATGGTTTTCCGCAAAAAACTTTGCCCGTTCAATTTTGTCAGACGGAATACTGCCGTTTGCCATAAGCACGGCGCTCATGGATACGTTCATGACCAAGTATCCGATAATAGCCGCGATTCCGGCAACACCGTCTCCGTTGGCAAGACCGATCGCAACCCCTACTGCAAAAAGAAGCGGCAGGTTGTCAAATACGATTTGGCCGGCGCTTTCCATGACGTTCGCCACAAGCTGAACGTTATCATTGCTTAAGAAATGCATGACTTGAATCATATCTTTGTTCTGCATGGCATTCCCTAACGCAAGCAAGATCCCCGCAGCCGGTAAAATCGCAACCGGAAGCATAAGAGCACGGCCGATTTTCTGGAGAACGCCGAATAATGCTTTAAACATAAAAGATGTACCTCCTCTGTTAGCTAGTGTGACCTTACAGCGAAAATTCATGACAACGAATTCACTGGCGCAAGTCTTCAGTTTAACCGTTTACATTTGCCCTTTTACACAACAAAAAAGGCATGAGTAAAAAGGGTGTGCAAAATAACGGGATCGTTCTTCCCGTTTTTTACCCTCAATCACTCATGCCTGATCGAATCAGTGACACGTTTTTAAGGTTTCAACTGAAATTATGAAATTTTATTGGTTAATCGGTACAAATGAAGCGTGAGATAAACCGCTTCCGCCTCATGAACTGGTTTTTTCAGTATTTGCTGCAAGATTTTTATCAGTTTCCAAGCAGTATTGTAGCATAGCGGGTATTCATTTTTCAATAATAACATTAACTTTTTTGGTTCTTTTGTCTGCTCTTCCCGATTAATCCTGTCTATGGTAAATCTGATATGCCGGATCAGCCGCAAATAGTGGACGCTTTCTTTATTCACTTTCATCTGGAAAGATTCCTCAATCACCTGAACGAGCCGGGACATCAGCTGTGAATGCTGATTGACCTCTGAAAGGGGCCGATTACTCAGGGCGGAGTGGATATGCAGAGCGATAAAGCCGATCTCTCCTTCCGGAAGGCAGATTCCCGTCTTCTCATTAATCATGCCGACGACTTCACGGGCAATTTGGAATTCTTCCGGATAAAGCGTTTCGGTTTCCATGAGAAACGGGTTTTTAATGTCAAAACCCTGCTGCAGCCGCTTTACCGCAAAGGCGATATGGTCAGTCAGCGCAATATGGATGTGCTCATTTAACGGTTGGCTTGTCCGCTTCTTGATATGATAAATGACGTCATTGGAGATGTCGACAAGTGTCTCGTCCACATAACCGAGGAGCTTTTTAAATTGTTTTTGTTCTTTTTCATCCTTTAAGATGAACATCTTGTCATACCCTTTATCTTCAATAACATCCGCTTGTTTTTTTCCAAAGCCGATCCCTTTTCCGATTAAGACGACCTCATTATATCTATCATGTGTTGCGATGAGCACATTGTTATTTAATACCTTTTCAACTGTAAAGGACCCCTTCATGATCCTCAGCTCCTTTGTCATTCAATACATCATATCGTACAAAACGAACGGAAAGCGCGTCAATTCTTTTTTTAGACGGTTGATCGTTCAATAAGGCGGTAATCAAGAACTTTCCTTGCCGGAGGCCCGCCGCTGATCCGGTTCTCAAGCATGTGAAAAGCCTGCTTTCCCATTTCTTTTGTTTGTATATCTATTGTAGAAATACCTAACATCTTGCTGATATCATGATTGTCGATGCTCAAAATCGCAAGCTCTTCCGGGATGCGTGTCCCATTTGCCTTGGCTTCAAGGTAAAGACCTGCGGATACTTGATCATTCGCCGCAAACAGCGCAGTGGGTTTGTCATCCCAGCTCTTCCATCTATGAAAAAGGGCTTTCCCGTCAAGCAGCGTCAGCGCCTTTTCCACAACCAGCTCTTCCCTGTAAGGCTGCCCGGTCTTATTCAGCGCCTCTTTGTATGCGGCGATGCGGACTTGACTGTTTTTTCCCTTTTTTCTGGCCAGGCTGATCGCTATTTTCCGGTGTCCCTTTTCTATCAGATAATCCAGACCGTGCCGAAATGCTTCCCGATGCGGATTACTGATGGAGGAAAGCCCTGCCGCATCAGTGTACTGGCAGAGGATGAGCGGTTCTTTCACGGTAAGCAGATGCTCATCAGGAATTGCTTTGGAGCAGATAATCAGGCCGTCCACTTGGCGCTCCTGTAATTGTGATAAAGCAAAACGTTCTTTTTGCTGCTGATAATCTGTCTGGTATAAAGAAAGATGCACGCCTGACGCTTCGGCAGCCTCGGCAATACCTGCAACAAGGTCTGCAAAATACGGAAGATTCACCGACGGAAGCACAACGCCGATCATATCGGAAAAACCTTTGGATAAATGCACAGCATGAATGTTGCGCGTATATCCGAGCGATTGCACCGCTTTTTTCACTCTTTCTCTTTTGTCCTTACTTACATAAGGATGATCGTTTAAAACTCTTGATACCGTTGTAACAGAAACCCCGGCAGCGCCGGCAATGTCTCTGATCGTAGCCATGGCGTCCCCCCTTTCTTTTTTTCCCTTGATCTGGAATGCGTTTCATACAGTAAGCTAGAAACAGATACATCCTATTCGTTTGAAAGGAGAAGAACAGCGATGGGGATTCTTTGCTTAATCGGTTTGTGTCTGGCCATACTCGGCGGCAGTTACCTTGCCCTGCGGCCCCTGAATGAAAAGCATGACATCAAACCATTTCAGCATTTTGATGATTTTTTCATTTAAAAGGTGATAAAAAAGGACGCTGCGTTCCAGAACCGTCCTTTTTTATCACAAAGCTTTCTATTTCAGAATCGTTAATTCTTTCGGATACTGCGTTAGTGCTTCGGCGCCGTCTTTTGTGACGAACACATCGTCTTCAATGCGCACGCCGCCGACATCCGGCACGTAAATCCCCGGTTCTATCGTGTAGACCATGCCTTCTTTGAGGAGTGTGTCGTTCGCGCTGCTCATTGATGGATATTCGTGAACCGAAATCCCGAGTCCGTGGCCGAGGCGGTGCGGGAAATAGTCTCCGTATCCGGCTTTTTCAATAATGCCGCGGGCTTTTAAATCAAGATCGCCGATTCTGACACCTGGTTTGCTTAATTGAAGCGCCGCCTGTTCAGCTTTAAGCACCGTTTCGTAAATCTCTTCCTGCTTCGGGCTGATTGATTGGTATGCGAATGTTCTCGTAATGTCTGAACAGTAGCCGTCAAGAATAACGCCCAGATCAAACAGAACGAAATCGCCTTTTTTCAACCGGTCTGCACCCGGATTCCCATGGGGCTGGCCTGATTTTTCCCCGAACAGCACCATCGTTGAAAATGACATGCCCTGCACACCTTTTTTCTTCAGCTCAAACTCAATCTGCGCGAGTACTTCCGTTTCACTCACACCCTCTTTAAGCGCCGCGACACCGACTTCAACTCCGTAATCCGCGAGTTTTGCCGCTTCCCTGAGAATGCTGATTTCCTTCTCATCTTTCACGAGACGGAATTGGTTTAGCGTTTCTTCTGCCGAAACAAATGCCGCGCCCCCTGAAGCTTGTTTGAGCTGTTCTGAGCGGGAAAGAGAGATCGAATCCTTTTCAACCGCGATGGAATCAAGCCGCACATTTCGTTTTGTGAGCTCGGCTTTGATCAGCTCCCACGGATCTTCGTGATCGCCGTAGCCGATAATACCATGCTCCCACCCGGCGCTTCGGGCTTGTCCGGCTTCCATTCCCGGACAAACGAAAAACGGCTCCTGTTCCTGAAACAGGAACAATCCCATTAACCGCTCATGCGGATCTGTGTAAAAATCAGTTAAATAAAATACGTTTTCCTTTGTATGTATAAATGCCGCATCATGTCCTTCTTTTTTCAGCCAAGATGAAACACGTTCTAATCTGTTCATTTTTTGCTTTTCCTCCTTACCAAAGTGACTCTTTATTCATTCTATCAGTTTTCCGGCGTTTATGCTGTGAACGAACATTAAAAAAACAGCCGCCCGATGTGCGGCTGTCATGTTTATTTTAATAATCTCAGTCCGTTCAATATGACCAGAATCGTGCTCCCCTCATGCCCGATCACGCCAAACGGCAGTTCCATCACCTGCAGAAAGTTAGCGCAGATCAAAAGGCAGATGACCGAGAGCGAGAAAACAATATTCTGCTTAATAATCCGGTTCATTTTCCTTGAGAGTCTGCACATTTTCACAAGCTTGTGAAGATCATTTTTCATAAGGACTAAGTCAGCCGTTTCAAGGGCCACGTCCGTTCCCCCGCCCATCGCGATACCGACGTCAGCGGTTTTCAGAGCGGGCGCGTCATTAATGCCGTCCCCCACCATGGCGATTGTGCCGTACGTTTCTTTCAGCTTCTTCACTTCTTTTGCCTTTTGGTCCGGCAGACAATCAGCAACAACCGTCGTCATGCCCGCCTCTTTTGCGATGGCAGCCGCAGTTTCAGACTGATCGCCGGTGAGCATGGCTGTTTGAATGCCCAGTGATCCAAGCTCAGCCATTACAGCTTTGGCTTCAGGTCGGATTTGATCCTTTAAGGCAAAGCAGCCCGCAATCCGGTCATCTTTTTTAACAAAGACCAGTGTAAAACCTTTATCCTTTAATTCTTTTCCCGATGTCTGCAAAAAAGCATCTGCCGCATCTTCACCTGCAAACCCCGCTTTTCCGACCATCCATTTGACGCCTTCTATTTCAGCCTGAACACCGAATCCGGACGTCTCGTCAATCGATAGATGTCCTGCGGGCGCGGCGCCCCGGCTTTCGGCAAATTCAGCTATCGCTTTTGCAAGCGGGTGGCTTGATTGCTTTTCTATCGTATACACCGCCTGCATGATCTCATCTTCATTCACATGTTCCGCAGCTTGAAATGCCGCGACTGCGGGCTGTCCCTTTGTGACCGTGCCGGTTTTGTCAAAAGCGATCATCCGGACGCTTCCCAGCTGCTCTAAAAACACACTTCCTTTAACCAATAATCCGTTGCGGGCCCCATTTGAGATAAGGGAAAGCGCAGCGGGCATAATAGAAGCGACAAGCGCGCACGGGGAGGCGACCACCATAAACACCATCGCCCTGTAAAAGGTTTCACTCCAGCTCCAGCCTAAAGCGAAATGAGGAATGAATAAAAGCAAAGCCACGGCTAACAGCACGCCTTTTACATAGACACTTTCGAATCGTTCAATAAATGCCTGAGCCGGTGACACGCTGTTTTGGGCTGATTCCACCAGCCGGATGATTTTTCTGAATAAAGACTGTTCATTTGTTTTCGTCACACGGACCGTTAAGGAGCCGTTTCCGTTTACCGTTCCTGTAAACACAGAATCTCCGGCTGTTTTTTCCGCCGGCATCGCTTCACCCGTAAGCGCCGATTCATCGAGGCTCGTCACGCCAGACTCAATGATCCCGTCTGCTGCTACGCGTTCGCCCGGCTTAATGACGATCATGTCACCGATCTTAAGTTCAGCAGCCGGCACCCGCTTTTCCCGTCCGTCCGCAAGCAGTGTCGCTTCCTCCGGTTCCAGTTTCATTAAAGAGGTTAAATCACGACTGCTTTTATTCATCGTATATGTTTCGAGCGCGCCGCTTAACGAAAAAATAAAGATAAGAACAGCGCCTTCAGCCCAATAACCGATCAGGGCGGAGCCGACAGCCGCAAAAATCATCAGCAGTTCCACATTTAACGCCTTCGTCTCAATGGTATCCTCAATTCCCTCTTTCGCTTTTGCAAATCCCCCGATCAGGAAGGCAAGGATATACAAAGTGACGGACAGGCCTTTTGTTTCGGTAAAAAACCAGGCCGCAAGAATAAGGACGCCGGATACGAGCGCCGCAATGAGTTCTGCATGCTGGAGCCACTTTTTTCCGGCCCGCTCTTCTTGTATGTGCTGTTGTGAATGGGTTTGTGTCATCACTTGTTCATTCATTATGAATTCTCCTCTCTAATTGAGAACGCAAATCATCTTCAATTCCCCGATAAAAGCAAAACAGCCGCCTGACAGGCAGCATTTTCACAGTGTTATCGCAGTGTTTTCTTTATTATAGCATGCCGGCGGAAGATTTCAATTATAATTGTTTTAATTTCTTTTTGATAATAATTATCATTAGTGTTTCTTCAGCTGTTCATTATATGCAAAAAAGGTGCGGGAGGAATTCCTCCCGCACCTTTTTATTTCTCTGACCATTCTTTTAATTGTGAGGCGGTCATCGGACCGACGATCTTTTTTTCGATTTCTCCTTTTTCATTCAGCAGAAATGACGTGGGAATCGTCATGACATCGTATTCCTTCATAAGCTCGCCTTTCGTGTCAAGAACAATCGGGAAAGTGAGATGATGCTGACTGACAAAGTTTTGAACGGTATTTTTGTTTCGCTCGGCATTCATCAAATTTACCGTTACAAGGCTTACATCATCGGACTGATGCTGTTCAAAAAACGTTTGGAACTGCGGCAGTTCTTTTTTGCACGGCGGACACCACGATGTCCAAAAATGCAAAATCGTTTTCTGCCCTTTATTCGGAATCGATATCTCGTCTCCTTCAATCGTCTTCATCAGAAACACGGCAGGAACTGCCTGTTTTTCTGATGAGGCTTTTGCTTCAGGCATCCAGACGGCGGCAGCTATCAAAAGGACTGCACATACAATTAGGCGGTTTTTATGCATATGATCTTCCTTTCACGCGTTTCGGATAGCTTACCCTTCCTTATTGAAATGTATCAGCCTTTTCAGCTTTCGATCCGGGGCGCTGTTCTTCCGCCGCCCGTCAAAAACACGGAGACACCGAGGTCTTTGCAGATCGTCGCGTAATGTAAACTTGTCAGAAGAATCATGCCGGTATTCATGCCGAGTATAATGCCGAGCATTTGCAATTCCGGCATAGAACCGAGCACATACATCATCGAAAGCCCTACAATGCTGCTCCATACGTTATGATAAAACGCCGTTTTCACGTGGCCGATACCGATCAGACAGGCCTGAAGCGGCATCACAAACAGATGAAAAAGAAAAAACGGCCACAAAAGCTGCAAATAATACTGCGCTTCCGGAGACTGAAAAAACAAATGGGTCAGCGGGCCCGCGAACTGAAACATGACCCAGACTGCCGGAATGCCGTAGCCGAATGTAATAAAAATCGCTTGTCTGAGCCGTTTCAGCACAATATCATATTGGGACAGCGCATACGCTTCTGAAATGCTGGGAATCATGACGACCATCAGCGAATGGGCGATAAATGCGGGAAACGAACCGATTGTCATCGCTACACCGGCAAGCATGCCGTATTGATCAATCGCGGCTGTCCCGGCTGCCCCGGACGCCAGCAGCGCTCCTTTCACTAAAAAGGGTTCAATAGCGTTTGTCACCGCATGAAATATACGAAGTCCCGTTGTCGGGATGGACACGGCCAGAAGGCGTTTCCGCACGTCTTTCCCGCGAAGATGAATGTGCTGATGGCCGGAAAGCGCCCTCCGCGCCAAAATAAACTGCGTATACAAGTAAACGAACACCACGACATCGCTTGCGACCAGCACAAATAATGAAATGAGCACGGCCATATCAATTTCAAAAGAGTACCATTGAAAAAAGATAAACAGACAAAGCACTTGAATGATTTTTTTCATGACATTCGCAACCGCGATTTTTCCCATTTGCTGCACACCCATAAAATAACCTCTGGCGATGGATGTAAAAGCGACGACTGGAATCAGCCCGATGACAATCCCTTTAATAAACGGGTGATACGTATCGAATACAGGAATGAACGGCAGCGCGATGCTTGCGGCCGCGGTTGAAAACGCGGTAAAAACGGCGGTCATTCTGAAGGCATGCCGGAGCATGCTTTCATGCAGCTTCTGATTGGATTCCGCGATGAATTTTGAAATGGAGATCGGAAGCTCCAGACTGGCGATGACGATAATTAAAAAAATGGTGGGCAGAATGCTCATGTAAAGTCCCATCCCATGCTCGCCAAGCTCCCGCGCCAGTATCATATTCACGACAAATTCCAGACATTCCGCGAAAAAGGCGGCGATGGATAAAAGAATGATCCCTTTCACAAATCGATTCATGGTGTCTCTCCTTGTCTCTCGTTCTTCCATCATCATATGAGACAAGTTCTGAAAATATTTTCGATTTCTCAAAATTGAAAAAAGCATAGCCGGGATATTTTTGATCCCGCTATGCTTACATCGCAAATACGTGTCTGCCGATCCGTTCGATAATTTTTCGGGAACGAATCCAGTGGTCAGATGCCGTTTTCGGATTGTAGAAAAACAACGCGTTCGTTTCTCTGCCCGGATGGTCAAGCGCCTCATTTGCGGCGGCGATGGAATCCTTATCCGGCTTTTGATTAATACTTCCGTTTGCTACCGGTTCAAATGCATTCCTTTGATAGATCACGCCCCGAATGGTATCCGGGAAGCCGTTCTTTTCAGTCCGGTTCAGCACTACGCTGGCTACCGCAACCTTCCCTTTATAAGACTCACCCTTCGCTTCTGCGTGAACGAGACGCGACAGAAGTTGTCTGTCAGCGCGGGAATACGTTTTTTTCGGCGGCTGATAAGCCGTCTCCTCCGGTTTGGCTTCCTTCTCTTGGTGAGATGACAGCTTTATCGGTTGGATAGAATGCTTATGATCCGTTTTTGAAAGCTTCGGAACCGAGCTTTTTTTATTTAAATCAGCAACCAGTGTGCTGGGTTCTTGCTTTGGCTTCTTCGCAAAAGTAAACAGAGCTTCTGTATGTTCAATTTTTGATGCAGGCATAAAACATAGAAAAAAGACAGCCAAGGCAGCAAATTTTGTCGTCATACGATTTCCTCCTTAAATACTTCACTACCTTAACAAGAGCTGTGCGCAAATTCACGGTTAAAGATTTTCCAGTGCTCCCAATCAGCTTTTATGATGGAAGAAGTTCGTTAACGGCCTTGTTATTGGCAGGAAAACAGCCGTCATTTTCACAACATTAACCAAATAGCAGTAAAAGTATCCATCGGAGGGATTTTACATTTTGTTTACATCTGTTACAGCCAGATGAAATGAGAAACTGAAACCAAAAAAAAGACTCCTCAAGTGCGAGGAGCCGTCAGCTTCTTGGCTGTTCTAAATACTGGAAGATAACATCTCCGCCCTGCTGTGCAATACCGCGGAAATGCTTAAAATCTTCCTGCTTCGATAAAACTGCTCGAAATGCAAGAAAATGTTCTTTCTGCACCCTGAATTCTTTGATTTCACCGGTGCGCATTTGGTTGATAGATTCTGAAATTTCCTCAGGCAGCAACGAACACAGCCTCCTTTTCTCGGCTTTTTCCCGAAAATCAATATACCATCTTTCCCCCGCCGGGACAATGATTGAGCGGGCTGATACCCATATCGCTTTACTTCTTAAAGAAAATACTGCAAAATATTTTCAAACAGGATTTATGATAAAGGAGAGGAAGCTCGTGAAAATTGCTAAGGTTGGAAACGTCATTGAATTTAAAAACGGATTAACCGGTATTGTTGAAAAAGTAAATGAAAACTCCGTCATCGTTGATGTAACCATCATGGATAATTATCGTGATCTTGAATTAGATTCCCTCACTGTCGTCAACCATAAGAATTATAAAATCATCAGAGACTCCTATTAAACCCCCCGAACAATCCGAACCATTTACATATCCCGCACAAAAGCTGCCGTCCGGCAGCTTTTTCAAATGAATTCAGATCTCGGTCATTTCTACAAAAAAATCACCGGTCTGATCTTTATTGTAAAGATTTGTGACGGATGTATGGTAGTTGGTTATTTCACCGCGGAATTCAAGCCCGCGCTCAGGCGCCTTGATGTCAAATGTTTTTTCATACAAAAGGACGGCAATATCATGATACGTTTCAGAGGTCACCTTCAATACAAATGAAATCATGCGGCCGTTTTTGCCCGCACTTTCTTTACAATCATACATTTTCAGCCTTACACCGTTTAACTCTAACGGCTCCATAACGAACACTCCTTCTTTTTACAGGACATGCTATCATGCTGACCATTCCTTTACAATTGATCCGCTCCGAATGAGAAAAAACAGCGCAGGCCTTTACAAACGTATGTTCCCTATTTTATAATGAAACAGACGAGCTGCCATCCAGCACCCGTCACGTATTGAAGCGGCGAGTACACTCCCCCCGGGTTTACTCGTCTTTTTCTTTTCTCCAAATGATCTCTCTTTTCCTTATAGAAGTTCTGTGCAAATATCATGCACCTTTTTGGCTGCGCGGCACAGACGAAAAATACCCCCGCTTAAAAGGCGGGGGTATTTAGGTTATATTCCGAGACCGCCGGCACTCCCGAGGAAACTTCCCATTCTTCACCGAACTTTTGAATAGCGTACAGTCGCAGTTATCACATCGTCCTGCTGTCCAATTTGGTTCATTTGTTACAAGAAGTTCACCTAGTTTCTAAAGTATAGTTTTTTCCATTACCACTGTTTTAACTTCATAACCCTTAGGGTTGGTAACCGTTTCTTCTTTATAAACTATGTAACCCATTCTTTCGTACAAACTTATATTTTTTGATAATGATGCACGAACACGGCATTCTATTTTCTTTTTTTTATTTTCAATAGCATAATTCTCAATCCATAATAATATTGCTTTCGCTATCCCTTTTCCTCTTGCGTGTGATGTAACGGATAATCTTGAAAAATATATCGAGGTATCTTTTAATGTAATTCTAGAAGAAGCAACTGGTTCCCCATCTACAAAGCACAACAATGCTTTTTCTAATCCTTGTTTCATTGCATTTAATAGATGATCTAACGGTTCATTTAATGCACTAGAGGGAACTTCAAGAAATCTATATTCTTCAAATGCCTCTAACATAATTTGATGCACAATCTGATATTCTTCTGCACTTGCTAATCGTATTTCTAAATTCATTTTTCCCCTCCAAGTTGATATTATCTAGAACTATTATATCTTTTTTATAATTTTCTGTTATGCTGACTGCCATGTTTCTTCCGTAAATTAAATTTTTATTTATTACAGGAATGCTGCCCGGCTAAAAAAAGCAACTGCTCTTATTGCAATTGCTTTCGTTTTCACCATTTAGATGAATAGCATTTTATATATTTTTGTATACCTGAGCGTAAGCAATCTTAGAAATAAACTGAATAGACTATACTTGCTCTTTTAAAAAGACTTATAATGGTCGCAGAGGTGGTCAAAATGAAACTAAATGCAACGCCGCGCCTAAACGCCGTTATGAAGGCGAAAGGATGGACGCAGGTAAGACTTTCGGAAGCATCTGGTGTGCCACAAGGTTCGATATCGCGCTTCGATAAGAATAGTCGCCACGAAGACTAGCACGTTTTTTCGATTGCGAAAGCGCTCGACGTAGAAGTCGATGAGCTATTCGAAATTGAGGACGCTGAATAAATAGAAGGTATTGAAAAATCCCCGCCTAAAAAGACAGGGATCGTGGTCACACATTTGTATATTTCCGGTCACGGTGTAGTCACAAGAGGGCCGCCAAATTGTGACTCGGTCACATTTCCGTCTAAAACTGACGCTAAATGTTCGGGTTTTACCGTGACCTCACTCCGTTTCACACTTCCGACCACAACCGGGGGTATTTAGGTTATATTCCGAGACCGTACTCCGTCTGAAAATTAACGGTTGTCAATCGTCTCCGGATACATATCATGATTTATCATCCGATGTTCGGCCATTTTTTCATATTTTGTTCCCGGTCTGCCGTAGTTTGTATACGGGTCAATCGAGATTCCGCCTCTTGGCGTGAATTTGCCCCATACTTCAATGTAGCGGGGGTCCATTAATTCGATCAAATCATTCATGATGATGTTCATGCAGTCCTCGTGGTAGAAAAGGCAGGTCAAAGTCTTGTCCCATAAGTACTTGCTCTAGACATTAATCATGAAGTCACACCAATTTCACACCTTACCAAACGATTGATTTTAACCTTTTTTGGGGACTATTTGTAATCTCTGCGCAGTGAAATTATACCTGTGCTAGCCCGCCATCTACGAACAATTCAACACCCGTCAAGTAACTGCTTTCGTCTGAAGCAAGGAAAGATACAGCGTTTGCTACTTCTTCAGGTGTCCCAACTTTTCCAGCTGGAACAGTATTTCTGGCATTTTCCATTGCTCCTTCAAGTGCATCGCCAAAAAGCTCATCGTATGCAGGTGTAAGAATAGCTCCTGGACTAACCACATTTACACGGATTTCAGTACCTTTTAGGTCAAGAATCCAGTTGCGAACTAGTGCTCTTAATGCTGCTTTAGATGCTCCATATACACTAAACGCTGGGTTGCCAATTGATCCAGCAGTAGAGCCCGTTACAATAATAGAACCTGCTTTGTCCGGGAATAGTGATAACGCTTTTTGAACAGTAAAGATGGTTCCTTTAACGTTAATGTCGAACGTTCTATCAACCTGCTCTTCAGTAATTTCACCTAATGGAAGGAAGTTGCCGATGCCTGCATTAGCAAAAAGAATGTCCAACTTACCTTTTTCCTGCTTTATCATGTCATATAGTTTGTCTAAGTCTTCAAGCTTAGAAATATCACCTTGAACACCGGTTACATTCTTGCCAATTTGGTTAACAGCTTTATCAAGTTCGTTTTGTCTACGTCCCGTGATATAAACATATGCACCTTCGTTTACAAATTTTTGTGCTGCAGCAAGACCAATCCCACTTGTTCCACCCGTTACAAGCGCTATTTTACCTTCAAATTTACCCATACTTAACACTCCTTTAGAATTCATTTTATTTTACGTCTAGTACCTTTAAGTACTTGAAGAACAACTTACAAGATATAGTATCCTTCAGTAAGCACATTATCGGAAGTACCCACTTTTTTGTGATATAGTAACTAAAAAGTAATAAATGTGGAATGGAGAGCTTTAGACATGAAAAAATTTAGCTGTGGGTTTGAAGTGACAAAGGAAGTCATTGGCGGAAAATGGAAAGGCCTTGTATTATACTTTTTAATGAATGGGCCAAAGAGAACGAGTGAATTAAAGCGCATTATCCCAAATATAACTCAGAAAATGCTGATTCAAACACTTAGAGAACTTGAAGCCAGTGGACTTGTGAGCAGAAAGATGTATAATCAAGTACCGCCGAAGGTTGAATATTCATCCACTGAACTTGGAGAATCTCTTAAACCTATCTTGCAGGAGCTCTGTCAATGGGGAAGCCATTATGCGGAGCAAGAGTATGCAGAAGGTGAATATGAAATTGTACGTTAGGATTGATGTAGCTGCTGAAGTAAATGCTAAACAACTTCAATACCATCACCTAACAGATGAAGAACAGTCAGAAATAAATGAGATATTCAATTTTGAAAGTGAAGTTCTAATAAGAAGTGTCATGGACTATATTCAGGAGAACTTTGATGAAATTCAAAAAAGAGCTGTTTCAAATGTTAAAGAGAAGGTTCAGAAACTTAGCCAAAAAATAAATGAAGATATTGATAATCATATTTAATGCCTATGATCTCTAGATAGGCATTTTTTCTTTCGGATAAAAAAGAAAAGACGTACAAATTGTACGCCTTAATCTGCTTCTGTACTATCAATTTTTCACTGCATAAAAGTCACAGTTCAGGTTGCACCTCAGGTCACACTTTTATTGAGCTTAGTGCGGGTCACAATTCCGCTGAAAATCAGCACTGAATGTTCGGATTTTACTGTGACTCCACTTCGTTTCACACTCCGTATCACACAACGGAATAATTACCGATTATCAATCGTCTCCGGATACATATCATGATTCATCATCCGATGTTCGGCCATTTTTTCATATTTTGTTCCCGGTCTGCCGTAGTTTGTATACGGGTCAATGGAGATTCCGCCTCTTGGCGTGAATTTGCCCCATACTTCAATGTAGCGGGGGTCCATTAATTCGATCAAATCATTCATGATAATGTTCATGCAGTCCTCGTGGAAATCTCCGTGGTTGCGGAAGCTGAAAAGATACAGCTTCAGCGATTTGCTTTCCACCATTTTTTCGTCCGGAATATAGCTGATGTAGATGGTTGCAAAGTCCGGCTGTCCCGTTTTGGGGCAAAGCGACGTAAATTCCGGGCAGTTGAATTTAACGAAATAATCACGGTTCACGTGTTTATTCGGAAATGATTCCAAAACCTCCGGCGTATATTCAAATAAATAGTTTGTCCCTTGATTCCCCAGGAGCGTAACTCCTTCTAATTCTGATTCTTTTCTTGTCATATAAATCTCCCTTTCTATTAAACTCCCCGTTTATTGCCCCAAAGCAATGTATGCAGCTGAGGCAGGACTCTGACGAGATTCAGATCCGAATCGGCTGAAACCTTATCAACGAGTGTTTCGTATTTTCCGAGCAGATGTGCGATCAATGCCCGGTCGTCCGTCGTATGGACGTTATCGTTTCCGACCTGAAGATAAAACGGGATATTCGGATACCGCTTGTGCACGGTTTTCGCGAATTGCAGATCTTCATCATTAAAAATGACGACCTTTAAGCTGACCGCGTTAAGCCTTTCTGCCGCATCAAGCGAAGACACAATGTGATCGAGCTTTGCAAAATCGGTTGTCATCCCCGAACTTGGCGGCTTCGGTGAAATCGTCAGGTCGTTAATCATTGTAAACCAATCCTGATAGACCGTTCCCTGCGTTTCTAAAGCGGCGCGCACCCCGTGCTCTTTCAGCAGCAGAATCAGCGCGTCAAGCTGCTTTAACAGCGCCGGGTTTCCTCCTGAGATGGTGACATGGGAAAAGGCGTCTCCGCCGATTTCTCTCAGCTCGCGGTAAATGTCTTCCGCCGTCATCCAGCGGATATCTTTTTTGGCTGAGCCGTCCCATGTAAAAGCGGAGTCGCACCAGCTGCAGGAGTAGTCGCAGCCCGCCGTGCGGACGAACATGGTTTTCTGGCCGATAACCATGCCCTCCCCTTGTATCGTCGGTCCGAAAATTTCTAATACCGGAATTCCTTTAGCCATTCCTATCACCTTTTTTCGGGCGGTATACGCAATAGCTTGTCGGGGTTTCCCTGACAAAAATCTGCACGCAGACCGGCTGATTCTCCAGTGTTTCAAGGTAGGACTGCACCTTATCGTAAATCGTTTTGGCCACGACCTCGGTCGTCGGCAGTGAATATCTGTCATCTTCAGAAAATTCGTCATGGTCATTCAGCAATGTATGATCGTAAGCGCCGTGCACCAATTTCTTCAGCACGCTGAAATTCACGAGAAAGCCTGAATCGTCCAGTTCATCCCCCGCAACTGTAATATTTACTGTATACGTGTGCCCGTGGACTCTGCTGCACGCTCCGGCGCTTTCGCGGGGAATAAAGTGCGCGGCTGAAATGTGCATATCCTTATTCAACTCAAACGAATAAGGATGCTGAACCTGCGGGTAAATTTGAGAAAGCAATTAGTTCCGCTCTCCTTTCATTTTCATATATTCATCATATCCTTTATTGCGGAGCAGGCATGCCGGGCATTCGCCGCATCCGTCTGCAATGATGCCGTTATAGCAAGTCAGTGTGTTATTCTTTACAAAATCAAGCGCGCCGAGCTCATCCGCAAGTTTCCACGTTTCTGCTTTGTTCAGCCACATAAGCGGCGTATGAATGACGAACGGCTTTTCCATCGCCAGGTTGACGGTGACGTTGCAGGATTTGACAAACTCGTCACGGCAGTCCGGGTAGCCGCTGAAATCAGTCTCGCAAACACCGGTGATAATGTGGCGCGCGCCGATTTGATATGCAAGAATCGATGCAAAGGATAAAAATACAAGGTTGCGTCCCGGTACAAAGGTTGTCGGCAGTTCCCCATCCTTCACTTCAATTTCGATATCATCTCTTGTCAGCGCATTCGGCGCGAGCTGATTTAAAAGAGACATATCAAGCAAGTGATTTTTGACACCGAGCTTTTCGGCAATCGATTTTGCCACATCGATTTCTTCTTGGTGACGCTGATTATAATGGAATGTAACGGTTTCCACTTCTTCAAAGTTTTGCAAAGCCCATAATAAACAAGTCGTGCTGTCTTGGCCTCCGCTGAACACCACAACTGCTTTTTCTTTTTTCATGTCTTTCTCTCCCTTATCTATCATTCCATAAAAAAAGCGCCTTTTTCGGAGAAGGCGCCCTAAAAAACATAAAAAAACCGTATCCAAGGATACAGCTCGTCCTTAGTTTTTTATAGAGGGTGTAGCTAGAACCTCTCCCGCATCAATACGGATTTTCTTCTTTTTTCACTTTTGCTATCATACCATAATGTTGTTTCCCGTGACAATAAAAAAACAGCCTGAACCCTGTGTCAGGCTGCAAAATCGGGTTTAAGCCCCGCGTTTTTTCCCGGGAAATACCATCAGCGCAATCCCGATCAGAACAAATAAAGCAGGCCAGAAAACAGAAACCGGAATGATCGGCTGATTCGTCATCATAAAAGAAAGTGCTGTCAAGGTCAGCACCGCAACCGGGATGAGCAGCGCCTTCTCTTTCCCGCCGAACAGCCACAGCTCAAATAAACCGAATGCCGTTGCAAGCAGATAAACAGGCCATGTCACACCGGAGTAGGACCAATTGGTTGCCGTTTCAAAGACAAACAAGATCCCCGTAATCAATAAGATGCCGCCCGGTACGAGAAGCCCCGCGTTTTTGATAGGTTTCGGGCCGAAAATCGGAATGTGAAAAGCGGCGCCCAGCAAAAGAATGAGAGCGGGCCAGCCGCGTTCGCTGATGACTTCATTTACATTGGTGAATATGGCGAAAATGCC
The DNA here is from genome assembly GCF_020075515.1 of Bacillus sp. KS1. Lineage (NCBI taxonomy): Bacteria > Bacillati > Bacillota > Bacilli > Caryophanales > Bacillaceae > Bacillus > Bacillus sp. KS1. The sequence goes on along the minus strand of NZ_JACAWW010000015.1, from coordinate 96,808 downwards.
CGCGGCGCACAGAACCGCAGCAGCAGTCAAAAGCCCTCTTTGCCTTCTGCCGAACAGCCAGGCTTCAAACAGGCCGAACGCAACGGCAAAGAGGTAGACAGGCGATGTCACATTTGCGTATGTCCAATCCGTCAGCGTTTCAAACCATAACAACCCGCCCGTCACAAGCAAAATGCCGCCCGGAATAAGAAGGCCCGATCTTTTTTTCGGCTGCATAAAGGCAGCGACGTGAAACAAAAGCGCGGCTGCGATGATCAAAAGCGGCCACAGCCCCGTCATCAGCATACCGGCAAAGCATAGTGCTCCCACGGCTGTCAGGATGAAAGCAGGAATCAATACACCTAACTTCCTCCCGCCGAAATACCACAGCTCAAACAGACCGAGAGCAGGCACCCATATATAAACAGGCCACGTCACGCCTGAATACGTCCATCCTGTTGCGGTCTCAAAACAAAAGAGGCAGCCCAGCACAAGAAACATACCGCCCGGAACGAGCAGTCCCGCCTGGTCAGGCGTTTTTTTCGCAAAAATAAATCCGGCGTGAAACCCTGCGGACATTATAATGAAAAGAAACGGCCACGCCGAACCTGCGGATATATGTATAACTCCCGCCTTCTGTAAAAAAAACGCAATGCCGATACAAATAAAAATAAATCCCAATAATACACGTCGAGCTTTCATCTCTTACTCCTCCCCATCATTTCCCAATTCATTATACAGAAATGCCAGGAAAAAAGAAGGGGAATTCCCAAAAAATACAGACGTTTTCCTTATATCCTTATTTTTCTTTCGGGATTTTTTTGCAAATCAATGCGCCGATGAAAGCGAGGCTCACATATCCAAACACCGGATAAACGGTGGAAATCAGCTGTCCGTAGCCGATTTGGCTGATAATGAAAGCAAACGCCAAAATGCCGCCGTAAATATATGTACTTCTTATATGAAGAAAACTGTTTAATTGTTTTTCCAATCCGTATAAATTGCCGATGACCGACGTAAACACTTCCCCGAAAATAATAAACAAATAAATGATATGAAGCGAACGCGAATACGAATAGACAACTTGAGCCATCGGAATGTCAAACTCCAGCACATCCGGCAGCACCGATAATGATAAAAAGCTCGCGGCAAGCACCAGTGTCAACAGAACGCCGCCTATATAAGCCCCCCTTCTGATCACCTTCTCTGAAGACATTTCGTTCGCAAGCGGCACAAGGACGGCTTGGGCGAGCGATAAATTTAACGCGCCGTAAGAGACGGCGGACAAAAGCCAATTCCACTTGTCAGGCCATACCCATTCGTCCGCGTTTCTCGTGCTTGTAAATACAAATGAATCAGCTGTCACGATAAAAGAGAAAGAAATCAAAAGCGGCACAACCAATATATTGACGCCGAACACACCTTTAACGCCGCTTGTCATGACGGCAAAGCTCAGTACGATCGTCAGAAGGATCCCCGCTTGTGCGGGCCAGCCAAGCTGTTCATGAAACAGCGCTCCCGCTCCGGACAGCATGACAGAGGTCACTCCCAGCAATATAAACATCATAAACATGTTTACGGCGCGGCCGATGGACTGGCCGAATAAATATGTGTTCAATTCCTGATAAGATGCTGCGTGAATCCGTTTGGAAATGATCATGATTTTGGCGCCTAAATATGTAAACATCAGACCGCTTACCACGATACCGAACAGACCGATCCAGCCAAACTTCAGAAAAAACTCAACGATTTCCCTTCCCGTGGCAAAACCGGCTCCTACAACCGTGCCTACGTATACAAATGCAAGCTGACTTGCAGAACCTTTTGTTTGTCCCATTTCACCCTCCGGCTAAGCGCAGATTTGTCCAGGCCTTTATATATGCTTATGAGACAAGTTGCCTGAAAAGACGAACAAATCGCTCTTCCCCGGAGAAAACAGATTCAGCTCTCTCCTCTAAGCAAAAATATTGAAAGAAAAAAAGGGCCGGCGTATACTCTTCATCAAGAAAGGTCAAAGCATTTCATTTCCTTTCTGACTATATTGGTCAAAGATAATCAGACCTCACAAATATCACTTATCATGCTGTAAACATTTATTTTTCAGGGTTTGAAACAAAACGCTTGAAAGTCAAAGAAGGTCAGAGTATACTATTAATCAAAGAAGGTCAAAGTTAAGACCTTATTTTCTAATTCATTTGGTCAAAGATGATCAAACATTTTCCGAGGAGGTTTTGGCAAATGCGTTGTCAACATTGTCAGAAAAACGAGGCGACGATTCGCCTGAACATGCAAGTCAATTCCATTCAAAAACAATTCGTTTTATGTGAAACATGTTATACAGAATTAACCCGAAAACCGTCTATGAGCATGGGGCCGCAATCATTCGGATTCCCGTTTGAGCAAGGTTTCGCTCCCAATCAAAATAAACAGCAGGCCGGCCCTGAAAAAGGCCTGCTCGACGAGCTCGCTCAAAACGTCACAAACGGCGCAAAAGCAGGTCTGATTGACCCTGTGATCGGCCGCGATAATGAAGTGGCGCGCGTAATTGAAATTTTGAACCGCCGGAATAAAAACAATCCGGTGCTGATCGGTGAGCCGGGCGTCGGTAAAACGGCTATTGCAGAAGGCCTCGCGCTTAAAATCGCTGAGGGCGATGTGCCGAACAAATTGAAAAACAAAGAGCTTTACCTGCTTGACGTCGCTTCTCTCGTCGCCAATACAGGGATCAGAGGCCAGTTTGAAGAAAGAATGAAACAATTAATGAACGAATTAAAAGAACGGAAAAACGTTATCTTGTTCATTGATGAGATTCACCTTCTTGTAGGCGCCGGCTCTGCCGAGGGATCAATGGATGCCGGGAACATCCTGAAACCGGCGCTTGCCAGAGGCGAGCTGCAGGTCATCGGGGCGACAACGCTGAAAGAGTACCGCCAGATTGAAAAAGATGCGGCGCTTGAAAGACGCTTCCAGCCTGTCTTGGTTCACGAGCCTACAATAGAACAAACCATCAGCATTCTGGAAGGCATTAAAGATAAATACGAGAAATACCACGGCGTCACATTCAGCAATGAAGCGATAAACGCCTGTGTTACGCTTTCATCCCGTTACATTCAGGACCGCCACCTGCCGGATAAAGCGATCGACTTATTAGATGAAGCCGGCTCTAAGGCGAACCTGGAGCTTGATACCGTAAATGAAGAAGATGCGGCTGAGAGACTCAAAGCAATTGACGCGGAGAAAACAAAAGCGCTTCATGAAGAAAATTATGAGCTTGCCGCGAAACTGCGTGATGAAGAAGCGGCGTTGGAAAAGCAGCTGGCGCAAGAAGCTCCGGCCTCTTCACCTGAAATCGGGGCGGAGCATATTCAAGCCATCATTGAACAGAAAACAGGCATTCCGGTCGGAAAACTCCAGGCTGATGAACAAGTCAAAATGAAGGAACTTGAAGAGCATCTTCATCAGCGCGTCATCGGTCAGGAAAAAGCCGTGAAAAAAGTGGCGAAAGCGGTCAGACGAAGCCGCGCCGGCTTAAAATCCAAAAACAGACCTGTCGGCTCCTTCCTCTTTGTCGGACCGACCGGAGTCGGAAAAACCGAGTTATCAAAGACACTCGCAGATGAACTCTTCGGTACAAAAGATTCCATTATCCGTCTCGATATGAGTGAATACATGGAAAAACACGCCGTATCAAAAATAATCGGTTCACCGCCGGGATATGTCGGACACGATGAAGCCGGGCAATTAACGGAAAAAGTGCGCCGCAATCCGTACAGCATCGTGCTGCTCGATGAGATTGAAAAAGCCCACCCTGATGTCCAGCATATGTTTCTGCAGATTATGGAGGACGGCCGTCTGACAGACAGCCAGGGCAGAACGGTCAGCTTCAAAGATACCGTTTTGATTATGACAAGCAACGCTGGAACCGGCGAAAAACAGGTGAAAGTGGGATTCCAATCTGAAGAGAGCGTCCTGGAAGAACAAACGCTGATTGATTCACTGAGCGCGTTCTTCAAACCGGAGTTTTTAAACCGGTTTGACAGCATTATTGAATTCCAATCCCTGAAAAAAGAACATCTCGTGAAAATCGTCAGCCTGCTTCTCACAGAGCTTGAAGACACATTAAAAGAGCGCGGCATCAGCCTGAACGTCACCGATGATGCGAAAGAAAAAATCGCTGAAATCGGCTACCACCCAGCTTTCGGAGCACGCCCGCTCAGAAGAACCATCCAAGAATTGATCGAGGACGAAATGACAGATCTCTTATTGGATGACAACGAAATAAAAGCCTTCCATGTCGTAATGGAAGAGGACGGCATCAAAGTCCGGGCACAATAAGAAAAAAGCGGTTCCCTCCTCGCGGGGAGCCGCTTTTTTGTTTCTTTCTCCATGCCGGAAGGGAGAAACTGTGAAGAATTCGGGAACAATTTCTCAATCACCCTAAAGTTCCATGCACTGCCACCGATATTAACCATAGAAAGCTAGTATAAAGGATTTGGTGAAAACTATGGATAAAACATCGATTATCGGTATCATCCTCGCCTTGATTGCTTTAAGCGTGGGCATGGTGCTGAAAGGGGTCAGCTTAAGCGCACTCGCTAACCCGGCAGCTATTCTGATTATTTTGTTCGGTACGATTTCTGCGGTGATCATCGCATTCCCCGGAAAAGAAATCAAAAAAGTGCCTGCCCTTTTTAAAGTGCTGTTTAAAGAAAACAAACAGCTGACAATTGCGCAATTAATTCCTATGTTCTCTCAATGGGCGCAAATCGCCAGACGTGAAGGTCTGCTCGCATTGGAAGCAAGCATTGAAGACGTGGATGACGCATTTTTGAAAAACGGCCTGAGCATGGCGGTTGACGGACAAAGCGCAGAATTTATCAGAGATATTATGACTGAGGAAGTTGAAGCGATGGAAGACAGACACCAGGCCGGCGCAGCCATCTTTACACAAGCCGGCACATATGCGCCGACACTCGGCGTTTTGGGTGCGGTCATCGGCCTTATCGCCGCTCTTTCCAACATGAACAATACCGAGGCGCTCGGACATGCCATCAGTGCGGCGTTTGTCGCCACCCTTCTCGGGATTTTCACAGGATATGTACTATGGCATCCCTTCGCCAACAAACTGAAACGCAAATCAAAGCAGGAAGTCAAACTGCGTGAAATCATGATCGAAGGCGTTCTGTCAGTGCTTGAAGGACAGGCCCCTAAAGTGATCGAACAAAAACTTCTCATGTATCTTCCTGCGAATGAACGCGCAAAAGTCGCTGAACAAGAAGGAGAGACAAACAATGGCGAGAAAAAAGAAGAAGAAGCATGATGACGAGCATGTGGATGAGTCTTGGCTGATCCCGTACGCGGATTTGCTCACCCTTCTTTTGGCTCTGTTCATTGTATTGTTCGCCATGAGCTCGGTCGATGCGGCGAAATTCCAAATGCTGTCTAAATCATTTAACGCCGTGTTTACCGGAGGCACGGGTGTTCTTGAATATTCAAGCGTCACCCCTCCTGAAAACGAAAAAGACGGCGTTGATCAGTTAAAAAAAGACAAGGAAAAAGATAAAGAACAGAAAAAGAAAGAAAGAGAAGCAGCCGACCGCGAAGAACTTGAAGGCGTGCAAAAGCAAGTCAATCAATTTATAAAAAATAAAAAGCTTGAAACTCAGCTGGAAACAAAGCTGACTAAAGAAGGACTCTTAATTACGATTAAAGACAGTATCTTTTTTGATTCCGGACGGGCGGATATCCGTCAGGAAGATATTCCGCTTGCCAAGGAAATCTCGAATCTCCTTGTTCTGAATCCGCCGAGGAACATTATCATCAGCGGACATACGGACAATGTGCCGATTAAAAACTCACAATATCAATCTAACTGGCATTTAAGCGTCATGCGGGCCGTCAACTTCATGGCTATTCTGACAGAAAACCCGAAACTTGACGCAAAAGTATTCAGCGCCAAAGGTTTCGGAGAGTATAAACCGGCCGTGTCAAACAAAACCGCTGAAGGTCGCAGCAAAAACAGGCGCGTCGAGGTATTGATACAGCCTAGAAACGCCGCGACTGACCAAAATCAGTAATATAAAAAAGGAAGCCTTTCAAATGGCTTCCTTTTTTATTTCTGATGAAAATGTTTAGCGTTTAACCCCACTCTTTTCAGCATTTCCGTACACATTTCTATCTCTTCATCACTCAGCACACTGATCATTTCCTTAATTTCTTCAGCATGATCAGGGAAAATATCGTCCAAAAGACGGATTCCCTTTTCAGAAATCTGCGCGAAAGTCACTCTTCTGTCAGTCGGCGAGGCTTTTCTGATGAGAAGTTCTTTTTTCTCTAATTTGTCAACAACGTATGTAATACTTCCGCTCGCTAATAAAATTTTGTCGCCGATCTGCTGAAGCGGCTGGTTGCCTTTGTGGTACAGCAGCTCAAGCACCGCAAATTCCGTCGGGTTCAGACCGTGCTTATGAATATGTTTATTCATATGGTCGTTAATAGATCGGTACGCACGTGACAGTACAATAAATAATTTCAATGAGTTTTCTGTTTTATCCGTCATACATTCAATCATCCTTTTACAAAAGAAACCGTTACAGAGAAACATTAATAAACAAAATGAAAAATGTCAACAAAAATGTTTCCAAAATTTCTCTTCTTTTTGTCTGACCTTAATAAAATAATTTGTTTTTCTATCATTTTGGTTATTTTTTCTTATTAAAGAAGTATAAAGATGATATAATACCTCTATTCAAGTGTAATGTTGGAGCGATGCAGAGTGAATACATTTAAAGGTGCCCGGGGAAAGATCAAGCTTTATCTCATATTGGTGATCATCCCGGCACTTATTATCAGCTTTTTCATTTATGAAAAAGAAAAGCAGAAAATAGCCGATAAACACATACAGGAAGCCAGTATGATGCTCAACCTTCACCGCAATAAGCTCAATTATTTAATCGGTGAAACAAAAGCCCGGATGACAACACTTGCGATCGCTGTCGATAAGCCTGTCAATGAAGAAAAGATCATTGACATTCTCGATCAGGCTTTTGAGGATGAACCCAGATTCAGCGGACTGTATATGCTGAATTCCAAAGGTGATGTCATCGCAAGCACGACTGATCTGAAATCAAAGGTGAATTTGGCCGACAGACCGTATTTTACGAAGGCGAAAAAGACGAAAAAAACGGTCATCACAAATGACTACTCCAGCAGAATTACAGGCCAGCGCATCTTCACGATCTGCGTGCCGGTGTTAGACGCAAAACGGGAAGTCACGGATTATTTAGTAGCCGCCATACAAGTCGATTATTTGAGAAATATGATCAATATGCTGAGCCCTGACGTTTATGTCAAGGCAACCAATCAGAATAAAGTGATATTTGCCAGCGGACGGGCTGATCAATCAGAAGGTGTGAAACCGGTCAGCGGCTATCTGGATGATATTAATTGGAATATCAATGTTTATCCGAAACCGGTTGAGCTGAATGAGCTGACCAAAAGCGTGCTGCTGCCGATGTCCAGTATTGCCGTGCTGCTGAATATTCTGTTCATTCTCGTTCAATATTATCTGCTTAAGCGCAAGACCCAGCTGGAGCGCGCTCAAAATGAAGCGCAGAAATTGGAGCTGATCGGAACGCTTGCCGCCAGCACCGCCCATGAAATCCGCAACCCGCTTACAGGGATCAGCGGCTTCATTCAGCTTTTGCAGAAAAAATACAAATCGGAGGAAGATCAGCTGTATTTCTCAATTATTGAGCAGGAGATTAAACGGATCAATCAGATTGTCAGTGAGTTTTTAGTGCTTGGAAAACCCACTGCTGAACGGTTGGAAGTGAACTCGCTGCAGGATATTCTTGATGAGATTATGCCGATTATTTATTCTGAAGGGAATCTGTATAATGTGGAAGTGAACGTGGAGATTCTCGTCAATCGGCCGCTCAAGGTCAACTGCACGAAAGACCATATTAAACAGGTGATTTTAAATGTCGCGAAAAACGCTTTGGAATCCATGCAGGAAGGCGGCCGGCTGTCCATCTATTTAGAAGCCCGCGATCATAAAGCAGTCATTAAGGTGGCCGACAACGGAATGGGCATTTCTGAAGATATGCTTGAACACATTTTTCTTCCGTTTGTAACGTCAAAGGAAAAAGGCACCGGCCTCGGCCTTGTCGTATGTAAACGAATCATGCTGATGTACGGCGGTTCAATTGACATTCAAAGCGAAGTCGATAAGGGCACAGAGGTCACCATTACCCTCCCTGCCGCTTCTCGATGAAAAAAACACCCTGGATCGGGGTGTTTTTCATTTAAAGAAGAATATGTGTAAGAGGATATACCAGAGGAACGGTATCATGGCCGGCAGATAGTACGAGGCGCTTCGTGAGCCGTGCCAGCGGAAAAATGTGCTGACAGTACGCGGTCATCTTTCGGATGCGGCGCTTGATCAGGAAGCGCATTCAGTCTTCGTTATCTGTTTTATCATCAATCATTTGTTTGCTTCATATGCAGGCATGACGTCACCGCGGGAGAACAAGCCTATTTTCTTCACAAGGCCCTGTATTCCTTGGTGATGTGTGCGATCACGGTTTACCAGCTGCTGATACGCGTTCATCAGACAGTCCAGTTCCTGGCTGTGCCTGATCGTGTCATATCCTGTAAACCCTTGCCTGTTAGCCGCATCTATCATCATTTTTCTTTTTTTATCAATAGATACAAGCAATTTTTCTTGTTCAGAATAACTGCCCATTCACTTCACCCCTCACCGCTAAAAGAATAGGAAACAAGTTTGATTGGGTTATTGAGCATTATTACAGATTATACTTTATTTGTAAACATTTTTTTACTAAATAACTTATTTTTTCATTTCGTATTGGAATCTTTGCATGAATACGAGAATAATACCCATTCGGGTAATGATATAAACAGAATGCGGCATATTCAAGATTTAAAAAACAGCCACAGCTGACTTTACATTACAATAAAAAACCTCTCATGCCGGCGGGGGCATGAGAGGTTCGGGCGTCTATCAGTTTTGCACACTTTCATTCTCGTAAATCGGCACCCAGCCCTCAGTCGTCACGAAGATTCGGATTGCGACGACCCGGCGGTCTTCCTGAAGCGTAAAGTAGTGGCGGATGTTCTCCGGAACTGAAATCAAATCTCCCGGATTTAAACGAACGTCGAAAAATGTGCCGTCTTTGCCTTGAATGACGAAGATGCCGTGTCCGCTGACGATAAAGCGGACTTCATCATCCGTGTGGTGATGTTCTCTTTGGAAATTTTTTAATAATTCATCAAGATTCGGCGTGGTATCTGATAAAGAAATGACATCCTGAGACTGATATCCGCGCCGGGCTGAAATGTCCTGAATCTCCGTGTCAAACGCCGCGAGAATCCGTTCTTTTTCATCTTCGGTTAGATCGAATTTTTCCGAAAGCCCAGACGGAAGTTTTTCAATGTTCCACTGCTCATAGATCACCTCTTGTTCGTCTAAGAAGCGCGCTACTTCTTCCTGTTTTTCAATGAGCGTATTCTTTTCGTCATGAATTCTGATGGTCGCCATTTTCTATTCCTCCTTTTATTTTACCAGCTGCGGACGAAGTGACAGAAGCTTGAGGTGACAGCTGAATAAAAATTCATAGGCTTCCAGCACCCTTTTCGCTTCAAATGCGGTCCGCCCCCATGCCGTAATGCCGTGATTGCGGATTAACACCGCGCCTGCGCCGGCGTCCGCATGGTGCGCGAAGTTTTCGGCCAATGCCGGGATGTGCGCCGGATTGTCAATGATCGGAACGGTCACGGACGCGTTTTCCTCCCATAATCCGAGCGCCTTAATCATCTCCTGCCCCTGAAAAGTGATTTGTTTTTCATCCCCGTAAAGCTCTGAGATGACATTATTATTGACGGTATGGACATGCAGACAGCAGCCGGCGTCTGTCTTTTGGTATAAGTAAGTATGGAGAAGCGTTTCCGCTGAGGGTTTTAAAGAATGGCCGGTCTCAGCGGGCTTCCCGTACTCATCGATTAAGAGAAAATCTTCGTCTGTTTCTTTTCGTTTGTCTTTTCCGCTCGCCGTAACGAGAAAAGTCAGCGGCCCGTCGGATACTTTGATGGAAAGATTTCCGCTCGTTGCCGGGAACCAGTCTCTTTCGGCCAGCTCGCGTTTTACCTCGGCAAGTTCGCGCCAGCGTTCTTCTTTTGCAGCCATGCCTGCACCTCCCCGATGTTTTCAATGCCTATTTTTACCTCATAAAAATCTTGAAAAGGCAGATGCCGGAGGCCGAGTTCTTTGCATTCATTCAAAAGATAATCTCTCGCAAAACACATATCGGATAGCTTTGCAGCCTCGACATCCGTGACCGAATCACCGATCATAACGAGAAATTTCTGCTGATCGGATAGCTTCCGGATGACTGACGGTTTGCAGCAGCCGCATCGATTGGTACAGTCTCCGTCACAGGCGTGCGGCCAGTCTATATGAATATATTCATTGTCAAAGGATGCATGATTGCAGAAAATCCGCTCCTTTTCTACGATCCCTTCCAAAAGCGGATGCACAAAAAAGTCCATTCCCCCGCTTACGATATAAAACGGGAGGCCGTTTGACCGGACAAACGAGACAAAATCCAAAAAGCCGTCCCGTATTTTCGCATCCTTCAGGATAAAGCCGGTCAGTTCTTCTTTTAAGCTGCTCGGCAGCAGTCCGAACATCCGTCCGACTCCTTCTTGGATTGATATGCTTTTAGACAGAACACCGTCTTTTATTTCAAGCCACTCAGGAGGCGCGAATTCTTTCATCATGCTGACAATGTTGTCGTTCATGGTGACCGTTCCGTCGAAATCACAAATAATCAGCGGTGTGCGGGTCATACGGCTTCCACCCTTCCCCATTTGTCTAATGCGAGCTGAAGATCTTTGCACGACGCGGCTTTTTCTTCAATCGGCTGTGCTTCAAGCACCGCATCAATGACGGCGCGGAACGCTTTTCCGCCGCCCTCGACTCCTTTCGGATGGCCGTGAATGCCTCCGCCGGCATTGATGATGTGATCGATGCCGAAATCGCGCATCAATAATGGCACCATACCGGGGTGAATGCCTGCTGACGGGACGGCAAACGACGGATGAAAGACATCGTCTTTTACACATTCATCATGGATTGCAAGTGCGGACTCCTTCGGAAGAGCAACGGATCCGTAAGGTGACGGAAATAAACTGAAATCAGCGCCGCAATAGCGGTTCAGCTTGCCGAGCAAAAGCGCATGCGACAAGCCGTAAACGGGAGATGATGTGAACGCGCCGCTGACTGCCGGATGCGCCATGATCGGAAGGGGGATTTCCCTATCTTCAGCAAGGCTCTGCATCACATCTAAACCGTAAGCGAACACATTCAATAAAAGCGCGTCCGCCCCGAGTTCTGCCGCGCGCCTCGCTTTATCCCGCAATTCAGCGGTCCTTCCCGTAAGGTTTACGGCATACAGCGTTTTATGCCCCGTCTCCTCCCGGGTTTCCTTCAGGACTTGTTTTCCTTCGATAATGCGGGTTTCAAACGGAGCCAGTTCATTTTCAAAGAAAATTTCGTCATCTTTAATAAGATCCACGCCGCCGAGCGCCTGCTGTCTGAGCTGTTCTTTAATGTCGGCGAGATCCCGTCCGATCACGCCTTTAAATATGCTCATCAGAAGCGGTCTTTCAAATTCGCCCAGCAGTTTGCGGATGCCGTATATACCGAATTTCGGCCCGGGAAGGGAGCGTTTAAACCCTTCGGAAAATTCAAGATCAGTCAATTTTATTTTTCCGTCCAGTGACAGCTTTCCGAATACCGTCGTCAGGACGGCCGGAATATCTCTTGAAAAGTTCGCCTCGGGATAGGCGATGGTGATGACGGATTGTGTTTCGTTTTCTGAGGTTCCTTCTTTCTCCTCAACTTTTACGACCCGCCCTTTATGTTTTCTGAGCTGTTTCTGCTTCACCAGGGGCAGGTCAGTCCAGGAGCCTACCGTCAGCCCCGCCGCAATCTGTTCCGCCCGCTTTTCACTGTCCGTTGTGTCTGTCAGAAGATATGTTGCCAATACTTCGCTCATGCGTGAACGCCTCTCTTTCTTTCGCAAAACATAAAAAAACCTCTTCCGTATGAGCAGAAAGAGGCTTCGTGTTATGTCCGAATCTTATCTCTCAGCTCCTGCTGCAAGAATTAGCACCGTGCTTTATCAGTCGGTTGCCGGGCTTCATCGGGCTCGTCCCTCTGCCTGCTCTTGATAAGAATAATGATTTTATAAAGTATTTTGAATTATCGCATTGTTATCCTGATATGTCAATGCTTTTTCGGGTGAAAAGATTCAGTTTCCCGATCCGTTCCGCAGCTTCTTTAAGTCTTTCTTCACTTGTCAGAAGACCGACTCTTATATAGCCTTCCCCCCATTTTCCGAACCCGTTTCCGGCAGCGACCGCGACATCCGCTTTCTCGAGCAGCAGATCTGAAAACGACTGTGACGTATAACCGTCAGGCACAGGGAGCCATGCAAAAAAGGAGCCCGCCGGAGCCGTCACATCCCAGCCGATATCGCGGCAGGCTTTAATCCATGCATTGCGTCTCGATTCATATCTGTCATTTTGCGCTGCGACGCATGCCTGATCCGCTAAAAGAGCGGCTGCCGCCGCCTGCTGCGCCGCGGGAAACAGGCTGACAAACATATGATCCTGATAAAGGTTGATCGCTTCGATGACAGAAGCGTTTCCGACGGCAAATCCGACCCGCCAGCCCGCCATATTATACGTTTTGGACAAGGTATAGATTTCGATTCCCGTCTCTTTTGCGCCTTCGGTCTGCAAAAAGCTCAGCGGTTTATGACCGTCAAAGCCGACGGCTCCGTACGCGAAATCATGAACGACACAAATGCCGTTTTGCTCCGCAAAACCGACCGTCTCCTCGAAAAACGCCTCTGTCGCCACAGCGCCGGTCGGATTATTCGGATAATTGAGATACAGCAGCTTCGCCTCGCTCCGCACCTTTTCAGGAATTACGCTGTAATCAGGGAGAAACCCTCTTTCTTCTGTCAGCGGCATCATTTCCATTTTCGCTTTCGCAAGGGCGACGCCTGACCAGTAATCAGGATATCCGGGATCAGGCACCAGAATGGTATCTCCCGGGTTTAAAAGACATTGCGGAAGCTCAACAAGTCCCGCCTTGCCTCCGAACAGCACGGCGACTTCCGTTTCCGGATCAAGCGTGACCCCGTACTCCCTTTCATAAAATGCAGCGGCTGCTTTTTTGAAGCTGTAAGCGCCCCGGAATGATGAGTATTTATGATTTTCCGGCCTTTCGACGGCGCGCTTCATTTCTTCAACGATATGCTGAGGCGTCGGCTGATCAGGGTTTCCCTGCCCTAAGTTGATGATGTCTCTGCCTTCTTTCAGCTTTTGATTCACTTTTTGCACCAATGATGCGAAAAATTGTTCTGGCAGCTGTTTGAGAACATCTGAGATTTCAAAGTTCATATTTTCACCTTCTAAAAATGTCTTGAAATGATAGTCCATCATCATATATGGTTAAATAAAAAAAGTAAAGAGAAACTTGAGGTGTTAAATAATGAAATGGACCGTTTCCTGTTTGCAATTTGATATTTCATACGGAAATCCTTCAGAAAACTTTAAAAAAGCAGAATCTTTGATTGAGCAAGAAAGCCGCCATGCGGATGTAATCGTGCTTCCTGAGTTGTGGACAACCGGCTATGATCTCACACGGCTAGACCAGCTAGCGGATGAAAACGGCAAAGTTTCGGAACAATGGCTTAAAGAAACGGCAAAAACATACAACGTACACCTCGTTGCCGGATCTTTTGCGGTCAAAGAAGGCGAAAATGTCTATAACACCATGTACATCGCCGATAACAGCGGACAGATCGTGAAGCGGTATCAGAAAGCCCATCTGTTTCAGCTGATGGATGAACACCTTTACTTGGCAGCAGGAAACAGCGACGGTTCCTTTGAGCTTGACGGTGTCAAGTGCGCCGGGCTGATCTGCTATGATATCCGTTTCCCCGAATGGATCAGAAAGCATACGTCCCAGGGCGCGAATGTCCTGTTTATCTCTGCGGAATGGCCTCTGCCCCGCCTTGATCATTGGCGAAGCCTGCTTATCGCCAGAGCAATTGAAAACCAATGTTTTGTCGCAGCCTCTAACTGCACGGGGTCCAATCCCGATAATGAATTTGCCGGCCACAGCCTGATTATTGACCCGTGGGGCCGGATTTTAGCCGAAGGAGACCGGACGGAAGGCGCAGTCCGGGCGGAAATCGATGTGTCAGAAAGCGCGGACGTGCGGGGAGCCATTCCGGTTTTCCAAGACTTGCGGCGTGATTTATATTAATTTTCAAAAAAATGTTGACAAGAATATCCGGAACCTGCTAATATTTTCATCAACTGATTAATCCGAATTGTGATACAAATCAATATATTTTTCTCTTATCGAGAGTTGGGCGAGGGATTGGCCTTTTGACCCCAACAGCAACCGACCGTAATTCCATTGTGAAATGGGGCGCGTGATTTTTGCGCCGAGACGATTGTCTCATAAGGCACGGTGCTAATTCCATCAGATGTTATCTGAGAGATAAGAGGCGGACTGCACTGTTTCAGCCTCCTTCTCTTTCAGAGAAGGAGGCTTTTTTTCGGGCGTATTCTCCGTCACGATCTCTTACTGCCACTACATAATTGGAGGGTAAATCCATGTCAGCAACTAAAACAAGTCTTTATGAACAATTAACAGAAAGCTCCGCCGCCGCGTTAGCCGTCAAGCTCGGCTTATTCCAAAGCAAAAGCACTCTGACATGCCGTGAAATCGGCGACGGCAATTTAAATTACGTCTTTCATGTTTACGATAAAGAAAACAAAAAAGGACTGATTATCAAACAGGCGATTCCTTACGCGAAAGTCGTCGGTGAAAGCTGGCCGCTTACCATTGACCGGGCGAGAATCGAAAGCAGCGCCCTCATCCGCCAGGGCGAACACGTGCCGCACCTCGTTCCGGCCGTTTACTATTCCGATACTGAGATGGCCGTCACGGTAATGGAAGACCTCTCCCATTTGCGGATTTCAAGAAAAGGGCTGCTGGAAGGGCAGCATTATCCGAACTTATCGGTTCATATCGGTGAATTTTTAGGGAAAACGCTTTTTTACTCATCCGATTATGCGCTTGATACGAAAGTAAAACAGCAGCTCGCAAAGCAGTTTACAAATCCTGAGCTTTGCAATATTACAGAAAGGCTTGTGTTTACAGAACCGTTTCTCGACCATGAGACAAACGATTTTGAAGAGGAGCTGCGCCCATACGCAGAAAAAGTTTGGAACAATTCCCGGCTGAAAGAAGGCGCTGACGAATTGAAAGCCATCTTTCTGAATTCCGCGGAAACATTGGTTCACGGCGATCTGCACACGGGAAGCATCTTCGCAGATGAACATGAAACAAGGGTGATTGATCCCGAGTTTGCTTTCTTCGGACCGATCGGGTTTGACATCGGCCAATTTATCGCCAATCTGCTCTTAAACGCCCTCAGCCGCGACGGTGACGACAGACAGCCGTTATATGACTATACTGCCGCCGTATGGGATACATTTGTGAAAACATTCAGTGAAGCATGGGAGAAAGACTGCCTGCCTTCCCGCAGACACCTGCTGGAAGACACACTGAAAAACGCGTTTGAGGAAGCGGTCGGTTTTGCGGGATGCGAATTGATCCGGCGCACGATCGGACTCGCCCATGTGGCTGACTTAGATGAAATCACTCCGTTTGACAAACGAATCGAACGGAAGAAGCTGGCGCTTGAGATCGGCGCCTATTATATCGAAAACAGAAAAGAACTGAAGCATATCACCGAGGTTCTGGACCAATTTAAGCTCCGTGTAAAGGAATGATGCAGCATGACCAATGAATTTGCCATCCCCCGTTCTGTAGAATGGAAAGAAACCTACATCCGCATTTTAAATCAGCAAAAGCTTCCCGACGTCACTGAATATGCGGAACTTGAAACAAAGGAAGATGTATTCGACGCGATTGTCACGCTGAAAGTAAGGGGCGCCCCGGCCATCGGTATAACTGCGGCGTTCGGACTCGCGCTCTCCGCCAAGTCGTTTGAAGCCCGCGACCTTTCAGATTTCCGACGTCAGTTCGCGGATGTCAAAGCGTATTTAAACAGTTCGAGGCCCACTGCCGTCAACCTCGCGTGGGCGCTTGACAGACTGACGGATTCCATCAGGGGTGCGATCTCAATCAATGAAGCGAAGACAACGCTCGTCCATGAAGCCATTCAAATTCAGATTGAGGATGAAGAAACATGCCGTATGATCGGCCAAAATGCGCTGCACCTTTTTAAAAAAGGCGACCAGATCATGACCATCTGCAATGCGGGCTCGATCGCCACAAGCCGGTACGGTACGGCGCTTGCTCCCTTTTACTTAGCGAAACAAAAAGACCTCGGCCTTCATATCTACGCATGTGAAACAAGACCCGTTCTCCAAGGATCACGGCTGACGGCGTGGGAGCTGATGCAGGGCGGAATCGATGTCACGCTCATTACCGACAGCATGGCCGCCCATACAATGAAGGAAAAACATATTTCTGCAGTCATTGTCGGCGCTGACAGAATTGCAAAAAACGGTGATACGGCCAACAAAATCGGAACGTACGGCCTCGCTATTTTGGCAAACGCCTTTCAAATTCCGTTTTTTGTGGCCGCACCGCTTTCGACATTTGACTTGCAGATTGAAAACGGCGATCAGATTCCGATTGAAGAAAGAGATCCGGATGAAGTCAGACAGATCTCCGGCATACGCACCGCTCCCGAGGATGTTCCGGTCTTCAATCCGGCCTTTGACATCACACCGGGCAGCCTGATTTCCGGCATTATAACCGAGAAAGGAATTGTGACCGGTTCTTACACGGAAGAAATTGAACAATTATTCGCTGACTGCCAGCTGAGCTGAAAAACCGCTGATGATATTGCCTCAGGCAATGTCAGCGGTTTTTTTGTCTGCACAATGTAATCACTTCATCTTTTTGGACGGCTGTAATGAGATGCATTTTAAAAAACAGTTCTGCATAACCGGCTATCTTTTGCGGGCGGCTCATTTTCATCAGGCTTCGTCCTCCTTTTTCATCAGACCAACTTTTTTCACTTAATAAAATGATATGTCGGACGTGAAAAAACGGAACGTGCCATACGCTTTATTTTTCTTTATAGGATATTTGTTCGATGTTCAGCAGCACCGCTTTTACATCCGTCTTCGTGCCCGCGTATCCCGTTAAGGCGCTGTTTTTGCCGATTACCCGATGGCACGGGATCAAAATCGGCAGCCGGTTTCGTTTATTGGCTTGTCCGATGGCGCGCACCGCTTTCGGTTTTCCGATCGCTTCAGCCATATCGCCGTAGCTTCGGGATTCCCCGTAAGGAATCATCGTCAGCGCGTTCCATACTCTTTCCTGAAAGGGTGTGCCTTTTTGTCTCAGAGGCAGAGAGAATTGCTTTCTTTCTCCTGAAAAATATGATGTCAGCTGCTGTTTCGCCTCCGACAGCAAAGCGGTTTCGCACGGCTTTACGCCGGGCGCGTCTTTCCGCCATTCCTCAAAATCTTCCCCGGTGAGAAACAGGCCGGTAATAAAGCTCTCTTCCTCTGTTACGATGACGGTTCCAAACGGCGCTCTCACACTTGTAAAACAGATCATTCCCCGCTCCTTCTTTCTTCCGTATTCTGCCGGACCGGAAGCGTCAAATGAAAAACGGTGCCCTTCCCTTCTTCACTTTCCACATGAATGCGTCCCTGATGTTCTTCGATGATTTTATAGCTGACCATGAGACCGAGGCCCGTTCCCCTGTCTTTTGTCGTGTAAAATGGTTCACCCAGACGTTTTAATTTGTCTTCGGAAATGCCTGTTCCTTCATCTTGAATAGAAATCAAAATGTGGTCTTGATCAGAAGACTGAATGGTCACGTAGATATTGCCGCCGCCCGGCATGACTTCAATGGCGTTTTTTAAAATATTGATAAACACCTGTTTTAATTGATTCGGTTCACAGTAAATCGGCGGGATGTTTCCAGTCAGGTTCAGATGGATCTGCACATTGACAAGATTGGCCTGGGCATTCAAAAGATCAGCCGTGTCTTTCATAATCTGCGTCACGTCTTTTTCTTCATATAATATCGCCTGGGGTTTCGCTAAAATTAAAAATTCAGTGATGATAGACTCGATGCGTTTTAATTCTGAGGTAATAACGTTAAAGTACAGAGAATATTCGCCTTCAATGCTTCCTTGAAGAAGCTGAATGAACCCTTTCAGCGCCGTCATCGGGTTTCTGATTTCGTGGGCGATGCCCGCCGCCAGCTCCCCTACAACATGAAGAGTATCGGATTTCCGCAGCCTCTCTTCAAGCTCTTTGGCCTCTGTGACATCTT
The DNA here is from genome assembly GCF_020075515.1 of Bacillus sp. KS1. Classification (NCBI taxonomy): domain Bacteria; kingdom Bacillati; phylum Bacillota; class Bacilli; order Caryophanales; family Bacillaceae; genus Bacillus; species Bacillus sp. KS1. The sequence goes on along the minus strand of NZ_JACAWW010000015.1, from coordinate 78,389 downwards.
TAAAGATGGCCAGATTCATATTTTGAATGATATTTCTTTTGAAGGAGAATTCCAGTTTGCGGCTGTCGCTGCTGCTTAACAGGAAGGGGATTTCATTATCCATTCCTTCTAAATCAATCTTTCTGGCGGGAACACCCGCGTTTTCAATATCAAATAAAGAAAGAATATCCGGAACGGTGTACGCTCTCAGCTCCTCATCCGGCATACCGAGTATACGGCTTGCGAGAGGATTCGCGTCAATAATGCGGAATTGGTTGTCAAATAAGACCTTGCCGTCCATTGAGCCGTTGAATACTTTTCTGAATTTCAGCTCGCTTTCCCGCAATTCTTTTTCCATCCGCTTACGATCGCTGACATTTCTTAAAATGGTTAAATGCTGACCTTCAAGTATGGTTCGTTTTGATGTGAATTCCAGCTCTTTAAATTGGCCGTTTGCCATCTGAAACAGCATCTCTTCACGGATTTCTCCGTATTTTTCATATTTTTTCTTAATCTGCTTGTATTTTTTCTGCGGATCAACGATAAACGTACATAAATTCCGCTCCACCAGCTTATCCATCGGCAGTTCGAAAATGCGGCACGCCGATTCGTTTGCTTTGGCAATCTTTCCGTCATCAGACCAAATGACAATCGCGTCCATGGCGTTTTCAAAAATTTCGCGGAATCGCTCTTCGCTTTTAAAGAGTTTCAATTCCATCAACCGTTTCTCTGTTATGTCTCTCATAATAGACATGTAGAACCCGCTGATTAAGTTGGACGTAATCGTAAATTCAAACAGCTTCTCTTCGCCGGACCGAAGCTTGACGGGCAGTTCTCCTTTGGCGTTACCTTTTCTGCGGAGGGTTTCCCAGATTTCTTTCAGATGCTTTTTGTTTTCTCCGTCGGTAAAATGGCGGAGCGACAGATGGGACAATTCATTCTGGCCGATCTCAAAGCTTTTGCAAAAAGAGAGGTTCGCATCAATAAACCCGCCGTCCTTATCAAACAGCACGATGCCGTCGACAGCCCTGTCAAACAAATCTTTAAACAGCTGCTCGTTCATGGAGAATTCGCGCTCTAATATTTTTTTAGAGGAGATATCCCTCATCACCACAAAAAAATAATCCTCCCCAATTCCGTCTCTGGCGAGGAATTCAATGTATTTCGTCGCGCCGCTGTCAAGCTTAATCGGCACCTCTTTCCACAGATGGCCTTTTTTTAAAAACTTTTTCACGGCCTTATTCAGTTCTTCCTGAGGCACGGAATATAAAAAATCCAGGACGGAGCGGTTAATGAGACTCTCTGCCTCAATCTGCATCATCCGGGCCGCAGCCTCGTTCGCCTGGACGATTTTCATTTCCTTACGGCATATAAAAATGGCATCAAGCGTGTTATTCATAATCACGTGATACCGGTTCAAATCACTCTTCAGGCGGTCATTTTCCTCTTTCATCCGCTTCAGCTGCTCTTTCAGCGACTCTTTTGTTTGCAAATCCAGAGTTTCAGCCATTCAGTACACTCCTTCTTCAAAAACCTATCCTTCAATATTTCTACAAAATACCTCATCTTCCTTCATTCGCCCTATACATTTCAGAAAATTTCAATGATATGACAAGTTAAAGTCTTTTTCTACGATCCTTACCTCCCCATTACATCATCCTAACAATCCCTTTTGTCCTCCTTCAATTTTTTATTTTTTATTTTAAAATGAACAACAACAGGAAATAATCATGCAGTGGATGATTTTTGAAGAGAAGGTGATGCTATGACAAAATCGCGAGACAGTTACTTTGACAACGCCAAGTTTATCTTGATTTTTCTGGTGGTGTTCGGCCATATCCTCCGGTCATTTATTAACGGAAATGAGTTTATGCTCCATCTCTACAAATTCATTTATACTTTTCATATGCCGGCCTTTATCCTGGTTTCCGGCTATTTCGCAAAAAACTTTAAGCGGAAAGGTTATGTGAAGAAGCTGGCTGTGAAACTGATTATTCCGTACCTGATTTTTCAGGGCATTTACTCAGTTTTTTACTATTTGATTCAGGATGAAAGCATGGCAAGCGTCAATCCAATTGATCCGCAGTGGTCTCTCTGGTTTTTAGTCAGCTTATTCTTTTGGAATCTGCTGCTTTATCCTTTTACAAAGTTGCCGAAGATGTGGGCGCTTGGGGCGAGCTGCGGGCTTGCCGTCATGATCGGGTATCTTGATTTTATCAGCAGCACGCTGAGTCTTTCACGGACGTTTGTTTTTCTTCCGATGTTTCTCGTCGGGTTTTATTTAAAGAAACAGCACTTTGATTTGCTTCGGGCTAAAGGAGGCAGGCAGATTGCCGCCGGCGTACTGGGGATTGTTTTCCTGTTATGCTGGTGTATTGATTTTGATTACTCGTGGCTGTTCGGATCGGAGCCTTATTCCACATTCGGCACGGTGTCGCTGTTGAGCGGTCTGTCGCGCATCGGCTGGTATGTTTTGGCCTTTGCCGCCACTTTCAGCTTTTTGGCGCTCGTTCCGCAAAGGCGTTATTTCTTTACGAAATGGGGTACGAGAACGTTTTACGTGTATCTGCTGCATGGATTCATTATAAAAACGCTGCGGCAGATCGGGCTTGAAGATCACTTGTCTGATTATCAGAATTTAGTCATGCTCTTAATTTTAACGGCCGCTCTTACGTCCATTCTCTCCAGCAATGCGGTGAAAACGGCCGCACAGCCGTTTATTGAGCTGCGGATAACCGGTTTGCTTGAAGCGGTGAAAGGAACAAGAAACGGTGCTTATTCGAAATAATGCAAAATACCTCTTAAGCGTTGCCGCCTAAGAGGTATTTTTTATTGTTTGCCGTCTTCTTTTTTCTTTGGCTTCGTCTGTTCAAGCGTTTCAATCCATTTTCCGGCGTTATAATCACCGAGCTCGCTTGCAAACTCTTCTTCAAGCAATTTAGGGTCCATCGGCTTTTTATGGTTTTGCATGTCTTTGCTGTGGCGGTTTTTTTTCGTCATGTTACTCGCCTCCTTGTTTGCCGTGTTTTGATTTGCGGTTTGCGCCTCTCAGTCCGGGATCACCGTCATATTGTGTTTTGTATGCATCTTTGTCCATGCTCTCAGTCGGTGTGTTGTTGTTGGTCAAAGCTTCATTCTTTGCTGCTTTGCGTTTCATTTGATTTCCTCCTTCTGTCAGCAAATCTGTTTTGAATTCATCAAGCATTTTTTTCAAGTCGCGCACTGTCACGTTTTTGGCCTCATCAATGAGTTCATAGCCGATCTGTCCGTTCGGCTCAAGCAGCACATATTTAAAATCTTGAATGTCTCCGAGGCCTTCCTGCCTGATCCTCATTGACAGCTGAGCTTCGGTAAAACGCATTTTTTTTAAATTTTCCGGGATGATTTTTCCGTTTCTGACAACAGCGACGGTTTTTCCTGAAAATAAAAACTCAAAAAAGCTTGATTTGATTTCTAAATATTCCATCAGGATTAATACCGCAATAAAAATCGCCGCCGCGAAAATGGTTTCCCATAAATTATGTTCAATAAACGGCTGAATAATAATCGAGCCGATCGAAATCATGATGACTGTCTGGGTCACCGACAGCTGGCTGATTGATTTCCGTCCGGCAATCCGCAATAAAAAGGTACCGACCGCTATCATAATTACCGACTTCCAAAATACGGCAAACAATGACGTCACCTCTTTACAAGTAGAATCTCCAAAGAAACTGTTTCCACACATCCATTTTACGGCAATAAAAAAACACCGCTTTCTGAAAAGCGGTGTCAGCCGATAATCATTCTTTCCTTCGGATAGTGATAATTTGCTTCGATTTCTTTTCGGCCGATCAAATAAAGGAACGTCAAAATGCCGATCCGGCCGATAAACATCACAATCATGATCACACATTTTCCGATGTCGCTTAAATGCGGAGTAATCCCAAGCGACAGGCCGGTCGTTCCGAATGCGGAACACACTTCAAAAAGCAGTCCGAGGAGCGTCTGATTTTTCTCCGTCACGGACAGAATCAGCGTCGATCCGAACACGAGCAGAATCGCCATCATCGTGACGACCAGCGACTTCATGACATCAGCCTGATGAAGCTCGCGTTTAAAGACCTTGACCGCTTTATTCCCCCGGGCAAAATGAAACAGGGCAAGCAGGTTAAGCGCAAATGTCGTCGTACGGATTCCGCCGCCGACCGAGCTCGGTGATGCGCCGATAAACATGAGGGCACAGATGAAAAATAATGTCGGCGCCGACAGCTGGCTGATATCAATTGTCGCAAGCCCGCCGCTTCGCGTAGCGGTTGATTGAAAGAGACATAAAAATAAAACATCATGCCAGCTTTTCCCCTTCATGACATGGCTTGCTTCAAGCGCGTAAATGCCCACGGCTCCGAACAAAACGAGCATTCCGAACGTAACGGTCGTAATTTTCGTAAACAGCGTGAATGAGTATCTGCGCTGTTTTGAAAACAAAAAGTCTTTTACTTCTACGAGCACCGGAAAACCGATCGCACCGAAAATAATCAGAAGCATCGTAATAAACTGCACGAAATAGTCATGTCTGAACGGGACGAGTGAATTTCCCGTAATATCAAAACCGCCGTTTGTCGTGGCGCTGACGCTCGCAAAGAATCCGTGCAAGTACGCCTGTTCAAACGAATCATAATACGTTAAAAAATATGTTCCTAAGATGATGCCGCCTAAAAACTCGATTAATAAAATCAAAAACAGCACTTGCTTCATCAGGTTGACGATACCGGAAAACTGCGATTGATTCTGATCCACCATGATGAGCTTCCGTTCCCGCAGACCGATCCGTTTGCCCATAATGAGCCAGACGAATGTTCCGAGCGTCATGATGCCGATTCCGCCGAATTGAAGCACGAAAGCCAAAATGACAATCCCGGCCGTGCTGAATGTATCAGCCGTGTTGACGACCGTTAAACCGGTGACACTGACTGAGCTGACAGCCGTAAACAGCGCGTCTATAAACGACCAGCTGGCCCCTTGTTTGTGGGCGGCCGGCAGACTTAGCAAAATAAATGCCACCGTCACAGCAAGAAAATAATATAATGCAATCAGCTGTGCAGGCGACAAGATCTGTATGAATTTCTTCAGTTTTAATTTCATAAGATAGTTCCTTCTGCCTCTCAAATGTAGTACGTAATTATTCTAATGATATTGGGAGAATTTTTAAAGGTCTTTTAGAAAGATTTTTCATTACCTTATGTAATTTGCCGATCTTTAAACAAAAAACCTCTGAAACGATTGTCAGAGGTTTTGTTGATTATTTTGCTTCCAGCCTGCGGATGCGCTCATCGAGATCAGGGTGTGTGGAGAACAGTGACGAATGCTTTTTGCCGTTAATTTTTAACGTCTGCACCGCCGTCTGGTCCTCTTCATTCACATGTCCTGTATAAGACTTCAGCGTACGCAGGGCGTGAATCATTTTATCCTTGCCGGCAAGGTCTGCACCGCCGCGGTCAGCATGAAACTCTCTATGGCGCGAGTAGGCGAAGACGACAAGACTGCCGAGAATGGAAAAGATAATCTGAAACACGATCATCGCGATAAAATGAACGACCGGCGCGAGGTCTTCTTTGACAAAGCGGCTCGCAACCCATGCCGCGATTCGGGAAAGGAATACGACGAACGTATTGACGATTCCCTGCAGCAGCGTCATCGTGACCATATCACCGTTTGTGATGTGTGCGACTTCATGGGCAAGAACCCCTTCCACCGCAGCATCATCCATCTGCTGCAATAAACCTGAAGAAACTGCGACAAGCGAACGGCGCTTAGAAGGCCCGGTCGCAAAAGCATTGACCTCCGGGGAATGATAAATGCCGACTTCAGGCATTTTCGTCATCCCTGCGGCACGGGCCAATCTGTGCACACGGTCAACCAATTGCTGTTCTTCACAGCTGAGCGACTGTTTCTTCGGATTTAACACCCGGACGCCCATCATCGTTTTGGCCATCCATCTGGACATTCCGAGAGAAATAAAAGAACCGACAAAACCGACGACAAGACTGAACACGAGCAATGCCATCAGATCAATGCGGCCATTTTGAATATATGAGCCGACACCGGTAACGCTTGTAATAATCGTAAGCACAATTCCGATTGTCGTAATGACCAAAAGGTTCGTTAAAATAAACAGAAATATTCTTTTCGCCATAATTACCTCCGTCTTTTTTAAGATCAAAAGAACTTATTTACTTAAATTATAAATGATCTGTTTGAAAATGCAACAATTTCGACGTATGATGTTAATGTAATTCTCATTGATATTAGAAAGTAACACGTAATCAATCAGAGGTGAACCATGAACACGTTTAAACTGACCCGAACTGATATGGTCCGGCTTCTTTACGCGTTAAAAGGCCAAGGAGACGCAACTCCTCTCCAAATCTTATTGCAATCAGCGGATATGACCTTGGATGAAGCGGAAAGCCGTCTGCATATCCCTGAATTTCTGACGAGATTCGAACGAAAAAAAGAGAAAAAGGAATACGGGCTTTCAACTAACGAGATTGTCGAGCTGGGAAATCTGTGCGAGCTGACGTCTTTAAAATCAACCGCCGTCCAAAACTGGGTAAAGCGCGATATTAAAGATTTAATCGGCCACCCCTTACTCGGCAAAAAATATACAATTGAACAAGCTGTCATCCTTCTCATTGTACGTGATTTAAAATCAATTTATGACTTCGAACATATACGCGGCATATTAAAAATCGCTTTTAACACGATCACAGACAGATCAGACGACGTCATCAGCCCGATCAGGTACTATGAAAGCTGCGCCCAAGTGATTGATTATCTTCATCATAAGGCAAACCCGCCGATGAAGGAAACGAGCCTGCAGGAGCTCGTCGAAGAGCAGACGGACAAGCTCAAAGGCTGCTTTAAAGAACTCGGAAGCGGACAATGGAACGATATCAGATCCATAATCGCCGTCACGGTGCTCTCCGTTTTGACTTTCCATATTCAAGCCTCAGCCTACAAAATGATCAGCCATTTATTATAATTCATAACGCTTCTTCGCCCCGGTGTCTGCGCCGGGGTTTTTTTGCTGTACAACAATTGCCAGCATAATCAATACCGTTCCGTTTGAAACTAAAATGCGAAAACACATCTTGCCAGAGAAAAGGAGATGAAAAAGATGGCGAGCAGAAATAAACTCTTAGTTCCAGGGGCTGAGCAGGCACTTGACCAATTTAAATACGAAGTGGCTCAAGAATTCGGCGTGAACCTTAGCTCTGATACAGCAGCACGCGCAAACGGCTCTGTAGGCGGGGAAATGACAAAACGTCTTGTACAGCAGGCTCAATCACAATTAAACGGGAAAAATCAATAATGCAGCTTATTCGCCGGGATTTCTCGGCGAATTTTGATATTTATCGGCATTCTCCTTTCCGTGCCGGTAGCCGTTCGGATTCCTTCGGTCTGACGAATCTTCATGATGCCGATAGGATTCCCTATGTTCATTGCGATCATGATTCCAGTAATGATTGTAATACTTTTGCTTAGGCTCTTTGTCATTTCCGTTTTCCTGAGGATTTTGTGTTGGGGGCTGCTCTGTTTCCCCATCTTGTTCCTTCTGTGTGTTTTCCTCTGATCCGGAAGCTGCATTTTTTTCGGTTTGCTGATTGCCGTCCTGACTGTCCGGCTTCGCTTCTTCCGTACCGGGCGTTGTTTCATTGTTTCCCGGCTTCTCTGCTGCCTTTTCTTCATCAGGAGCTGTCTTTTCATCAGCCGCCGGCTTTTCTGTGTCCGGCTGCTCGCTTTGATCAGCGTCTGTTTCGGTATCTTTTTGATCTGTTTCATTGCCGTCGGTTTGCTTTTCAGGCTGTTTTTCTTCTGTTTTCTTTTCGTTTCTTCTTATGTAGCTGCCTGTTGACATCCCTTCCTGTTTTGCTTTTTCTCTTGTTTCCATATCAGATTCAAGCGATTGGACCTGGTAGGTGCCCTTATATTTTTCAGTCATGTCGGCCAGCTGTTTTTTAACGCCTTTTTTATATGTATTGTCATCTGTATTTTCATAAACCGTGGAAATTAAAATCTCTTTTGATTCCTTTACATATCCATGCTTGCTGCAATCGGTAATAATATTACTGATGACTTCCTTAAAATCGCTGCTTTTCCAATCTCCGATGTCACTGATGACCTGTTTGGCGTCATGGTTCAGCGGTGTCAGTTCAATGACTTCATATTTGCTGTTTAAAGCCATTTCAATGCTGGGATTAATGTCAAGCGTCATATACGCGTAAGCTTTGTTATCAGAAAAAACCGGGAGCAAAATTAAAATAAACAAAATAATAGCAGTCATCGTAAACACTCCCAATTTAAAAGGGCGCAGTTTCAGAAAATCAAAAAAGCTGGCCCTTCTTCCCATACGCGTTTCGCCTTCGAACGTAATTTCCTCTCCGATTTCACAAGTGCGGTGATCATTTTTTGTTTTTAAAAATTGTCCGTCAGGGGTTAGCAACGTGACGAATTTTTTATTTTTCTCTACTATGATCCCTCTTCTCATGAGTGCAACACCCCTTTAAGATAATCTTTTAAATAAATATAATCACCGGTAATAATAATACTCATGGCGATGATATATTTTCGGTTCCGTTCGATCGTTTTTCTGCTGACCGACACGAGCTGCTCCAGCTGTTTGACAGGAAGCTGTTTTTTCTGGTGCAAAATGGACGCCAGCTCTTCATTTTCAACAAGCGTGTAGGCTACCTTAATCGCATTCTGCCTCGCATCTGTATGCTTCGGCGATTGTTCCAGCAGCTCTTTAAAAGACAGGCCGTATTCTTTCAGCTGCTTCTGAAAAAAAAGAATTTCTTCCCGGCGCTGTTCCTGTTCTATCTGTTTGCGGTATTCATCAATGGAAAGCTCCGCTTCAATAAGGCTCTGCGAAGATTCCTGGTCGTCGCCTTCCTGCACATCCATATTGATATGCTGAGCGGTTCTTGCTTCTTTTCTGATATAGTCTATCACTTTTCTTTTTATAATCAGCTCTGCAAATGCAAGCAGCGAATTACCTTTTTCAGCCGAATATTTTTCAATGGCTTCGTTAAACGCGATCAGCCCGATGCTGAATTCGTCGTCTTTTTCATCTATATATCGTTTACAAACGGATGAAACCGTCTTCGCGATAAAAGGCTTATATTGCTGTATTAAATCGTTCTGCAGATCTTTGTCGCCTTTTTGTATTTTTTCAACAGATGTTTCAAGCGTTTGCTTCTTTTTTCCCAATTTAAACAAAAGGCTAAGCACTGGTTTCACCTCAGTTCCTCCCTATAACTACTCATAATCATAGCTAATTTAGTAGGGATTCGCAAAGGAAGAAAAAGAGAAATCGATTTCATTTGTCTCAATTATGACAAGCCAATAAGACGTACTATACATGATTTCGTGCCCCCATGCAGAATTAAGGGGGTTTTCTCTGTGTTTTTTGTAACAATGCTGTTATAAAATTGTTATCATATGTCTTAAATGTAAGCGTTTCAAACAAAAAAGGGAACCTGCTTTTTAAAAAGCCAGACTCCCTTTTTGATCATTTTACGCGTGTTCTCTTTTTTCCAATTCCGCGCCAGACTCTATTTGTTTTGCTCCTGACATAAACCATCCGCAAATCGCAATGGCAGCCAGAACCGCCCAGAAAATGATTTTCCAGGCCGCCGAATGGATGACATCTGCCGGAATTATACCGAGTTCCTCATGGGCCAATGTATAAAGAGCGAGCTTCACGCCTACCCATCCGACAATCACAAATGCCGTCGTTTCAAGGCCCGGTCTGGTTTTCAGTAAGGATACGAACATTGATGCCGCAAAACGCATAATGATTAAACCGATTACACCGCCGGCTAAAATAACGAGAAACTGACCGCCGTCCAAGCCGCCGATGGCAGGAAGCTGTGTTCCCGGGAGCGTTACGGCAAGCGCGACCGCCGCTAAAATGGAGTCAACGGCAAAAGCGATGTCCGCTAGCTCCACTTTCAAGACAGTCTGCCAAAACCCGCTTTCTTTCTGCGTTTTCTGACCGTTGTTATCTTTAAATACATACCGCTTCAGCAAATGGCTGACCGCAATGTAAAACAGATATAAAGCGCCGACGGCCTGGACCTGCCAAACATTCACCAGAAAAGAAATGGCGAACAGTGACCCGAAACGCAAAATAAATGCGCCCGCCAATCCGTAAAATAAAGCCTTCTTCCTTTGTTTTTCAGGAAGATGCTTCACCATCACAGCCATCACCAGCGCGTTATCCGCCGCCAAAATCCCTTCCAGCCCGATTAAAACGAGAAGAACCCATCCATACTCCAATAATAATGCAAAGTCCAATCCATTCCCTCCGTTTCTTTTTTCTATCATCCGAGCTTATACCGGCGGTTTTTTTACGCAAAAAAGACCTTTGCCGATATAAGGCAAAGGTCTTGCTAGACATGAATGATTGGCATGCCAACAAAGCCGATGGATATGATCCATGAATTGACGACTTTGTTTCCGGAATATCCGGACGCTACTCCCCTTTGGGATTTCAAGAAATATTTGTTTATACGCTCATGATAAAGCCTGTTTCATCATTTGTCAACGCTTAACTTTTTTAACAAATTGAGAAATTTTTTCTGTTTTGGCCCGCTGTTTTCTTCTCTTTAAAAACATCCAAAGAATGAGAAGCAACACAATGAATATACCGAGCGGCAGCATATATTGATCGAGGATGGAACCGACGCTTTTCCAATTTTCCCCGAGTTTCATTCCGAGGTATACGTAAGCAAATGTAATCGGCAGCATCGCTGCATATGTATATAGAGAGAACACCCAGACATTCATCTTCGCAATGCCGCACGGCAAAGAAATCAGCGTCCTCACCCCCGGTATAAAACGGCCGCTGAACGCGACCAAACCTCCGTGCTTCTGAAAGAAATCATCTGATTTCTGCAGGGATTCGGGTTTTATCCATATATACTTTCCATATTTCAGCAAAAACGGCCGACCGCCCAGCCTGCCGATTCCATATAAGACAAGCGGACCTGAAACACCGCCGAGCGAACCGGCAAACACGGTCCCGGCAAGCGTCATATCCCCTTTTGAGACCCAATAGCCCGCAAGCGGAAGAACAATTTCCGCCGGGATGAATTCTATACTGAGCGCCAAAAAAATCCCGGCGTAAGATAAGCTTTTAAACGCTTCAATTATTGATATGATGAAATCTTCGATGATTTATCACTCCCGGCTTACGTCTATATTCTGAAACTTAAGAATGATTTTAACACAAAACCTTGAGTCTGAAATATCTTTTAGACATGCCCGTTATAAATGTGAGTCGTTTCAGATCGGTATAGCGGGAGGGAATGACATGCGCAATACAACGTCCCGCCTGTCTCCTGATTGCTTGTCTGGCGGCGGTTATATCACTTAAGTTCTCCGGAAAAATTTACCCTTCGCGGTAAGCGGCGGCTGACCGCGGATTCAGTTCATATGGGAGCGGGAAATTTTCTCAGTCACTACATGGGAATGCGGGGCATTTCCCGGGGAATGATTTTCTGGGACTTCAGCGCTTTAAAGAACTTACCGATTCACTGATTGTAAATCAAGAATTCATTTGCTTTTCAGCCGACCATTTCCGCCTGAGGAAATGGAACAGCCGCTCCATGAAGCGCCGCATCACCCATAAGTTGCTACACATGGAACGGACTCGTTTATCCACAATAAAGACAAAAAGGAGTTTTTATTCATGCACACGATGTGGAAGGGTTCGATCAGTTTCGGCCTCGTCAATATCCCGGTCAAGCTCTTTGCGGCCACTGAAGATAAAGATATAAAATTCCGCAGTCTTCATAAAGAAGACCATGCGCCGATTAAATACGAAAAAATCTGCACCGGATGTGAAAAGAGTCTGGAACCTGATGAAATTGTGAAAGGCTATGAGTATGTAAAAGGGAAATACGTCATTATGACAGACGAAGACTTGAAAGACGTAAAACAGGAACATGAAGAAAAAGCGGTTGAGATTGTTGACTTTGTCCAGCTGCAGGAAATTGATCCGATTTATTTTAACCGGTCTTATTATGTCGGGCCGGGAGATAACGGCACAAAAGCCTATACACTTCTGCGGGAAGCGCTGAGGACGACGGGTAAAATCGGGATTGCCTCCATTACGATCCGCTCTAAACAGCAGCTTGCGATTCTTCGCGTGTATGACAACTGCATCGTGATGGAATCCATTCATTATCCGGATGAAGTCAGAAACGCCGGACATGTGCCGGGCGTTCCCGAGCAGACAGCCGTTAATGAAAAAGAGCTGCAGACGGCGATTACGTTAATTAATGAGCTGACAACCGAGTTTGACCCGGAACAATACGAAGACACATACCGGAAAGCCCTTCTCGCTAAAATTAACGATAAGCTCGAACATGAAGAAGCGGGCGTGACACCGGCTGCTGCCGGCCCGCGCGAAGATGTCATCGATCTTGTCAGCGCGCTTCAGGCAAGCATTGACCGGACGAAGCGGCCGGATCGCGAACAGGCTGCACCGGCGCGGACAAAAGACGCCGCGTCAGCAGGCGGCGGAGGCAAAAAGCAGAAGACGACCAGACAAAAAGCCGGAACGTCTTAATCATGGTGCTGACGATGCAGCCGATTTTGATCTCTGTACCGCCTGAAGGCAGTGAGTGGCGCTATGAGGTAAAGTATGACGGATTCCGCTGTCTTCTCCGCATAGACGAAAGCGGCGTTACATTAACCAGCAGAAACGGACAGACGCTGACGAATCAATTTCCGGAAATCACGGCTTTTGCGGCCCGGTGTTTTCAGCACATGAAAGACAAGTTTCCCATTACGCTTGACGGAGAGCTTGTCTATTTAATCAATCCGTACAGAGCGGATTTTGAGCATCTTCAAATCCGCGGTCGTTTAAAACGGACGGAAGCAATTGAAAGCACCGCTGATAGACGGCCGTGCCGCTTTCTGGCATTTGATCTCCTCGTTCTGGAAGGCGCCGGCACCGTCTCATTACCGTATGTGAAACGGAAACGCGCCCTTTCCAAACTGTTTAAAGAAGCAAATCTTCCCGCCTGCCCTCATCACTTAGCGGAAGAAGCGATTCAATACATTCCGGAGCACACTGACTTTGATGCGCTTTGGGACAAGGTCGTCCGCCATGACGGAGAAGGTATCGTAGCAAAAAGGGCTTCCAGCGGCTGGGCGGAAAATAAACGCTCTCCCGACTGGCAAAAGTATAAACATATGAAAACGGCACATGTGCTATTAACCGGGTTTAACCCGAAGAACGGGTATGTAACGGCCTCTGTTTTAAAAGACGGCACCGCCGTCCCGATCGCTTCCGTTTCCCACGGCATGCAGGCGGAAGAAAAAAACGCCGTCAGAACCATTATGGAGACCCACGGAAAAAAACAAAAAAGCGGCGAGTATACACTTGAGCCTTCTATCTGCATGACCGTGCAGTATTTAACCATATTGCAGGACACGCTGCGTGAAGTATCTTTTGTGTCTTTTCAGTTTGAAATGGATTGGACGGAATGCACGTATCAGCAGCTTATCCTTCACTCTAAAACGCTGCCGCCGAAGCTGCAGTTCACAAGCCTGGATAAGATTGTTTTTAAAAAACGTGAAAAAACAAAAGCAGATTTCCTTAGTTATATGGTGAAAATGAGCGATTTTCTTATGCCCTTTCTTAAAGATCGGGCCGTCACGGTGATCCGTTATCCGCACGGCGCGCCTGGCGAATCTTTTTTTCAAAAAAACAAACCGGACTACACGCCGGACTTTGTCTCAAGCGTGTTTGACGGGAGCCACGAGCACATCGTATGCAGCAGCATACCGTCACTTTTATGGCTGGCTAATCAGCTGGCGCTTGAATTTCACGTTCCGTTTCAGACAGTGCATTCTGAAAGACCCGCAGAGATTGTCATTGACCTTGATCCTCCGTCAAGGAATGATTTTCCCATGGCAGTGGAGGCTGCGCATGTGCTGAAACAGCTGTTTGATTCATTCAGTATTACGTCATTCCCGAAGCTCTCCGGAAATAAAGGCATTCAGCTCTACATCCCGCTTTCACCGGAAGCATTCACCTATGAAGAAACCCGTGCGTTCACAATGCTCATCGCCGATTATTGCGTCAGGACGCGTCCGGATCTTTTTACGACAGAGCGGTTTATCAAAAACCGAAACGGCAGGCTCTACCTAGATTATTTGCAGCATGCCGAAGGGAAAACCATTATCGCCCCCTATTCGACCCGGGGCAACGAATTGGGAACGGTTGCGGCTCCCCTTTATTGGAGCGAAGTCAACTCCTCTTTAACACCTGATGATTATACGATCGATACAGTAGTGAACCGCGTCAGGACAGAGGGAGATCCGTTTTATGATTTTTACCGGAATCCGCAGGACGGCCCGCTTTCAATCGTGCTTGAGCAAATCAAGAGAAAGAGCTGACGCTTTTTGTCAGCTCTTTTCAGTCTGATACGTGCACATCAATTTTTCTTTGGAAATAAATAAATAGCAGGAGTAAGGAATGTTTTTGAGGGTGAGCTGTTTTGCAGTAAAGTATAAAATGGGAATATGGGCCGCTTTCTTAAACAGCCTGTAGCAGCCGCTGGACGGTTTTATCACATCAAAACCGAGTCTCGCCGCTCCTTTATGAAGCATTGTAATGCCGACGACTCCCTTAATCTCGTCTTTCCGTTTATGCTGGTTAATATAATCCGCTAAATGAGGCATGGATTGATATACCTTCTGATATAGCATAATCCCCCTTCTGACCGCGCTTTCAATAGGCTGCAGCTCTTTCAGGAGTTTGACATTATGAAGATGAATCTTAACTAACACGTCGTTTTTTTTAATTCTGGTTCCGTCGCTCAGGATGACTTCTTTTCCTTTATATCTAGTCAAACGGACGCGGAATACATTCGATTGCCGTTTATCAATCAGCGTCAGCCGGGTAAAGAAGAAATAAAGCGGATCAAGTAAGTACCATATAGACAGCAGACAGCTTCTCACATGTTCACCTTCTTTATATTCAAAGCACCCTCATATTTTGGCATGGGGCATGTCACATTATGATTGGTAAATAATGATGCCGACCTGTATCAGCTTATGCAAAAACCGCTTCAGGCTCTACTGTCCGGAACAGAAAAAAAACACTCTTCGTGAAGAAGAGTGTCTGTATCCGCTTTCTTTTAACGGAAAAGCAAATGCTGGCTGTGAATTCCCGCTTTTTTCAGTAGGGCTATCAGCTGTTCCTGTTCCTCAGGCATAAGTCCTGAAAACGCTCTCGCAATTCTCAATGAATGAATCGGATAAATTTTATCCAAATACTCGTTTCCCTTATCAGTTAAATGGGCGTAAACAGAACGTTTGTCCTTCGGGTCTTGTTCTCTGACCAAAAACCCGTTTCTTTCAAGCTTGTCGATGACATAGGTGACATTCCCGCTGACAAGCAAAAGACGCGACCCGATTTGCTGAAGCTTTTGCGGTCCTCTCGTATAGAGCAGCTCCAAAACGGCAAATTCAGTCGGATTAAAACCGTGTTCTTTACTGTCTCGGATGCTGTGTTCAGACACACTCTTGAAAGCCCTTGCAAAAACTTTGTACAAATTCATCGAACGCATCACTTCTTCTTCGTTAAATGATAATCTCATCATATCTACCCCGTATTTAAGATTTTTATAAAAAAATAATGTAAACCCTTACAATTCATAAGAGTCGTTCTTTGTTTTATATTCTATTCGTGCCGTTTTTCAGAATTCCTTCTTTTTTATATAAAAAAATACCCTTATACATCATTTAATTTGTATAAGGGTTCCGTTCTTTATAGGGAATGTTCCGAAAAAAATACGCGTATTCCTTTCTCAGCTCCGTAATTGTCATGGAATTGAGTATTTCTTTCGTATAGACTCCGATCTGCAGAAGCTTTTTGGAATAATGGTTTCTCTCTTTGTCCAATGCATTTTGAAGCAAACGACTCATGGCGCCCTCCTTTGTTTTCCGTTATTCTATGATCAGAATAACGCTTTTATATCAAAGATGTATAAAGCCATTGTAAAACTTCTGTAGATTATGATGTTTTTCGGTAAAGTCCGTTCTGGACGGCTCTGAGCAGCGGAAAAGCGTGTTCCCCGGCAAGCTGCATGAACGCCTCCAGCATTTCATCGCGTTTCATATCTAATTCAATGATTTCTTTTGCCAGCGAAACCGCTTTTTCTTTCTCCATTCCTATCCTTCCTCCTCATTGTGTCTGTACAGTAAGCATAAAACGGGGCACAGAACCATGCATTAACCTTGTCAATTTTTCTGCCGCTTTTTTTCTAAAATTTTCTATTCCGCGTCAGAAAACCTGACAAGCGTCAGGTTTTTTCTCTTTTTTTCTTATATAATATGAGTAAAAGACATCCAGGGGTGGAAAAATGACGACAGACGAACAATCTTACAAAGATAAAAAAGTAATCTCGATCGGCATTGTAAGCGAATTAACCGGATTGTCAGTCAGACAGATCAGATACTATGAAGAACGGAAATTAATCTACCCGCAGCGTTCATCACGGGGAACGAGAAAGTATTCCTTCGCGGACGTTGAGCGGCTGATGGATATTGCCAACAAGCGGGAAGACGGCGTGCAGACGGCTGAGATTTTAAAAGACATGCGAAAAAAAGAACAGGCTCTCAAAAACGACCCGCAGCTCCGCAAAAAAATGCTGGAAGGACAGCTTAATGCTCATTTTAAGTATAAAAACCGCTGATCAAAAAAGTCCGCCTCCTGTGAGACGGACTTTTTTTATAAAGCATGAAGAAATGCAGTTGCAATGCCGAAATAAATTAATAAGGACAAAATATCGTTCAGCGTCGTAATCAGCGGTCCTGATGCAATCGCCGGGTCAATGTTCAGTTTATGAAGAATAATAGGGACGATCGTTCCGGCCATCGTACCGATAATCAACGTTGCAAGCAGCGATGAACCGACGACAAAACCGAGCGTTAAGTCTTTCTGCCAGACGGTTGCGACAATCGTAATCGCGATCGCACAGACGATGCCGATATAGATACCGGTTCTTAGTTCACGGAAAATCAGTTTAAAGATGGTTTTTTTATTCATTTCTTCTTTAGCCAGTCCTCTGATGACGACGGCGAGTGACTGTGTGCCTGTATTACCCGTCGTTCCCGCGATCATCGGCATGAAAAACGCGAGGGCGACGACTTTTTGCAATGTATCTTCAAAATAATTCAGAATGCTTCCGGAAATCAATCCGATAAACAAAAGCAGAATGAGCCACGGCAAACGGCGGTACGCCGCAACGTACGCTTTCGTATCAAATGTAATCGCCTTACCGGAGGCTGCGAATTTTTCGTAATCTTCATCGGCTTCTTTAATCACGACGTCAATAATATCATCGACAGTGACAATACCGACAAGCACATGATTTTCTTCCACGATGGGAATGGCTAAAAAGTCATACCGCTGGATCAGCCGGGCGACTTCTTCCTGGTCTTGGAGCACCCCGGCCGAGATGACACGCGTAAACATGAGATCCTGCACTTTATCCTCAGGCTCGCCGAGAATTAAATCTCTGTATGAGAGCACTCCGACAAGCTGCTTGCTGTCATTAATCACGTACAAATAATTTATTGATTCTGCGATTTCTGCAAAGCTTTTCAGCTTCACGACCGCATCTTTTACTGTATAATGCTGCGGAATCCAGACGAAGCGGTTCGTCATCATCCGGCCCGCCGATTCTTGCGGATAGTTCATCAAAAGCTGTACGGCCTTTGATTCCTCAGCCTCCATGCTGGATAAAAGCTGTTCTTTCAGTTCTTCATCCATCTCTTCCAGCAATGCGGCGAGATCGTCGTTATCCATTTTATTCATTGCGAGAGTGGCTTTCGTTTTACCGACTTTATGCAAAACGGCAAGCTGAAATTCCCGCTCCAGCTCTCCGATCATATCGGTGATGTCATCAACCGTCATATATGACAGATAGCGGGCCCGGTGCTTTTCCGGCATTTCTTTAAACAAAAATGCCATGTCATAGGGCTGAAGCTCATCTATCATGTTTCGGAATTCTTTTATTTTTCCGTCCCGCAATAAAATGATAATGCGTAATATGAGTTCGTCATAGGTCATGTTTTGGACCATCGGGACTCGTACCTCCTTTACGGAGACGCGCCGTCCGTCAAGGGAAGTGCGGCGGTTTGTCTCCTCATCATGTCGTCACTGGTTATCTGGCTGTATATGGGTACTTCTTCTGACATACTCGAATGGGGAGAATCCATACTCCGCACCTCCTTATCATGCTCAGTCGTGTACGTTTTGAGGCATAAAAAAAACCTTCTGATATGAAGGCGAAAACAAGCACGGCAAATAAACGTGCGGGGCCTCCAATCGTAGAGCTTTAGCACTGTATGGCATAGGACAGCCATCCAGCTGCGTTAAGAATCACCTTATGTCGATGATTCCTGTTGACCCATTGGCGTCTTTGGACATTTTTGGGCAGCAGCGTATCTCCATACAGGAGCCTCACCTAACGAAGTTCTTATTTGAATTGACACACTGAGATTACAGAAAAAAAAGGAATGTGTCAACCTTAAATTTGTGATTTCAGCACATGCCTATAAAATAAACGGAATAAAGGCATAAAGCCCTTATTCCGGCAAATCGCTTTCATCCTCTTCTGAAAGGAAATGATAGGATTCATGCAGCATGAGGGCGTACTCCCCTTCTTTTGTCGGATGCGGTACATACTCAGCCTCGTTGATATACTGCTCTTCCCTTTTCTTCATATGACAGACCTCCTGTTCAATTTTAGATTGTCCAAAAGAAGACCCGTTATCATAGGAAAAAAATCACTTGCGGAGCGGGACATGCAGCTATATTTTTCGGATCGTGAAAAAGTTCCTAAGCAGCCACGGGCCCGGTTTGAAACCGAGCGTTAATTGCCACGCGCCGATCGCCTGCAGTCCGAACTCCCGAACGAGAACCATTTTTTCACTCATGCTCCGTACATCCTCAAACCACACTTCATGCGTTCTTCCATTTTCATCAGTATACCGGAAGTAAGGGGAACGCTCCTGCTGAGAATAACGGATCACTGATTGATGCTTCATGGCCGTTTCCATGGCGCGCTGATTGGAGATTGCGGATCCGATCGTTCCCGGACGGTACGGAATCACCCAATCATACCCGTACAGCGGAACACCGAGAATCACTTTTCTTCTCGGCACCCTGCTGATAGCAAAATTGATCGTTTGCCTGACCTCTGTCAAAGGCGCCACGGGTCCCGGCTCACTGCCGGCGTGGTGCCAGTCGTACGCCATAATGAACATATAATCGACGACAGCTCCGATTCCGCCGTAATCATATCCCCTCAGCCACGGCACTGCATCACTTGTTTTCGCCGGAACCGATATCGTTAACGCGAGGTGATGCTCTGAAAGCCGGGTTTTTAACTGCCGGAGAAATCCTGTGAAGAGGTCCCTGTCAGCTTCTCTGACCCGTTCAAAATCGATATTTACTCCGCCGTATCCCTTTCTTACGGTTAAGGAGACGATATTGTTGACGAGATTCGTTCTTGCCGTCGGATTTTGCAGCACTTGATGGGCTAATTCCGGACTGAATCCCCCTTCTGTCAGATTCGTAATGACGGCAAGCGGGCGCACTCTGTTCTGCCATGTGGTTTCTATTGCGGTTCTGTCGTTTAAATCGTTAATGATATCTCCGTTCGGGCCAAAATGATATTCAAACAAAGAAATCGCCGAAGAATACGGCGCAAAATCATTAATTAACTCTCTATCCGCTTCAGGCGTCCGAATGACATAAAATTGCAGGGTCCCCGCAAGATAGTTAGAGATATCAGGGATCTTCACTTTCATACCCGCCCGCAGCCGGTTCGGCGGAATATCCGGGTTTGCTTGCATCAGCTGCATCTGCGGCACATAAGCCTTACCTGCGATAACGGCATACGTATCATTCGGCTGAACCGTATATTCATTAAGAGGGATTAAAAGCGCCTGCCCCGGAACGATATTCGTTTCCTCAAGCCCGTTGACGCTTCTGATGCTGTCAACAGGGTATCCGTACTTTCTGCTGATGGAAAATAACGAGTCGCCAGACTGCACTGTATGAACAAACATAGATGTCCTCCGTTTCCTTTTGATCAAAAGGGCTCTACTTATCTTTATGAATGATCTTCCGGTCCGATTCCAAACTCTGTTCGGAGAAAGGCTGTTTACAAATCAGACATGATCAACTATGATGATGTCATCATAAAAAACTGTATAGGAAACGCACTAGGGGTGCTGTTATCGGCTGAGATAAAACATGCGGCAGGCGTGTTTTGATCCCTTATAACCCGATCTGGATAATACCAGCGTGGGGAAGTGCAGATTGACCGGAGCGCAGGGTTTTTCCCCATGCGTTTTCGTTCTGCTGCTGCATATTCCCTCGGATATGCAGTTTTTTATTTTTCATTAAAAAACGGGGGAGGACACAGCAATATGAAACTGAATATAAACCGCCTGTAAAATCAACTCTTTCATACATACGACTATCCGATAAGAAAGCAGGAGATCACAATGAAAAATTGGAAAATGAGAGAAATTGTTGTCATGTCCGTCATCAGTGTTGTATTTGCTGTCATTTATTTAGTATCAACTCATGCAAGCAATATAGCGGCAGGATTTTTCGGCCGGATGAGCTACGAACCGATTTACGGTATCTGGTTTATCGTCTCGGTGATTGCCGCGTACATTATTCAAAAACCGGGAGCTGCTCTCGTTTCTGAAATCATCGCCGCGTTTGTGGAGTGCTTACTCGGAAATCCGTCAGGACCGATGGTGATTCTGATCGGGATCGCACAGGGAATCGGTGCGGAAGCGGTCTTTTTTGCGACACGCTGGCGCATTTATACCCTGCCCGTGCTTCTTTTATCCGGTATGGGGTCTTCTGTGACAAGCTTCATTTATGACTTGTTCGTCTCGGGATACTCTGTTTTGAATCCGGGTTTATTAGCCGTCATGCTTCTCATCCGTCTGGTCTCAGGTGCGCTTCTTGCCGGCCTTCTCGGCAAAGCAATCAGTGATGCGCTGGCTTACACAGGGGTGCTGAACGGCATGGCGCTCGGAAAACAATTCAAGAAGAAAAAGAAACAGGTGAACCAAGATGCAGGCATCTGAACCCCTTCTATCGGCCGGCCGTCTTACCTTTTCTTATGATCAGAATGAAAAGCCGATTCTTCAAAACGTGTCCTTTCAGCTCCGCAAAGGAGAGCGGGCTTTATTGCTCGGGCCGAGCGGATGCGGCAAAAGCTCGCTCGCTCTTTGTTTAAACGGTCTGTACCCGGAAGCATGCGATGGGGTTCAATCGGGAACCGTTTCTTTATACGGAACACCTCTTTCACATCTGACAGAACCCGCCGCCAGATCCATCGGCGTCGTGTTTCAAGATCCGGACCAGCAGTTTTGCATGCTGACGGTTGAAGATGAAATCGCCTTCGGCCTGGAAAATTTGCAATATACAAAAGAAGATATGGACGCAATCATCGATGACGTTTTAGAAAAATTAGAGATCACTCATCTGAAAACGCGAACGATCGCTTCGCTGTCAGGCGGTTCAAAACAAAAAGTGGCGCTTGCCTGTATCATTGCGATGGAACCGGAACTCATTATTTTGGACGAACCGACGGCACAGCTTGATCCATATTCCGCACGTGAATTAGTGCGTCTGATCAAAGATCTTCAAGCAAAAAAAGGCTTCGGCCTTCTCGTTATCGAACATCAGCTTGATCATTGGGCGCCGTGGATGGACAGGACGATTGTCCTTGACGAAACGGGTCAGAAGGTGATGGACGGAGAAACGGACATTATCTTTGAAACAAAGATTGAAGAGCTGATGCAGCTCGGCATTCCGATTCCGCGTGTGATCTCATTGCAGGAGCACGTCAGCATTCCTTTTACATTGTGTAAAGAAAAGCTGTTTCACGAACCTGTACCATCTCTGCCCGAATCCCGGCGCGCCGCTCTTTCGGCAGAAGACGCGCTGAGCGTTCACGAGCTGTCATTCTCAAGAGGAGCAGATGTCATTTTTCAGGATGTGAGCTTTTCCGTAAAAAAAGGTTCAATCACCGCGATTGCCGGCCCTAACGGAACAGGAAAATCCACGCTCCTTTCTGCCGCGGCCAAGCTCATCCGTCCGCTGGGCGGAGACATCAAAATAGACGGCAGACCGATTGATTCCTATTCTGAAAAAGAGCTGCGGCGGCTGATCGGATATGTTTTCCAAAATCCTGAACACCAGTTTGTCACAGATTCCGTCATTCAAGAGCTGATGTTCGGTTTTGAAAGCAGCAGAGCCGCACAGGAGAAAGCTCTTCAGCTGTTAACCCGATTCGGCCTGAGACGCCATGCCTCACAGCATCCGTTTTCTTTAAGCCAAGGACAAAAACGCCGGCTCAGCGTCGCGACGATGCTTATGCACAATGTGAACGTTTTGATGCTTGATGAACCGACTTTCGGACAGGATGCCAAAACGGCGCGGGAGTGTATGCAAATGCTCCGTGAGATTCAAAAGGAAGGAACGGCTGTTTTAATGGTGACACACGATATGGAACTCGTCTCAGATTATGCTGACACGATCCTTGTGCTCTGCGGCACGAAACTGGTATTCCGGGGAACTCCCGACGCTTTGTTTTCTGATAACACCGGGATCGCCGAGCAGGCGCATTTGGCTTTGCCGCTGCGGTATGAATGGATGAAACACGACAGGAGGCGGAGAAATGAACTTGCGGCTGGAGGCTGTTAACCCGTCAATAAAGGCGGCGGCTGTATTGTTATGCGTCATTATGCTGTCGTTTATTTATAATCCGTACACCCCTGCTTTGTTTTATATCATCATAGCGGGAGGCGTCCTCTCGGCGGGGCGTGTGCCGCTGAAAAAATGGCTGCTGTTCACGATTCCGTTTGTCATTCTGGCCTTCGGTTCTTTATGGACAGCCGCCGTATTCGGAAACATCCCGACAACCGGAAGCAACCTGCTGTTTAAGCTCGGGCCGATTGCCGTCAACAGTGATAACGCGGCGCTCGGGATTTCTATCGCGTTTCGTATTTTATGTTTTTCCGCTTTGTCGATGATGTTTCTTTTCACAACCGATCCGATTCTGTTCATGCTCAGTCTGATTCAGCAGTGTAAGCTGCCGCCCAAGCTTGCATACGGCGTTATCGCGGGGTTCCGGTTTCTCCCTCTTCTGAAAGATGAAATCCTGATCATCCGGCAGGCGCACAGAATCAGGGGCGCGGCGTCTGATTCCGGGCTGAAAGGAAAGCTCTCCGCCGTCAGGCGCTTCACCATTCCGCTATTGGCAGGCGCAATCAGAAAGGCGGAACGCACGGCGATCGCGATGGAATCTAAAGGCTTTACGGGGAGCCGAAACCGCACGTTTTACAGAACTGTTACTGTGCGCCGCGCCGACTGGTGCTTTTTCCTGCTCGTGCTTCTGTTATTCGGCGCAAGCTGGCTCATTTCATTGTTGTTTATATAAAAACAGGCCGCCGGAGTGATTCGGCAGCCTGTTTTGTTATGTATGTTATTGATGATAATTGAGAGCCTGAGCGAGATTGGACTTGATCGTAATATCTGAGAAATTAATGCCGAGCTGTACGGCGGTCTGAGCCATTTCCGGCCTGATTCCGGATAAAGTGGACGTGACGCCGATCAGGTTCAGCGCCTCAATTAATTTAAAAATCTGATGCGCCACCATCGTATCGACAACCACTACACCCGACAAGTCAATAAACAGATGTTCAATCAGCCGTTTGGCACATGTGCTCAGCGTATTTTCAAGAATGAATTTGGCGCGCTCCGTGTCAATATCGCCGACAAGCGGCAGCAGCGCCGTCCGTTTGCTCAGCGTGATAACCGGCGAGCTTAACTCCAAAATCATTTCTCTTTGCGCGTTCAGCTGCATTTTCGAGTTATGCTCGGCATGATCGACAAACGTGTAAATCGTAAAATCAAATACTTGTACAATTAAATTCTCCCATTTCTTCCTTTCTCCCTGTGCAAACGAAGATTCATGTTTATCGGCAAACGCATCATAATAACTGATGTATAGTCTCCGGTTTCTCATGAATTCACGGACCACATACTGGACGGGTGTATCCAGATGCTTCTGGTCTTTCGCGAGCTCAATCACCCACCGCTCGAACTCTTCTAAAAATTCTTTTTGCGGCATAATATACATTTTATTAATATGCCGGTAAAATTCTTTATCCTGCTCCGTCAGTTCTTCTGTGATGACGGGATTTGTCAAAGAATAAATCGAATTCGGATCCGAATCTTCCATCGTTTCGATCCACTCTTTCGCAATTTGATCCACTTGTTCTGAAAAATAGTTGTATAATGCTTCACTTATCTTCATATCTCTTCTCCTTTCCCATTTCCAATTATAGCGTCAGCGGGTCATGAATGAAAATGAAAGCTGTCAAACTATCCATATATTTGAAATTTTTTAGTACGATAGATTACGCCTTTTTTATGAAAATGCTTCAAATGACTCTTTCCGGCCGGCATGCTCTGCCATAAAATAGTAGCAACACCCTTGTATCCACTCGCAAGCATAAAAAAGGAGGGCTTTTTTATGAATGGTGAAATGCATTTGATTCCTTATGTCACGGATGAACAGATCATGGATGTGAACGAGCTTCCTGAGGGGATTAAAGTGATTAAGGCGCCAGAGTTGTGGGCAAAAGGGTTTAAAGGCAAGGATATTAAAATCGCGGTGCTTGACACAGGCTGCGACATCAATCATCCTGATTTGAAAGACCGGATTGTCGGCGGGAAAAACTTCACCGATGATGACGGAGGCAAAGAAGACGCGGTTTCCGATTATAACGGACACGGGACACACGTTTCCGGAACGATTGCCGCCAATGATTCAAACGGCGGAATTTCGGGTGTCGCGCCGGAAGCAAGCCTTTTAATCGTTAAAGTTCTCGGCGGTCAAAACGGCAGCGGCAAATACGAATGGATCATTAACGGCATCAACTACGCCGTTGAACAAAAGGCCGATATCATTTCCATGTCACTCGGCGGGCCAAGCGATGTGCCTGAATTGAAAGAAGCCGTCACAAATGCGGTAAAAAGCGGTGTTCTGGTCGTTTGCGCAGCAGGAAACGAAGGCGACGGAGACGAGCGTACAGAGGAATTGTCGTATCCGGCCGCTTACAACGAAGTGATCGCAGTCGGATCAGTCTCAATCGCCCGTAAATCGTCTGAATTTTCAAACGCAAATAAAGAGATTGACCTGGTGGCTCCGGGAGAAAATATTCTCTCCACCCTTCCCAACCATAAATACGGGAAGCTGACGGGCACTTCAATGGCCGCCCCGCATGTGAGCGGAGCGCTTGCCTTAATAAAAGGGCTTGAACAGGACGCGTTTCAGCGGACGCTTTCTGAGGCTGAAGTCTACGCCCAGCTCGTGCGGCGGACCCTTCCTTTGGACATCTCCAAAACATTGGCCGGGAACGGATTTCTGTATTTAGACGCGCCTGAAGTGCTGATGGAAAGAGCCGAACAGGCCCAGCTGCTGTCTTTCTGATATTTTTCTCGTATAATGATTAATCAGCTTGTCATATCACCAATTTTTAAATTGTGAGATTTTCTATTGACAGTGATCTGAATAAGCTGATAAGATAACCAACAAATGATGTAACTTTTCAAAAAAATTGAAATATTTTCTCTTATCGAGAGTTGGGCGAGGGATTGGCCTTTTGACCCCAACAGCAACCGACCGTAATTCCATTGTGAAATGGGGCGCGTGATTTTTGCGCCGAGACGATTGTCTCATAAGGCACGGTGCTAATTCCATCAGACGTGATCTGAGAGATAAGAGAGGCTTGCATTTTGAAGTTAAAGCCTCTTTCTCTCTTGAGAAAGAGGCTTTTTTGTTACATCTCACTTAAAGGAGGAAACTTAATGACAACAATCAAAACTTCGAACCTCGGTTTTCCGAGAATCGGCTTGAACAGAGAATGGAAAAAAGCGCTTGAGGCTTATTGGAAAGGTAACACTGATAAAGAAACGTTTCTTAAAGAGCTTGACGGTTTATTCTTATCAGCTGTCAAAACACAGCTTGACCAACATATCGATATCGTGCCGGTCTCTGATTTCACCCATTATGACCATGTGCTTGATACAGCCGTCAGCTTTAACTGGATTCCGGAAAGATTCCGCAGCATCACGGATCCCGTTGATACATACTTTGCGATTGCCCGCGGTGTAAAAGACGCCGTTTCCAGTGAAATGACGAAATGGTTCAATACCAACTACCATTACATCGTTCCTGAATATGACGAAAGCATTGAATTCCGTCTGACGAGAAACAAACAGCTTGACGACTACCGCCGGATCAAAGAAGAATTCGGAGCGGAAACAAAACCTGTCATCGTCGGTCCGTACACATTCGTCACACTTGCGAAAGGATACGAAGAATCAGAAGCGAAAGCGATTCAAAAGCGCCTTGTTCCTCTTTATGTGCAGCTGCTGAAAGAGCTTGAAGCAGAAGGCGTCAAATGGGTTCAGATTGATGAGCCTGCCCTTGTGACAGCTTCTTCTGAAGATGTCCGCGCCGCCAAAGACCTCTATGAGGCGATCACAAAAGAGCTTTCAGGACTGAATGTCCTCCTGCAGACATACTTCGATTCGGTTGATGCATATGAAGAACTCGTTTCTTATCCTGTACAGGGAATCGGGCTTGACTTCGTACATGATAAAGGCAGAAACCTTGAGCAGCTGAAAAAGCACGGCTTCCCGAAAGATAAAGTACTGGCAGCCGGTGTGGTCGACGGCCGGAACATTTGGAAAATCGATGTTGAAGAACGCCTTGACGCGGCTTTGGATATCCTCAGCCACGCTGATGTTGAGGAGTTATGGATTCAGCCTTCAAGCAGCCTTCTGCACGTGCCGGTGGCGAAACACCCTGACGAGCATCTTGAAAAGGATTTGCTGAACGGCCTGTCATACGCTAAAGAAAAACTGGCGGAACTCGGCGTCTTAAAAGAAGGGCTTCTGTCCGGAAAAGCGGCCGTCGGTGAGCAGATCGAAGAATCAAAAGCGGCACTTAAGGCTTTAAAAGCATTCGCAACAGGAGCGAACTCAGCTCAAAAAGAAGAGCTGAATCAGCTGACGGAAAAAGATTTCTCCCGTCCGGCAAGCTTTGAAGAACGATTGGCGCTGCAGAATGAATCACTCGGTCTCCCCCTTCTGCCGACGACGACAATCGGAAGTTTCCCTCAATCTGCAGAGGTGCGGAGCGCACGGCAAAAATGGCGCAAAAAAGATTGGACTGATGAACAGTACCAAGCCTTTATTAATGCGGAAACGAAGCGCTGGGTTGACATTCAGGAAGAAATCGGCTTAGACGTGCTCGTTCACGGAGAATTTGAGCGTACGGACATGGTCGAATACTTCGGTGAAAAACTGGCCGGATTCGCCTTTACGAAATATGCATGGGTGCAGTCTTACGGTTCACGCTGCGTACGTCCGCCTGTCATTTTCGGAGATGTCGAATTTATCGAACCGATGACGGTAAAAGATACGGTCTACGCCCAATCGCTGACGGAAAAACACATGAAAGGCATGCTGACGGGACCTGTCACCATCTTAAACTGGTCATTCCCGCGTGTGGATATTTCAAGAAAAGAAATCGCCTTCCAGATCGGGCTTGCCCTCAGAAAAGAAGTAAAAGCGCTTGAAGATGCCGGTATTCAGATTATCCAAGTGGATGAACCCGCGCTCCGCGAAGGACTGCCGTTAAAAACGCAGGATTGGGATGAATATTTAACTTGGGCCGCAGAAGCATTCCGGTTAACGACGTCTTCTGTGCAAAATGAGACGCAGATTCATACGCATATGTGTTACAGCAACTTTGAAGATATCGTAGATACGATCAATGATCTTGACGCGGATGTCATTACAATCGAACACAGCCGAAGCCACGGAGGATTTTTAGAATACTTGAAAGAACATCCTTACGTGAAAGGCCTCGGACTCGGTGTATACGACATTCACAGCCCGCGTGTGCCGGCAACTGAAGAAATCTATCAAATTATTGATGACGCGCTTGAAGTGTGTCCGACTGACCGCTTCTGGGTAAACCCGGACTGCGGACTGAAAACAAGACAGCAGGAAGAAACCGTTGCGGCATTAAAAAATATGGTCGACGCCGCGAAACAGGCACGAAAAAAACAAGCTCAGCTTGTATAAAAAAAACAGCCATCCGCAAATCGCGGGTGGCTGTTTTTTCTGGGCGTGCTACTTATTCTTCAGCGCTTCTGCAAGTTCATATAATGAATCATACTGCTTAATTTGATAGCCCCGCCCTTCTTTTTGCAAATGCCCTTTTTGGCAGAATTGCGTCAGCACATGCAAGAGATGACGGTAAGATACACCCAAATAATCACAGACCGTTACGTGCTTCTCTTTATAAACCCCTTCATAAGCCGTCTGCAAAATAAAATCAGCCAGCCGGTTTTCAAGCGGGAACGCCAGACTTTGTGAATATTTCGAAGCCATAAGCGTTGCCTTAGCACTTAAAAACTTAGCCAACTCACGCAGGAATTTCGCATCCTGCAGCAATTGCGCGCGGCAGCGGTAAATAGGCAGAGCAAAACAAACAGTCTTCGCTGAGGCTTGAATTCCTTTTGTGTAATACACTTCATGTAATAGTTCCATCTCTCCGATGTAATCATTTTTGTTGATAAAATTAATTAAAGAAACTTTCCCGTTTTGATGGGTTACATATATTTTCGCTTTTCCTTCAATCACGTAAAACAGGAAGTCAGGCCTCCTGCCCTCTTGAATAATCCATTCGTCCCGCTCATATTCGCGCACTTCCATAAACTCTTCAGCGGGGAAAGAGAATAAATGCGCGATTGAGTGTTTTTCTAACTGATGTCTCTTTTTCTCGCCTTTATAAATTTCCATCGTCCACCCCAAAAATATGAGATATCTCATATTGTCTTTATGTCCTTACATGATAACATGCCAATTAAAGGAGGAACGGGAATGAAAGCATATCGCTGGATGAGTCTGCATTTTTTTAGTTTTTTTATGACATGGGGTGTTTTTCTGCCCTATTGGACGGGATGGATGGTGCATATAAAAGGGGTTTCCGTATCCGAAGCCAGTTTCATTATGAGCCTGGGCTTGGCGGCAAGAGGGATTTCCACATTATTTTTCTTCCCTTATTTATCAGGAAAATTCAGCAGCAAAGCCTTATTAAACGGCGCCAGAATCGGGACGCTTCTCGCACTTTTATGTTATATTCCCGCTGATTCTTTTCAAAGCCTGCTTCTTGTCACATTAGTGCTGCATGTGTTTTACCCTGCTTTAATGCCTGCTTTAGACAGCGCTTGCGGCGTCCTTGTACAGCATAACGAATTAAAGGCTTATGGGACAAGCCGCCAGTGGGGGTCCGCGGGTTTTGTTTCAGCCGGCGTCATCCTGTCCGTCTTTACAGGTATATTCGGAGATCAAGCGATTTTATGGGCACTGCTTTTGGGCACCCTGATATTCGCATGCCTCAGCTTTATGCATGCGCCAGCTGTTCTTTCAAAACGGCCGGAAACAGACCGCGCAAGAAAAGAGGGCATGTTTGCCTTATTCCGCATCAAATATTTCGGTCTGGTGCTTGCAATCGTTATCTTACTGCAGGCGGCACATGCATCTTACTACAATTACGGTTATCTCTTTTTGAAGGAAATCGATACGCCCGCATATGCCATCGGAATCATCATCAACATCGCCGTTATCGCGGAGATTATCTTCTTTGCAATCGCTGACCGATACTTTCATCAATTTACGGCAGGCTCTTTGCTCGCCCTGGCGGCGCTTGGTGCTACCGTACGCTGGATACTCGTATTTGCCTTTCCGCATGTCATCATTTTCTGTATTGCGCAGACGCTGCATGCCTGTTCATTCGCGATGGGACACTATGCATTTATGAAATACTTAATTAAAAATATTTCACCCGCGCAAATCCCGAAAGCCCAAGGCATATATTCAGCGCTTGCTCTCAGCTGGAGCACTGCGGTATTTACTATTTTCGGAGGTTTTTTATATGAAATTGAACCCCGGTATGCCTTTATCGGAATGATTGTTTGTACGATCCCATCCATGCTACTCGCCCTTGTATACAGAAAACTTGAAATGAAAAAGAGAGTTTTTGCAGGAAACGCACAAGATATATAGCCATCGCTTTATAGACGATCACATGTCCCGCTGTCATTTTGACCGATTTGCGAATGCTGTGCGATGTATTTTCTCTATATTTAAAGTATTTCCTTCATATATGATGAATTTAATGAAGGGAATTCGTTCAGAAACTTGGACAGAGTCAGTGAATATACTGATACAGTACTGCTTACGCTTATTTCGGGGAACTTTGTTCGTAATAAAATGATTTTCAGCCAACTCATAAGGAGGGACATTGTGTCACAGCCTAATTTGCCTAATATCACCCCTGTCGTTACACTTTCCAGAGACGATACCATTAACCTTCTTCTTTCGTCAATTGCAATGGAAGAGCTGGGAATGGCACATATTCTGAATGCGGAAGGGGAAAAAATCCAATACGCGCTCGGAACGATTCCCGGATTAACAGGGCCCCCGGCAAGTCTCACGGATATTCTGAACCTGAATGAGAGCGTCCGTGATACGCTTGACAGCTTAATGAAACAGGAGCTTCTTCTCGGTTCAAAATTGGACAGTATCTCAAATATCCCTACACTGGCGGGACCGACTGGTGCTACGGGGCCGACAGGACCAGCCGGCGGGCCCGCAGGACCTACGGGAGCAATCGGACCGGCCGGAGCGACAGGGCCAACCGGACCGACGGGGGTCACCGGTGCGGGTCTTCAAGGGATTGTTGCTTTTAATCCGCTGATCGCCCCCACTTACACAACCGGACAGGTTGTCTTGTATAACGGCAGCTCTTACGTCGCAAACGTAAACAGCCCGGCGGGAACCCCTGGAGCCTCAGCTGACTATACACTTTTAGCTGCGGCGGGAAGCACCGGCGCTACTGGCGGCACCGGACCAACCGGAATCACCGGCGCTACTGGCGGCATCGGACCGACCGGGATCACCGGAACAAGTCTGACAGCAACTTCCGGCTATGCGAGCAATACGGGCGGCGGTGTTGTCGCAGTTATTGCCGGCGGCACGACCATTTCCTTACCGAATGAACAAAACCTTTCGGCAGATATTACGGCTAATGCCGCAAATACCATATTTACCGTTGCTCCGGCAGGACGGTACTATATTTCCTACCATATTAATTTAACGGCCGGCCTGCTTGTAAGTTCGCGTATTTTAATCAACGGCACTCCTCCTGCAAGTTCGATTATCGCCCCGGTCGCGTCTTTGGCAAACTTTAATAACTCCTTTATTGTGACTTTGCCAGCAGGCAGCACCATCCAGCTTCAGCTGTTCGGATTATTGGGTGCGGTCACATTGCTCGGAGGAAGCGCCGGTGCAGCTTTAAACATTATTCGATTATCTTAATGGAACATGCAAAAAAAGGATCAGGCGTTTGTCCGCTGATCCTTTTTTAATTGAGACAGAAGCTCTTGTGCGGGTTTGTATTGAGGATTGAACTTCACCGATTTTTTGGCGTAGGCGATGGCCGTCATATCATGGTTTAATGCAGCATGGCATTTCGCCATATAATAAAAAGCTCTGAAATCGGCGGCACCTTTTAAAATGAAGTGATCAGCGTTTTCTCCTTCAACCTGCGTTCCGTTTTCAAATGCTTTGATTGCCGCTCTGTACTTTTCCAAATGATATAATACAAGGCCTTTATAATAATGAAGATTGCTGTAATCAGGATATAGCTTGAGCACTTTTTCAATCCCTTGTTCGGCTTCTTCATACCGTTTGAGCTCAAGCAATATTGTATATTTCAAATAATACAGGAGAGACGGAGGCATTCGTTTTTCGCTTAAAAATTGAAAAATTGAGCCGTTGACAAGATGTAATGATTTTTCATAGTCTTTTATTCTGTAGCATTCACTTGCCAAATGATAGACAAGCCACGGATCAGGATTTTCCTCTGAAAGCTCTTCATTTAAAATGCTGATATTCCGTTTATGTTTTTGCTTGATCTTTTCTTCCTGCTCCAAGTAGCCGTAGTGATGAATCACACATGGGAGCGTGAAAAAAGCATTGTTTTCTTCCTCATTGGGAGCCGAGATATTCTCGTGAATTCTGCCTTGATACAGAAGGCCTTTATGATTGCGGAACAGTCTCGGCTGCATGCTTTCAAACGCTTCGTTTTCATCGAGCTGCTTCCCCGTATAATTGATGATTTTCAAAAGCCCCCGGCTCGGTAATCCGTCATGAAGCAGCGAAGTTAAAAAGCGGCCCGTCTCCTGATCGAGCTCTTCATCCGCGTCAAGCACTAAAATCCAATCTCCTTCGGCATGCTGCAGGGCGTAATTTCTGGCCTTTGCGAAATCATTCTCCCATTTGAATTCAAATACTCTTGCCTGAAAGCTTTTGCATATATCTTTTGTATTATCTTGTGATCCGGTGTCT
Organism: Bacillus sp. KS1; assembly: GCF_020075515.1. NCBI lineage: Bacteria > Bacillati > Bacillota > Bacilli > Caryophanales > Bacillaceae > Bacillus > Bacillus sp. KS1. Next base: position 45,808 of record NZ_JACAWW010000015.1, on the reverse strand, counting down.
GCGATGACGATCTCATCAACGATATCTTGTACACTTGATAAACAACGGGAGATGTATCTCTCCTCGTTTTTCACAATCATGCAAAGAGTCAGTTTACATTCAGCATTTCCGCTCATTTTCTCACCTTTCCCGATTTTGGAGTTGTTGATTGAACCAAGGCCGTTCAGGAGTGCCGTTCATCGTTATGATGACAGGCCGCACCCATCTGACGGCAGGTTCGGCAGTTTCCGCATCCCATTCCTGAAGCTGCCTGACAGCCCGCTTCGTAATGGGATGCGCCCGGAATTCGCGTGGGCTTTCAAAAATGAATTTTTTCGTTCGTTCCGTCACTGTCTTCATTTCAAGAAAGTGCCGCTCATACATCTGCTTCTGCTCTTCTTCCAAGCTGATCATTAAAAACAGACGGCCGCCTGTTTCCATCTGCCAGCGGCACAATGCGGAGAACAGCCTGATTTCTTCTTTGTAATTTGAACCCCTTCTTTTATCCACGGTCACAGATAATATATGTAACAGCGCAATCGTGAGACAATGCATGGCTTCAAAAGATGCCTGTTTCGCTTTTGAAATGCTTGGATACGGCATATGCTTCACCCGTCTCTTTTTTTATGAACGCTCCCCGCCTTTTTTCTTCCAACCGCAGTCCTCACAATCCCCGCACTCACAGCAGCCAATGCGGCCGTAAAACAGGCCGTCACACGGATCTTCCGGATCACTGGGATCGTCTGGATTCCACGGGTCATCAGGATCGCCCGGATCACTCGGATTACTTGGGTCGTCCGGATTCCACGGGTCATCGGGATCGCCCGGATCACTCGGATTACTTGGGTCGTCCGGATTCCACGGGTCATCAGGATCGCCCGGAATACTCGGATTACTTGGGTCGTCCCGGTCCATACAGGCTTCAGAATCCTGTAAGAAGATAATGTCCTCAAGCTTCGTCTGCAAAAGGAGTTGTGATTTCATGACGGTGCGCAGGAGCCGTTCAGTGCTTCTATTGATTGATGACAATTCCTCCAAGGAGGGATCGCCGGAAGCGCCGAGAAACATTTGAATCCTTTCCGCTTCCGCCTGCAGAATATGGGATAGTCCGATTTCTTCCATAGCCACGGATGAAAGAAGGAGGTTCAGGGTCTCACATCTGGAGAGTGTAATGTCGGGGGTGATGTTCGGTATGTTTGGAAGAGACATCGATTTCTCCCTCTTTTCTCTTGGTGTCGTTATGCAAAAGTGTTATATCGTATTCTTATTCCGGGAGAGAAGAGATCATTACTGATGTTTTCGTTAATAAAATATCCCGGATATAAAATCCGGGATATTCGTTCATTGATTTATTTTAATTCAAGTTTGACGTCTACATTTCCTCTTGTTGCTTTTGAATACGGACAGAACTCGTGAGCGGCGTGCACAAGCTTCTCCGCCGTTTCTTTGTCAAGATCTTTTGTATCAATGACGAGCGTTACGCCGATTTTGTAACCTCCGTCACTCTCATCTTTTAAAAGGCTGACCTGTCCTTCAATTTCAGAGGTCATGTCGATTTTTTGTTTTTGGGCGGCGAGCTCAAGCGCTCCCCCGAAGCAGGCAGCATATCCTGCCGCAAAGAGCTGTTCAGGGTTTGTGCCGGTTTCTCCGTCTTTTTTTGCATTCGGCATGATGATGTCAAAATCCAGCACCCCGTCTTCGGATTTAATATGTCCTGCCCGTCCGCCGACTGCGGTCGCTTTTGAAGTAAATAATGCCATTATTATCAGCCTCCTCATTGTACTTACTGTATATATTGCCCCTGCTCATATTTTTAAACATGAGGAATAGGAAATGGGCCGGTTTTCAGCTACAATAGGGGTAACGTTAACAAACAAAGAGTTGGTGAAAGAAGTAATGGCAGAAAAAGATTTTGAACATATGAAACTGGAGAATCAGCTTTGTTTTTTGCTGTACGCAAGCTCAAGGGAAATGACGAAACGGTACAAACCGCTGCTTGATAAGCTCAACGTAACTTATCCCCAGTATTTGGCGCTGCTTTTATTATGGGAGCACGAGGAACTGAATGTGAAACGGATGGGTGAGCTTTTGTACCTGGATTCCGGAACGCTGACACCGATGCTGAAACGGATGGAGCAGCACGGAATCATCATGAGAAAGCGATCGGCTGAAGACGAGCGATCCGTGACGATCAGGCTCACAGATGAAGGACGGGCCTTGCAGAAAACAGCGGCGGATATTCCCATTGCCATGCTGGAACAGACGGGACGGTCAAAAGAGGAATTAAAGCAGTTAAAGCAGTCGCTTTATGAGGTTTTGAATACGCTGCACGGCAAAAAATAAGGATGCCCCGAATGGGCATCCTTATTTTTATTCTGCTGCCAGAAGCTTCACTTCAATATTTCCCGCTGTCGCTTTTGAATACGGACAGACACCGTGCGCTTTTTGGATAAGGGCTTCAAGCTCCTGTTTATCAATGCCGGATGCTTTGACCTCAAGCGTAACGCCTAGTTTATATCCTTGGTCTGCTTCATCTTTCAGCAGACTAACATGCGCAGTGACCTCTGTTTCAATACTCAGACGCTCTTTTCTTGCTACGAGCTGAAGAGCGCTGTCAAAGCAGGCTGAATATCCTGCGGCAAATAGCTGTTCAGGGTTTGTAGCATGCTCGAGCTTTTTTGCTCTTGGCGTTCCCGGCATGGCAACATCAAGATTCAGCACTCCGTCAGAAGACGTGACTTTCCCTTCACGTCCGCCGGCGGCTGATACGGTTGCAGTAAATAATGGTTTTGTCATGTAAATTCACCTCTATTATATTGTGTGCAATTTAATATTACACAATATAATAGAGGGCGTCAATCTTTCCGCATAAAAAAAGCCTACCCTTTTTGAAGGATAAGCTTAAAAGATTATACGCGGATTTGTCCGTTTCCTTTGATGATGATTTTTGTAGATGTTAACGCCGGAAGTCCCATCGGCCCTCTCGCGTGAAGCTTTTGCGTGCTGATGCCGATTTCGGCTCCGTATCCGAATTCAAAGCCGTCCGTAAACCGGGTTGAAGCATTATGATACACGGCGGCGGCGTCAACGGCGGTCTGGAAGTAAGCCGCATGCTCGGCGTTCTCCGTCAGAATAGCTTCTGAATGGTTTGTGCCGTACTGCTGAATGTGGCGGACCGCCTCCTGTACGTCCTGCACCGTTTTCACACTGAGAATCGGCGCCAGGTACTCCGCTCCCCAATCGGCTTCTTCTGCTTGTTTCGCTTGAGGCTCCAGTCTGCAAATCACCTGGTCTCCTCGGAGCTCCACCCCTTTTTCTGTCAGCTGATTCAGCAGCTTTCGTCCGTGTTCTTCGGCCCATTTTTCATGAATCAAAAGAGATTCAATCGCGTTGCAGACCGAAGGACGCTGTGTTTTGGCATTGATGACGACCTCGCTTGCCATTTGAGGATCTGCTGACTCATCTATGTACACGTGGCAATTGCCCGCTCCGGTTTCCAACACGGGTACGGTTGATTCCCTGACCACAAGATCAATTAAATTTTTACCGCCGCGCGGGATCAATACATCCAGCCCGTCATTTAATGTAAAGAGCTGTTTGGCGGTTTCTTTGCTTGTATCTTCTATGAGCTGAACGGCATCAATCGGAAGCTTTGACAGCCCCAGTGCGCGTTTCATCACACTGACAAGCGCTATGTTGCTGTGGATGGCGGAAGAACTTCCTCTGAGCACAACCGCGTTTCCGGTTTTCAGGCAGAGTGTGGCCGCGTCTACGGTAACGTTCGGTCTGGCCTCATAGATCATGCCCACTACTCCGAGGGGCACGCGGATTTTTTCAATGGATAATCCATTCTCTTTTTGAATGGTCTCCAGCGACTCACCGACGGGATCTTCAAGACCGATTAACAGTTCCACGGCGTCCGCGATATCGAGCAGGCGTTTTTCATCAAGAGTCAGCCTGTCAATAATGTCAGGTGTCAGTCCTCTGTTCCGTCCCGCTTCAATATCTTTCTGATTCGCTGTTAAAATCAGCCGGCGTTCATTTCTGAGTCCGTCTGCAATACATTGGAGCGCTTCGTTTTTTTCAGCCGTCGTTTTCATGACCATTTCGGCAGCCGCTTCTTTTGCCAAAGCCGCCTTTTGCAATACTTCACTCATTTGTGTTCCCCCTCGTCAAATAAATTCACCCAATCATCTCTGTGAATCACTTCCACCTGCTTCGTTCCTGAAAGCTGGTCGCTCCGCTTCCCTTTGGCTTCTAAAATTTCATCGGATGAGTACTGCGTCTGCCCTTTGCCGATAATGCCCCCGGGTCCTCTGACTTCCACTACGGCCCCTTTCGGAAAACTGCCGCAGACATCGGCGACGCCGGCCGGGAGGAGACTTGACCCGTTATGGATCATCGCCTGCTCCGCTCCCCCATCAATGATGATTTCCCCTGATATCGGAGAATGAAACATGATCCATTGCCGTGTATTATTCACTGAGGACAGGTCTTTATCGCCGATATATGTGCCATCGCCTTTTCCGTCTAAAATTCCCATCAGTTTTTCCCGTCCGGAGCCGGTTCCGATAAACACCTTCACCCCGAGCGACAATGCGGTCTGGGCGGCGAGAAGTTTTGACTTCATGCCTCCGGTGCCGACCTTTGAGCCTGTTGATCCGGCATACCCGAGCAATTCTGGTGTGATGTCATTCAGATAGTCGAACCGCTTTGCGTCCGGGTTTTCATTCGGATTGGCATCGTACAGCCCGTTAATGTCTGTGAGAATCATTAATTGGTCTGCATGAATCAAACCGCTTACAAGCGCCGACAGCATGTCGTTATCACCGAACGTCAGCTCTTCAACTGATGTGGAATCATTCTCATTAATAATCGGCACGACGCCGCGCTCCAACAGTTCCATTACAGTAGCATAGGCATTTCTGTACCGCTCTCTTTTTGAGAAATCATTTCTTGTTAATAAAATTTGTGCCGGCGTCAGACCGTATCTTTTTAAATGGTCCATATATTGCTGCATTAAAAGCGTCTGGCCGACTGCGGCAGCTGCCTGCTTTCCTTTTATCGTAACGGGTCGCGACGGATAGCCGAGAGCGGAAAAACCCGCTGCCACCGCGCCTGAGGTAATGAGGATCACTTCATGCCCGTTTTCTTTTAATAAAGAAATGGCTTCCGTATGTTCCTTGATTTTTGCTTCATCAATACTTCCGTTACTGTTGGTGAGCGAGCTGCTCCCGATTTTCACAACAATTCTTTGTTTTTTCATCGTTTCTCCTCCGTGGCAATCAATCCAAACCGGCTCTCGTCAATAAAAAAAGCCCATTCCGTCCTGAAAAATAAGGACGAAATGGGCTTTCCGTGGTACCACCTTGTTTGAACGCGTTTTTCACGCGTCCCGCTTTCCTGTAACGCCAGGTTATCGCGCCTGAGTTTTCCCCTCAGGACTCCAAGGCAGGTTCGGCAGGTTTCATGCGGCAAAATGTTTCAGCGGGCCATTTTGCTCTCTGTCACAGAAAGTTCTGCGTACTGATCCTCTTCAACGCTCAATGATTTTTTTTTATTATGCAAAGAAAACAGGTTCTTGTCAAGACATTTTCATCCATAAAAAACAGTCCGCCTCCCCGGCGGACCGTCATTAATTAAATACGATCGTTTTGTTTCCGTGAACGATGACGCGGTCTTCCAGATGCCATTTTACGGCTCTTGCCAACACGCTCCGCTCAATCGTTCTGCCGATATTCTTCAGATCCTCTGCGTGATCTCTGTGATCGACGCGTTCAATATCCTGTTCAATAATCGGCCCTTCGTCAAGGTCGTCCGTCACATAGTGAGAGGTCGCGCCGATTAATTTCACTCCGCGCTCATAAGCCCGTTTATACGGATTAGCGCCGATAAAGGCCGGCAGAAATGAATGGTGGATGTTAATAATCCGATTCGGATGGGCAGATACAAAATCAGACGTCAAGATCTGCATGTAGCGGGCAAGAACGATCACATCAATCTTATACCGCTCCAGCAGCTCAAGCTGGCGCCTCTCCACTTCGGCGCGGATGTCTTTGTTAGCTTTCATGTAATGGAACGGAATATTCAGCGGTTCAACCACTTCTTTGGCCTCTTCATGGTTGCTGATGACGACCGCAATTTCGGCCATCATATTGCCGCTTTGCCATTCCCAAATCAGTTCATGAAGGCAGTGCAGCTCCTTCGATACAAAGATCGCCACTCGCTTCAGCTCACTTGCCAGAGACAGGCTCCATGTCATGCCGAATGTCTGGGCGATTGAGGCGAAAGCCTGCTGTAAGTCCTCTTTTTTCTCACGAATGCCTTTGCAGTCGAATTCGATCCTAAGAAAAAACCGTCCGCCTTCAGGGTCAGTCGTGTATTGATTTGATTCAATAATGTTTGCGCCATGTTCAAACAAAAACGCCGACACGGCCGATACAATTCCCGGCTGGTCGGGGCAGCTGACGAGCAGGCGCCCTTTTTCCTCATTCCCGCGGCGGTATTCTTTCAGCCGCTGTGTCATATATGAATTCATCTGTTTTAATCCCTCGTATCTTCATAATTCGTAACTTACTAATAGATTATACTGAAGATTTAATAAAAATCAATTTACGAAAGAATTTTCAGCCCTACGGCAGCGCATAAAATAAGCGCAATGAAAAAGATGCGCTTCGCATCCTTCTGCTCGCCGTAGAAGAGAATGCCGGCTAGTGCGCCGCCCGCTGTGCCGATACCGGTCCAGATCGCATAGGCCGTGCCCATCGCGATTGTCTCCATCGCATAAGAAAGCAGGGAAAAAGAAGCCGCAAATCCGGCGATAATGAAAAGAATCCATTTGACTTTCTTTTCTTTTTGAAATTGATTCATTAAAATCACCCCGAGCATTTCACAAAGACCCGCGGCTATCAGGCTGATCCAATGCATTACGCCTTCTCCTCCTTCGTCTCAGGCTTATCCTGTGTGACCAGCTTTAACCCGATGACGCCGATCAGCAAAACGCCGATCAGCACGATTTTCACCGGATCGGCCTGTTCTTTGAAAAGCAGGATTTCACTGAGCACGGTGCCCGCTGTCCCGAGTCCGGTAAAGACCGCATATACCGTTCCTACGGGCAGGCTGTCTGTCGCCTTGATTAATAGATAAAAACTGATGATGATTCCCGTAATCGTGCCGCTCCACGCCAGTGCCGAATCAGCATGTTTCAGGCCGGTGACCCATACCACTTCAAATACGGCCGCTATGACCACTAAACCCCATTTCATGTTCTTCACCCTTTCTGTATCCGGACAATACAAAAAAGCCCGGATAGTCGTCTCACATGAGATTGACTCTCCCGGGCTTTTTTCCCTCCGTGCGCATATGCGGGATATGTCCGCATATGTGTTTTCTCTCGGACCAGGCCATGTATGAACATGCGGAACCCTAGAAAACATGTCTGTTCGTATCATACTACATTTCGCCGAAACGTTCAACGTCAGATGTGATGTCAAAAACCGTCAGCTGCCTCTCCCATTTGGTAACGGTCTCACCGGGCACCATACCGATTTTTTCCGCGACACGGACGGAGGCAGCGTTTTCCGGATCAATCAGCGCCGCTATGCGTCCGTATTGCTGCGTATGAAAACCGTAGTCCAGACAGGCGTTCGCCGCCTCTGTCGCATAGCCGCGGCCCCAGCGGCGGCGGGCAAACATATAGCCGATTTCCATCAAAGTGTTTCCGTTTACCGTCTGCGGAACGATTCCGCATTGACCGAGAAATGCGCCTGTCTCTTTATCCTCTGCGATCCAAAGACTGACGCCGTATCCTTTCGCCAATCGTTTGTTCCAGGCAATCCATTCCTTTGTTTCCCGTCTGCTTTTAAGAGAAGGATAATATTTCATGACCTCTCTGTCGGTAAACAGCCTGTACAAATTTTCTTCATCGTCATCCCGCATAGTCCGCAGACGGATACGCCCGGTTGTCAGGATGGTGCCGGAAGACTTATGTTTCATCATGCACGCCACGTCTCCTTTCCCTGTAATAGATTATGGATCCGGCAGGAAAAGTCCTTTTTCAGCATAAAAAAACCGCTTTTTAAAAAAGCGGTTTGACGATTACCAAGGTTTATCTGTTCCGAGCGCCTCGGCCAGGGCCTTGCTGTGTTTTAAGCGGTTTTTTCGTTCTCCGGCGCGCTGAACGGCCGTATTGTGAAGCATGACTTCTTCCTCGGTTTCCGGCACGATCCGCGGAACGGGTACCGATTTCCCGTTTGAATCAAGCGCGACAAAGGTCAGAAACGACGTTGCCGCAAGCTCGCGTTCGCCCGTCATCAGATGTTCTTTAATGACTTTGACAAACACCTCCATAGACGATGTGCCGACCCATGTGACGTAAGATTCAAGGCATACGGAATCCTGTTGGCCGATGGGGCGCAAAAAATCTACAGAATCCATTGAAGCCGTGACTGTTTCACACCGGCAGTGGCGGGCCGCGGAAATTGAAGCGATATCATCAATGTAGCTCATCAGCTTTCCGCCAAACAGCGTATTGTGATTATTCGTATCAAGCGGAAAAACCCTGCTTGTTTTAACAACCCTTGTTTCTTTGCAAAATCTTGATTCTGGCAACTTCATGTTATTTAAACTCCCCTTTGGTGTCTGGTCGTTTTGACTCATTCATCTGTACCCTATTAAACAATACTTTGACCGTTTTGTCTAAAATTTTAAATATTAAGTTGGTTAGATATTCTCTCATAAATGTTTCATTATTCATCACATCCGGGAATAATAAATGCACATTGAATACCGATAGGAGGATATCACATGAACGTATCCATTCCCAAATCCACGCGGAAACCGGCTTGCCGCAGTGAGTTTGATGCTTTGCAGACAGTTATCTTATGCCGGCCGGAACACATGGCCATCAAGGATATTATTAACGGAACGCAGAAACATTTCAAACAAGAAAATATTAACATACCCGTTGCCCTCAAACAGCATAGTGAGTTTATTGACATTTTAAGATCTCACCGGATTGAAGTCGTCCTGCTTCCTGCCGATCCCGCATTGCCTGAGCAGGTATTCACCCGGGATATCGGATTTGTCTTAGGCGAGACGGCGTTTATTTCAAACATGGCGGCTTCAGTCCGGCAGGGAGAAGAAAAAGTGTTTCAAAACCTGCTTGACAATAAGAAAATCCCTTATACGCGACTGAAAAAAGCGAACATTGAAGGCGGCGACATCTTAATCGCAGACGGCACCGTTTACGCCGGGCTGAGCAAGCGCACGGATAAAGCGGCTGTCCGGGAGCTGCGGGAGGCGCTGCCGGAGATGACGGTTGTGCCGATCCCTCTCAAGGAGGATTTCTTACATTTGGACTGTGTATTTAATATGATCTCGGAAACGGAAGCGCTATACTGCAAAAATGGCTTGCGGCAGAAAGAAATTGATCTTCTCGCCGAACGTTTTGAGATGATAGAAGTGCCTGAAGAAGAGCAATTCACGCTCGGCCCGAATATCCTGTCAATCGGCAATCGGACAATTATCAGCCTGCCGCAGCACCATCACACGAACCGCGAGCTCAGAAAAAGAGGTTATACAGTCATTGAAACCGAGTTTTCCGAAATTATTAAATCAGGCGGTTCCTTCCGCTGCTGCACCTTGCCGCTGGTCAGAACATCTTAAACATTTACAAGGCAGTTTCCTTCAAGATACGTTAATATAGAGAAGACAAGACTCTAAAGGGGGAAACCGAATGGCTAAGTACATAGGATACGCGGGAACATATACAAAAGGCGGAAGCGAAGGCATTTATTGTTTTGAACTTGATACAGAAGTGAAACGGCTCAGCCGGCCGAAGCTGGCAGCAAAGCTCGGCAACCCGACATACGTCACTCCGAATTCTGATAACAGCATGCTGTATTCCATTGAAAAGGCAGACGGAAAAGGCGGTGTCGCAGCCTATCAGATTCATCAGAACAGCGGGGAATTAACTTTTGTGAACCACCAGCTGATTGAAGGCCCGTCTCCATGCCACGTCAGCATTGATGATAAACATGAATATGTGTTAACCGCTAATTACCACAGCGGAAAAGTGCACGCCTTTCCCGTCAATGAGGACGGAAGTCTGCAGGAGCCGGCTGCCGAAGCCGCTCATACGGGAACAGGTCCTCATGAAAGACAAGAGAAACCGCATACCCATTTCGCAGGCTATACACCTGAGCATAACTACATTGCAGCCGTCGATTTAGGGACGGATACGCTGTATACTTACCAAATGAAAAACGGTTCGCTCACAGAGGTGAAAACTCACTCTTTCGCACCGGGTTCAGGGCCGCGCCACATCGTTTTCCATCCGGCGGAAAAATACGCCTATGTCATGACGGAAATCAGTAATGAAGTCATCGCGCTTGAATACAACCCGACCTTAGGTGAATTCAGAGAGCTGCAGGTCATTTCCGCTTTGCCTGAAGGCTTTACGGACAAATCGCAAGGCAGCGCGATCCGCATATCTAAAGACGGCAGATTTCTTTATGCCGCCAACCGCGGACATGACAGCATCGCCATCTATAAGATCAACCAATATTCCGGTGAATTGTCTCTTATTGAATGGGTGCCGACAGAAGGAAACTGGCCGCGTGATTTCGCGTTTGACCCTTCCGAGACATTCCTTGTCGCGTCAAACGAAGAAACGGGAAATCTGGTTTTGTTTGAACGCGACTCCGAAACAGGCAGACTGACTCTGCTCCAATCTGACATTCCGGTTCCGTATCCGGTCTGCGTGTCATTTCTGCATCAGGTTTAATCAAAAAAGAAAGCTGACAATATAAAGTCAGCTTTCTTTTTTGTATAAATGGCAGGCGACAAAACGCCCCGCCTTCACTTCTTCAAGCTCAGGCGTTATCTTACCGCAGAGCTCCATCGCTTCAGGACACCGCGTCCTGAATACACAGCCGCTCGGCGGGTTAAGGGGGCTCGGCAGCTCCCCTTTCAGAATAATCCGTTCACGCTTGTCCTCAAGAAGCGGATCAGGAATCGGGATTGAGGATAAAAGCGCCTTCGTATAAGGGTGTAGCGGTTCCCGGTAAAGCGCAGCGCTTTCTGTAATTTCCATCATGCGGCCCAAATACATCACGCCGATCCGGTCGCTGATATGCTTGACCATTGATAAATCGTGGGCGATAAATAAAAATGTCAGCCCTTTCTCTTTCTGAAGCCTTTTTAAAAGGTTGACGACCTGAGCCTGTACCGACACATCCAGCGCGGAAATCGGCTCATCCGCCACGATGAATTCGGGATGCAGAGAGAGCGCTCTGGCAATCCCGATTCTCTGCCTCTGTCCGCCGCTGAATTCGTGGGGATACCGGCTGCCGAAATCCGGATGGAGTCCGACAGCTTCAAGCAGTTCATCAGCCATCATCAGACGGGCTTTTTTTGTATTGTAAAGATTGTGAATTTCCATCGGCTCCATAATAATTTCCCTTACGGTCAGGCGCGGATTTAACGAGGCGTAAGGGTCTTGGAAAATCATCTGCAGCTTGCGGAAGAAGACCGACCGCTGTTCTGCCGCGGCACGGTGTATATCCGTCCCTTCATATGATACCGAACCGGCCGTCGGGTCATACAGACGGAGAATAACCCTTCCGAGCGTCGATTTACCGCATCCCGATTCTCCGACAAGTCCGAATGTTTCCCCTCTTTTAATGTGAAAGCTGACACCGTCGACTGCTTTTACGGCTTTCTTTCTTCCTGCGTCAAAATGCATTTTCAGCCCGCTGACTTCAAGGAGCGGAGATGCCGTCATTTTCTATTCCCCCTTTTCGCTTATACAGCGGCGTACGGTGCATAATTCTTTTTCATAGACGGTTCCTTCCAAAGACAGCACTTCGATTGTTTTTCCCGTTTTCGGGGAGTGCAGCATCCGGCCGTCTCCCAGCGCCAAACCGACATGGTGGATCGCGCCTTTTCCTTCTTCATAGGCGAAAAACAAAAGGTCAGCCGGCCGGATATCGTTTACCGCCGCGCTGCATCCGGCTTTTGCTTGGTCCTTTGCATCACGGGGAAGGGTATAGCCGTTTGCTTTAAATATCGAATACATAAACCCGGAACAGTCAAACCCGAAACCGCTCAGTCCTCCCCATAAATACGGAAGCCCGAGAAACATCATGCCCGTTTCGATGACATCGGCCGCCCGTCCTTCCGTATGCCGGCACTCGTATGCGTCAGCTTCATTTACGAACCGTTCTCCGAGCGGCGTCACCACCCGGAAAAAGCCTTTCTCACGTCCTGATGCCGGAAGACGCGTTAAGAAACTTACTTCCAAGTCCGGTTCGCCGTTTGTGTGATATAAAATAGCTGTCGGTTTGGTAATCCATACTGCGGGGGAAGATGTATGAAGGCCGTCTTTTGAAAGCTGGCTTTTTTTCATCCAGCCCGGATATCCGCGCACATCCTTGTTTGAAGGCTGGCCGGGAACGGCGACAAAAGCCCATTCCCCTTCCTCTTTAAGAATGATCACCTCTTCCCCGAAAACCGCTTGCGTTTGGACAAGGTTGTCTGTGCATAATTGCAGCCGCTCTTCATATCCCATAGACGCTAACCATTTTCTGATCTGCGGCGGGTTTTCGAGCATCGGCGCATCATCCGAACGGGGAGATGACGGCAGTGTCCATACGTTGGCTGCCGCCGCTGTAACGGCTGCTCTCATCTTTTCGCCTCCTCTTGTATCGACACACCGGTAATGCCGAGACCCGGTTCATCGGGAATCGTAATCTGACTGCCGCTGTATGTAATGCCGCCTTGAATCAAATCATCTTTCAGCATAAGCGGCGCATCAAAATCAAACCTTGTCACATTCCGTTTGCCCGCGGCAAAATGAGCCGCGGCGGTGATGCCGAGCTTGGTCTCAATCATGCTGCCGACCATGCATTCCACGCCGCACGTTTCCGCCATCGCATTGATTGTTTCCGCCTGCTTTATGCCGCCCGCTTTCATCAGCTTAATATTAATTAAATCGGCGCTTCTCGTCTGCAGCACGTGAAAGGCCTGACGGGGGGTAAAGACGCTCTCATCCGCCATAATCGGCGTGTCTACGGCATCTGTGACCTGCTTCAGCCCGGCGATATCGTCTTTGTGAACAGGCTGCTCGACCAGCTCAATGCCGAGGCCGGCGTCTTCCATCTTTCGGATCGCAGTCACGGCTTCTTTCGGCGTCCAGCCTTGGTTGGCATCCAATCTCAGTTTGACGTTTCCGCCGACACGTGATCTGATCGCCTGAATCCGGGCAACATCGTCCGATATGTCACCTATGCCGACTTTTACCTTTAAAATATGAAATCCTTTGTTCACATAACGGTCTGCATCCCCCGCCATCTCCTCAGGAGAATTAACGCTGACGGTAAAATCTGTTTCCAGTGTATTCCGATAGCCGCCGAGAAGCCGGTAAAGCGGCTGTCCGTGCATTTGCGCCCATCCGTCATATACAGCCATATCCACCGCGGCTTTTGCGCTTTGATTTCTTTCCAACAGCCGGCTGATATCATACAGAACAGCTTCCGTGCCGGAAAGGCTCCGTCCCAAGAGAGCAGGCTTCAGCACATCGCGGATGGCGCTTTCAATACCGTCCGCGCTGTCGCCTGTAATGACAACCGTCGGCGGCGCCTCCCCCCAGCCAGTAAGACCGTTGTCAAAAGTGAGCTTCACAATGACCGATTCAGCATTGTAAACCGTGCGTAAAGCGGTCTTAAACGGCTTTGTCAGCGGCACGGACATCCGTCCCGTTTGAATATCTGTAATCCTCACGCCTGATCACTCCCTTCCGGAAACCCCCGATTCAATCGTTACCGCTTTAGCCGCCGTATCCATAACCGCGCGGACTCCGATCGGAACGGCGAAGCTCGGTGAACAATGGCCGATTTTAAAGCCTTTAAGCGCGGGCTTCCCTGATTTGACAATGTAATCATTCAGCACTTGCTCTAAGGTGAGGGACTTTTCTTTGTTTTTCGGTTCGCATTGGTGAAAATCACAGACCAGTATTCCGGCTGCGTCTGACAGTTTTCCGGCCATCTTTAATTGATTCAGCATTTTGTCGATTTGATACGGCTCCTCATCAATATCCTCGATAAACAGCAATTTGTCTTTCGTATCAATTTCAAACGGCGTGCCGAGCGTGGAGGTAATGAGCGACAGGTTGCCGCCTGCAAGCTCTCCCTCGGCCCTTCCGCCTGTCAGCACCTCAAGCGGAGAAATGTCCTCCGTATAGGTGAATTCCTTTTCTGTAAAAAGCTGATGATATGACGCTTTCGTCAGGGGATCAGCATTTTCAAGCCCGACATCCGTGCTCAGCATCGGGCCGTGAAATGTGACGAGCCCCGTATTTTGATGAATGGCGGTATGTAAAAACGTGATATCACTGTAGCCCCAGAAAATTTTCGGATTGCGGCGGATTAAGCCGAAATCGATGTCGGCGGCAATGCGGCCCGTGCCGAATCCTCCGCACGCGCATATCACCGCTTTGACATTCTGATCACTAAACATGTCATGGAGATCATCGAGGCGCGCCCGGTCTTCTCCCGCCAAATAGCCGTGACGGGTCTTCAGCGCCCGGCCGGGTTTCACATGAAGGCCAAGCTCATTCTCTAAAAACAGCAGCGCGGTTTGCAGCGTCCCGCTCTCAGGCGGGCTTGCGGGCGCAATCACACCGACCGTGTCGCCTTTTTGCAGTGCTTTCGGTTTATGGTTCATGACTTTTTCAATCTCCTTTCCGGATTGAAAAGTGAAACACGCCGCTCCTTTAACGGCAAAAGAGCGGCATATGTTTCCGCTGTAAGATCAGGACTTTTCCGCCCATTTCAGATCAATGTAACCGACGGGGTGCCGGACAATGCCCTTCACGCCGCTGTTCTGCAGATGCACCTGATTGTAAAAGTAAATCGGAATGATCGGAGCCTCGTTCATGAGCAGTTTTTCCGCTTTATGCATGAGCGCAAAACGTTTTTTGGCATCGGCTTCCTGTTTTGCCTGCTTGATGCAGCCGTCGTATGCCGCGCTGCCCCAGCCGGTTCGGTTCATGGAATTATCCGTCTGGAAAGCCTCAAGAAAACTGATCGGATCTGCGTAATCCGGTAAAAATGAGCTTTGAGAGAACTGGAACTTCAGCCCTTTCTGCTCTTCTAAAAAGACGTTCCATTCCATATTGGCGAGCTTAACGTCTATACCGAGCACACTTTTGAGCTTCTGCTGAATCGCTTCCGCTATTTTCTTATGCTCCGGTTTTGTGCTGTATGTCAATGTAACGGCGGGCAGCTTGTCATAATGCTCTTCCGCCATGCCTTTTTCCAGCAGTTTTTTGGCTTCTGATTCATCCGGATTTAATAAACTGCCGCCCGCTTCGCGGAAATCTTTCCCGTCAGGCTGAGTAAATCCAGGGGATACAAAGGCATGTGCCGGCTTTTCACTGTTTTTGGTCACATAATCCGTGATTTCTTTCTGATCAATCGCTGCCGCGAACGCTTTTCTGATCTTTTCATTTTGAAACGGCTCCATTTTCACGTTAAAACGATAGAAATAGAGTCCGGCCTGATCCCACGTGCGGACATTTTTTCCTCCCATCAGCTGCTCGCTCAGCTCTGCCGGCACAAAGGCGGTATCCAAATCCCCCGACTGGAACATCTGATAATCGGTATTCCGGTCACTGACCATCGCCCATGTGACTTTATCCAGTTTCACCGTCTTTTTATCCCAATACGTCTCGTTTTTGACCATCGTCATGCTGTCGTCATGCTTCCATTCCGTCAGTTTGAATGGCCCGTTGCCGACAAAAGTTTTTGCTTCAGTGAACCATTTCGGATCAGCCTTGGCGACCTTCTCATTAATCGGGAAATACGCCGGATTGGACACGACGCTCAGAAAATAATCCTGCGGTGCCGCCAATGTGACGACAAGCGTTTTTTTATCTTTTGCCGTGACTTTCACGTCTTCTTGTTTGCCTTTCCCGCTGTTAAATTCTTCCCCGCCTTTGATCATATAGCCGAGAAATGCGGAAGATGCGCCCGTTTTCGGATCGAGCATCCGTTTCCAGGCGTACACGAAGTCTTCCGCCGTAACGGGATCGCCATTTGTCCATTCGGCGTTATCACGGATATTGAAGGTATATGTCAGCTTATCAGCGGACACCTTCCAGCTTTCCGCCATGGCCGGTTCGGGCTTATTATCTTTTCCGAGCCTCGTCAATCCTTCCATGATGTTATTCAGCGGCTGCCAGGAAACATTATTAAATCCAATCGGCGGATCAAGTGAGGTCGGCTCATTTTCGTTATTGAGCCGCAGCACCGTCTCACCCTCCTGTTCTTTTGCTTTGCCGGGTTCTGTCCCCGTCTGTTCATTGGCTGTACAGCCCATCAGAGCAAACGAAACAACAGCAATCACACCGATCGCCCATCTCTTTTTCATTTCAATCCCCCTTTTTCCTCTGCTGCCGTCAGCTGCTGCTTCAGCCGCTCTGCACGGTGATCCTGAAGCCAGCAGTTGACGATATGGCTTTTGGATTTCATGGTTGTTGCCGGGTATACCTTTTCACAGACGATCATCCTGTCCGGGCAGCGGGCGGCAAACGGGCAGCCCGGCGGCGGATCGAATAAATCAGGCGGCGTCCCGTCAATCGGCGAAAGCTCACTATCCTCCATATCCAGCCGCGGCACTGAACGAAGCAGCCCCTTTGTGTATGGATGAGCCGGACGGTAAAAAATATCATGCCTCGTGCCGATTTCGGCGATTTTCCCCGCATACATGACGGCGACTCTGTCGGCGGTCTGAGCGACGACGCCGAGATCGTGTGTGATCAGAATAATAGACACGCCTGTTTTTCTTTGAATCTTCTTAAATAATTCAAGGATTTGTGCTTGAATCGTCACATCAAGGGCCGTTGTCGGTTCATCGGCGATCATAATTTCCGGCTCGCAGATCAGAGCCATCGCGATCACGATCCGCTGCCGCATGCCCCCGCTTAATTGGTGGGGGTACTGCTTCAGGCGGGATTTCGAGTCCGGGATACCGACCAGATCCAGCATGGCGAGAACTTCGGATTCAGCTTGTTTTCTTGTCATGGCGCGGTGTTCCAACAGCGCTTCTGAAAGCTGATTCCCTATGGTCAAAGTCGGATTGAGCGCCGTCATCGGGTCCTGAAAGATCATAGAAATATCGCGCCCCCGGATTGCCCGCATTTCCCGATCCGACATTTGGCAAAGGTCTTTCTGTTTAAATTGTATGCTTCCGGATTCAATCTTTGCCGAATGTTTCGGAAGAAGGCCCATCACGGCTTGTGACGTCACGCTTTTTCCGCAGCCAGATTCGCCGACGATCGCAAACGTTTCACCTTTATATAAATCGAAGCTGACGCCTCTGACGGCTTTTACAGTGCCTCCGTATGTTGAAAAAGTAACATGCAGATTTTGAACGGAAAGAACTTGCTGCGCCATTTTTCCTACCTCCTCAGTTTCGGGTCTAACGCGTCCTGCAAGCCGTCTCCAAGTACGTTAAACGCGTACATCGTCAAGGAAATGAAAAAAGCGGGGAAAAACAGCCGCCACCAATGGCCTGATAAAATCGCCGGCAGCCCGTCGTTTGCCATGACTCCCCAGCTTGCAAACGGCGCCTGAATGCCGAGTCCGAGAAAACTTAAAAATGATTCCGCAAAAATCGCCGCCGGCACCGTAAGCGTCATTTGGACAATAATGGCTCCCATCGTATTCGGCAGCAGATTTTTCTTAATGATCCGAAATGTTTTCGCTCCAAACGTTTTCGAAGCCAATACGTGTTCATCATGCTTCATCCTCAGCACCTGCCCTCTGACAATCCGCGCCATGCCGACCCATCCCGTCACGGTCAGAGCGACGATAATGGAACTGAGCCCCGGCCCCATCAGCACCATTAACAAAATGACAACGAGCAGATAAGGCAAACCGTAGAGAACCTCGATGATTCTCATCATGGCGCTGTCTGTCCGGCCCCCTTTGTAGCCGGCGACGCCTCCGTAGATAACGCCGATCAAAAAGTCAATCAGCGCCGCCATCACACCGACAAATAAAGAGATCCTCGCTCCGTACCATGTTCTTGTAAACACGTCCCGGCCAAGTTCATCGGTTCCGAACCAGTGTGAAAAAGACGGCGGAAGATTCTGCTCGGCGAGCGTCTGCCTTGTCACGCTGTGCGGTGATATCAGCGGACCGAACACAGCCGCTAGAAACAGGCAGCATAATATCACAAGTCCGGCCATCGCCAATTTGTTCTTTTTAAGCCGCCGCCACGCATCCTGACTGTAAGACAGGCTCGGACGCTTGACCGACTCGGTTTCACCCTTTCTTTCCGCGCCCGGCTGAAACCAGTCATCAGGCACTTCTGTGTGTTTTACCGTTTCTTGCGGGAGATTCATCAGGATCACCCTTTCTTATGAAGTTTTATGCGCGGGTCTAACAGGCCGTATGCCAAATCAACCAGAAACAGCAGGACGATCAGAATCACACTGTAAAATACGGTCGTTCCCATGATGACCGGGTAATCACGCTGATTGATGCTTTCTACGAAATATTTGCCCATTCCCGGTATGGCAAAAATTTTCTCGATGACGAAACTGCCCGTTAAAATACTTGCGGCAAGCGTCCCGAGTACTGTCACAACAGGCATAAGAGCGTTTTTCAACGCGTGTTTGATCACAATTTTGACGGGAGAAAGCCCCTTTGCTTTTGCCGTGCGGATGTAATCCTGAGTCAGCACTTCGGCCATGCTTGATCTTGTCAGCCTCGCGATAATGGCCATGGGACCGACGGCAAGCGCAACAGTCGGCAGGACCATGTGAACGGGACTCGTCCAGGTAGCTGCCGGAAACCATTTCAGATGAACCGCAAATTGCTGAATCAGCAGTGTAGCCATAATAAAATTCGGAATGGAAATCCCGAGCACCGCAAGGCTCATAGCCGCGTAATCGAGAAATCCGCCGCGCCTGAGAGCGGCCATTATGCCGAGCGCGAGCCCGGAAATAACAGCGATGATGATCGCCGTTATCCCAAGCTCAAATGAGACCGGAAACCCGCGTTCAAGCATAGCGTTTACACTGTCTGACGGTTTTTTAATTGAAGGACCGAAATCAAAGGTAAGAATGGATTTTAGATAGATGGCGTATTGAGTGATAAGAGGTTCGTTCAGATGGTAGTAGGATTCGAGATTTCGCTGGACCGCTTCGTTTGTGCCCCGCTCTTCGTTAAAAGGCGAGCCGGGTATCACTTTCATCATGACAAATGTCAGAGTGGTGATGACGAGGACGGTCATCATCATGGCGATAAAACGTTTGATAAAATACCGCAGCAATGCCGTTCACCCCTTTAACAGAATGTTGTTCTCATGGCGAGTTCTGTCATGACGAGCATGGCCTGATAGGCTTCCGGCATGTCTTTTGCCTGAAATTGAACGATTGTCGTTCCCGGGATGATTTCTGTGCCCGGCATTAAATGGGCCCATTCAGCCTGTCCGTAGTTGGCAAATTCAATGCCTAATACAGGTCTTTCAGGCGGAGTCAGCGGTTTGACCTTATCTTTATTTTTGAGCGCATAGGCTGTTTTTTCCGTCAGGAGCCGTCCGGCTTTTTGAGGGGACAGGCATTTGACCGCGGTTCTTGAAATGGTTTGTTTGACGGCGGCAGTCGTCACATTCGGGATCAGCTCCTCCGCTTCTTTTGCGGCGCAATCATCTCCGGCAGCCATGATGACCGGGACATCGTAAAATCCCGCGAGATAGGCATTTAACCCCAGTTCACCGACCGGCTTATCATTTATGTAAAAGTGGCGGACGCCGAATATCATGCTGTGCGACATAACGCCCGGCATCGACGCTCTCGCATGATAGCCGATAAACATCACGCCCGAATACGATTCATCAAGCCCCTGCATCATGGAAAACGGCTTGACATCCCCCGTAATCAGCTCTGCCTCAGGGTGAAGTTTTTCCGCGAGCAGATTATTCATCTTTGAGTGGCTGTCATTCACGGTCACTTCCGTGCATCCGTTATTAAACGCTTCTGCGATGCACCAGTTCGCTTCTTCGGTCATCAGAACCCTGCCGCGCTCATAATTGTGCATGCGGGAATTGACAAATGTTTCATCAGGCAGTCCGGAAATCCCTTCCATATCCACAGATAGATACAGTTTCATATAATGCCTCCTTTTTTACTTAAAATTTCGATATTAAATTATGAATATTCTAACAAATTATATTAAAAAAGGATGAAACATGCAATATACCATTCTGCCATTATGGGAAAAAACAAACCCTTTTCACCGGGAAAAGGGTTTGCTGATAGAAAAAGTTACATACTGTTTTTGCTTATATGATGACGCTGAAACTGTCTGACCGCACTTCTGTATTCATGATCGGGAATGACCTGATGCCTGATCGGTTCAGGGGCCTGCGGCGAAGGCTCTTCAGCCGCCTGCTTACGGACGGCATGCGGTTTATGCGCCAGCTTATGCCCCATGCCGGTCGCATTCATGACAAATGATAAACACACTAAAAGCAAACTTAAGATGAAAGCAATAAGAAACAAATCGCTGTATGTCCCCATCAGCAGGTCATGCGGCGATTGTGTGCCGCGCGCGCCCCGAAGCGTGCCGGAAGCATCTCTTTTCGTAAAATACCCTATTAAAACAGGTGCGCCCATATAAATGAACAGCCTTAAAAACTGAACTGCCGTCATGCGTTTCACCAGTTCCGGAAGCGGTCCGCCCAACGCGGCTCCCATCAGTCCGGCTGCCACAATAAGCCCTGTCCCGGCCGCCAGCATCACGAAAAGCCCCGCAAATAGAATAAGCGGTATATGATGATCTGCCGTCATCCATTGGAAATTCACGAACACCAGTATAACAGAGCCTGTTATGCCGAGCATGCCCGGACCGACTTTATCATATGCTAATGCACTGATGACAGCGGCGATGGCCACGCCTCCTAAAAGGCTCGCATAAAGGAATATCTGTTGAGTTTGTGACATATGATATGCGGTCTGAAGCTCCCCGTGAAATGCAGAAAGACTGACCGCTATGGAAATACTGCCCGCAGCGATCATGAAAACACCCAGAATCGGCTTTGGAATCAGCATAAGTTTAATCGAAATCAGCGCATGTTCGTTTCTGTACTGCATGATCAGCAAGATCAGAAGAATGACGATGCTTCCTCCAAATCCCGCCAATGTCTGCCATGATGAAAAGCCCCATTTCGGCAGATGAATAAATGTATAGGCGGTCAGCACGGCTGATACACCCGCTAACAGAAAACCGATGCCGTCAAATGGAGATTTTTCAGCATTTTTATGAGCGTCATCCCGCAGCCACATATAACTGAAAATGAGGCCGAAAAAAGACAGCAGGCCAAAAATGCCGAACAGCCAATGCCAATGGCCGGCGCTTGCCGCCGCCGTGCCTAAAACGGTCCCCATAATGACGGAACCGTAAAATCCGCCGATTAACACAAATAATGCGTAATTCCGGCGCTCAATCGGAAACGAAAGCACCAGCATCGGAATCATAATCATCAGCATAGTGCCCGCCGCAGCTCCCTGTAAAAAACGGCCCGCGGCGAGCGGATAAATATCATTTGTCACAGCAGCAAGGAGCGCTCCGATGACACCCGCGGCCATCGAAATCATATAGACAGGCCGAGAGCCGAATCTTTTTCTTAAATACGGCCCCGCCGGCACGAATAAGGCAAATGCCATATTACCGATAATAATCGGATGAAAAGAGTCAAAGTTTTCCCCGCCGACCGTCTGCCGGACAAGGCTTTGGACAGCCGAAAGAGCGGTATTCGACATCAGCCCCGGCCCGACCGCCAATACAGCAAGCAGAGAAATGATCCAGTGATGTTTTTCTTTCATGTGACAGCTCCTTTCTGACTATTTGACAAAGTGAAAAAGCTAACAGATTTCCCCCATTAGCTTGACAGAATTTTCGTATCTTTTCATGTGAAGGATTGAACATAATATTCATTTATTATTTCAAATCCGATGGAAATTGTCAATATAAAGCGCCGCCGTCCGATTTCGTCTTTTTCACAATTTCCCACAATCTTTTCATTATTATCCCACACTTTTTGTTTAAGATGGAGTCAGTAATAATAGGCAAATCATGCTATGATGAAATAGAGAAACGGAGTGAACATGATGGATAACTATCGTGATGAAAATCGGACAGACCAAAAAGAACAGGAAGTCCTTTTAGTAAAAGAAAACCCGCAGCCGGCCGGATATTCCGCGCCGGACGAGGACAAGAAAAAACGAAGCTTCGGCTGGTTCAGACCGCTTCTCGGCGGAGTGATCGGCGGAGGGCTCGCCCTCGGCATCTATACATTTACGCCGCTTGGAGACCATCAGACTCAAGATACTTCCAATCCGGCTCCCGCTCAGGAAACGTCATCGGTAACCGCCAAGCAGACATCTTCTGATTCCGGCAGCGGCAAATCGGCAAACAGCTCATCGGCAAATTCAAGCAGCATTTCGAATATGGTGGAAGACATTTCACCGGCGATCGTCGGAATCACCAATCTGCAGAAGCAGCAAAGCAGTTCCGATTTGTTCGGATTCGGATCAAGCTCAGATTCAAACTCCAATTCATCGGGTGAAGATGCGGAAACGGGATCGGGTTCAGGCGTTATTTTTAAGAAAGCAAACGGCAAAGCGTATATTATTACGAATAACCACGTGGTCGAAGGCGCCTCTTCCCTTAAAGTGTCATTATATGACGGCACCGATGTAACAGCTAAACTCGTCGGCAGCGACTCTCTGACAGACTTGGCCGTTTTAGAAATCAGTGATAAACACGTGACAAAAACGGCAAGCTTCGGCAGCTCATCCGCTCTCAGAACGGGTGAATCCGTGATCGCCATCGGTGATCCGCTCGGCAAAGACCTTTCCCGCACCGTCACACAGGGCATCGTGAGCGGCTTAAACAGAACCGTCTCGATCTCTACGTCAGCCGGTGAGTCAAGCATCAACGTCATCCAAACCGATGCCGCCATCAACCCCGGAAACAGCGGCGGACCGCTCTTGAATACAGACGGCAAAATCATCGGCATCAACAGCATGAAAATCAGCGAAAGTGATGTAGAAGGCATCGGCTTTGCCATCCCGAGCAACGATGTAAAACCGATCGCCGAAGAGCTTCTCACGAAAGGACAGGTGGAGCGCCCTTATATCGGCGTGAGCATGATCGACTTGGAACAAGTGCCGCAAAACTATCAGGAAGGCACACTCGGGCTTTTCGGCAAACAGCTGAATAAAGGCGTTTATATTCGCGAAGTGGCGCAGGGCTCACCTGCAGCCAAAGCCGGATTAAAAGCAGAAGACATCATTACCAGCTTAAAAGGGAAAGAAACCGACACGGGCAGCGAACTTCGCAATATTCTCTACAAGAATACGAAAGTCGGCAGCACCGTTGACGTGAAGATTATCAGAAACGGCAAGGAAATGACGAAAAAAATGAAACTGACTCAAAAAGAAGAAACATCTTCTTAACAAAAATCCAAGGCAGCCGCCTTGGATTTTTTATATACGGATGAAACTTTAGGCCTGGATCAGCCGTATGACTTAGTGTACAAAGGAGGATACACACACATGAAACAAACCGGACTTTTGCTGGTCGTTATCGGCCTGATCTTACTGCAGCTGAGCATTCAGCTTCCTCAGCAAAACGCTGCTTGGGGAATGACGCTTGGCGCAAGCATTTTACTGAACCTTTCGGGAACCGGACTGATCATGCGCTCTCTGCACACGCAGACCGGCCGCAGATGAATAAAAAAGCACCCTGTCCGCTGGCCGGACAGGGTGTTTCGGTTAAGACATATGCTGGTCCCGATAAATCTTTTCGTTTTTCATGCCGTACGCTTTTTGCACAATATAGAGCGGACGGTCTTTTGCTTCGTCATAAATCCTTCCGATATATTCGCCGATCATTCCGAGCATTAATAGAACGATGCCGCTGAATAACAGCTGTATCACAATCAGAGAGGACCAGCCCGTAATGGTGCTGTTCGTAAACAGCTTCATGTATAAAACGATAAACATATAGAGAAAACCCGCTCCGGACATGATCATTCCCGCATAGCTTGCCGCCTTGAGCGGTTTATGAGAGAACGTTGTGATTCCGTCCATGGAAAGCTTCAGCATTTTTTTAAGCGGGTATTTCGTTTCCCCCGCAAGCCGCTCATCTCGTTCATATTCTACAGCAGTCTGCTTAAAGCCGACCCAGCTGACGAGTCCTCTGACAAAAGGATTTTTTTCTTTTAACCTTTTCATCTCATCACAGACTTTTCTGTCCAGCAGGCGGAAATCTCCGGTGTCGAGCGGAATATCAATATCAGTCACGCTCCGCAGCAGCCGGTAAAACATAGAGGCCGTCTGTTTCTTGAAAAAGGTTTCTCCCTTTCGTTTCGTTCTGACGGCGTACACCACATCGTAGCCTTCTTTCCACTGCTCAATCATATCAAGGATTAATTCAGGAGGGTCCTGCAAATCGGCGTCAATGACGGTGATTGCATTCCCCTCTGCATAATCCATACCCGCTGTGATCGCGATCTGATGTCCGAAGTTTCTGGAAAAATCAATAATTTTCACTCTCGGATCAATCAGACTTTGCTCTCTTAAAATCTCAATACTGCGGTCTTTGCTTCCATCATTGACAAAGATCAATTCATAATGCTCTTTTGTTTGATCCATGACTTCTTTCAGGCGCTGATAGGTTGTCTGAATGACGAGTTCCTCGTTATAAACCGGGACGACTATTGAATATTGAATATGTCTGCTCATGTTTTTTCCTCCTATTCATCAGATTGAAGTTCGTATAGTGAAGCTGATTGATTCATTCCGCCCGGCCCGCCTCTCATTCGGCTGTTTTTACCCGCGGCCTTGCTGCTTTTTGTATCAGCTGCATCATGATTTTTCGTTTTCTGATCTGTGCTTGATTGCCATTTATCTGAAGATACTTTCTTTCCGTTTTTCTCAACCCACTGCACAATATCGTTATTTCCGCCTTTGCCCATTCCGGATGTTAAGAAGTATTTTACTTTCCCTTGTTTTACTAGCTTTTTAAATTGAGTCAGCGTAATGGCCGGGTCAGACCCGCTGAATCCGCCGATCGCCATGACCGCTTTTTTCGTTTTAATAATGTAAGGCGCCGCCGTGTTGGAATCGGTTGTAGCAAATAGATAGTCCGCTCCGGCGTTATGTTTCTCTAAATAGTTGATCAGTTTTGTATTGACAGATGCGTTATCCATTCCCATGCCTTTTCCGCTTGTTGAAGCGAGCTGAGGGCCTGTTTCAGGCAATGAGCTGTTGCCTCCGTACAGAAGAGGTGTGCTCGCCCAATAAATCGGCATCACCATCAAGACGAGAAGGGCTGCAAGTGAAACATAGTAACTGAGCGGTTTTTGGCGCTGTTTGAATACGAACAGGGCGATTGCTGCCACTGCGCCGAGAACGCCTGCTCCGATGCTCCAGCCTGCGCTGATTTGATCATTGTAGTTTCTGAGGATAAACAGCTCAAATCCGGTTGTCACAAGAATAGCGGCCGGCAATAGCCAAGTTTTCCATCCCGCCTGCTTGCGGTACAGATGAACGAGGGCGACCCATCCCGCACCGACAAGTGCCGCGATCGGAGGCGCCAGCATAATGAGATAATAATGGTGGAAAAATTCTGCGACACTGAAGAATCCGGCAATCGGCACAAGCCACGCTGCCCAAAAGATCGTTTCCTTCTGTTCTGCTGATAATCGTCTTCTTTCTCTCGCCCCGGCGATCAATAAACCGGCCATTCCAAAAATCGCAAACGGCAGGAGCCAGCTGATCTGATCAGATAATTCCGTTTGGAAAAGACGCAGCGGACCAGGGGTTCCCGTACCGAACATTCCTGAACCTGATTGCATTTTCGAGCCGGTGCCTGCACCGCTTTTTCCTCCGCCAGGACCGCCTTTGCCGCCATCTCCGCCGCTTGGAGGGCCTTCTTGATCGCCGCTTGGCATTTTCCCGTTAGATGGAGGTGCCGTCATACTGCCGTTTTGTGATTTGTCTCCGCTTGCTGAACTGCTGCTTGAAGACTGGCCAGGCGGTTTTTGCTTTTGTGAAGAACTGCCGGAAGAAGACATCTCTTTCGATGCGTTTCCGCCCGGCCCGCCTTGGCCGCCGCCGGAACTTTGCCCTGTCAGCCGCTGAATCCCGTTATATCCGAAAGCCAATTCCAATACGGAGTTTGTCTGGCTGCTTCCGACATATGGCCTTTTGCTGGCAGGAATATTGTCAACAATGAGCGGCCATGACAATGAAACGGCTGTTAAAACGGCTAACGCGCTTACCAATGAAATGATTTTTTTCTTAATCGTGGTGTTTGCCGCAATCATATAGAACAGTAAGAAGGCCGGCAAAATCATATAAGCCTGAAGCATTTTTGTGTTAAAGCCTGCTCCGACGACAAAAAATGCCGCCAAAAGCCAGATCAGTCTGCCTTTTCTGATCGCTTTAAAGAGAAGCCATGTGGCGAACAAGAGGAAAAAGACCAGTAAAGCATCGACATTGTTCGTCCGCGCGACCGCTACTGCGATCGGTGTACACGCCATGACAAATGAGGCGATGCGCGCCGCCGTTTTTCCGAACGTCGGCTTTATTAATAAGTACATGAATAGAACTGAACCTACACCCGCCAATGCCTGAGGCAGGATGACGCTCCACCCGTGCATACCGAATATCAGCGCGCTGATCGTTTGTATCTGGTATGTAACAGGCGGTTTATCTACCGTGATAAACCCGGCTGCGTCAAATGAAGCGTAAAAGAAATTATGAAAGCTTTGAAGCATACTCGTTACCGCTGCGGTGTAATAAGGATTCACCGTATCGTCATTCCAGATGTTGTACATATTCAAGAATGCGGAAGCGAGTAAAATGAGAATTAAGACTGCGTCTATCTCGCGTTTTTTCATTTTCACCTGTGTTTTCACTCCTTTTGTTTAACTTTGAACAAGTGTAACAACCAAATGTGAAAAATTTATTAATAAACAAAGACAATTATTTTGCCGTTTACAAATAGGTAAAAAGAATGACAAAACGGGTAAAAAATCAAAAAAAAGATGCCCCCGTCAAGCCGGAAGGCATCTGTCATGATTTCTAATTTACTGAATCGGTTTCAGCCGCGCTTCTATTTCAGAACGGCGGTGTTCGAGATAAGGCGGGAGCGCAACCGTTTTGCCCAGCTCTTCAGGTTTTTCATCAACCATAAATCCCGGACCGTCCGTTGACAATTCAAACAGAATTCCGTTCGGTTCCCGGAAGTACAGCGCTTTGAAATAATAACGCTCTACAATGCCTGAGTTGCTGAAACCTTCTTTCGTAATGATGCGGTGCCATAAAGCAAGCTCCTCTTCATTCTGAACGCGGAAGGCCACATGGTGCACGCTGCCTTTTCCAGGACGCTCGCGCGGAAGATCGTTTCTTTCAATGAGATGGACTTCTGTACGCGCGCCTCCGTTTCCGGATTCGAGCACCGTAACCGCGCCCCGGTCTTCATGCGTTTCTTTCCCGATTTCAGTGAAGCCCAGCACATCGGTTAACACACGCAGCGTCGGTTCTGCATACGGGACGGTCAATTCAACGGGACCAAGACCGCGGAAAGAATATTCTTCCGGTATACCGCTTTGCTTCACCGCTTCACCGATGTCTTTTCCTTTTTCGTCAGCTGTCAGCACAAGCCGCTGTCCTTCATGATCCTGAAAAGCGAGTGTGTCCCTGCCCGCTATTTTCACGATCTCACTGTGAGAGACCTGATGCTCTTCAAATCGTTTTTTCCAATATTGCAGCGCTTGTGCATCCGGGACACGCAGGCCGATTGAAGAAATACTGTTTGTCCCCGCATGAAACGGCGCAATCCGCGGAATCTCGAAAAACGTCAATTCAGATCCCGGATTGGCTGTTTCATCACCGTAAAACAAATGATACATCGTCGGTTCATCTTGGTTTACGGACTTTTTCACAAGCTTCAGTCCCAGGATGTTCCGATAGAAATCTAAATTTTTCTGCGCATCAGCCGTCAATGCTGATACATGGTGTATTCCATTAACTTTCATTATGTTATCCTCCAGTCAATTATCTCGATTTCGAGATATTTTATATATACAATTTATGTTATCCGGATCGTAAAGTCAACCCATCTGCTTCACAGACGGTCTGCAGACTGCCGCTCCCTAAATAACGAACCTTAAATATAAAAAAACCATTAATGTTCGCTTTTAAAACAGAATTTTTTCCTTCTCAAAAGCAGAAACCTTTATCTTTTAGGCAAAACGACAAAATCAGAAAATTTATTTTATTCGTGTTTCAGCAATTAGGGTTTACAATATGGAAAATAGTTTTTTCAGCATGACGATTTTACATCTGGAGGGAAAGGATATGCAGATTGAAGAAAACGGACTTAAAAAAGAGATCGGACTTACCATCGCCCTCTCACTTGTTATCGGCACCATCATCGGTTCCGGCGTCTTTATGAAACCAGGCGCCGTGCTTGCCTACTCCGGTGATGCGAAAACCGCGCTTATCGCGTGGCTGTTAGGAGGCATTTTGACGCTTGCCGGCGGCTTGACCGTTGCGGAAATCGGCACTCAGATCCCGAAAACGGGCGGACTTTATACATATCTCGAAGAAGTGTACGGCGAATTTTGGGGCTTTTTGTGCGGATGGGTTCAAATTATCATTTACGGCCCTGCGATTATCGGAGCAATCGGCTTGTATTTCGGCTCTTTGATGGCGCACTTGTTCAATTGGGATTCCGGCTGGTCTAAATTAATCGGGATTTCAGCCGTTTTGTTTTTAAGCATCATTAACATTATCGGAACGAAATATGGCGGCATCGTACAAGGAATTACGACTGTCGGCAAATTGATTCCGATTATCTGCATGATCGTGTTCGGCCTTTGGAAAGGCGATCAGCATATTTTCACAGCCGTTACAAGCAGCATGTCGGACATGAATTTCGGCGCTGCCATACTGGCCACCTTGTTTGCTTATGACGGATGGATTCTGCTTGCGGCACTCGGCGGCGAAATGAAAAATCCGGAAAAGCTGCTCCCGAAAGCGATGACAGGCGGACTCTTGGTCGTCACCGCCATTTATCTTTTCATTAACTTTGCGCTGCTGCACATTCTTCCTGCGACCGACATCGTTAAACTCGGTGAAAATGCGACCGGCACCGCTGCCGGAATGCTGTTTGGCGACATCGGGGGAAAATTGATCAGCGTCGGAATCATCGTCAGCATCTTCGGCTGTTTAAACGGAAAGATTCTCGCTTTTCCGCGTGTCTCGTTTGCGATGGCGGAACGGAAACAGCTGCCGTTTGCCGGACAGATTTCGCGGGTGCATCCGACGTTCCGCACCCCGTGGATTGCCGTGTCATTTCAGATCGCGCTGGCCATTATTTTTATGATCGCCAGCAATCCCGATAAGCTGTCTGAAATCTCTATTTTCATGATTTATATTTTTTACGTCATGGCCTTTTTCGCCGTGTTTATCCTCAGAAAAAAAAGCGGCGGAAAACCGCGCGCCTACAGCGTGCCTTTGTATCCGATCATTCCTGTTTTGGCCATCGCGGGTTCACTGTTTGTGCTGATCAGCACGATCATTACAGATACACTGAGCTGCGCGCTGTCCCTCTTGATCGGCCTCGCCGGGCTGCCGCTTTATTTTTGGCTGAAAAACGGCAGAAAAAACTGATAAAAACGGTTCCTTTTACGGGAGCCGTTTTTTTTCTGGCAAAATCACGTGCAAAAGTTGACAGCAAATTCACATCTTTTGTTATACTTTTTAAGCAAGATGTCTGAATTCGAAGTATGTTACGTTTTTTTGGCGAAGTGGGTAACATAAGAAAAACAGGATGAGACACGTTTTTTCGAAAAAATCAAGAGGCGTTTTTTTCGACTTTATCTGTTTTTTTTCGACAAAAGGCTATATAATAATTTGATGTGTGCATTGTCTCATTCAAACAATGGAGGGTTTTTAATGATAAAAAGAAAAAAAGATAAGTTCTCACTCCTTTTAACAGAAATCGCAAAAAATATAGACGAAACCGCAGAATACTTTGTCAACTTTAAAGTGACGAACCAGACGACTTTAAAGGAATTTGCCGATACGTTAAAAGAGTTTGAAACAAAAGGAGATAATCATGTTCATGTCATGATTAAAGAGCTGAACAAAGCTTTTATCACTCCCATTGAACGTGAAGACATCCTGGAGCTGACAAACAGCCTCGATGACGTGCTTGACGGAATCGAACATTTTTCAGCAATGATGGAGATTTTCTCGATCACTTCTTCCGATGAGCATATCGATAAGTTCAGCGGATACATCAGAGAGTGTGCGAAGGAAATTTTAATCACGATTGAGCTGCTTGCAGAAAACCGATTGAAGGACATTCACCCTCACGCCATTAAAATTAAGGAATACGAGCACAGCTGTGATAACCTGCACCGTAAATCATTAAAAAATCTGTTCGGCACAGAAACCGATCCGATTAAAGTGATTCAGTACCGCGAGATTTACGAAACGCTTGAGGAAATTGCCGACTCTTGCCAAAGCGTTGCCAATAACCTTGAAACCATTATTATGAAAAACGCGTAACGAGGGGTTATAATGGATACTCTATTACTTTTAACGATATTAATTGTCATATGCGCTTTGGTATTTGATTTCATTAACGGATTTCACGATACCGCAAACGCAATCGCCACCTCAGTTTCGACAAAAGCGCTGAAGCCGCGGCACGCAATCGTCATGGCCGCCATCATGAACTTTCTCGGAGCGATGACATTTACCGGTGTGGCGAAAACCATTACAAAGGACATTGTGAATCCTTATACATTAGACAATGGGTCAGTTGTCATTCTTGCGGCTCTACTCGCCGCAATCGCCTGGAACTTGGTCACATGGTATTTCGGCATTCCGAGCAGTTCTTCACATGCGATTATCGGAGCGATCGCCGGAGCGGCCATTGCAGCGTCAGGTTTTGCGACGCTTAATTATAAAGGGTTCATTAAAATTATCGAAGCACTTATCTTATCGCCGATCATCGCCTTTGTTCTCGGCTTTATCGTATATTCGATCGTGAAGCTGATTTTTAAAGACAGCAATCTGGCGAAAACAAATAAACGCTTCCGCAGAGTGCAGATTTTGACGGCTGCCATTCAGTCCTATACACACGGAACGAACGACGCGCAAAAAGCGATGGGTATCATTACGATGGCGCTTATGACGGCCAATTTACATAAAAGTGATGCCATTCCTTTTTGGGTGCAGCTCTCTTGTGCCCTGGCAATGGGTCTCGGCACATCCATCGGCGGCTGGAAAATCATTAAAACCGTCGGCGGAAAAATTATGAAAATCCGTCCGGTAAACGGCGTATCTGCCGACTTAACCGGCGCAGCCATTATTTTCGGGGCCACGTTTATTCATCTCCCTGTCAGCACGACGCACGTCATTTCGTCTTCCATTCTCGGTGTGGGCGCTTCCCACCGCGTAAAAGGCGTGAACTGGGGAACGGCTAAACGGATGCTCATTACATGGGTCATCACCCTGCCGATTGCAGGTACACTCGGCGCCATCGCCTTTTTCATCCTAGATCTCTTTTTCTGATGACATCCGCTTCTTTACAGAAGCGGTTTTTTTTGTGACAGGAAAATGATGTCATGACATAGAATGAACATAGCAGACCATTTTTCAAATTGTGAGGGATGCTCATGCTTTTGTTTTTTCAGATCATGGTGTGGACGATGGCGGCCGCACTCATTTTATATGTGTACGCATCCTGGCGGTATGAGGCAAAGGTAAAAGAAAAAATGTTTGCCATCCGTAAAACGTGGTATTTACTATTTGTACTGGGCTCCATGGTCTATTGGACATATGATCCTGAATCGCTCTTTGCCGCATGGAGACAATATTTGATTGTTGCCGTCTGCTTTGCCCTTATTGATGCGTTTATCTTTTTGAGCGCGTATATCAAAAAGCTCGCCGGCAATGAATTAGAGACGGATACGCGGGAAATTTTAGAAGAAAATAACGAAATGCTTCACTCCTATCTTGAAAAACTGAAAACCTATCAATATCTGTTGAAAAATGAACCGATCCATGTATATTATGGAAGTACAGAAGCTTATGCGGAAGGCATCAGCAGACTGCTGGCCGCTTATGCCGAAAAAATGAATGTCACGGCTTCCTTGTGCGACTATTCCGCACAATCGGATAAGGACCGCTTGACGGAGCATATGCCTGATGCGGCAGACGTTCAGTCCCGTCTTAACCGTAAAGACGTCTACTATGATCAAAAAGGCAGGCTTGTGCTTATTCCGTTTACAGTCCAGAACCGCCATTACGTGATCAAACTCACGTCGGAGAACCTGTTGACGGAATTCGATTATTTGCTTTTCACATCGCTAACGAGCATTTATGATTTAATGCTGCCAATAGAAGAGGAAGGTGACGGTTAAATGGAGCAGGCATTTCAAAACGGGCAGCCGGAACAAAGAGCGAAACCGTTCAAAATGTTTAAAAAACGTTCAATGACAAGTATCGCAAGTTACCAGGTCAGCCCTCATACCGCCAGAATTTTCAAAGAAAACGAGCGGCTGATTGACAAGTATAAACAAAAAAAAGCTTGATTACACTAAGGACAGGAGACACGGCTCTTGTCCTTATTCCTTTTTTCCTTATCTTTCATATAATAAAACCAACAAAGAGATGCGACAGGTGATGATGTGAAGAAAATTGTCAGGCGCGTAAAGTTTGTGGATTACGGACGCTTCGGGCTTTCCGCTTATTCGCTGAGGATGCGGGCGAGGAATCTCGGGCTATTGAACCGGTTAAAAAAGAAAAAAGGCTGAATCCCGCAATATGAACGGGACTCAGCCTTTTTTGTTAAAGCTGCATCAGAATTTTCGCTTTTACAGCGGGGCCGTAGACGCCGTCAGACGTCAGTCCGTTTACAGATTGGAAGCGGGCCACGGCATCTGCGGTTTTCGGACCGTAGATACCGTCAATTCCGTTATTGACAGCTCCTTTTTCAGGATAGAAATAAAGCGCGGCGAGCGCGTTTTGCACCTGGTATACCTTTTCGCCGGACGTGTACGGCTCTGTCAGCTGAATCACCTCGTCCGGAAGAGAATACAGTGCTTCAACCGGCGGGCTGACGATCAGTACTTGTCCGACTTTAATCAGGTTCGGGTCAGCGATGTTATTCCATTTCTGCAGATCGGCCACGCTGACGCCGAATTTCCGCGCGATCGCCGACAGCGTATCTCCTTTTTGAACGGTATACGTCTGTCTTTCCCCAGAACCGATTCCCGCTTTAAACTCATCCCATGTATCCAACAGTCTTCTCGGACAAAGCTTTCCTGACCAATGCTTGTGCGCAACGACATTTGCAAGCGGGATGCCGTGCGACGTCATTAATGTGCGGATGAGCCATTGGGCGTTTGCCACGGCCTGTGAAAAGTTGCCGTCTGCGTTTTCACAAATTTCAATACCGATGGATTTACGGTTGCCATCCCCGTTTCCGTCACCGGCATGCCAGCCGTTTTCGTTCAGCGGAAGATGCTGATAAATTTCCGTATCATCGACTGTGAAATGCCAGCTTGTCGGTGTATCGGGATTTTTCACATAACTTGCGTGACTTTTGGCGTTAGCTCCGACTGCGGTATTGGCTGTATTGTGCACCGTAATGTAAATCGGTGTCATTGCATAGCCTGGGCGGTTATTGTTTCCTGCCGGGATAAAATCCTGTGTGATTTTTACCATATTCTCATCTCTCCTATTTCGATAAGTTGTTTATTTTTAATAAAGCCTGCTGTTTTTTCCCTTTTGCTGTAACGTAATTGTTTTTAAACCAGGCGGCGGCAGTCGTTATGATTGTAAAAACGGCCGACCCGGCGGCATACAGCGTATCTGCAAGCTGGCTGACCTGGTCCTCCTGAATATTCAGCGGCGATTTGCCGAACATCAGCAAAGTTTGATTCAATAAAGCAAGCAAAAGAAGCACCGTCCTGACGACCGTGCCTTTGTCCGCGAGTTTCATATCGGTTTCCCCCTTACTTTTGCAACAGATTGTACATGATGGCGATGGCTCCGCCAATGACGCCCGTGCAGATTGCTGTCACGATCGCTCCTGTAATGGTCCGCTTAATCCATGTTGTGTTTTCGTCAATTTTGTTCAGTTTTTCATTCAGCGTCATGATTTGCTGATCCTGCCGGTCGGATACCCGCTCTAATGCGGCCACCCGCTGTTCAAGCACCTTTTGTTCACCTTTGATGCCTGCGAATTCTTTTTGCACCGCTTGTTCATCCAGAAGCACTTCCGCTCCCCCCTCTTACATTGTTCTCACCTCCCTTCGGAAGTTTCATTCTTAAGAAAATGCCGTGCCTTTGACAGAAAGGCTCCCGCCGGAAATGCTTTTGATTTCCATGATGATTTCCTTAAAACCGGCAATATCAAATGACCACACTTCTTCTGTGCCTGACGTACCGGCGGCTGATGTTCCGTCTTCAGACCTGATTCCTCTGATCGGCACATTTTTTCCCGAGATGGATCTCCCCCAAAACGCGACATGGCCCGACTCAGCCGTGCCGGTGATTTCGACGAGAAGTTTTTTCCAAGCGCCCGCCGAGAAGATGCTTCCCTCGCCCGCCTCTTCTGCATTTTCATGAAAAATCACGTCTGTATATGAAAACGCCATATCACCGCCTGTACCGACAGATTGGTATAAAACAAATTCGGACTGCTTTTGATTTCCATTTTCAAAACGGAATCGGTAATATCGTTTTGTCAGGCTGACCCACCCTGAAGCGGTCAGCACTCCGCCTTTGACTGCGAGAGAATGTGAAGCCGTCCACGAATTGTTATCCTCGCTCTCTTCAATAAAAAGAGTTCCGCTGCGGTCCGAATAAGCCCACCCCTGTGCTCTGTCTATTAAGACGGCTCCTAAACGGTCTTGTCCGAATTGGCTGTAAACTTCAATCGCTTCTAGCGGCGTATTGGTAAGAAGCTCTGCCATTCCGGACAAATCAGCAACCGGTGTGACATAATCGTTTTTGTTACCGCGATAAGCTTTTACTGCGCCGGGTCTGCCAAGTTGATCGGCGGGAAATTCAAATGAATGCTTTTTCATCGGCCGTCCTCCTTTTCTCATTTATTAAAAATGACAAATAAAAAAAGCCGTTTGGCTTATGACACAGCATTTTTATAATTTTCATATGTTTCACCCGTTATTTCTTGAAATTCCTCAGGCGTGATATATTTCGCGGCCACACCTTCAGCCAGATCTTCGGCAGAGCAGTCATCATAGCCCATAGCCTGTTTTACCATTTCTATTGAGGCCCACTTATAAAACAAAGCGTAAACCCAAAAGTTAAGTCTCTTCATTTTTTCATTCTCCTTTTACGTTTAATAATTCTAATTTTAAAGACGCTAATTGCCTACCGAGTGACTGCTGCGCTTGTTCGGCTGCTTTTCTGGCCAATTTCTCATTCGCCAGCTGTCCCCCGAGGCCTGCAAGCTGGTTTGAATCGGGCGCCGTATCTTTTTTTAAGCTGTCTTTATATGCTTCGTCAGCCGTTTCCACCCATTCTTGTTTCTCTTCATCAAAAAATGGGCGCCACATGCCTTCGCCGTTTATTTCCGGCGGAACGTCCGCAGCGTTAGCCGGCATCAAATAATCTCCTGTCTCAGAATCCGGATAAAGCTCAATCGGAGTGCCTGTATAAATGTTGTCATTGTCATACGGAAATATTAATTTCATATTCTCGCTCCTTTACGTGAGTGCCAAAACAAGGTCAATATAATAGCCGTTCACATTATTTTCTATATTGGCCATAATTCCCGTCAGCTTCATATCTCCATTAGAATAAATAATAAATTTGCTGTAACCGGTGGTGCCGCTGGCTGCAACCATCGTTACAACGCCTTTGGCCGGCGCACAAGAGGATGGCACACTCCCGAATACCACTTCTCTGTCCGTAAGAACGTGTCCGTTCAGGTGAAGGGTGTTTCCCACTTTGCGGTATTGAAGCGGCCTGTCTCCTGATTTAGCGCCATTTTTATAAGGAACATTTATCCAAGGTACATTCTCAGTATCAAGTTCAGTAACGAGGCGACGCCAGCCCTGCCAGCCCAAGTTCAAATCCAAATAGTTCGTGAACATATTATTTTTATAATCAACGGCAATGACATACCCAAACGTTCCCTTTCCCTCACTGTCAAGAGAGGTAAAATGAAACATGCCGCGGGTCGAAGCATTGCTCGGACTGTTTGCCGCTTTGCCGGTTGAATAAAAGGTGCCGAACGCCCTGCCGTTTTTAACGATTTTTTCAAGAAAGTTATCATCATCACCAATTGTAAGAAGATAGCCGCCGTTATCGTTTGTTATTTTCGAAAGCTGTGCGCCGTTCCACATATTTTTATCCGCCTGTGTGACATGGATGTCTTT
This sequence comes from Bacillus sp. KS1, assembly GCF_020075515.1. Taxonomy (NCBI): domain Bacteria; kingdom Bacillati; phylum Bacillota; class Bacilli; order Caryophanales; family Bacillaceae; genus Bacillus; species Bacillus sp. KS1. The sequence goes on along the minus strand of NZ_JACAWW010000015.1, from coordinate 9,313 downwards.
TTTATTGGCGTGAGCGTCTACTTTTGCTTGAGAGCCTGCATCTGTTTCTCTTTGGCTCCACTCCGACCAAACGCCTTTGGTGCTGAAACTTCGGACGTATATGGGATTTCCGGCGGTCGCTGTGTCTATAAACATTTGGACAAAAGTCGGTGATGCTCCGCGGGTTCTTTGCATTACAATTAATTGTCCGTATTCCGCAGGCTTATTTTCCGTATGCTGAACCGATATATAGTAGATGCCGGACGTTTTTATATTGTCTAAGTTTGTTTCCGTTACCGTTTTAGCATTCCCGTCATTGTCAGTCAGATTGAATAACTGCCCTGCATTCCATTTGTCTTTGTCAGACTTGGTTACATGAAGATCTGTTTTGTCGGCATGCTCATTTACTTTTGCTTGTGCTCCGGCAGCTGTTTCAAATGGCATCCATTCCGTCCAGATGCCGTTTTTCAGCGTTTTTCTCCAAAATCCCCCGTCATCTGAGAAAGCGGCCGCCTCTCCGTTATTCTTTGAAGAATAAAGGTATATACCCTCTGACGGTTTAGGCGGGGTATTTACTCCAGTTGCAGCTGCTGAGAAAGTAAAGGTCTTATTCTGGCTGGCAGCGGTCTGATGAAAATCCTGTCCGTCAGAGATATCAATAAAAGCGGAGCCATTATCTTTTGTCATTTTAGACAATTGCCCGTTATTCCACTTCTGGCGCTCTTCCTTCGTCACATGCCGGTCCAGATCTTGATTGTGCCGGTCAAAATCTTTTTTTGCTGCCTGCTGGACATTGTCCACGTTTCCGAGGCCGATTTGCGCCTTTGTCGTTTTGTGCGGGTTGTTCATGTCGTTTTTATGGGCCGCCAGATCCGTGTGGGCGTCTTTTATGCCTTTTTCCCAGCGGTTGACGTCATCTTCATTAATCGGATCGTCCGGAAGCCAGTCTGTTTTTTCTTCGTAAGCCATCGTTACACCACCTCAAAGGTAAATCTTAAATCAAGCGTTCTGTTATTGTTGAGATCTAAATTTGTTTTTCGTTCTGTGATGACGCTTCCTGTTTCGTCAAGCATCTGCACGGTTTCAATGTGTTTGATGTCTTCTTCCCTGCGTGTGAGAACGGTGACTGCGGCATCTTTTACGGAAATGTCCGCAATCGGAGTTTCTTTGCCGTTTAACAGCACTTTTGTGATCCTGCTTTTCAGATCGGCTGCGGCACGCTGTCTGTAAGCGGCTGATATCATGGTAAGACCACCTCGTTATTGTTGAGTGTGACGGAATAACCGACCTTCAGTTCACTGACTTTTCGGTATCTCCGATTGTTGAGAATGACCCGGTCTTTGATTTCCAGTGTTTCGTTTAATGCGGCTCTCAGTGTATACGCCAAATGAGCGGGTTTGATTTTTTCAAGCGTTTCAATCAGCTCGTTCATGTGCTGCAGGTCATCAAGCCCGATATCGGCATAAAAACGATACTGCCCCGGAAACATCCGAACGTAAGCTGACGGATGTTTTAAAAAACGGTTTAGCGCCTGCTCGATCGCTTGATGTGTGATGGGCGGAATATTCGACATCTTGGAAATCAGCCTGAGCCGTCTCATATCCTCCGTGTCACCTGATTCCCGCGGTATTTTTAATATTTTTTCCCAGCGGTCTAGCCCCCACGTCGCCGTCGTGATAAAGAGCTGATCTGTCAAATCGAAAATATCGTTATTCTGCCGCTCAAACTCAGGAGCTTCCGCCTCAAGCAGTTGTGCCATCTCCTTTAATCGGGTTAAAAACGGCGGGAGGTACGCCGTCATCTCATCGAGTCTGCTCAAGGATTGTCACCTCTTTGAGTTTAGGAATTTCCACATCACTGAGCACGAGGTTTTCCGCCGCACCGTTCATTTTGATATCGGCATAGTCACTGACGGATGCCGAGTTATAAACAATGTTGTTAATTTGTGATAAACGGACGGTGTTTTCTTCGAAGGCCATTTTCTTAAATAAATTCAGGACGCCTTTTTCAATCTCCGCTTTTACGTCATCGATCGAGCTGTTCAGCTCAGGCAGCACGGAAGCGGAGATTTCGATTTCCTTCCATACGGCGCTTTCCACCGTTACTGCCGCTCCGATCGGCGCCTGTCCTTCTCCCTGCCCTTCGTCCGGATCAATATAATCCTTTACTTTTTTGATCAGAATATCTGATGCCGGTTCCAAATTCGCATTTGTGATGACAACCTTCACCGTTCCGGCTCCGTTCCAAAGCGGAAAGATTTTTGCCCTGCCGACGCCGTCAACCTCTTCGGCCCATTGTTTATAGTGCTGTTTATTTGCGCTGACTGCTTCCCGGCGGACACGGGTAAAATAGCGCGCCCTTAAGCTGTTGTCATCTTCTTCCTCACGGCCGGGAATTAATATATCGCGCATGACTGCTTTCTCAAGCCCGGGTATCGTATCAAGCGGCAGCATGTTCTGCCCTGAAATGCCGGCATTGCCAGCTTCACCGGCTGTTTCACATTCAAGCGTTCCATCCCCCGTATATTGAAAATACAGGTTATCAACGAAGAAACGGGAGCCTGGCGGAATGGTGATGCCCGCTGTGAATTCTCCGGCTCTGACCGCTTTTGTGGCAGGTGTTCGTTCAATTCCCGCTTCAGCAGCACGCCTGTCCAGAAATTCTCCCTGAGCCGTATCGGAGAACACGAGCTCCAGCACGGTATCAAGCCAAATATAAGACTTTGCGAGCTCAGCGGCCGCAGGCGCGAGCGCATTGTAAATGACGCTGCCTTCTCTCGTATCAATATCCGCCGTAACGCGCGCCAGCATTCTGTCCATAATGTCGTCAAACGTCTGAGCTTCAAACATCCTCACCCAGCACCTCCTCTATCTCAAGCATGCCCTCATCAGTTTCAACGGTAAAAGAGACGATGAAGGCATCATCTTTTTTCTCAATCTCAAAATTGGTAACGGCCAAAATACGGTCATCATACAGCAAGGCTTCTTCTATCAGTCTTGGGATCTCCATTTTTTTATAAGCATCCGTCGTGTTCTGATCTGAAAGCACTTCCTGAAGTTCGTTTCCGATATCATGGCTGAAAACCGAATATGAATACCGTTCTGTGTGAAGAGCGATATAGACGAATTGTCTGATTGCGTCCAGTCCGTTTATCAGTTCATTGGTAATCCGGTTGTTTTCAAAATCAATTCGGTAGGTTTGTGAAGTCTCAACGGCCTCACTCGCATCCTCCAAATCTTCAAATTCGATTTCCGGTGTCAGGGCCATTGCACCCGCTCCTTTTAGATTTGTTCATGTAAAAAAGCCCTCTTCGGCAGATGAAGCGGCTTTAATAGGCTGATATTCTCGTACATCTCCGTCCGGATGCCGGTTAAATTTTGTCCAGTATAAAGAAAGACTGTCCTCCTGTTAAAGCGGCGGTCATCACCCGATCTCCCGCCTGGAGCTGATCATCTTCTCCGGATCTCAGCCGCTTCGGCACAATGAGTGCATCAGACGGAATCAAAAGTTTGTCGTGATCTTTCAGTTTCAGCTCGAGCGGCGAAACGGAGGTCACTTCGGCCGGCATCAGCTCCACCGGCGCTTCGGCGTCAATCGCTCCGACGGCTAAATGTTTAATGGCATCACTTAATCTCATCAGGATGTCCCCTCCGGCAGTGAATTTTTCTCCGTGACGTCAATCGTCATGGTATGTTTTGTTCCTTGGAATTCATGGCGGTCCGTATCTACATAATAGGTTTTCTTCAGCCCGATTTCCGGAATTGAAATATAGACAGGCAACCCGCTTTCCAACCCAGGAATACCGATCGCCTGTATATTTTTCAGCTCTTTCTTAACGCCTTTTTTCTCAGCCTGCTTCACTTTTGCGCGCTGTTTCAGCTGGGCTTCATTAATGTCGTCAGAAACCGTTTCGGTATACTGCAAAACGCCGAATGTTTTCATGCCCGCGCTGTCTGAGGCGGAAGCCTTTATCGTTTTATTGTCTTTTTGCAGCCGCATGACGACACGGGTTGCGGTGTCATCAATTGAGGTGCTGTATTGATACCCTGTAATATTAACTCCTGTTTCCAGCACCCATATGTCAGACGGCTCCGGCCATTCACGCAAGCCGAGCCTGCCTTTTTCTGAATAGAGCTGATAATTGCGCCCCGTCTGGCTTTTTGTCTGCTTTAACGCTTTTATCATCATATCGTAAAGGCTTGTATCATTTTTAAAAACGAGTGATTTAATGGTATGGCCTGTGTTGGCAATGGATGTGACGGGAATTTGAAAATCGCTGGCGATCCTTTTTAATATTTGATCGGCGCGCTTGTTGGAAAACACGTAAACGTCCTGGTTTTTCACAAGGTATTGAAGCATATCGTATGCGGTGAAGGCGACGGTATGCTCATCAGGCGTTCTTGCAAAAACAACGCCGCGGAACAGTTCTTTTCCGTTCCATTTGAACAAAACCGTATCCCCTTCTGATACGCCGTAATACGTCTGGCTGCCCTGCTTTACAACAATCGTCGCTTCGATGGAGCGGGGCGCCTGATATCTGTGTCCTTCCAGCGTTACGCTTTCTGTGACAAGCTCGATCCACTCCGTTTCTTTTATGACAAATAGTTCAATCATCTTTTCACCCGTTTCATTGCGGTATCTTCAGCTTCTGCCCCGGGAAGATCCAATGCCCCGGCTGCCGGATATTCCGTTTGCTGCGCTTAATCATGGCGGTTTTATTCGCGTTCCAGATTTTCCGCCACTCCGTGTGTTTTCCGTAAAACTTGCCGGCGATGTCCCAAAGCGTATCCCCTTTTTTGACGGTATATGTTTTGGGTGAAGCTTTGGACGGGCGCTTCGCTTTCGTTTTTTTCTTTTGTTTGATTTTTCTTGGCGAAGCGGTTTTATATTCTTTCAGTACGATATCAAAATTCCGGTCGCCGATTTCATTGTCACCTTCGCTGTAATTAAAGCTTTCAATGCTGCATGTGACATTGATTTTTGTCCCTGTAATCAAAAACTGAACGGGTTTTTTCGCTTTCATCCATGCTTCAATGGCTGAAATGGCTTTTTCCGGCGAAGGGATGCTTTGATATTCGGCAATCGGGCTGTACCGTTTCGGAAAAAAAGAAGAGAACGAAATTTCTTTCGCTCCCGGTTCTTCGATAAACGTCACCTCTCCAAGTCCGGTGACTTTCACGGAATCATTCTGCACGCTGTTTGCGATATCAATCGCTTCAGGAAGAACGGGAAGCCGGAGCTTGTCCTTCCCCTGAGACAGCCAAAATTCGTAAACAGATTTAGTCAAAAGCAACAGCCCCCTTTGCTCCGGTATAAATGTCTTTTTGCAGTTCATCAATCAGCGCCTGTTTGATTTTGGCGGCGAGGCCGTCGGCGTCCTGTCCGTTATGGAAATGCTGATCGCCGCTGAATTCGATTTTAATTTCTTTTGTTCCCGTTTTTTGAACGGTTTGGCCGCCGCCTTTAACGGCTGCGGAAACCGTGCCGGCTGAAAGCGCCGCCGATTCCGTCTGGGACGGATCGGACACTTCCATGCCGAGCGCTTGAGCCGCTTTTTGCAGCAGATAACGGCCCCGGATGCCCCGCTCTTCAGGGATGATCCACTCTCGTTTGTTCCCTTCGCCGACACGGGCGATCTGCTCCTTGGTAATCAGACCCCCATTGGCATAACCGACATAAGGGCCTCCATGAGCCATACTTTTAATCCCGGGGACATTGCTGATCGAGCCGTATCGGCTTTTAATATAGCCGATAGCGGCAGCGGCGTTGTGAATTGGATTTCTGATATCATTCATGCCCGGCGCTTTGTGATCTTCAAAGGTGCTTGGAATCGTCTGCATAAGCCCCTGTGACGGGTGTCCGGCTTTGGCGTTGCTGTCCCATAGATTAATGGAATTAGGGTTGCCGCCTGACTCATGCTGTGCGATCGTCATTAATCCCGGAAGCCAGCTGATCGGCGTATTGGTTGCTTTCATTGCGGCCAAAAGCCACTCTTTGACGCTTCCTCCCGCTGCACCCATGCCGGAAAAGGCTGCTGCAAGCGAGCCTGCCTGTTTTTCGGCGTATTTTTTTACGTCAACTGAGCTGAGCCCTTTGACGACGCCGACTGAAGCAAAGCGTCCGAGACTCATCATGACACGGGAAGGAGAGTGAATATCAAGCTCTTCCCTGAATGCGTCCTCGACTTTTTTGGCCATATCTTTGGCCGCCTGTTTGACTTCGCTTCCTTTTGCAGTCATCCCTGATACGAAGTGTCCGATCAGGCCTGACCCCCAGCCGTTCGCGGAATCTCTTGATTGCACAAACGGTTTATTGATATGTGTGCTTACGTATTGCGACGTTCCCGTATCTTTTGCATTCTGTCCGGCCGAATATCCTTTCACCGTTGCGGCGCCCCATGATGACGATTGGTTAACCGCCGATTGATAAGGTGTTTTCACCTTTGTTTTTAAAAATGAATCGGTGCCCGTCGGCGAAGTATTCTGACCTTTGGCATAGCCCGCAACGACTTGCTTTCCGTAACCGGATGAAGACGAAATGAGGGCATTGAACGGCGTTCCGATGTTTTTTTCCTTCCAGCCGTCCATATCCACCGCTTTTTCGCTGATTCCGCTGTCAAAGCCTTCAGTAAACTGTTTGCCGAGTGATGAAGCCGTCCCGGCAAATCCGGAAGAATCCACAGACGCTGCGGCCGACACAGATGCAGAAGAAGAAACACTGCCCGTTCCCGCCGGAACAGCAGAAGACTGAGCCGAAGCCGCGCCCATATCATCGACAACACGCATGCCGAGCTTAGACGCAGCTTGTGAAAGCAGCATCTTTCCGCGTCCGCGATTGTTGTCGACGGGGATGACAAATTCTTTACCGGCTTCACCAATCCAGGAAATGGTCGGCTTTGTAATGTAGCCGCCTGTGGCGTTTTTGTCTGGTTTTTTCTTTTTATCTCCGCCGCCTCCTGTGACAAAGTTCATTATGCCTGAAATCATTTTGCCGCCGGTTTTATCCCAAATCTTTTTCACCCAGTCGAATGCTGCAGAAAAAGCATCTGATATGGCCGTTCCCACTTTTACAAGAGGTTCTTTTATATGTTTCTCAAACCAGCCGCTTAACCCTTTCCATATACCCTTTACCGTATCTAAAGCAGTCTGGAAAGCATCTGATATTCCTTTACCGACATTTTTCACCATGTCTTTCACCGGATTCCAGACAATATCCATGAACCAGCCGGAAACCGTACTGAAAACGGATTTAATTTTATCCCAAGCTCCTGTGATTTTACTCCAAATGGACGTCGCTACTCCGACGACAGCCGATTTTACGGGCCCCCACACCGTGCTCATAAACCAGCCGGATACTGTGCTGAAGACACCCTGAATCGTCGTCCACGCATTCACGATATTTGACCAGATGCTGGTTGCCACTCCGACGACAGCCGATGAAACCGGCGTCCATACATTCTCCATGAACCAGGATGACACCGTGCTGAAAATCCCTTGAATCGTTGTCCACGCATTCACGATATTTGACCAGATGCTTGTCGCCACTCCGACGACAGCTGATGAAACCGGCGTCCATACATTTTCCATGAACCAGGATGAAACGCTTCCCCAAGTATCTTGTATTGTTGTCCAAGCACTTTGCGCCGCTTTGGAAATATCATTCCACGTGTCTTTCAAAGCTCCTGAATCAAAGGCCTCTCCCAAGCTGGAACCGCCTAAACTGCCGGCGATGCCGCCTACCGCGCCGCCGATTAATGTGCCCACTCCGGGAACAACGCTGCCGATTGCCGCTCCGGCCGCGGCTCCGGCAAGACCGCCGCCTGCTGAGCCGACCTTCTCTCCTGCATTATCTTTATTGATGCCGGCTAAATCAGTGAGTGATAACAATTCACCTATGCCGGGAATTCCTTTAGCGGCACCTTTTAACCCTTTCATACCGCCTTTTAGCGCCTTTGAATCTCCCAAGCCTTTCAAAAGCGCGCCGATGCCTTTACCTGCCCCTTTTGTTTTCGGCGTATTTACGGATGCCTGTTTGCTTCCCTTTGCGGATGAACCTCGTTTTGAAGATTTATTCCGCTCTTCGACTTTACTGCTTTTGCCCCTCGTCACTCCGGTACAGCAGCAGCAGCCCCCCAAAGCCCCGCCGGTTTTTTTGGCTGACTTTCCTGAAGATTTTGGCGCTGTTACCGTGCGCTGCGGACCCTTTGTCAGATCAGGACGCTTCGGGCTGTTGCCCTTACTCTTTTCTTTTTTCGTGCCGCCTCCTAATAATCCGCCGATATTGAGTTTGCCTAATTTTTCAGCGATTCCTGAAAATATTTTTTCTATTAATTCCCCGGCTTTTTCGATGATTTTGTCCGGGCTGAATTTCTCAAATTTCTTTGCAATCTTGCTGACAATTTTATCAACAAATGCCTCGGCTTTTTCGATGATCGCATCAGGACTGAATTTGCCGAACTTTTTATCAATGCCTCCGAACAGTGAGGATGTAAACTGCTCCACTTTTTCCAAAATCTTATCGGGATTGAGAAAATCACATTTCTCAGAAATTCGGTCGATCGTGTCATTTACAAATTGTTCGGCGCGGTCGATTAGCTTATCAGGACTGAATTTACCGACAACGTCGTCGACTTTCTTCATAAACGAATCAGTAAAATGATCCAGCTCTTTCAATATGGCCTCCGGACTGAATTTGCTGACAACGTCATCTATCTTTTTCATAAATGAATCAGTGAATTTATCCAGTTCTGATAATATCGTCTCAGGGCTGAACTTACTCGCGATTTCGTCCACTTTTCCCATGAATGAGCTCGTGAACTTGTCCAGCTCGGCTAATATCGTCTCAGGGCTGAACTTACTCGCGATTTCGTCCACTTTTCCCATGAATGAGCTCGTGAACTTGTCCAGCTCTGCTAAAATCGTCTCCGGGCTGAATTTGCTTGCGATCTCGTCCACTTTTCCCATGAATGAGGTCGTGAACTTGTCCAGCTCGGCTAAAATCGTCTCAGGGCTGAATTTGCTCGCGATTTCATCCACTTTTCCCATGAATGAGGTCGTGAACTTGTCCAGTTCGGCTAATATCGTTGCAGGGCTGAACTTGCTTGCGATTTCGTCTACTTTCCCCATGAATGAGGTCGTGAACTTGTCCAGTTCGGCTAATATCGTTGCAGGACTGAATTTGCTTACGATTTCGTCCACTTTCCCCATGAATGAAGTCGTGAACTTGTCCAGTTCAGTTAAAATCGTTGCAGGGCTGAACTTGCTTGCGATTTCGTCTACTTTCCCCATGAATGAGGTCGTGAACTTGTCCAGTTCGGCTAATATCGTTGCAGGAC